>NZ_BAAAZN010000017.1:0-179100 GCF_039536925.1 Amycolatopsis ultiminotia | reverse complement strand
ACTCACCTACCGCGTCGCCAACCCCGCAACCCACTTCCCGTTACAACAGCTCCAGCAGGAAGGGCAGTTCCTGGGGTGCGTACCAAGCCAGTTCGTGGTCTTCGGCGTCGCCGAGGGTGAATTCTGCGTCTTCGTCGCCAAGGTCTGCGGCGTCGATTACTGCGGCGGCTGCGGTGACTGCGTCGGCTGCTTCGGCGGCGTCCACGTGGATTGCGGCGATCTGGGACAGCGGGACCGGGCCGTCCAGGCGGACCACTGCGGCGTCCAGGTCGGCACGCAGGGTCACGTTGTCCACATCGGCCGAGACCACCGCTCGGCGGGGTTCGCCCTTCTCCTCGGCCGAGATCAGCCGCAGGGACGCCCGTGCCGCGTCGAGCAGGGCCGCGTACTCCAGTTCCTCGTCCGAACCGCTCACGTACGCCTCGCGCAGCGCGGGCGTGAGCGCGAACGCCGTCCCGCTGCGGGCGCGGATTTCTCCGCTCGCTTCGAGGTCCCGCAACATCGCGATCGTGGCCGGCAAATAGATCCTCACCAGTGCGCACCCTTCAGCTCTTCCAACGCTTCTTCGATCATCCCGCCGAGCAGCTCGACGTCGAACGCGGCCTTGCGGTCGCCGTTGAGTCCGAAGTAGACGCCGCCGTGGTAGGACGTGACCCCGATCGCCAGCGCCTGGGTACGCATCAGCGGCATCACCGGGAACATCTCCACCAGTCTGGCCTCCCCCGCATACATCGGCACCTGCGGGCCGGGTGAGTTCGTGACCATCAGGTTGAAGATCCGCCCGGACAGCGACCCGCCTGCCCGCGCGCCGAGCGAGTGCAGCGTCGCCGGGGCGAAGCCGCTCACCTTGAGCAGACCGCGCGCGGCCACCGAACGGCCGGAGTCGAGGTGTTCGTCCATCGCGTGGCCGATGTGCTGCAGCCGCAGCACTGCGTTCGGCTCGCCGACCGGCAGGTCCACCAGATAGGCCGCCACCTCGTTGCCGATCAGCGCGGGCGGAGCGTACTCGGCCGTCTCGACATCGTGCACCGCCATCGGCACCAGCGCACGCACGCTCGACGTTGGCGTCAGGCTCTCCCCGCGCGACAGCAGCCATTCCCGCAGCGCACCGGTGATCGCGGCGAGGATGCCGTCGTTGACCGTGCCGCCGTGTTTCGCACGGACCGCACGGAAATCCTCCAGCCGCGTGCGCACCACGGCGAACATCCGGCCACCGGAAACGCGCACGTTCAGCGGTCCGGACGGCGCGGGCCGCACCACCGTCGCCGCGACACCACCGAGCGTTTCCGCGACCTTGCCCACAGTGGCGAACGCGTCGGTGGCAGCCGAGCGGACGTTCTCCGCCAGCTCGCCGGGGCGCTGCACGGTCTCGCTCACCGCGTCGAGCATCAGCTGAGTGCGGCTCGGTTCCCGGCGCGGCGTCCAGCTGTCCTCGAACGGCTCCGGTGGCGCCGGCTTCTCGTCGAGGATGAGCTGGCCGAGATCGATCGTGCCGATACCGTCCACAACGGACTGGTGGGTCTTCGTGACCAGTGCCACCCTGCCGCCGGACAGCCCCTCCACGAAGTAGGCCTCCCACAACGGCCGTTCCGGCGCGAGCCGGCGCGACATCAGGCGGGCCACCAGGTCGAACAGCTGCTCGGCGCTGCCCGGCTCGGGCAGCGCGGACCGCCGGACGTGGTAGTTCAGGTCGAAGTCGACGTCGTCCACCCACACCGGACGCGCCAGGTGCCCCGGTACGCCGAGCACCCGCTGGCGGTAGCGGGGCAGGAACGCCAGCCGCGCGCCGATCAGCGCCAGCAGCTGCTCGTAGGTGAACCCCGATGGCGGTCGTTCGAAGATCGCCACCCCGCCGACGTGCATCGGCGTCGTCTGGTCCTCCACGTACAGGAACGAGGCGTCCAGGGCGGACAGGCGGTCGGGCATGGGCCGATCCTTACACAGTGCGAGACTGAGCGGCGTGGGTGATGACGTGGCGGTTTCCCCGAAGGACCGGTTCCTGACCGTCTACGGGCGCAAGCCCGTGCTGGAGGCGCTCGCGGACGAGGGCCTGCGGGTGGACAAGGTGATCCTCGCCGACACCGCGCGCGGCCCGGGTGCCGCGGAGATCCAGCGCGCGGCGAAGGCGGCCGGGGTGCCGGTGCAGCGGGCGAGCGCGCACCGGGTGAAGGTGCTGGCCGGCAACGGCAAACAGGACCAGGGCGTGCTCGCGGACGTGGTCGCGCCGCGGATGCGCCCGCTCGCCGCTGCACTCGACGACCGCCGCCCGCCGGACCGGTTGCTGCTGCTCGACGGCATCACCACGCCCGCGAACGTCGGCATGATCCTGCGCACCGCCACGGCCGCGGGGCTGGCCGGGGTGATCGTGCCGCGCCGAGGCGTGGCGGCACTCGACCCGTTGGTGGTCAAGGCGTCCGCGGGGGTGGCGTTCCGGGCACCGGTGCTCCGCTGCGCGAGCGCCCGCGAGGCGGCGGAGCTGCTGATCGAAGCCGGCTACGGCCTGTACGCGCTGGGTGCGTCCGCCGTCACCTCGGTGTTCGACGTGGACCTGCCGCAGCGCGCGGTCTTCGTCCTCGGCGGCGAGACCGGCGGCGTCGGTGCGGAGGTGGCGGATCTCGTGACGGAATGGGTTGCCATCCCGATGCCCGGCGAGGTCGAATCGCTGAACGTGTCCGCGGCGGCCGCAGTGGTGTCGTTCGAGCTGGTGCGGCGCGGGCTCAGCTGAACAACGCGGCCAGCTCGTCGAGCGTCGCAGGCACGGTCAGGTGGTGCACGCCGACCATGCCCGCCTCGACCGCACCACGGACGTTGCGTTCGGCGTCGTCCACGAACACACAGCCGGCCGCGGACAGGCCGAGGCGTTCGGCAGCCACCAGGTAGATCTCGCGGTTCGGCTTGGCCACGCCGACCTCGCCGGAGAACACCAGCGCGTCGAAGTACGGCCCGAGCTCGGCCTTCGCGCCGGGACCTGCTCCGGGCGCGTTCGACACGAGTGCGGTGCGGGTGCCGGCGGCCCGCACGTCGCGCAGATAGTCGTAGAGCAGCCCCGCTTCCGGGTCGGTGAGAACTCCGGCGTAGTCGACCAGCAAGCCTTTCAGCACGTGACAAGCCTATCCGCTGTTGCGGCGGCACCAGCCATAGCGCATTAAGCACGCGTATCCAGTCCATTTGGCCGGTTTCCGCCCGATCAGGCACCGGTTGTGCGGTTTCCCGAGGGCAGGACGCACTTACCCGGTGAGTGGCACGTCCGTGTTCAGGGAGGAATTCATGCCGACGCACCACCTCCGCTCGTTGACGTCCCGGCCCGTGCGCCGGATCCACCGCCGGGTGGCGCGCCCGGCGGTACGGGATCTGCCGCCTGCCGGGCACCGCCTGGTCCGGCTCGCGGAACCACCCACCGAACGGCGGCTCCTGCAGCGGCTCACCGCGATCCTCGAAGTGCTCGCAGGCAGAAGGGCGGCCGCGCAGATCCGGCCGCTCGTGGACGAGGCCCTGTTCGCCCGGCTGGCCGCGCACGGCCCAGTGCCCGGCGCCCATCACCGCATCGGCGGGCTGCACGTGTGCCGTCCGTCGGAAACCGCCCTCGAAGCGAGCACCACCCTGACCAGCGGCGGACGGGTACACGCGGTAGCGGCCCGCTTCGAACGCGGCCGCACCGGCTGGGTGTGCACGCGCTTCCACGTCCTGGCGCCGAGGACCGGGCCGGTCCGGGCGTACCCGGAACGCCCGTCCGTGGCCTGACCGGTTCGGGACAGCCGTCCCGGCCATCAGGTCACGCGTCCGGAGTCAGCCGGTCGCCACCGGGAGTGCCGACAGGCCGCGAAGCGTCGTCGTCGGGTTCCACTCGGGGGTGCCTGCCAGTCGCAGCGCCGGGATACGGCGGGCCAGCTCGCGGAACACGACACGTCCCTCCATCCGGGCGAGCGGGGCACCGAGGCAAAAGTGGATCCCCTGGCCGAACGCGAGGTGCCGGCCCGGTTCGCGGGACGGGTCGAACACGTCCGGATCCGGGTGCACCGAGGGGTCGCGGTTGGCCGCGCCGAGGAGCACGACGACCTGGCTGCCCTCGGGCGCGTCGAAGCCGCCGATCGCGGTCGGGCGCCGCGCGAAACGCGTGGTGAGCTGCACCGGCGAATCGAACCGCAGTACCTCTTCCACCGCGTTCTCGGCCAGCTCCCCGTCTTCGCCGAGTGCGGCCAGCCCGCGAGGGCCGTGCAGCAGTGCGTGCACACCGTTGCCGATCAGGTTCGTGGTGGTCTCGTGCCCGGCGACAAGCAGCAGGATCAGCGTGACGAGAAGTTCGCCTTCGGTGAGCTGATCGCCCTGGTCGGTCACGGTCACCAGGTCCGACAGCAGGTCCGCACCCGGCGCACGGCGCCGCTGCGCGGCCAGATCTCGGAAGTAGCCGACGAACTCGCGGCGAGCGCGGGTCGCCTCGGCCGCCACCTCGGCGGGCAGGAGGAAATCCGGATCGAGCGCCCGCGCCATGGCGTGCGACCAGCCGGCGAACAACTCCCGGTCGGCCAGCGGCACCCCGAGCATTTCGGCGATCACCTCGACCGGCAGCGGGCGGGCCAGCCCTGCCATCAGGTCGCCCGCGCCGGCCTCGAGCAGCTGCGACCCCAGCCGCCCGGCGATGTCCTCGATACGCGATTGGAGGCGTTCCACGGTGCGTGGAGTGAAGGCCTTCGACACCAGCCGGCGCAACCGCGTGTGATCCGGTGGGTTGAGTCCGAGAAAGGCCCGGACCACGCGGCCGTCCTGGTCCACCGGTTCGTCGGGATGCTGTTGTTCGGCAGGGAGCAGCTCCGGTTCGGGATGTCCCCACGCCTGATCCCGCAATACCGCGACGCTTTCCGCGGCCCCGCTCACCACCAGGAACCCGGGCCGGAGTTCGGCGACCGGGGCGTGCTCGCGCCACTGCCGGTAGCGCGGATACGGATCCGCCCGCCGTTCCGCGGAAAACAGGTCGGCGAAGGTGTCCAGATCTGTCCGCACCGGTGCGACGTCCATGCGCACTCCCCTCGATGCCGCGGACCGTCCCTTCCGGACAGACCGGTGCGCTCCGGCTACCCGGGCCGTCCACAGAGGACGGCCCGGGTAGCCGTCAGCGGCGCGTGCCCTTCTTCGACTTCTTGGCCTGTGCCCGCTCGGCAGCACGCCGTTCCCGCCGGGTGTTGCCACCGCTGCCGGACGCGGCAGCTTCGGTCTTCGCACTGTCCGAACGCGACTCGACACCGCCGCCCTCGGACGGGCCGGACATGGTCAGCCCGGACTGCGTGGCACCGTCGGTTCCCTTGCCCCGCAACGCCGAAGGCACGGACTCGGCGTCCGTGGCCGGTGGCTGCGGCGGTGCGGGACGCGCGTGCCGTCCGCCGTCCTCGCCGAACGAGGCGGCAGCCGCACCGGTGGCGGCAGTGACCCCGCCGGGCAACGCGGACGGATCGGGCTGCTGGGCCGGTTCCGGTTCGGCGCGCTCGACCTGCAGGTTGAACAGGAAGCCGACGGCCTCCTCCTTCAGCGATTCGAGCATCGCGCGGAACATGTCGAAGCCCTCGCGCTGGTACTCGATCAGCGGATCGCGCTGCGCGAGCGCCCGCATGCCGATGCCCTCCTTGAGATAGTCCATCTCGTAGAGGTGCTCGCGCCATTTGCGGTCCAGCACGGTGAGCATCACCTGGCGTTCGAGCCGGCGCATCGCGCCTTCCTCGCCCACCAGCTCGTCGATCTCGGCCTCCCGCCGGGAGTACGCCTCGAGCGCGTCATCACACAGCGCCTGGTTGAGACTTTCGGCGTCGAGGTCGCCGTCCTCGACCAGCTCGTCCCAGTCCAGGCTCACCGGGTACAGCGTCTTGAGCGCGGTCCACAGCTGGTCGTGGTCCCAGTCCTCGGAGTACCCCTGTGCGGTGGCGCCCTGCACGTAGGCCTGCACGACGTCGGTGATCATGTGCTCGATCTGCTCCCGCAGATCCTCGCCCTCGATCACGCGGTGCCGCTCGGCGTAGATCACCTTGCGCTGCGCGTTCATGACCTCGTCGTACTTGAGGACGTTCTTGCGCGTCTCCATGTTGAGCTGCTCGACCTGGGTCTGCGCGCTCTTGATCGCCTTGGAGACCATCTTGTGCTCGATCGGCACGTCGTCCGGCAGCCGCATGGTCGTCATGACCCGCTCCACCATCACCGCGTTGAACCGGCGCATCAGGTCATCGCCGAGCGACAGGTAGAACCGCGATTCGCCGGGGTCGCCCTGCCGTCCGGAACGGCCGCGCAGCTGGTTGTCGATCCGGCGCGACTCGTGCCGTTCGGTACCGAGCACGTAGAGGCCGCCGACCTCGATGACGTGCTCCGCCTCGGCCTTGGCCTCGTTCTTGACCTTCTCCAGCACCTCGGGCCACGCGGCCTCGTACTCCGCGGAGTTCTCCACCGGATCGAGGCCCTGCTCGCGCAGCTCCTGGTCGGCCATGATGTCCGGGTTGCCGCCCAGCACGATGTCGGTACCGCGGCCCGCCATGTTGGTGGCGACCGTGACCGCGCCCTTCTTGCCTGCGCGCGCGACGATCAGCGCCTCCCGGCCGTGGTACTTCGCGTTCAGCACCTCGTGCGGCACGCCCAGTTTGAGCAGCAGCTTCGACAGCAGCTCGGACTTCTCCACGCTGGTGGTGCCGACCAGTACCGGCTGGCCCTTCTCGTGCCGCTCGGCGATGTCCTCGGCGACCGCCTCGAACTTCGACTGCTCGCTCTTGTAGATCAGGTCCGCCCGGTCTTCCCGGATCATCGGCCGGTTCGTGGGGATCGGCACCACGCCGAGCTTGTAGGTCTGGTGGAACTCGGCCGCCTCGGTTTCCGCGGTACCGGTCATGCCGGACAGCTTCGCGTACAGCCGGAAGTAGTTCTGCAGGGTGATCGTGGCCAGCGTCTGGTTCTCCGCCTTGATCTCGACGCCTTCCTTGGCCTCGATCGCCTGGTGCATGCCCTCGTTGTAGCGGCGGCCGACCAGGATGCGGCCGGTGAACTCGTCGACGATCATGACCTCGCCGTCGCGGACGATGTAGTCCTTGTCCCGGTGGTAGAGCTCCTGGACCTTCAGTGCGTTGTTCAGGTAACCGACCAGCGGGGTGTTCGCCGCCTCGTACAGGTTCTCGATGCCGAGCTGGTCCTCGACGAACCGCACGCCCTTCTCGGTCACCGCGACCGTGCGCTTGCGGACGTCGGTCTCGTAGTGGTACTTCGAGTTGATCAGGTTGGCCTTCTCGACCCGCTCCCGGGTGCCCATCGTGGTGGTGTCGATGCCCTGCATCAGCGGGGCGATCCGGGCGAACTCCACGTACCAGCGCGAGGACTGGTCCGCGGGGCCGGAAATGATCAGCGGGGTGCGCGCCTCGTCGATGAGGATCGAGTCGACCTCGTCCACGATCGCGAAGTTGTGCCCGCGCTGCACGCACTCCTCGAGCGACCAGGTCATGTTGTCGCGCAGGTAGTCGAAGCCGAACTCGTTGTTGGTGCCGTAGGTGACGTCGGCGTTGTAGTGCTTGCGGCGCTCCTGCGGGTCCTGCTGGGCGAGGATGACGCCCACCTCGAGCCCGAGGAACCGGTGGATGCGGCCCATCCACTCGGCGTCCCGTTTGGCGAGGTAGTCGTTGGTGGTGACGACGTGCACGCCCTTGCCGGACAGCGCGTTGAGGTAGGCCGCCAGCACGGACGTCAGCGTCTTGCCCTCACCGGTCTTCATCTCCGCGACCTGGCCGAGGTGCAGTGCGGCGCCACCCATGATCTGCACGTCGTAGGGGCGCTGGCCGAGCACGCGGTACGCGGCCTCCCGCGCCACCGCGAACGCGTCCGGGAGCAGGTCGTCGAGTGATTCGCCGTTGCCGTACCGCTCCCGGAACTGGTCGGTCTTGGCCCGCAGCTCGTCGTCCGACAGGTCCTTCACGTCGTCTTCGAGGGTGTTGATGTGATCGGCGATGTTGCGCAGCCGTTTCACCATCTTGCCCTCACCCGCGCGGAGCAGGCGGTTCAGCACCATCCGGTCGACCTCACTAGCTGATCATGATCGCGCCCGAGCCGGTCCCGGGCAGTATTCTCCCGCGGCGGACACCCGACTGCGCCGCCGTCGCTCACCCCATCGTAGGGAACCCGGCGTGGTCCGTGCACGCACGCCGTCGCGGAAGGTCACGAGAGGCCGCCGACCGGGGTCTTGCGGGCATGCAGATGGCCCGCACACAGCCGGTGTGCGGGCCATCTGCGACGCGGCTCAGCCGAGCCGGATCACGCCGTAGTCGAAGCCCTTTCGCCGGTAGACGACGCTCGGCCGTCCCGCCTCGGAGTCGTTGAACAGGTAGAAGTCGTGGCCGACCAGCTCCATCTCGTAAAGAGCCTGGTCCACCGTCATGGGGTCCGCGTCGTGCTCCTTCTCGCGGACGACGCGGCCGGGCTGGTGGCCCGGGTCGTCCTCTTCCCAGCGCTTCTGCTGGGGGATATCGCCGGCACTCGTCGCCGCGAAACCGTCGCCGGAGAGGGATCCGGTCGCGTCGGGTGCCTCCAGGACCGCCGTGCCCGCGGTGGGCCGGGCGACGGAGTCCGTTCCACCTGCCACCGCCATCGAGGTCGCCTCGGCGACCGACTCCGGACGGCTGCGCCCGTAGTGCACGCGCCTGCGGTCGTGTGTCCGCCGCATCCGGTTTTCCAGCTTGGTGACGGCAGAATCGAGCGCTGCGTAGAAGTCGGCGGCGCACGCCTCGGCGCGCACGGCCGGACCACGGCCCTTCCCGGTGACCTCGACGCGCTGGCAGCTCTTGGCCTGCCTGCGGTTGGGCTCGTGGAAGAGCTCCACGTCGTAACGGATGACCTTCTTGTCGTAGCGCTCAAGGCGGGCCAGCTTTTCGCTGACGAGTGCCCGATAGTGCTCGGGCACCTCCACGTTGCGGCCCTTGATGACGATGTCCATACACGACCTCCCTCGCCGACATGACTGCGAGCTGTTGTGTGTTCACACGGCGCCGGTGCTGCGGGGACGGAGCCCGGATCTGGCGGGCCGAGAAGAATCCGGCAGCCGGTCACGACGTCTCGTGGCGGATGCGCGAACGCGGACTCAGCGGGCCTCCGGCGCCAGGGACATGGGCTGCACACCTCCCTGCCTGCGGGTTTGCCTGATAGCGGAGCACGTTAGCTTCATCACGCCGTCCGCAACAGCCCCCGAGCCGGGGGATGTCACGCTTCGGGAACCCGTTACGGCGCGCAGTGAAACGCCCGTGCAGGCACCGAAATCCACGCCCGGACGGTGCAACGCACCCACCGGGGTTTCACGCGGACGGCGCAACGCCGGGTACCCCCGGACGCCGAGGGTGACGGCCCCCTCCGCCGCAGCCGCCACCCCGGTGGAGTGCGCCGCGGGAGGAGTAATCCCGTACCGGACCCGCATGCCCGGACAACGGTCGGCGGGAGGCGGTGGTTCCCTGCCGACACCACTCGTGTAGGTGACGTTCACCGACCGGTCGCCGGGCGGCCACCCGACGACCGACCGGATGCCGCAGCACGCAGGGCTGACGTACGGACAGACGGGCGAATCGGCGGACCTGCAGACGGGCCGACGTGCGGACGGCCCGGCACCGGCGGGCCCGACCGGCACGGGCGGACGGCCCGGCACGGGCGGACCGGCACGGCGGGCGGACCGACCGGCACCAGCGGGCCGATGCGAGCAGGACCGAACTCCAGGCGGGGTCCGACATGCGACCGGGCCTCTGCAGCGAGTGGAGTCGGCGCGCCGGCGGCGAGCGGAGCGGACCCTCGGGCGGGGCGACATGCGAACCCATGTGTGCTGAGACCCGTCCACGCAACCGGGTCCGCCGGCGGGACAGACCCAACGCACAGATCCGACCCGCAGATGCGTCCGACGTACGGGCAGATCCGACGCGCGGGCGGGGTGGACCTGCCCGCGTGAGCGACATGCGAACCCATGTGTGCCGAGACCCGTCCACGCAACCGGGTCCGACGGCGGGACAGACCCAACGCACAGATCCGACCCGCAGATGCGTCCGACCTCCGGGCAGATCCGACCCGCGGGCGGGGTGGACCTGCCCGCGTGAGCGACATCCGAGCCCGTGTGTGCCGAGGGCTGCCCCGCCCGCGCGAGTCCGGCGTGCGGGCGAAGCCGACGTGCGATCGGGGACCTGCGGGCGGGCCGACTTGTGGCGGAGCGGTCGGCGCGTGTGGGCCTGCGCCGAAGCGGGCCAGTGTGCCGGAGCTGGTCCGGGTGGGCGGGCCGTGCCGGGCAGATCCGTGCGGGGTGGGTTGGCTCATCCGGCAGCGAGCAGTGCGACGACGGCTGCCACCGGCACCCCTGCCTCGGCCAAGGTGGTGACGCAGGCGGCGGACGTGGTCCCGGTCGTGATCACGTCGTCGACCAGGACGACGCGGGTGCCCGGTGGCGGGCGGCCGTCGGGGAGGAAGCGGAGACGGCCGTGCAGATTGCGGGCCCGCTGGGTCCGGGAGAGGCCGACCGAGTCGCGGCCGCCGTCGAGGACCAGCGCGGGTGCGACGTAGACGTCGCCGAGCAGCCGGGCGGCGATTTCCGCTATTCGCTGCATGTGCGGACCGCCGCGGACCCGGGACGCTACCCGGCGGCTGGGTACCGGGACCAGGCAGAGAGGCTGATCGACGGCCCGGCGCGACCCCGCCGACTGCCCCGAAACACCGTCCGGACAAGGCAATGCCGACAGCCACCGCCGCTCCCGGCCGGACAACGGCGGCCGCTCAGCCGATGGGTGGGGTGGATGACCTCCGTTCGGTGCGGCACGCCCGAGTGGTGCCTGGTGGCGGATGTGGCTGGTGGGTTCGGTCCGACCGGCCCGCTGGTACCCCGCACCGCAACCACGCCCCGGCGACAATCCACCCGGTTGGGGGCCGTCCGGAGCCTGACGGCCGGCAGCGAACCGAGACCCCGCCACCGGCTCGGCACCGGAAGCGCGCCGACGCGCAACGAGGGACTCGGGGCCAGCCGAGAACCGGCGGCTGGAAACGGACTCGGGATCGGAAGCGAACCGACCGGCAGCCCCGGACTCCCGGCCAGGAACCACCCGATGGCCGGGAGGAAGCCCGGCCCCGGACGGAGACCCGGAATCGGCCGGAGCCTCGGAGCCGGAAGTACGTCGACGCTCAACGGCGGACTCGAAGCCAGCGGCGACTCGACGCGCGGAACCGGACCGGCGCACAGAGTCCGGCCGGGAACCGGGAGCTGGACGGAATCCGGCGGCCGGATCGGAGGCGCGACCCGGCCAGGAACCAGAGATCAACAGGGTTTCAGGGGCCGGCCCGGATGCGTAGTCCAGCCGGGACTCGCGGATCAGCAGGGTTTCAGGGGCCAGCTCGGATGCGTAGTCCGCCCGGGACCCAGGGATTGGCAGGGTTTCGGGGGCCAGCCCGGAGGCGTAGTCCAGCCGGGACTCGCGGATCAGCAGGGTTCCGGAGGCCGGCCCGGACCCACACCCCAACCGAGACTCGGGGGTTGGCGGGGTTTCGGGGGTTCGTCCGGAGCCGGCGGCCGGGCCCGGACCTGGCGGTCTGAAACCGGAATCCGGCTGGGAGTCGAGGAGCGGGCTGGAGCCGGGAGGTGGCTGGGAGTCGGGGGCTGCCCTGGACCTGGGAACCGGCCGGGGGCCGGAAGCCTGCCGGAGGCCGGGAGGCGGCTCGAGGCCGGGAGGCGGCTGGGACCCCAGATCTGGCTGCCAGTCGGGGGTCGGCAGGGCGGCGTAGCCGGGTAGGGACTGCAGGGCGGTGGCCAGGGCCCGGCCCAGTGCGGGGGCGACGTCGCGGCGGCCGCGTTCCTTGTAGGTGAGCAGGATTCGTTTCGCGACGCCTTGGTAGGGAGCGAGGGCGTAGGCCGGGACGGTCAGCGGAGTGCGGACCACCTCGGTCAGGGACGACCACACGCGGGAACAGTCGGCGCATACGGCGGTGCCTCGGGTGTCGCAGCCGGCGCAGCGGGATGGGAGCAGCAGGTCCAACAGCATGACTGCGAGTATGCAACCCAGCACCGACAGTTTCCGGCGCGAAGCCCGATAACCAGCGGTTCGACGACCGTCACCAGCGGATCAGGCAACGCACGTCCGCGACGGCCGGCAGTTCGGGTCGGCCGGCAGTTCGGGTCGGCTGCCACCGGTGCACGACCTCGGCGACCACCCAACCCGGCAAACGACCGACGGGCCGCCGACCGCCTGGCCCGGCGGCCTGCCACCGGACCAGAGCACCCGCCACCCGGACCCACCGACCCATCACCAAACCGACAACCCCACCAACCACCAAACCTTGCGACCCACCAACCGCCAACCCGGCGACCCACCGCCAGACCAGAACACCCACCACCCGGCGGCCCGCCTCCGGGCCAACGCCACCGGTCACCAGCCATCACGCCCAGCGACCTACCAACCGGACCAAGGCACCAACCGCCCACGCCCAGCGACCCGCCGCCACCGGACCAAGGCACCGACCGACCCACCAACCAGACCAAGCACCAACCACCCCGGGCCCAGCGACCCGCCACCGGTGGGCCAGGGCCCGACCAGGCCAGCCATCCGCCAACCAGACCGGCCTGCCGACCACCCCGGTCCGCGACCCGCCCAGAGCCTCAATCGGCTACCCAGCCCGACAACCCATCGTCGGACCGCAGCGCCAGACACACGATCGGTCCGGGCGCACGCCGGGCTGCGCCCGAAGCCGATCGGCACCGGCCAACCGGTCGGAAGGGGGCCGGCCGGACCGGTCTCAGCCCGGGTAGAACGGGATCGCGTCGCGGAGGGTGTGGGCTTGGGGGCGCCATACTTCGCCCAGTTCGGTGGCGTTCCACAGGCCTCCGGCGTCGGCGGCGACTATCGGGCGGCTCGGGGCCGCGGTCACCGCTCGGACCGGGGGCGTGAGGTTCGAGCCGTTGAACGCGTCCATCCTGCGGCCGTCCACGGAGACTCGCTGGATCGGCTGCGACGTCGACGACGTGGCCGCCACCAGGGTGTCCGGGCTCGAGCCCCAGTCCACGTCCACCACGTCCGACAGGACGCCGGGCTGCAGGACGCGGGGTTCGCGCAGCGTCACCGTGTCCCCGCTGCGCACGACGGCGGCCACGACCAGCTGGCCGTTCACGATGGCGGCCACCCTGGCACCGTCGCGCGACAGCCGCAGTGCGTCGATCGGGCCCAGCGCCAGCAGGTCGTTCGCGTTCACGCTCTGGCGCTGCCAGTGACCGTCCGGGTCGAGCACCATGCGGGCGATGATCGTGTGGTCGACGACCGTCCACACCTCCCCCGACAGGCCGGACCCGCTCGGCGCCGGGCGCCAGGTCGGCCTGCTCAGGCTGCCGCCGTTCAGCTCGACCGGCGGCAGTTCGCCGCCGAGGTCGCCGATGCGCAGCCGGACGCGGTCGCCGTCCTGTTCGACCACGGCCAGCCGTTTGCCGTCGATCGACTGTGCGGCACTCACCACCCCGTACGCACCGGTGCCCGCCGGGCCGGGGATCGGGGCGCCGGTGCCGAGCGAACGGATCCGGCCGCCGACCGTCATCAGGCCGGGCAGGTCCGGACTCGGCGAGGAGGCCGCACCGTAGGCGGGCACATCACTGCTGCGCCAGTACTCGCGATCACGTACCAGCGGGGAACCGTCGGCGAGCAGCCGGATCCGCGTGGACGTCACGGTCTGCATCGACAGCGTGATCTGCGCGGCGATCAGCGACCGGGTTTCCTCGCCTGCCCCGGTGAGCCCGCTCAGCTGCACCAGCAGCGAGCCGTCGTCGTTGTTGGTCACGTTCGTCTCGAGCGTGACCTGGTCACCGAGCAGGTTCTTCACCGCACCGGAAAGCCCGGCCGACGGGCCCTGCAGGATCATGTCCATCACCCGGCCCGGCATACCCGACTGCGGCCGCGCGCCGACGTAACGCAGATCCGGCACGAACGTCCCGGAGTCCGGCGAGTAGAAGCTCACCGCGACGCGGTTGTAGTTCGCGTCGAAACCGTCGTCGGTGACCAGCAGGACCGGCGGCGGGGTGGAGATCCGCCACTGCCCGTTCGGCTGCCGTCGCACCTGGAAGGTCGGTTCGGTCGGGCCGGAACCGGGGATGAACGCGCTGTCCGCGCTCAGCGTGCCGAGGATCGAACCGCGCAGCGACACGGTGCGCACGTTCGGATCCGGTGGCGCGGCCGACGACGACGGCGGTGCGGGCGTCTGGTCGTAGACCGTGCTGAAGGTGTTGTCGATGATGGTGATCGCCCGGCTCGGCCGCCACGCACTGCGCTGCTGGTCGTCGAGGAACGCACGGGCGGCCACGTTGCCGGACCGCGGATCGGCGCAGGCTTCGACGAACTGCCGCACGAGGGTGAGCGGGTCCGCATCCTTCCCCGGCTGCGGGAGGTCGTTCGGCTGCGGCTGCGGCCCGTCCGTGGAGACCGCCACCGGCGACGACTCCAGTGGCACGTTCGCGCATCCGGCGAGCAGCAGCACGCTCGCCACCGCCAGCAGCAGCACCCGCCTCATCGGCCGACCTCCTCTCGATCCGGGTCCTCGGGGACCGGCTCCGGCTCGGACTGCAGTTCGTGCACCGAGGACGGCGACAGGGTGATCTCGGAAACCGCGTCGGCAGGCGGCAGTCCGATCGGGCTTTCGCCGATCGGCACGCCCTGCCGGCGCGGCAGCACCAGCCGGAAGCACGCGCCGTGCCCGGTTTCTCCCCATGCGTCGAGGATTCCGCCGTGCAGGCGGGCATCCTCCTGGCTGATCGCCAGTCCGAGCCCGGTGCCGCCGGTGCGCCGGTTGCGGGACGGATCGGCCCGCCAGAACCGGTTGAACACCAGATCCGCCTCCCCGGTCCGCAGTCCGACGCCGTAGTCCCGCACGGTGATCGCCACCGCGCTCTCGTTCGCCGCCACGGTGAGCACCACCGGCTGTCCCTCGCTGTGGTCGACCGCGTTGGCGAGCAGGTTGCGCAGGATCCGCTCGACCCTTCGCGCGTCCACCTCGGCCGACGCGTCGTCGTCCGGCAGTACCAGTTCCACCTCGCTGCCGGTGCCCGCGGCGAGCACCCGCACCTGCTCCACCGCGCGGGTCGCGATCGGCCGCACGTCGATGTCCTCGGCGGCCAGTTCCTCCACCCCCGCGTCGAGCCTGCTGATCTCCAGCAGATCGCCGAGCAGTGACTCGAACCGGTCCAGCTCGTCCACCAGCAGTTCGGTGGAACGGGCCAGCCCGGCGGGGAACTGCTCGCGCGAGGCGTGCAGCACGTCCGCGGCCATCCGCACGGTGGTCAGCGGGGTGCGCAGCTCGTGCGACACGTCGGAGGTGAACCGGCGCTGCAGTCCGCCGAACTCCTCGAGCTGGCGGATCTGGAGCTGGATGCTCGCGGCCATCCGGTTGTAGGACACCGCGAGCTTGGCCAGATCGTCCTCGCCGACCGCGGCGAGCCGCTGGTCGAGGTCCCCGCCCGCGAACTGCTCGGCCGCCGCGGCCGCCTGCCGCACCGGCCGCACCACCTGCCGGACCACCAGGTTCGTGATACCCGCGAGCAGGATCAGCAGGACCAGACCGCCGACGAGCAGCGTGTTCTGCACCGTCGAGACGGTGTTCTGCTCGCTGGTCAGCGGGAAGAGCAGGTACAGCTGCAGCGGGCTGGCCGCCGAATCGAGCGGCGTGCCGACGATCAGGTAGGTGGTGCGCACGCCCTTCTCGTCGACGGTGTGCTCCAGCCGGGCCAGCCGGTCGGCTTCCACGAACTGGCGCAGCCGGACCGGGATCGAGGAGAACGGGCCGACGTAGATCGGATCGGTGTCCGCCTGTCCGCGGGCGACGCTGGCGAGCACCGGTTCGAACGCACCCGCGGTGGACCTCGCCGGGGACGAACCCGCCGACGAGATCTTCTTCAGCGCGTTCTCCAGGCGCGTGTGCAACGCGTCCGGCGATTCACCGCCGACCCCGACGAGCTCGCGCGCCGCGGTGTCGGCCAGCGCCTGCGTCTGCTCGATCGCGGCGTTGCGCTTGGTGTCCAGCAGCCGTTCGGTGATCTGGTTCTGCAGCACCATGCCCAGTACGAACACCACGGCCGAGGACAGCGCCAGCGTGGAGATCGTGACGCGGAACTGCAGCGAATGCCGCCACAGGTCGTTGAACGCACTCGCCCGGCGGCGGAGGAGAACCACGAGCCGCCGCAGCAGGCGCCCGGTAGCCCGGACAGTGCCGGCCAGCCGGCCCGCGCCCCGCGCGAGACCGGTCATCGCCCCATCACGGCGGGCCGGCCTTGTAGCCGACGCCGCGTACGGTCAGCACCACCTCGGGGTGCTCCGGATCCTTCTCCACCTTCGAACGAAGCCGCTGGACGTGCACGTTGACCAGCCGGGTGTCGGCCGCGTGCCGGTAGCCCCACACCTGTTCGAGCAGCACTTCCCTGGTGAACACCTGGCGCGGTTTGCGGGCCAGCGCCACGAGCAGGTCGAATTCGAGCGGGGTCAGCGGGATCGCCTTGCCCTCGCGGGTGACCTCGTGCCCCGGCACGTCGATGGCGAGGTCGCCGATGGTGAGCGATTCGGCAGGCTCGGCCTCGGTGCGGCGCATCCGCGCGCGCACCCGCGCGACGAGTTCCTTCGGCTTGAACGGCTTGACCACGTAGTCGTCGGCGCCGGATTCGAGTCCGAGCACGATGTCCACGGTGTCGCTCTTGGCGGTCAGCATCACGATCGGCACGCCGGATTCGGCGCGGATCGCCTTGCAGACGTCGATGCCGTTCATACCGGGCAGCATGAGGTCGAGCAGGACCAGGTCCGGCTTGAGCTCGCGCAGCGCGGGCAGTGCCCGCGAACCGTCCGCGACCACTGCGGTGTCGAACCCCTCGCCGCGGAGCACGATGGTGAGCATCTCCGCGAGCGCAGGGTCGTCGTCGACCACCAAGACACGTGCCTTCATGTGCACATGTTCGCACTACGGCCCGCGCCCGCGCGCCCGACCCGCGTGGTTGACCACCGGAAAGATCAAGATTGCGGTCCCGGTTGCGCCATCCGGACGTGCCGGGGCGGTGGCAGCGCACGGATTCGCCCGCTCAGCCGAACAGATCGCACCGGAGCGGTTACTGTTGCGTCATGCGGAACCAGAACTCGGGCAACGCAACAGGAAGTCAAGTGCAATCGGTCGACCGCGCGATCACCGTACTGGAGCTGCTCGCGCGCAACGGGGAATCGGGGATCACCGAGATCGCCGGGGAGCTCGGGGTGCACAAGTCGACCGCATCCCGGCTGCTGAGCGTTCTGGAATCGCACGGGCTGGTGGAGCAGCTCGGCGAACGCGGTAAGTACGCGATCGGTTTCGGCGTCGTCCGGCTGGCCGGTGCCGCGACCGCCCGGATGGACCTCGCCAAGCTCGGCAGGCGGACCTGCCAGGCAGTGGCCGAGGAGCTCGGCGAAACGGTGAACATCGCGATCGCCGACGACGGCGTGGCGATCAACATCAGCCAGGCCCGCGGGGCGGCCGCGATCACCACGCAGAACTGGACCGGGCAGCGCACGCCGCTGCACGCGACCTCGAGCGGCAAGGTGCTGCTCGCCGCGATGGACGACGCGGAACGCAAGCGGATGCTCGGCCACGACGAGCTGGCGCCCTACACCCCGCGCACCACGGTCGACATCGACGAACTGGAGTCCGAACTGGAGCGGGTGGCCGAGGACGGCTACGCGTCCTGCTTCGAGGAGCTCGAGCTCGGCATGCACGCGGTCGCGGTGCCGATCCGCGGGACCGGCGGCGAGGTGGTCGCCGCGATGAGCGCATCCGGACCGTCCTACCGGCTTTCCAAACAGCGGATCCGCCAGATCGTGCGGCCGATGACCGAAGCGGCGCAAGAGCTTTCCGCCCAGCTGGGCTATTTCGAGGGCTGACCGGCCGCGCCGGAGGGCGGCGGCGGATCCGGTCCTTGACAGCACGCCGCGGATCCCGCACTTTTGGTGCGCAAGACGGAACATCGATCTCCATCCGCACCGTAGCCCGTCTCCGGCGGGCCGTTCGGCATGCCTGTCTCACCCCGAGCCGGCGCCGCAGGCGCCCGGCAGGCAGGAGGTACCGCGGTGGCACCTCGACCGCGCGTGGTCGTGATCGGCGCAGGCCTGCTCGGCTGCGCGGTCGCCGACGAGCTCACCGTCGCGGGCTGGACCGAGGTGACGGTGCTGGAGCAGGGCCAGGAGATCGCCGCGAGCGGGTCCACCGGGCTCGACCACGGGCTGGTGTTCCGCACCCACCCCGACCGCACCGCGACCGAATTCGCGAAGTACACCGTGGACAAGTACGGCGCGCTGACCGTCGACGGCCGCTGGTGCTTCCAGCCGGTGGGCAGCCTCACCCTGGCGACCACCCCGGAGCGGCTCACCGCACTGCGCAGGCAGCACGGCTTGGCCACGTCCTGGGGCGTGCGCAGCTACCTGCGCACCCCGGCCGAATGCGCGCATCTGCATCCGCTGCTCGATCCGGGGAAGCTGCTCGGCGGCCTGCACGTGCCGGGCGACGGACTGGCCGAGCCGGCCCGCGCGGCGCGGGCACAGGCCCGCCGTGCCCGCGCCCGCGGTGCGCGATTCCTGACCGGGCAACGGGTCGTGGAGATCGTCCGCGGCGGCGGGCGGGTGACCGGGGTGGTCACCGACACCGAGCGGTTCCGGGCGGAGGTGATCGTGTCGTGTGCCGGGGTGCGTGGCCCCGAGCTGGGCAGGCTGGTGGATCTGCCGGTGCCGATCGTGCCGATCACCCGGGAGCACGCGCACAGCACGCCGCTGCCGGCGCTGGCCGGGCACAACGACGACTTCACCGAGGCGGGCAAGCCGGTACTGGGCCATCCGGACGCGGGGCTGTCGCTGCGCGAGCACGTGGACCGGATCGGCGTGAGCGCGTTCGCCCAGCACGGCGGCACGGTCCCGCCGTTCAACCCGGCCGGGTTCGAACAGCACTGGGCCAGTGCGGCCGAACTGCTGCCTGCGCTCGCCGAGGGCAAGGCCGAGGAAGGTACCGGCGGACCGGTCCCGATGACCCCGGACGGACTGCCTCTGCTCGGCGAGCACCCGGACCTGGACGGCTTCTGGGTGGCCGAGGCGCTGGGCACGGCCTGGTCCGCGGGCGTCGCGCGGGAGCTGGCGCGCTGGCTGGTGGACGGCCAGGCGCAGCTGGCGCTGCACGCTGTCGACCTCGCGCGGTTCGACCGGGTCCAGCTCGCTCCCGACCACCTGCGGGCACGCAGTATCGCTTCGGCGCACGCTCGGGAGCGCGAGCCCGCCGAAGCACCGCGGACTTCCCCGTTCTACGAACGCGAAATCGCGCTGGGCGCACACTTGCAGGAGGACGACGGCTGGGCCAGACCGCAGTGGTACGCCGCCAACGAGCACCTGCCGGAGGTTTCCTGGGTGCCGGTGCGGGACGAGGAACCGGTCGGAGGCGCCGAAGCGCTGGTCACCCGCAGCCGGGTGGCGATGTTCGACCTGACGCCCCGAAGACGGCTGGAGATCACCGGTCCCGGTGCGTTGCCGTTCCTGCAGGCGATGACCACGAACCAGCTGGACCGCACGCCGGGGTCGGTGCTGGGCACGTTGCTGCTCGGGGAAGACGGCGGCGTGCGCAGCGAGCTCACCGTGACCAGGCTCGGCACCGAGCTGTTCCAGCTGGCGGTGCACAGCCACCTCGACGTCGACTGGTTGTACCGGCATCTGCCCCGCGACGGCGCGGTGCAGCTGCGCGAGATCACGTCCGGCACGTGCTGTCTCGGACTGTGGGGGCCGCTCGCCAGGCAGGTACTGCCGGAACTGTCCACACTGGATTTCACGAGCGGGGTGAAGGCCCGGCGCGGCTACGTCGGCGACGTACCGGTCCTCGCCGTGGGAGTGTCCGAAGTGGGCGAACCGGGCTGGGAACTGCACACGAGCGCGGACCTCGGCCGGCGGCTGTGGGACACGGTGCAGAAGGCCGGGCGGCCACACGGGATCATCGCCGCCGGGCAGATCGCGCTCACCAGCCTCCGGCTCGAGGAAGGGCACCGCGAATGCGGCACCGACGTGACCACCGAACACGATCCGTACGAAGCAGGTCTCGGATTCGCCGTTCGCATGGACAAGGGGTACTTCCTCGGCCGGGACACGCTGCGGGAACGTTCACCGGCCACCGTGAGCCGGAAGCTGGTGTGCCTGATCGTCGACGATCCGCAGCATGTCCTGCGCGGGAAGGAGCCGGTGTACGCCGAAGGCCGCCCGGCCGGCTACGTCACGAGTGCGGCATACGGCTACACCGTGGGCAAGAACCTCGCACACGCCTGGTTGCCGGTCGAGTACGCGAAGCCGAGAACCCCCGTCGAAATCGTCTCCTCCGGTGAACGGCTTGCCGCGAAAGTTGCCGCGGAACCGTTGCGGAGCACGGAATGACGCCCGACGGGCACCCGAAGCGGGCCGGTGCGGTCGGCCGGGACTTCAGGCGGTGGTGAAGTAGTGGTCCTCCTCCAGCTCCGCGAGCAGGCCCTGGTGCTCCGGCTTCCACCCGAGGACCTCCTGTGTGCGCAGCGACGACGCCGGGTTGTCCACGCCCACCGCCGCACCGAGGAAGCCGAACTGCGCCGCACTCTCCTCCGCCGGGATGCTGACTGCCGGCACGCCGAGGCGCCGCCCGATCGTCTCGGCGATCTGCCGCAGCGGGATGCCCTCGTCGTTCACCGGGTGCAGCCGGGTCCCGGCCGGCGCGCTTTCCAGAGCCAGCCGGTAGACCCGGGCCGCGTCCAGGGTGTGCCCGGCGGGCCAGCGGTTGGCACCTTCGCCGAGGTAGGCGGAACGGCCGGTACGCCGGGCGGCGGCGATCAGCGTCGGCACGAAGCCGTGCTTGTCGAGTGCGCTGTACACCACCGGGGGCAGCCGGACGACCGAGGACCGCACGCCGTGTCCGGAGAGCCCGATCAGGAGGTTTTCCGCGTCCACCCGGGGGCCACCGGGGGCCACGTCGTCCTCGGTGCCGGTGCGGTCGAGGCCGGCCGCCAGCAGCATCATCGTGCCCGAGGTGCCGACGAAGGGCTTGCCGGTCCCGGCGAGCGCGTCGCCGATGGTCTGAACCACCGCCAGGTCAGCGTGCACCGCGCCGGCGTAGTCGTTCGCGACCATCAGGTCGTGCTTGAACGCGAGGTGGATGACGCCGTCCGCCTCGGTCGCCGCTTGCCGCAGGCCGTCGAGGTCGTCCAGATCGCCACGGCGGACCGTGGCGCCACGAGCACGCACCGCCTCCGCCGAAGCGTCCGAACGGGCAAGGCCGACGACCTCGTGACCCGCCGAGAGCAGGTCGGGGATCAGCGCCGCGGCGACGTGGCCGCTGGCTCCGGTGATGAAGACGCGCATGGTGGTTCCTTCCGTGATGACACCAGGTGACATCACAAACAGTACACCGTGATGACACCAGGTGCCATCACCTATCATGGACAGATGGCCCGCTGGGAACCGAACACCCGTGCCCGATTGGAACTGGCCGCGCTCGAGCTGTTCGTGGAGCGGGGCTACGACCAGACGACCGTCGCCGAGATCGCCGAGCGCGCCGGGCTCACGAAACGGACCTTCTTCCGCTACTTCGCCGACAAGCGCGAGGTGCTGTTCGGCGGGCAGGACGTACTGGTCCGGCTGTTCACCGAGGGCATCGCCGCGGCACCCGAGCAGGCGACGCCGCTGGAGACGATCGGCGCCGCACTGGAAGCCGGCTCCGTGGTGTTCGAGCAGGCACGGCGTGCGCTGTCGCGCAAACGCCAGGTGATCGTGGCCGACCACCGCGATCTGCGGGAACGTGAGCTGCTCAAGGCCACCTCGCTCACCGAGACCATGCGCGAGGCCCTTCGCGAACGCGGGGTGCCGGACACGACCGCGAACCTCGCCTCGACGGTCGGTTCGCTCGCCTTCACCGCGGCGTTCGAACGTTGGATCGCACCGGACGGGAACCCGGATTTCGCCGCGCTGGCCGGCGAAGCACTCGACGAACTGCGCAAGTCCGTCACCGAACTGGGGTGAAAACTCAGCCGAGCAACGACTTCGCCAGCGTCGGCAGGTCCACTCCGGCCACTCCGTCGAGCACGTGCCACGGCGCGAGCCAGCCGGCCCCGGCCAGTTCGTCGTACACCGCAGCACAACGCTGCTGCAGGGAATCGTCGGATTCGAACGCGTCCCGTGCCCGCTCGGCGTCCGACTCCGCACGGCGCACCGCCCGTTCGGCGGCGACCTCCGGGCTGACCCGCAGCAGCAGCTGCGCATCCGGCCGGGGCAGCGCGAAGCGGGTCACCTCGAGGTCCCACACCCAGCGCACCACCTCGCCGTCGGCGTGCTGGCGCAGCCGAGCGGCGGCGTAGGCGGCGTTCGAGGCGACATACCGGTCGAGGAGCACGACGTCGTTCTCCGCCTGCAGCGCACGGATCTCGTCCGCGGCACCACTGCGGTCGAGGGCGTACAGCATCGCCATCCCGTACACCGAATCGCCGAGGTCGCCGTGCCCCCGATGCAGCGCCTCCCGCACGAGATCGGCGTGCACGCTGCGGCCGTACCGCGGAAAGGCAAGCCCGGCAACGCTCGCGCCTGCCTGTTCGAGCGCGGCGGTGAGCCCCTCGGACAGGGTGCGCTTGCCCGCCCCGTCCAGACCTTCGATGACGACCAGTCTCCCCACGGCGACCACCCTAGGACATGGCGGGCTTTGCCCGTTCAGGCAGAGCGCACCGCAGCCGGGGCCGCGCCGTGAGCACCGCACTGTCCGACGCACACGCCACGCCAGTCGGCGATCTGCGGAACGACTCCATCGACCACCGGCTACTGCCCGGCGACGGAGAACTGGTCCGTTTCCTGCGCACGGTGTACGGCAAACGCCCCGACCTCCCGCTGGCCGTCGAGGCGATGTCCGCCCCGCTGCACGCACTCCCGCAGCCGGAGAACACCCGGCGCAACGGCACCGCGGTCCGGCGGGTCCTGGCGGCGGCCGGCGGGCGCGACAGCTAGCCCGGCTCGCGCCGCATGTGCACCAGGTAACCCACCGGGGCCACGACCAGCAGCCCGGCCAACGCGAGCAGAGGGATCCAGCTGTTGTCATGGGGTTCCGGGGTCTGGCCACGGTCGCCGCGGGACACGATGCGGGGGCGGGCTTCACCGGTCGCGGCGTACGCGGCGCCGGTGCCGGACGCAGTCAGGTGTGCCTCGCCAGTGCCAGGCCCCGCCAGGCGGACGTTGCCGGTGCCGGACTCCGCCAAGTGTGCGGTGCCGGGTCCGGCCAGGCGGGCGGTGCCGGTGCCGGACCCCGCCAAGTGTGCGGTGCCGGGTCCGGCCAGGCGGGCGTTGCCGGTGCCGGCGGGCTGCGCCGCGCTCGCGCCCGGTGCCGACACCAGCAACGCCAAGCCGGTCAGCAGGACCAGCAGTGCGAAGCCGGCCACCCGGTCCCGCCGGGCCACTCTGTCGTCGTTCCCGGTTCTCCGTCTCTTCCCCAGCATCGGCACGGCAAGCCTCCCGCCGATCTGCCGTTACGGTGGTTACCACGGTGAACAGCGCGGTCACCGAGAGCAAGACGCGCCTGTCGCGGCGGCGACGTTCCGGGTCGGTCCGGGAACGCGGAACGGCTACGCTTCCGTGGCCGAGCACGCCGAACGGTGGTCGGGCGGGTGGCCGCACGCTGCTACCGTGAACGTTCCGCGGTGTTCACGCCTCACGCGCGAACGGCCGCGGGTGGAGGGACAGCGGTGGCACGAGACGGGGAAGGCCCACTGATCATCGAACCTGGCAGGCGTGGTCCCGGCGAACCGCCACCCGAGCTCGCCGAGGCACTGCGCACCGGCGAGTTCCACGTGGCACTGCGGATGGCCATTGCCCACCGCGGCCTTTCGCTCGCCCGGCTGCGAGCCCACCTCGCACTCCGCGGCGTCCACATCGGACAGTCCACGTTGAGCTACTGGCAGCGCGGGCTCCGCCAGCCGGAGGTTCCCAAGGCACTGCCCGCCGTCCGCGCACTCGAATCGGTGCTGCAACTGCCTGCCGACTCGCTCGTGGTGCTGATCGGCCCGCGCACCGCCCGCCCGCGCGGGCACCAGGCCGCGGCGTCGTTCCACGACCTGCGCTCCGGCGAGATGGGGTCGATCGTCGAGCAGCTGCTCACCGATCTGGGCGTGCTGCCCGCCGCACACCACTCCAACGCCGATCTCGAACTGCTCTCGGTGCACGACCGGATCACCATCGACGAGCAGCGCCACCAGGTCAGTTTCCGCACCCGGCTGGTCACCAGGGCCCGCAGGCACGGCCCGGACCGCTATGTGACCGTCTACAACGGAGACCCCGGCTGCCGGATCGACGACGTCCAGCTGATCACCGCGGAAGGCTGCCGGGTCGGCCGGATCCGGCGGCACCCCGGCAGCGAGACGATGGCCACCGAGCTGCTGTTCGACCGCAAGCTCGCCGAGGGCGACATCCACGTGTTCTGCTTCGAGGTGCGCGACGATTCGCCCGTGCTCTTCCCCGGCTACTACCGGATGCTGCGCGACCAGTGCGCCAGCTACCTGCTGCAGCTGCAGTTCTCCCCGGCGGCGATGCCCGCCCGCTGCACCCGCGAGGTGCGCGCCCGCGACGACGCGCTGCCGGTCGAGGCCGAGGAGCTCGCATGCGACACCGGCGGCGTGACCAGTGGTTACTTCGGCGACACCGGACCCGGCCTGGCCGGGATCGCGGTGGAGTGGAACTGAGCTCAGTCGCCGACCGCGGCGACCCGGCCGCCGGTGATCCGCACCAGCTCGTCGAAGGTGGTGGGGAAGACCGCATTCGGGGTACCCGCCGCCGCCCAGAGCGGGTCGTACTCGGCAAGGTGCTCGTCCACCACCGTCTCCAGCGGCGCCGGATGCCCGACCGGTGCCACGCCGCCGATGACCTGCCCGGTCGCGGCGCGGACCTGGTCCGGGGTGGCCCGGCGGATCTCTTCGCGGCCGAGCCGGACGGCGAGCGCACCGACCTCGACCCGGTGCGCCCCGCTGGTCAGCACGAGCAGCGGGCTGCCGTCGGCGAGGAACACCAGACTGTTCGCGATCGCGCCGACCGGGCAGCCGAGAGCTTCGGCCGCCTCCGCCGCGGTCCGGGTGGAGCGGGGCAGCTGCCTGGCGCGGCCGGCCGCTCCGGCCGCATCGAGCGCTTCCTGCACCTGCTGCATCGTGGTCATCACACGCCTCCTCGTGTTCTGTAAACAGAACACTAGACTAGGCCAGGTGCAGCCGCCTCCGTCATCCGGGCCGGACGCCCGCGCGCTCGCGATCTCGGTCGGCGGGCGCATCCGCACCCTGCGCACCCGCGCCGGCGTCGGTCTCACCGCGCTCTCGGCAGGCAGCGGACTGGGCAAGGGCACGCTGTCGGAACTGGAGAACGGACGGCGAAACCCCACTCTGGACACGCTGTTCGCCATCGCGACCGCACTGTCGGTGCCGCTGAGCGACCTGCTGACCGGCGAAGAGGTGCACGGCGACAGCGTGACCGCGACGCTGCTCGGCCGGTGGGCGGAGCCGGACGCGCTGACCGAGGTCTACCGGCTGAACATCGACGAGCGGCCCCAGCTGTCCAAACCGCACAGTCCCGGCGTGCTGGAGGTACTGACCGTGCTCACCGGCGTGGCCGAGGTCGGCCCTGCGGACGCACCGGTGTCGTTGCGGGCCACCGAAACCCACACCTTCACCGCGGAGACGGACCACGTGTACCGGGGCGTCGGCGGTCCGGCCACCGCGGTGCTGACAATGCGCTATCCCCGTTGAGGAATGGCTCGGGCGGGCTGGTGCGTGTCTGATCATGCTTTGGTCGGGGTGAGCACGACGTGCAGGACGACCGCGGATCGGTAGAGAATGGCGAGCTTGTCGTGGCAGGTCGCCAGGCCGCGCCACTGTTCGAGCAGGGTGAAGCCGCGTTCGACGACGCCTGCGGCCACGGTGGTCAACCGAGTCGAGGGCAGGTGGACGCCCGCCGCGGGAACCGCGGCGTGTGCGGTGTCCGGCCTGATCAGCCGGTTCCGGGATCACCGCAGTGACGCCGCGGGCATGCAGCTGTCCGCGGATCGCGCGCGAGGAACAGGCCTTGTCACCGCGCAGATGCCACATCGGATGGGCAAACGTCGGCGCATCCCCGGCCTGGCCGGGCCCGGCCAACGTCACCAGCGGGCGGCCGGTGCCGTCGACGAGATGGTGCGCTGTGAGAGCGGCCGAGCGCGTGATCAGGCGGCTCGGTCAGCAGCTGCGTGTAGTTCGACCCAGCCCCTGCGGGACGGGTGATGCTGATGCACCCGCGCGATCGTGGAATCCACCGACACCGACCAACCGACCGAGCAGCCGGGAACGGCCGGCCCCGCTTGCCGGTGCGGACCGGAAGCAGGTTCTCGATCAACGCGCACCGATCGGCTGAAAGCAACTAGAACCGCGACACCCGGACAGCATCGCAGTCACACTTCGGGACCTTTGCCAGACACACCTGGTGCACAACACCCGGTAGTCGCGGAAAAGCCGCCCCGAAACGCGTTCGGGGCGGCTTTTCCGCGGGCCGCTCAGTAGCGGTAGTGCTCCGATTTGAACGGGCCCTCGACGTCCACGTCGATGTACTCGGCCTGTTCCTTCGACAGCTTGGTGAGTTCGCCGCCGAGTGCCTCCAGGTGGATCCGGGCCACCTTCTCGTCCAGCTTCTTCGGGAGGCGGTAGACCTCCTTGTCGTACTCCTCCGGCTTGGTGAACAGCTCGATCTGCGCGATCACCTGGTTCGAGAAGCTGTTGGACATCACGAACGACGGGTGCCCGGTCGCGTTGCCGAGGTTCAGCAGCCTGCCCTCGGACAACACGAGGATGGTGTTGCCGTTGGGGAACACCCACTCGTCCACCTGCGGTTTGATGCTCACCCGGCGCACCCCGGGGTACCGGGCGAGACCCGCCATGTCGAGCTCGTTGTCGAAGTGCCCGATGTTGCCGAGGATGGCCTGGTGCTTCATCTTCGCCATGTGCTCGACCATCACCACGTTCTTGTTGCCGGTGGTGGTGATCACGATGTCCGCCTCGGCGAGCACGTTCTCCAGCTTCTTGACCTGGTACCCGTCCATCGCCGCCTGCAGCGCGCAGATCGGGTCGATCTCGGTCACGATCACCCGCGCGCCCTGCCCACGCAGCGACTCCGCGGCACCCTTGCCGACGTCGCCGTAGCCGCAGACCACCGCGACCTTGCCGCCGATCAGCACGTCGGTGCCGCGGTTGATGCCGTCGACCAGCGAGTGCCGGATGCCGTAGCGGTTGTCGAACTTGGACTTGGTGACCGCGTCGTTCACGTTGATCGCGGGGAACAACAACTCACCGGCCGCGGCGAGCTGGTAGAGCCGCAACACGCCGGTGGTGGTCTCCTCGGTGACCCCGCGCACGCCCTCGCCGATGGTCGTCCACTTCCCGGTGTCCGCCGCGACGGAGGCTCGCAGCAGCTCCAGGAAGACCTTCCACTCGTCGGGGTCCTCGTCGTCGGCGGGCGGCACCACGCCTGCCTTCTCGTACTCGGCACCCTTGTGCACGAGCATGGTCGCGTCACCGCCGTCGTCGAGGATCATGTTCGGGCCCTCGCCGTCCCAGGTGAGCATCCGCTCGGTGCACCACCAGTACTCCTCGAGCGACTCGCCCTTCCACGCGAACACCGGCACCCCCTTCGGCTCCTCGACGGTGCCGTGCGGGCCGACCACCACGGCCGCGGCCGCGTGATCCTGGGTGGAGAAGATGTTGCACGAGGCCCAGCGCACCTGTGCGCCCAGCGCCACCAGCGTCTCGATCAGCACCGCCGTCTGCACGGTCATGTGCAGCGACCCGGAGATCCGCGCGCCGCGCAGCGGGTAGACCTCCGCGTACTCGCGGCGCAGCGCCATCAGGCCGGGCATCTCGTGTTCGGCGAGGCGGATCTCCTTCCGGCCGAACTCGGCGGCGTCCAGATCGGCGACGGCGAATTCGATGCCGCCCCGGGTGTCGTGCCGCTTGACAACGCTTTCGGGGGTCATAGTGCGGTTCCTCCAAGGATTGATGGCACCTGAACAGTACCGTTGTCGGCTCGACGTTTACTCGATCGGATGAGGAGAGAAATCACCGTGCCCGCCCCGCTCCCCGGCCCAGACACCCGCATCGTCGAACTCAGGGTGGCCGGACTCGTGGGCACGAGCGGCGAAACCCTGCTCGACGCGGTGACCACGGTGGACGTCGCAGGCGACGGACTCGGCCGGGTCGTGCGCCCGGCCGATCGGCTCCGCCGTCCCGCCCCCGGTCCGGTGGTGCCCGCGCTCGGCCGGTCGATCCCGCGCACCCTCGAAGGCTACCTGTGGACCGGGATGACCTCGGGGGGTGCCGCGAAGGCGGTCTGGGCGCTGCTGTTCCCGTTCTCGCTGGCGAATGTCGCGTTCTGGATGCTGCCGCCGGTACACCGGGCACGCTGGCTCGGCGGGCTCTGCCGTGGCCTGCTGCGGGTGGCCGCGCTGCTGCTCACCATGCTGCTGGTCAGCCAGATCTCGGCGATGGTGGTCGACCTCGTCGCGTCCCAGTGCCTCGCGCCCGGCCGGGCCTGCCTGCCGTGGGTGCCGTCCTGGTTGCGCGAGGAACCGGTCCGGATCGGCATCGGGGTGGCACTGCTGCTCGGGCTGACCTACGTGCTGCACCGGATCTCGTCCACGAACTGGCGGGTGCGCGGCGGGGACCGCGGCGACCGCAAGGGCGCACCACTGCAGCTGCGGGCCGATCCCGGGGCACCGGGGATGGCCGTACTGCACACGGTGGCCGCGCTGGCGTGCATCGCACTGCCGCTGCTCGGCGGTCCGGCCACCATCCCCGTCGAACTGCCCCGGCTGATCACCTGGATCTGCGCGCTCGCACTGGTGCTCGCGGCGGTGGTGGGCGCCGCGATCGGCAGCGACAGCGGACGCATCGCGCGGCGCAGCCTGGTGGCGTTCGCCACGCTGGTGGTGATCGCGTCGGCGGTGCTGGTGGTGCCGGGGGACCGGCTTCCCGGTATCGACGCGACCGTCGAAGGCCTCGGCGGGGCACTGGTCGTGGTCACCGCGCTGTTCGCGCTCGCGCTCGTACCCTCGGCGCTGCTGGCCCGCTCGACCTGGCGGGACCGGCCACGACGGCTGCGGCCATGGCTCGGCGGCTGGGCCGCGGCGCCGGTGCTCGCACTGGCCGGGCTGCTCGGCGGCGGGTTCGGCGCCGGGCTGGGGTTCGCGGTGCGGCGGCTGCTCGGTGCCGACGGGCTGAAACTGCCGATGACCTACGACCTGGTCACCGCGCTGTGGGGCGGCGGGCTGGCGCTGATGGTGCTGATCGCGGTCGCCGGGTACGCGATCGGGGTGCCGTTGCGCAAGCGCCGCCGCGGTGTTCCGCCGATCGTCGAGCTGATGGAGCCCGACCGGTGCGAGGAACAGGACGTGGCACGGGCGTGGGCCAGGTCGGCCTGGGAACGGCGGCACCTGCACCAGCTGACCACGATCGTGGCGCTGGGCCTGTGCGTCGGCGCGGTGACACTGCTCGTGGTGCGGTTCGGCTTCGGGCTGCAGCCGCCATGGTTCGGCCCGGTGTCCGCGGTCGGGGTGTTCGCGCTCGGCGGCCTCGCGGCGGGCCTGCTGCGGGTGGTCTACTCGGCGGCCCGCTCGCCGGAGCGCAGCAGGCACCTCGGC
This sequence comes from Amycolatopsis ultiminotia, assembly GCF_039536925.1. Classification (NCBI taxonomy): domain Bacteria; kingdom Bacillati; phylum Actinomycetota; class Actinomycetes; order Pseudonocardiales; family Pseudonocardiaceae; genus Amycolatopsis; species Amycolatopsis ultiminotia. The sequence goes on along the minus strand of NZ_BAAAZN010000017.1, from coordinate 149,427 downwards.
GCACTGTCGGACCTCGTGTCCTTCTGGCCCCGCGCGGCACATCCGGGCGTGCCCCCGTGCTATGCCCTCAAGGTGGTGCCGGAGCTGGCCGACCGGGTGAAGGAGCATCTCGCCGAACCGGGCACCCGGGTGGTGCTCTCCGGACTGAACCTCGGCAGCGTGCTGACCGTGCTCACTGCGGCCCGGTTGTGCGCCGAACTCCCGGACAGCGAACTGGACCGGGTCGGCCTGCTCACCGCGGGCTCACCGCTGCAGTGGGGCTATCAGCGCGCGTTCCCGGCGGTGCTGCCGCAGGAGTCGCTTGCCGAGCTGTTCGGCAAGCTCGACGGCCGGTGGCGGGCGCTGTGCCGGGGCACCGACATCTTCGGCGGCGGCGTCACCACCTGGCGGCACCAGACCAGCGGCAGGCACCTGCTCGGCGACGGCTACCTCCCGGAAGGCGGATCGGGTCCGCTGGAGACCACCCCGGAGGAGTCCGGTGCGCTGGTGCTCGGCGGCGACCACTGGCTGCCCGATCCGCTGCGCGAGCCGGACGGCCGCCGTCGCTGGGCCCCGGGCGTGCTCAAGCACACCGAGTACCTCGCCGATCCGGAATGGGACAACGCGGTGGCGATGGCCGCCGGACTCGGCCGCACCGGACGGGCCCGTGCGCTCGGCGAGCAGGGCGCGCTCTTCAGCGACCTGCCCCGGCCACGCTGACCCGGCCGCGCCTGAGTCCGCGCGGTCAGTCCTCCGGTGCGGGGGCCGGGCTGGTCTCGGTGCTCTCGCCCGCGGCCAATCGCTTGCCCAGCAGCGAATGCCTGCGGCTGTAGACGAAGTAGAGCACCACGCCGACCACCATCCAGGCCACGAACCGGAGCCAGGTCAGCACAGTCAGGTTCAGCATCAGCCACAGGCAGATCACGATGGCCAGCGGCGCGATCACCCACACGCCCTTCACCTTGAACACCCGCGGCAGATCCGGTCGGGTGCGGCGCAGCACCAGCACCCCGGCGGACACCAGGATGAAGGCGAACAGCGTGCCGACGTTCACCATCTCCTCGAGCTTGTCGGCCGGGAAGAAGGTGGCCGCGATCGCCACCAGCGCGCCGACCACGAGGGTCGCGCTCTTGGGCGTGCCGCGGCTGCTGGTCTTCGCCAGGCCGCGGGGCATGAGGCCGTCGCGTGACATCGCGAAGATGATCCGGATCTGCCCGAGCATCAGCACCATCACGACGGTGGTCAGGCCGGCCAGCGCGCCGACGGAGATCAGGTTCGCCGCCCAGTCCACCCCGTTCGCGGAGAACGCGGTGGCCAGTGTCTTGTGGCTGCCATCGCCCGCCGACGTGGCGAGGTCGGTGTAGGGCACCATACCGACGACCACGAGCGACACCGCGACGTAGAGCACGGTCACGATGGCCAGCGAGCCGAAGATGCCGCGCGGCACGGACTTCTGCGGGTTGCGCGTCTCCTCCGCGGTGGTGGCGACGATGTCGAACCCGATGAACGCGAAGAACACCACCGACGCCGCGGCCAGCAGGCCGAAGACGCCGAAGGAGCTGCTGGCGCCACCGGCGAGCACCGAGAACAGCGACTGGTCCACCCCGGTCTCACCGGCACCGCCGGTCTTGCCGTCCGGGACGAAGGGCGTGTAGTTGGCGCCCTTGATGTAGAAGATGCCGAGGATGATCACGAACAGCACCACCGCGACCTTGATGGCGGTGATCACCATCGAGAACCGCGAAGACAGCTTCGTACCCAGCACCAGCAGGGTGACCAGCACCAGGACCAGCACCAGGGCGCCCCAGTCGATCGAGAAGCCACCGCCGAGGTCGATCGACGAGGTGGCGCCATCTCCGAAGAGGTAGCCGAGCACCGTCTGCAGGTATGAGGACCAGCCCTTGGCCACCGCGGCCGCGCCGACCGCCAGCTCCAGGATCAGGTCCCAGCCGATGATCCACGCCACGAACTCACCGAAGGTGGCGTAGGAGAAGGTGTAGGCGCTGCCCGCGACCGGCACCGTCGAGGCGAACTCGGCGTAGCAGAGTGCGGCCAGCCCGCAGGCGATCGCCGCCATCACGAACGCGACCGGCACCGACGGCCCGGCGTAGTCACCCGCGGTACGCGCGGTGAGCGTGAAAATCCCGGCGCCGACGACCACCGCGACGCCGAACACGGTCAGGTCCCATGCACTCAGATTTCGCCGGAGTTTCGTCCCCGGTTCGTCGGTGTCGCGGATGGACTGCTCGATCGACTTTGTGCGCCTCAAACCCGTGCCGGGCAACGTTGACCTCCTGCGGTGACCTTCGTGGGGACCGGGCGACACCCTAGCGCGCGTGTGTGCCGGCGGCGCGCCGGTCGTTACCGCGGTGCCCGGTCGAGATCGGGTTCGAGGTAGATCAACGACGCCACCGGCAGCTTCGCCCGCACGCGGGCCTCGGCCGCATCGATCGCACCGGCGATCCGCGCCGTGTCGAGTCCGGGCACCAGCGCGAGCTTGGCGGCCACGAGCAGCTCGTCCGGGCCGAGGTACTGGGTGCGGATGTGGATGACCCGCTCGACCTCCCCCGCGGCCAGCTCGCCGACGATGGTGTCCAGTTCGGTGTCCGTGGCGCCCTCGCCGATCAGCAGGCTCTTCATCTCCACGATGAGGATCACCGCGATCACGCCGAGCAGCAGGCCGATCAGCACGGTGCCGATACCGTCGAACACCGGATCACCGGTGAGCACCGACAGCCCCACGCCGAGCAGGGCGAACACGAGACCGGCCAGCGCGCCACTGTCCTCGAGCAGCACCACCGGCAGCTCCGGCTCCTTGGCCTGGCGGATGAACCGCCACCAGCCGTGGTCGCCCTTGATCTTGCCTGCTTCGCCGATCGCGGTGTAGAAGCTGTAGCCCTCCAAGCCGATCGCGACGACCAGGATCACGACCGCGACCAGCGGCGACGCCAGCGGCTCCGGCTCGATGATCTTGTGGATGCCCTCGTACAGTGCGAACGCCGCGCCGAGCGTGAACAGCAGCAGCGCGACGATGAACGAGTAGAAGTACCGTTCCCGGCCGAAACCGAACGGATGCTCGCGGGTGGCCCGCCGCTGCGCCGACTTCTTCCCGAGCAGCAGCAGACCCTGATTGGCCGTGTCGGCGAGCGAGTGCACCGACTCGGCCAGCATGGACGACGACCCGGTGACGAGGAAGCCGACGAACTTCGCCACCGCGATCCCGGCGTTCGCGGACAACGCCGCGATGATCGCCTTGGTACCCCCGCCAGCTGACACAGCTTGCTCCCCGTGATCGGCGCCCGAATTGCCGGGAGCGAGCCTAAGGGGTCGCGGGTTCCGTGCCCTGCGCAGCCCGGGGTAAACCGGCCCCGGGCACGAGTACGACACCGCTTCGCCACCAGGCGGAAACCGAGGTCCGCGGGATCGGGTGCGACAGCTCAGGCGAGAGTGGGGGTTTCGTCGTCGAATTCGGCCACGACCCGCAGGCGGCCGAGCGCGGCCGGCCGAGCCGGTACGCCCGGCCGCACAGTCGGCCTTCGCGGCTTTCCGGACACCGTCGTCGGCAATCGTGCCGTCGCCGACCGCCTCGGTACGGATCTGGCCATGGTGAAGGTGCGCCTCCGAGCCGCGGCTCAGTCCTCGCAGGTGCCCGCCGTTGCGCGGAACAGCTGGGAACGGGTGCCGGCGAGCGGGCGCACTCGCACCGGCGGGTCCGCGGCCGGCAGCCACACCGACTGGCCGCGGCGCAGTTCGACTTCCTCGCCCTCGTCCGCGGTCACCAGCAGGTCGCCCTCGGTGCACAGCAGGATCTGCGGACCTGCCGAGTCGACTTGCAGTTCGGCACCCTCGCCGGCGGCCCACTCCACCCGGGAAAGCTCGAACTCGGGGGCGTCGGTGTGGTAGATCGCCATCCGCCGTCCGTCGGCTTCGCCGTGTTGCACCGGCATCTCGCCGCAGGAGAAGTCGACCACCCGCAGCAGCTCGGGCACGTCCACGTGCTTCGGGGTGAGCCCGCAGCGCAGGATGTTGTCCGAGTTGGCCAGGATCTCCACCGCGGTGCCGTGCAGGTACAGGTGCAGGTTGCCGGCAGGCAGGTAGATCGCCTCGCCGGCACGCAGGGTCAGCCGGTTGAGCAGCAACGCGGCCAGTACCCCGGCGTCGCGTGGATGGGTCTCGCCCAGTTCCAGGATGGTGCGGCATTCCGGGGTGAACTCGCCGTGGTCGGTGAGGTGGCGCACGCAGGCGTCGAGCACCTCCGGCAGCAGCTCGTCGAACGCGGACTGCGGCAGCGTGATCCAGGTGGTGAACAGCGCGCGCAGCCCGGACGGATCGGGCTGCGCCTCCAGCAGGCCGGTGTACTTGGCCAGCCCCGGTGTCTCGATCGCCTTGAGCAGCTTGATCGTGCGGTGCGGATCGCGGAACCCGGCGAGCGCGTGGAACTCGGTGAGCGCGCACACCAGCTCGGGTTTCGCGGTGGGATCCGGGTAGTTGCGGTTGGCCGCGTCGCGCGGGATGCCGAGCCGCTCCTCGCGGGCGTGCCCCTCCGCGGCCTGCGCCGCCGACGGGTGCGCCTGCATGGACAGCGGCTCCTCGGCGGCGAGGATCTTCAGCAGGAACGGCAGCCGGTTGCCCCAGCGCTGTGCGCACCGGCCGCCGAGCTGGCCGACCGGATCGGCGGCAACGAGCTCCAGCAGGCTCCGTTCGGTGCCGTCCGGGCCGATCACGTGCGACGGATCGCCAGGGTGCGCGCCCATCCACAGCTCGGCCTCGGGGTGCGGCGCAGGCACCGGACGCCCCTGCAACCGCGGGATCTCGGTACGCGATCCCCACGCGTAGGGCCGTACGGCGTTGCGCAACAGCTCCACTGTCACCTCAACTCCCCAATTCTTCCCCTCGGACCGGAGCCGCTGCGGCACACGCGGCGGCGGTGCTGCTGCCGGCGCACCTGCCCGGATCCCTCAGGCGGTGGCCGGCTCGTATCTGCCGGCACCGCCGATGCTGCCCGCCGCGAGCCCCAGATAAACGGCGGCAAGCTCGAATCTCAGCGCGAGCACCGCGGCCCGGACGATCTCGTCGGCCTCGATCTCCTCGGCAGGCACCACCAGGTCGGCACCGGGCAGCAGCTCCCCTGCCTGGTAGCGGGCCGCGTCGGTGGCCGGGCCGGTCCGCACCGACAACAGCAGCACGCGCGTCGCGGGGCCTGTGGACGGATCGTCCGGGTCCGCGAAGATATCCCGCTCACCGGTACCCGACTGCGCCGCGCGCCGCAGCGCGGGCTGCGCGAGCGCCTGCCGGTAGTCCGCGACGTCGCACACCACGGCGGCGTGTGCGGCGAAAGCGTGCGCCGCGTGCTCGCCGACGGCGACTGCGACCGGATCCAGTCCCCACAGCAGCGGCACCCGGTCCGCAACCCGCAGTGCCAGCGCTTTGGCCGGATTCGCGAACGACTCGCGAGCCAGGTAGTTCTTCTCCGCCTCCAGGTCGAGCTGGTCGGCGAGCAGCTGCACGTCGGCGACCAGCAGGCCGAGCGCGTTCGCGGTGAGCAGGCCCGCGGCCAGCCCGCGCGGGAACGCCAGCTCGGGCGGCACCGGAACCCGCGGGGTGAGCAGCACGCCCTTGCCGGCGACGGACGCCGCGACCGGGCCGTCCTCGGGCGCGGACAGCACCACCGAAGCGCCGAACCGGGCGGCCCGCTCCAGTGCAGCGGCCAGCTCCCGGTCCCCCGCGTCGTCGGTGTGCGCGAACACCACGTCCAGCGCGCCGATCCAGGCAGGCACCGATTCGGCGACCACCACCGGCACCGGGCACGCCGGGGCCAGCAGCGCGACCAGCAGCCGGGTCAGCGTGCGGCTCACACCGGGGCGGTCGATGAACACCAGCGAACGCGGGCGGCCGAGGTCGAGCCGCTCGCTCAGGTCGAGTTCGGCCGCGGCCTCGGCGGTCGCCCGTACCTGCGCACCTGCCATCGCGGCAGCACGCAGCATGCCCGCCCGGTCGGCCTCGGCCAGCCGCGCGGGATCGTCGAGGAGGGAATCGTCAAGCACTGTCGGCATGATCGTCATCCGGCTCGGCCCCATCACCCGCGGTACCCGTACCCGGGGCCGCGCTCCCGGCGGCCCCGGTACCCGGATCCGCACCGCCCGGTTCCAGCGCCTCGTCGAGCAGCAGCACCGGGATCCCGTCGCGTACCGGGTACACCCGGCCGCATCCGGTGCAGGTCAGCGCGTCGGCCTCCGGATCGTCCGGCGCGCCGGGGCTCAGCGGCGCGTGATCCGGCGACGGGCACGCGAGGATCTCCAGCAGCTGTGCGTCAAGCGTGAGGGCCATGGTTCCTCCATACCACGCGAAACCGGGTCGAGAAGGGCACCTTCCGGACACAATCCTGCCCGGAAGTCCCCCGCGGAGTAGTGCGGTCAGCCACGGACGAGCGCCAGCACGTCGTCGGTCAGCGCCTCGACCGCAGCCCGGTCGGCGGCTTCCACGTTGAGCCGCAGCAGCGGTTCGGTGTTCGACGGGCGCAGGTTGAACCACGCGCCGCCGGGCAGCTGCACGGTGAGCCCGTCCAGCTCGTCGATCTCCGCGCCGGGCTTGCCCGCATAGGCGTCCTTGACCGCGAGCATGCGCGCGACCTGGTCGTCGACCGTCGAGTTGATCTCGCCGGAAGCAGCGTACCGGGAAAAGTCCTGGGTGAGCGAGGACAGCGGGCCATCCTGTTCACCGAGTGCGGCGAGCACGTGCAGTGCGGCGAGCATACCGGTGTCCGCACGCCAGAAGTCGCGGAAGTAGTAGTGCGCGGAGTGCTCACCGCCGAAGATCGCGCCGGTACGCGCCATCTCGGCCTTGATGAACGAGTGCCCGACCCTGGTGCGCACCGGCTTGCCGCCGTGCTCGGCGACGATCTCCGGGACGCCCTTCGAGGTGATCAGGTTGTGGATGACCGTTCCACCGGGCTCCTTGGCCAGCTCGCGCACCGCGACCAGCGAGGTGATCGCACTCGGTGACACCGGCTCGCCCCGCTCGTCCACCACGAAGCAGCGGTCCGCGTCGCCGTCGAAGGCGACCCCGGCGTCCGCACCCACCGCACGCACCTCGGCCTGCAGGTCGACGATGTTCTTCGGATCGAGCGGGTTGGCCTCGTGGTTGGGGAAGGTGCCGTCGAGCTCGAAGTACATCGGCACGATCTCGATCGGCAGCCCGGCGAAGACGGTGGGCACGGTGTGCCCGCCCATCCCGTTGCCGGCGTCCACGACCACCTTCAGCGGCCGCGATCCGCTCAGGTCGACGAGCTTGCGCAGGTAGCCGGCGTAGTCGCCGAGCACGTCCCGCTCGGTCACCGAGCCACGCTGCCCCTCGAACGGCGGCACGCCCTGTTCCACGGTGTCGCGGATCTCGGCAAGGCCGGTGTCCTGTCCGACCGGGGCGGCGCCTGCACGGCACATCTTGATGCCGTTGTACTTCGCGGGGTTGTGGCTCGCGGTGAACATCGCGCCCGGCAGGTTCAGCGAGCCCGACGCGAAGTACAGCTCGTCGGTGCTGCACAGGCCGATCGTCACCACGTCGAGGCCCTGCGACGTCACGCCCTCGGCGAATGCGGCCGAGAGGCCCGGCGACGAGTCGCGCATATCGTGCCCGATCACCACCGCCGGTGCCTCTGGCTTGATGAGCAGGGCGAACGCGGCCCCGAAGTCCCGTACCAGGGCCTCGTCGAGCTGTTCGCCGACCATGCCGCGAATGTCGTAGGCCTTCACGATGCCGGAAAGGTCTGGCACGCCTTCTCCCCGCCGATAGTGTCCTCGCAGCGCTGGTCGCGCCGCGGGCGAAAGCCTACCGGCGGGAGCGTGGTTCAGGCGCGCCCGGGGAGCACGCGCAGGTGCCCGCGCCTGCCGGAGGGGTTCTCCGGCTCGGGCGGCGGGGCGGGGCGGTCCGAACGACCGGCCTCGCGCACGGCCTCGGCCAGCGCGGTCAGCTCGTCGGCGGACTGCTCGGGCTCGGCGAAAGCGCCCTCGTGCCGGACGACTTCCCAGCCCTTCGGCACGGTCAGCCGCAGCGCGTGTGCCTCGCACAGGTCATAGGAATGCGGTTCGGACGCGGTGGCCAGCGGGCCGACGACGGCGGTCGAATCGCGGTAGGCATACGTGAGCGTGGCGACAGCGGGTTCGGGACAACCCGTTCGCGAACATTTCCGTACGCTCCGCACGATCGGAAACGATAGCGCGTCGCCGCAAGGGCGTACCGGCGACACGCGCGTGCCGCCGTCGACCGCATAGACTTGCGAGGTGGCGACGGCTCGTGACTACCGACAACGGCAGCGTCTGCGACGGGACCGGCACGGCCGGGGTCTGCGCGGCACGCTCTATCCGGCGTCGCTGCCTGCCGCCGCCAGCCGCGCGGAGCGGTTCGACGCACTCGTGCTCGACGCGCTCGAGCCGATCGAGGCGCGCTGGCGGCACGAACTGACCAAGCTGGACGTCGCGGTCGACGACGTGCCCGAGGTCCACGAGGACGGGCGCACCGCCGTCGACGGTGTGCTGCACGACGGTGTGGTCCCGCTGTCGCGGCTGGTCCCGGCCGGGGTCGACCGCACCGGACTGCCGACCCGGGCCCGGATCGTGCTGTACCGGCGTCCGCTCGAAGCGCGGGCGAAGGATCCGGCCGAACTGGCCGATCTGGTGCACGACGTGCTGGTCGAGCAGGTCGCGGGGTACCTCGGCGTGGAACCGGACGTGATCGAGGGCGACTGATCCTCACCGGCGCCGGGACGGGATCGCGGTCAGCGCGGTGAACAGCACCGCGGCCAGCTGCACGAGCAGCAGCAACCCGCGTTCGGTGCCGGGGAAGGTCACCGAGACCTCGGCGGACTGCGCGGGCACGGACACCGCCACCTGGTGCCCCCAGGCGGGCACGATCGGCACCGCCTTGCCGTTGACGCCGGCCTGCCAGCCTGCTTCCTGTTCCGCGGCGAGCACGAGCAGCCGCCCGGTCGGCCCGTCCGACGCACGCACACGCACGTCCGGCAGCCGGGCCTCGACCGGGGAGACACCGGGGCTCGTGCCCGGCGCGCCGCCACCGGTCACGGCTTTCTTGGCCAGTTCCGGGGAGATCAGGGCGACCTCGCCGGTCTTCGGCAGCAGCCGCAGCACCGGCCGTCCGTCCGACATCGGCGCGGCCACCGCGATCAGGTCGCCTGCCGCGGCGGCGAAGGCAGGTGCGTCCGTGCCGGCCGGCAGCACGATGTACTGCACTCCGGACGCGGCCGCGGCAGCCAGCGTGCGCTTGAGCGTGGCGACGTCGCCCTGCCCCAGGTCGTGACGCCAGCCGGCCAGCCGGTCCGGGGAGCCGGTGACCGGGGCGAGTTCGTCGTCACCGAAGTGCGCGAGCCGGCCACCGGTCTGCCGTACCGGTCCGGTGCCGGAGCTGACGTCGAGCACGGCCCGTCCGGTGGCCGCGACGTCCGCGGCGACCTCCGGGGCCGCCGCCGGGCGGGCCTGCGCGGTGAGCGGGCCTGCGGAACCGGTGAGGACGGCGCCTGCGGCGAGCGCGGCCACCACCACGGCACCGGCCACCGCGAGGACCTTCGGCAGCCACGGTGCGGGCACCGCGGTGCCGCCGCGCTGCCAGGTCGCGAGCACCGCCCAGAGCAGCCCGGCACCGACGAAGAGCAGCGGCACCCCGGCGTAACCGGATGCTGGTGCCCCACCCTGCACCGGCGTGAGGGGTACCTGCCGGACGAGGAACACCCCGGCGACGCCGAGCACCGCGAGCGCGAGCCCGGCGACGACTTCTCTGCGTGGCCGGACGACGAGCGCGACCAGCGTCGCGGCGAGCACCGCGACCCCGATCGGCCACGCACCGGGCCCACCGGGGGCGAGCCCGGCCAGGTCCGCGCCGGACGCGGGCGCGACCGGCCCGCCGAGTCCCTGCACCAGCAGTTCGGGGTGGCGCAGCAGCACCGTCGGCCACGGCAGCAGCAGCACCAGCGGCAGGATCACCACGATGCCGACCGACGCCACCCGCCGGGCCAGCCCGGACGGCGCGGGCAGCACCACGAATCCGGCCAGCAGGCCGATGAGGGCGAGGCCGTGCGCGAGCGGGGAGAACGCGCCGAGCAGCGCGACCCCGAACGCGGACAGCGCCGAAACGTGCAGCCAGCGCGTGCCGGGCCGGGTGAGCAGCCGGGCGATGCCCGCGGCCACGAGCGGCAGCACGAGGTGGACCACCACGACGTCCAGCCGTCCCTGCGCGACCGACGCGGTGGCGGCGGGCAACAGCGCGTAAGCCGCCGCGATGGCCGCACGGACCCACCGGCGGACCGGGAGCTTGCGGGTGGCCGCGTAGGCACTGAGCGCAGCGAGCGGGAGGTCCCCGATGAGCAGGATCGCGACGAGCGCGGCGGGTCCGCCGATCGGCGTGAAGATCGCACCGAGCGTGCCGAGCACCGGCAGTGTCGCCGGTGCCGGCGCGCCGGTGCCGCCCGCGATCGGATGCCACGGCGACAGGTAGGTCGACCAGATTTCCCCCAGCCCGCCGACCGGGAGCAGCTGCCCGCCCCACAGGTCGAGGCCGAGCCGGTCGCGGTTGATCACCAGTGCGAGCACGGTGAGCACCACGACCAGCACGACCGGCGGTGCGAACACGGTGGCCGCGAGCACGCGGCGACGGTCGACCGGGACGAAGACGAGGTCCGGTTCGGCGGCCGGTTCCTCCTGCCGGGGCAATGGCGACGGCCCGTCCGTCGTCTCCCGGTCCGCTTCGGATTCCCGTGCCGCCTCCGGCAGGGTTACCGCGACGACGGTGCCCGGCCGGCGCAGCCGCGACCCCCGGGTGCTCAGGCCGCGCAACGCACCGGCGGGCAGCGCGTTCGGGCCGACCGGCTGTGCACCGGACGCAGCCAGCGCCTCCGGCGGAACCCAGGCGGACTCCTGCTCGACGTGGTCGGGCACCGTGCCGAGTGCGACGTCGCGCTGCACGCCGCGCCGGACGAGCCCGAGCACACCGGCCCGGATCGCGTTGCGCAGCCTGGTGATCCGGCTGGTGAAGAGCCCGCGGACGGTGCCGGGCCGGGGCAGTTGCCTGCGCTGCGCCCTGGCCGTACGGAGGTTTCCCCGGCCACTGCAGAGATAGCGCAGCGCGGACAGCTCGGCGCCCGCTTCGGTGGTGCGCCGCAGGACGAAGAACACGAGGGCGCGCAGCACCAGCAGCACCGGCAGGCGTACCAGCCCGAGCCAGTACGAAGCGGGTCCGCAGTTCACCAGGAAGACGCGCAAGCCGTGCGCGCGGTTCACCGCGGCGAGCGGCCGGGTGGCGGCAGCCGGTGTGCGTTGCCCGGTGGAGAGGGCGCGGACGTGCCGGACCCGGGCGGCGGGGACCGAGAGCACCAGTGAGCCGGCCGTGTTGGCGCGCCAGCCGAAGTCGAGATCCTCGCGCAGCAGCGGGAAATCCTCGTCGAAGCCGCCGAGGTCGTGCCAGAGTTCCCGCTGTATCAGCGATCCCGCACTGGGCACGGCGAGTACTTCGCTGGGTTCCTCGTCCGGTGCGGCCATCTGCTGGCGGTGACCGGAGGCGTCGGTGGACAGACCTGCCTCGACGATCAGCCGCGGATCGGTCCAGTCCAGCGAGAGCGGCCCGAGCACTTTGGCGGACGGGTTCTGCTCGGCGGCGTGCAGCAACGATTCGAGACAGTCCGGTTCGGGAGCGCAGTCGTCGTGCAGGATCCACAGCCAGGAGCCGGGGTCGCCCCAGCGCTGCACGGCGTGTGCGATCGCCGCGGCGACGGCTGCCGCGAAGCCGGTTTCCGCCGACGTGGTCAGCACTCCGGAGAGGATCGGCGTGGCTTCCGGCCCGGCGGCGCCCGCGGCGGCGTCGGCGAGCAGTTTCGCGGTCTTGTCGGTGGATCCGGTGTCGACGGCGAGCACATGCCGGGGACGGACCGTGCTGCGCCGCAATGCGGAAAGCGCCAGGGGCAGCCATTCCGCGCCGTTGTGACAGACCACAATGGCCAGTACGGGCAACGTGCGCACAGCGGGTGGGACGACAGTGCGGGGCAAGAACGGCTCCTGATCGGAAGGACGACGCAGTGCGGTCACCCTACGGCCTCACCCGCACCGCCGAGCCGAACCCACGCCGCACCCGGACGGATCACCCGCGAGAACCGCGCGCACCCGCCCACGTTCCCACCGCGTGGACACTCCACTTTGTTCCGGCCCACCGCCAAGCCGACCGATACCCGCAGATGCCCCGCCACCCCGCCGTTCAAACCCATCCCACACCCGGATTTCACCCGCCGCCACCCCGGCAGACCGCGCGCAGCACCCCGCACCCCGCCGCCCGGCCAGGGACAAACCCCCGAACACCAACGGTTTCACCGGCACACCCCCGCTCACCGCGGATTCGGCCGGCCCGGAGAAATCCGAGCCCCACCCGCAAGTGTCCCGATCAAGGCACGCACACCGGAAACCAAGGACACACCCGGAGCCGCCACCAGAATCCGAAACCCCGGACGCAACTTGATCAATCCACCCAGCGCAGCGGCGGCCCCCGAGACCAACCCGGGTCAAACGACCACCCACGCCGGGAACAACGAGATCAAGTCCGCCACCACCGAGACCCGAAGACCCGTCCCGGGGCAACTCGATCACCGCACCCACCGGCACCGAAGACTCGTCCCGGGAGCGCCCGGATCAAGCCACCCACCACGGGATTCCCGCCCACTGACGTCCCGGGAGCAGCAAGACCGAGCCGCCACCCACGGGGTTCCGGGGGCGAGCCCCGGGCGGGATCCGGGGGTTGCACCCCCAGAAGACACCCTGATCGGGCTCACGGTCCGCGCATTCCGCGGACACGCCGCAGCCCAACCGGCCCGTTCAGGCCCGCTTCTTCAGCTTCCGCCGTTCGCGTTCGGACAGTCCGCCCCAGATGCCGAAGCGCTCGTCGTGCGCAAGTGCGTACTCGAGGCATTCGTCCTTGACCTCGCAGCCAAGGCAGATCCGCTTGGCCTCGCGGGTCGAGCCGCCCTTCTCAGGGAAGAACGCCTCCGGGTCGGTTTGCGCGCACAGCGCGCGTTCCTGCCACTCCTGCTCCTCGGTGGGGTCGAAGAGGTCGGTCAGATCCCCGAGCTCCTGCTCCGGGTTCTCTCCCCAACCCACGACGTGCCCCCATTCCTTGCTCTCCGCTTCCAACCGCACGTCCGCCTCCTCGCTCCTACGCACTCCCCAGGCTGGCGGTGGTGAAACGACACCCGGTGTCCCCTCGACAACGAATGACATCACTGTGATTACACCCGTGTAGTGCGGCCAGGTCAAGCGGAGTAGCGAGTTCGGGGGATACGTCTCGCCGGCTGCGCAAGGGGACACGCCGAAGACTTCACACCGGGCATACGGAAGACTGGTGGGGTGCAGAGATCAGCAGTGCGTCCGAGCCCGATCTTCCTCGGCATCCTCGCCGTCACCGTGGCCGGCGGTTTCCTGGCCGCATACGGTGACTCCTCGTCCCTTCTCGGTAGCCGCGACCCGATGTTCGTCGCGGGCGTCGTCCTGCTCGTCGCGGGCGGCTGGATCGCGTCGCTCACGTTGCACGAGTTCGGCCACGCCTTCGTCGCGTTCCGCGGCGGTGACCACGAAGTCGCCCACAAGGGGTACCTCTCGCTGGACGTCCGGCGTTACACCGACCCCGTGCTGTCGCTGCTGCTGCCGTTGATCTTCCTGCTGATCGGCGGGATTCCGCTGCCCGGCGGTGCGGTGTGGATCAACCGCGGCGCGCTGCGCAGCCGGGCGACGTCGTCGTGGGTCTCGCTCGCGGGGCCGCTCAGCAACCTGGCCGCGGGGGCTGCGCTGTGCCTGGTGATCGCGCTCGTGCCGATGGCGACCGGCCTGTTCTACGGACTGTCCTATCTGGCACTGCTGCAGGTGATGACCTTCCTGCTGAACATCCTCCCGGTGCCGGGGCTGGACGGCTGGGGCGCGCTGGAGCCCTATCTGTCACCGCAAGCACGGATGTTCGGCGCGCGGGTGCGGCCGTGGGCGCCGCTGGCGCTGTTCGCGGTGTTCTTCATCTTCCGCCCGGTTTCGGATCTGTTGTGGTTCGTGGCGGGGAAGATCTTCACGGTGATCGGCGGCAGCTCGCTCGGCGCGAACATCGGGCAGACCGCGTTCCTGTTCTGGCGGTGAACGTTCAGTCCCAGCGCGAGGAATTCGCCATCAGCCAGGCGTGCGCACGTTTCCACACCGTCTTGAGCCCGGCGCGTTCCCCGAAGTAGTCGCCTGCCGCGCCGAGCACCGGCAGCATCCCGATCAGCCGGTGGTAGAACCGGCCGCGCGGACGCTTCTCCAGTTCCCCGGTGATACCCCAGAGTGACCGGCCAAGCCGCCAGAGTGTGCCCGCGACCGCCTTCACGGTGACCTTGCCGTGCGTGCGCCGTGATTCGTCGAGCTCCTCGGTGAGCTGCTCGGCCGCACTGTCCTCTGCGGACTCGTCGTGCCCGGCGTGCTCGCCCGCGGCCAGCCGGGGATCGACGTCGCGGTCGAACAGTACGGACGCGATGAGCCGGACCCTGCTGCCGACGTCGGTCACTCCGTACTCGCCGGCGAGCGCACACAGCAGCAACCCTTGCGACGCAGCACCCAGTGCGTCCTGCACCGGCAGCCGGTCGGCGAGCGCGCCACCGAGTCCGGGGATCGAGGTGAGCAGTGCGGTGAGCCGGCCGACCCGGTTGACCCACCAGCCGGCGCGCTGGTCGATGTCCATCGCCGCCCATGCCGCGGTGCCGGGAACCTTCACCGACGTGAGCGCGTCGAGGACCTTCTTCCGCAGCCCGTCGTCGGCGAACTCGTCCTCACCGCGGCGGGCACGGGCCTGCAGCCCGAACGGATCGGAGTCCCGCAGCGCGTCGAGCATCGGCGCGCAGGCACGGACGAACGGCCGCAGCACCGCGACGACCTGGCGGTCGGAAACGGCCTCAGCCATGTCCGGCGCCACTCACCGCGGTGGCCCGGCCGAGACCGCCGCCGAGGACCAGCGCGGCAGGCAGCGCGCCGGCGCCGAGCAGCAGCAGTGCCCGCCAGTCCTGCACGAGCACGAGGTCGCCGCCGGGGCCGGTCAGCCCGATCACGAAGACCACGACCACCCACACCGCCAGCGGCACGAACGAGAGCCCCGGCCGCACGAGTTTCGCGACAGTCAGCACGAGCCACGGCGTGGTGACCGCGCCGACGAGTGCGGTCACCGGCAGCGGCACCTCGCCGAGTGAGCCGACCCGCAGCGGCAGGAAGAACACTTCCAGCAGGGCCAGCAGTACGGCGTCGAAGCTGACCAGCAACAGCGTGAGCCATTGGGCGCGGGAGAGCGGGGCGGCCACCGTTACAGCCCGCCGAACAGATCGGTGGCGGCACCGTCCGCGTCGCCGCGAGCGAGCACGAAGTGTTCGGCCCGCCCGAGCGGCTGCGCGATGCTGTTGGTGAGTGCGAAGTGGACCACGGCTCCGTCCGTGACAGTCAGCTGTGTCTCGTGTGCGCGCAGTGCGGCGAGCTTCGCCGGGAGGTGCGCGGAGATGTCGAGCGCGGTGGCGATCTTCTCGTCCGGCACCGACGGCAGTTCGTCGTCGGCGGGCACCCGGAAAGGAGACGTATCGTCCGCGCGCAGTTCGGCGAGGCCGTCGGCCAGCGCGGCCGTGGACTGGACCACGTGGAACACCCGCGCGACGGAGGGGGCGTCCTCGGTCGCGGCCATGGTGATCTCGTGCGCCCGGATGTGGTCGGGGTGGCCGTAGCCGCCGAACGCGTCGTAGGTGACCACGACCTGTGGCGCCAGCTCCTCGATCAGCGCACGCAGC
The DNA here is from genome assembly GCF_039536925.1 of Amycolatopsis ultiminotia. Taxonomy (NCBI): domain Bacteria; kingdom Bacillati; phylum Actinomycetota; class Actinomycetes; order Pseudonocardiales; family Pseudonocardiaceae; genus Amycolatopsis; species Amycolatopsis ultiminotia. Next base: position 133,625 of record NZ_BAAAZN010000017.1, on the reverse strand, counting down.
TGCACGGTCTGCGCCGCCCTCGAGCCCGCGGTGAACGCACGCGGGTGCCCCGCAGCAGGTGTGCCCGCCATCCCGGAATCCCGCCACCGGCCGATCCCGCCGAGGTATTCGTGGCGGGTGACGCCGAGCGCGGCGCACGCGGCGCTCAGCTCGCCGTACCGGTAGCCGCCCAGCTGGTCGGCCTCCCCCGCGGCCAGCCGGGCCAGCCGCGGCGGCACGATCTCGCCTTCCTCGCCGAGGGTGCACGTCACCAGGAAGACGTCCGCGCCCTCGGCCGCGTACCGGGCGATGGCGCCGCCGGTCGTGATGCTCTCGTCGTCCGGGTGCGCGTGGACCAGCAGCAGCTTCCGCTTCACCGTCCCAGGTTAACGACCATCCGGCGCAGCACGGGCAGCGCGACCCGCGTGCACGCGAAGATGCAGGAGCATCCCAGCCCATCGGACTGCCGTCCCGGCAGCTGGACGTTCCCGGATGCGGAACGTTCCGCCGCGCGGAATCACCGTCCGGCCACGACAGGTCCAGACCGCCGGGCAGCCACGCTGCCGGCCTGCCGCGCGGAGGCGTCCGGCGGCGGCCGCCCGGCCGGGCCGCACGCCCTCGAACAGTGCGGACCACTGCCTGGACCTGGGCTGGAGAGCGGCCGATCCGCGGCGGCCGCATTTCGACGTCACGGGATCGGGTTAATTCTTTGTCACTTCTGGTCCATCCGGGCAACGCGACTGCGCCATTCGAAGGGGTCCCCAAACTGCGGAGCGTGGGATATTGTCCCCCGAGCCGAATGCCCGGCCGGGCCGCGCAACCACCCGAACAGGTTCGCAAAAAACTCACGATCGGATACGCTAGGTAGTCGACTGTGGGGAGAACCCGTGGTGGAGCTCGTCAGGACGAGATTGCTGTTCCACAACGATCTCACTGAGAGTGTCCGGATCGATGGTTTCGCCGTCTGTCCAGTGCCTAAGTTGCACGACTACGGTGAGCAACGCGATTACCTCGGTGCTTGCGGTCAGGAAGAGGTCGCCTCGCACACCCGCGACGGCGTCGAGCAAGGAGAATGAATGTTAGTGACGACAAGGTCGCGCGCGGTGAAGCTCGGTGCTTTCGTCGCGGGCGCGGCCCTTCTGCTCTCCGCCTGCGGCGGTGGCGGCGGCAACGGCGCGACGCAGACCGGGCAGGCATTCGCGGACTGCGACCAGAACCCGAACACCTGCAACGCGGTTCCGGCCGATCAGCTCCAGGACGGCGGCGACGTCAGCTACGTGCTGGAGAAGAACGTGCCGAACTGGAACGTCACCTCGGCCGAGGGCAACGTCTTCGAAACCGGTGAGGTCACCAAGGGTCTGCTGCCCTACACCTTCTACTCGACGCCGGACCTCAAGCCGGTGCTGAACAAGGACTTCGTCGAGTCCGCGGACCTGACCAACCCGACGACGATCGTCTACAAGATCAACCCGAAGGCGGTCTGGTCGGACGGCACGCCGCTGTCGGCCGACGACTTCATCTACAACTGGAAGGTGCAGAACGGCAAGGACTGCACCGACTGCGCCCCCGCCGACACCTCCGGCTACGACCAGCTCACCTCGGTGGTCGGCTCGGACGGCGGCAAGACGGTGACCGCCACGCTTTCCCAGCCGTTCACCGACTGGAAGAAGCTGTGGGGCTCCTCCGGCGGCATGTACCCGGCGCACCTGGCCAAGCAGCACGGGGACATCAACACCCCGGCCGGCCTCGCGTCCTCGTACAAGTGGTTCGGCGACACCGTCCCGACCTGGACCGGCGGGCCGTGGAAGCTCTCCAAGTTCGTGAACAACCAGTCGGCGACCGAGGTTCCGAACGAGAAGTGGTGGGGCGCGAAGCCGAAGCTCTCGAGCGTGGTCTTCCGGATCATCACCGACGCCACGCAGGAGCCGACCGCGCTGCAGAACAACGAGGTGCAGGTCATCTACCCGCAGCCGCAGGTCGACCTGGTCAACCAGGTCAAGAACATGCCGAACATCTCCTCCTACATCGGCCTCGGCCTGCAGTGGGAGCACTACGACTTCAACCTGAAGAACCCGTTCCTCGCGGACAAGGCGCTGCGCCAGGCGATGTTCACCGCGGTCAACCGCAAGGACATCATCGCCAAGACGGTCGGCCAGTTCACCGACAAGGTGCAGCCGCTCAACAGCCACAACTTCATGCCGCAGCAGACCGGTTACAAGGACACCATCTCCTCGACCGGCCAGGGCAACGGTGACATCGAGAAGGCGAAGAAGATCCTGACCGACGCCGGCTACAAGATCAACGGCCAGCAGCTGGTCGACCCGAAGGGCAAGACCGTCCCGCCGATGAACATCCGCTACACCGTCGGCAACCAGATCCGCCAGGACGAGTGCCAGCTGTTCGCACAGGCGGTGGCCCCGCTCGGGCTCAAGATCAACGTGTCCTCGACCGACGACCTCGGCAGCACGACCACCAGCGGCGACTACGACATCATCACCTTCGCCTGGGTGTCCTCGCCGTTCCCGTTCGGTGGCGCGAAGCAGCTGTGGGGCACCGGCCAGGGCAGCAACTACGGCAAGTACACCAACCCGAAGGTCGACGACCTGATGGCCCAGGCCAACGCGGAGACCGACCAGACGAAGGCGGCCGACCTGCTCAACCAGGCCGACCAGATCCTCTCCGACGACGCGTACGTGCTTCCGCTCTACCAGAAGCCGACCTTCCTCGCGTCCTCGGACAAGATCGGGAACATCCGGAACAACTCGACCCTGGACGGGCCGGTCTACAACATGTCGGAGTGGGGCAACCGCAAGTGATCACCACCCGGTAGATTCGCGTGAACACCGGTGAGGGGCCGGCAGGAATGCCGGTCCCTCACCATTTGCCCGATTCCGTCCCGAACTCGCACTTGCCTCGTTTCGTCGCCCGGCCCTGCCACCACCAGCGGCGTGCGCCGGCAGAACACCGCCCAGAGCAGGAAGACCTCCATGCTTGCCTTCGCACTGCGCCGGCTCTTGATCTCGGTGCCGATTCTGATCGTTTCGACATTCGTCGTATTCGTGATGGTCTCGCTGTCGGCCAATCCGCTGAGCCCGCTGATCTCGAGAAATCCGCCGCCACCACCGCGCACCATCGAGCTGGAGCGCATCCGGCTGCACCTCGACCAGCCGATCCTCGAGCGGTACTGGCACTGGATCACCGGCATCTTCAGCGGTGACTTCGGCCCGTCGGTGCAGTCCAACCTCAACATCGGCCACGAGGTGTTCGCCCGTTTCGGCGTGACGCTGCGGCTGATCGTGCTCGCCATGGTGGTCGCGCTGATCCTCGCGGTGATCATCGGCGTGATCAGCGCCGCGCGCCAGTACTCGAAGTTCGACTACACGGCGACTTTCTTCGGCTTCCTGTTCCTGTCCATGCCGGCGTTCTGGTTCGCGATCGTGCTCAAGCAGGTCGGCATTTCCATCAACACCGCCGTCGGCGACCAGATCTTCTACACGATCGGCTCCTCGTCGGTGATCGCCAGCGGCAGCGGGTTCTGGAACCAGTTCGGCGACGTGCTCGGCCATCTGATCCTGCCGACCATCTCGCTCGCGCTGACCAGCTACGCGGCGTGGAGCCGGTTCCAGCGCGCGTCCATGCTGGAAGTGCTCAACAGCGACTACGTGCGGCTGGCACGGGCCAAGGGCCTGCCCCGCTGGACGGTGACCCGCAGGCATGCACTGCGCAACGCGCTCATCCCGCTGACCACCGTGACCGCGCTGGACCTCGGTTCCATCCTGGGTGGCGCGGTGGTGACCGAGACGGTCTTCCAGTGGCAGGGCGCGGGCGCGTTCCTGCTGAACGGGATCAAGACGAGCGACGTGTACGCCGTGGAGGCGTGGCTGCTCATCGCGGCCACGTTCATCATCCTGCTCAACCTCATCGCCGACCTGCTCTACGGCCTGCTCGACCCGAGGATCCGCTATGCCTGACTCGACTCCCACCACACTGGGTGGCTCCCGCTTCGCCCCGGACGATCCGCAGACCCCCCGCGGTGCGCCGGAACGCGAGTTCACCGTCAAGGAACGCAGCCAGGCACAGCTGGTCTTCCGGCGCTTCCTGCAGCACCGGCTGGCGATGATCAGCCTCGTCGTGTTCATCCTGATCGTGCTCTTCGCCTACATCGGCGGAGCGGTGTGGAAGTACGGCCCGGACAGCATCACCCCGGACAACTCCGCGCCGCCCTCGGGTGAGCACCCGTTCGGCACCGACGCGGTCGGCCACGACCAGTTCGCCCAGGTGATGCGCGGGACGCAGATCTCGCTGCAGATTTCCGTGCTGGTCGCACTGTTCGCCACGATCGTGGGCACCATCTGGGGTTCGGTGGCGGGCTACTACCGCGGCTGGATCGACACCCTGCTGATGCGCATCTCCGACCTCGTGCTCACCCTGCCGCTGCTCGCGGTGGCCGCGGTGCTCGCACACCAGTCGGGCGGCACCTGGTGGCTGATCGCGGTGGTCATCGCGGGCCTGTACTGGGCCTACGTGTCCCGCGTGGCCCGCGGCGTGGTGCTTTCCTTGCGGGAAAAGGAATTCATCGAGGCCTCGAAGGCACTGGGCGCGAGCGACGCGCGGATCATCTTCCGGCACCTGGTGCCCAACGCACTCGGCGCGATCATCGTCAACCTGACGATCCTGGTGTCCATCGGCATCCTGCTCGAGACCGCGCTGTCGTTCCTCGGCTTCGGGGTCCAGGTGCCGGACACCTCGCTCGGACTGCTCGTGTCCACCGCGCAGACGGCGGTGGACACCCGCCCGTGGCTGTTCTACTTCCCGGGCATTTTCATCATCCTGATCGCGCTGACGATCAACTTCATCGGGGACGGCCTGCGGGACGCGTTCGACCCCCAGCAGACGAAGGTGCGCGCATGACCGAGCACACTGGTGACCCGGTCCTCGTGGTGGAGGACCTGACCGTGCAGTTCCCGACCGGCGAGGGCGTGGTCAAGGCCGTGCGCGGGGTGAACTACCAGCTGCAGCGCGGCGAGGTGCTCGGCATCGTCGGCGAGTCCGGCTCCGGCAAGTCCGTGACGTCGCTGGCTGTGATGGGCCTGCTGCCGCGCACCGCCAAGGTCTCCGGTTCCATCCGCTTCGACGGGGTGGAACTGCTGAAGGCCAGCGAAAAAGACCTGAACAAGGTCCGCGGCAAGGGCATCTCGATGGTCTTCCAGGACCCGATGACCTCGCTGAATCCGGTGTACACCGTGGGCGACCAGATCGCCGAGGCGATCACCGCGCACCACGACGTGCGCAAGGACGTCGCGAAGAAGCAGGCGGTCGACCTGCTCGACCTGGTGCGCATCCCGAACCCGCAGCAGCGCGCGAACGAGTATCCGCACCAGCTTTCCGGCGGGATGCGCCAGCGCGTGGTGATCGCGATCGCGATGGCGAACAACCCGGACGTGATCATCGCGGACGAGCCGACCACCGCGCTCGACGTGACGGTGCAGGCGCAGATCCTGGAAGCGCTGCAGGCCGCGCAGAAGGAGACCGGCGCCGCGATGGTGCTGATCACCCACGACCTCGGGGTGATCGCCGGCCAGGCCGACCGGGTGCACGTGATGTACGCGGGCAAGGTGGTCGAGTCCGGCACGGTCGACGAGATCTTCTACACCCCGCGGATGCCCTACACCCTCGGCCTGCTCGGCAGCCTGCCGCGGCTGGACGTGAAGACCGAACGGCTCACCCCGATCACCGGTTCGCCGCCCGCGACCACGAACATGCCGCCGGGCTGCCCGTTCAGCCCGCGCTGCCCGCTCTCGCAGGACATCTGCGACCAGGAAGAGCCGCCGCTCGTGGAAGGCCCCGGCGGCCAGCACGCGGCGTGCCACTTCACCGAGCAGGTCGTCGGGCGGGACCCGGCGGAGCTGTTCAGCGCCACCTCGGCCGATACGGATGCCGTCCCGGCGGCCGTGGACGCCGCGACCGACACGGAGACGAACCGATGAGCGAGGCGACGGCGGTACGGACGCCGGTCCTGTCCGCGAAGAACCTGGTCAAGCACTTCCCGATCCGCGGGGGTGGCCTCTTTCGGCGCACCACCGGTGCGGTGCAGGCGGTGTCGGACGTGTCCTTCGACATCTACGAGCACGAGACACTGGCGCTGGTCGGCGAGTCCGGCTGCGGGAAGTCGACCACCGCGCGGGTGGCGCTGGCACTGCAGCCGCTCACCTCCGGCGAGGTGACCTACGAGGGCCGCAGCCTCGGCGCCATGCACAACCGGGAACTGCAGCGGCTGCGGCGCAGCATGCAGATCGTGTTCCAGGACCCGTACGCGTCGGTGGACCCGCGGCTGCCGGTGAACGAGATCATCGCCGAACCGCTGCGCATCCACGGCCTGTACAACGACGGCGGCAAACAGCAGGTCCGCGACCTGATGCAGACCGTCGGCCTGCGGCCGGAGCACGGCAACCGGTTCCCGCACGAGTTCTCCGGCGGCCAGCGCCAGCGCATCGGCATCGCCCGCGCGCTCGCACTGCGGCCGAAGGTGCTGGTGCTCGACGAGCCGGTGTCCGCATTGGACGTTTCCATCCAGGCAGGCGTGCTCAACCTGCTCAAGGACCTGCAGGCCGAGTTCGGGCTGTCCTACCTGTTCGTGTCGCACGACCTTTCCGTGGTGCGGCACGTGGCGGACCGGATCGCGGTGATGTACCTGGGCAAAATCGTGGAGACGGCGCCGTCCGAGGCGCTGTTCACGAACCCGGCGCACCCCTACACCCAGGCGCTGATCTCGGCGATCCCGGTGCCCGACCCGCGCAAGGAACGCACCCGCGAGCGCATCGTGATCACCGGCGACGTGCCCAGCCCGGCGAACCCGCCGTCCGGCTGCCGGTTCCGCACCCGCTGCCCGAAGTTCGCGAACCAGCTGGACGAGGCGGGCCGCAAGAAGTGCAGCACGGAGGAACCCGCGCTGGTCGACCGCGGCCAGGAGCATCCGGTGGCCTGCCACTTCGCGGAAAGCCTGCAGCTGATCTGATCCGCTGCCCCGCCCCGGCGCCACGGCGTCCGGGGCGGGCGGCTCAGCTGCTGCCGCGGGTCCAGTTCACCGCGGAGCTGAACGGTCCCTGCATCGGCGGTCCCGGCGTCAGACCGGAGATACCCTTGCCCACGGCCAGGATCTCCGCGTCCTGGAACAGCGGGATCAGCACGTTCGACGACCACAGCCGGGGTTCCAGCGTCTTCAGCGAATCGGCGAGGGTGGCCGAGCCGGTGAGTGCCGAGTCGATCGTGGCCTGCAGGCTCTCATCGCACAGGCCCGCGGGATTGGCCGGCACCACCGGTTTCGTCTTGTCCGTTGTGGACTGTCCGGGCGCGCAGCCGAAGGTGGACGCCAGCACGGTCGCCGGGTCGCCGCCCACCGGCAGGCCGGCCACCGCGATGTCGACGCCCACGTTGCCGTTCGTATCCGGTCCCGCCTGCTGTTTGCCGTCGACCACCGGCATCGCCAGCATCGAGGAGAACAGGTCGCGCGGCTGCGGCGTGATCGTGTTGACCTCGACCCCGCCTGCGATCAACTGCGTGGACAGCTCCTTGACGATGGAGGCGTAGGGCTCCTGCTCGCCCGGCGACGCGAGCACCAGCGACAGCGCCTTGCCGTCCTTGCGCCACACCCCGGCGTCCTTTTTGTACCCGGCGGCGGTGAAGTACTCGTCGGCCTTCGCCGGATCCGGTGCGGCGGGCGGACCGGCCGGAATGGTGGCCGCGTAGTCCGGCGCCGAGGGCGGCAGCACCTGGGCATCCGCCTTGAGCGCCGCGGACGGGCCGCCCTTGGTTCCGGCGTTGATCAGCTTGGTCCGGTCCAGCAGTGCGGTGACTCCGGCGCGCACGCGGGAGTCCGACAGCGTGGCGCTCACCGGGCGCAGCAGCACCGATGCGGTGAGCGGGCGGGGCAGCGTGTGCAGCTGGATGGCCGGGCCCAGTTCGTTGAGCAGCTGAAGACCGGTGGAATCGGGGTGCGTGAGCGAGAACTGGTCGTTGCCGATGCGCAGCGCGTTCGCAATGTCGGACGGATCGGAGCGGCGCAGGGTCAGCGTGTCGACCGCGGCCGGTTTCTCCCAGTACCGGTCGTTGCGCTGCAGGACCACCTCACCGCGTGCGGTGTCCAGGTTCTTGATCGCGAACGGCCCGGCCACCGCGGGGAAGCTCGACGCCAGCGCGGCCTGCCAGCCGCCGGGGGCGTCCTTGAGCAGGTGCTGCGGCAGCAGGTCGTCGAACAGCGTCTGCCAGGCCGGGTACGGCTTGCTGAAGGTGACCTCGACGCCCTTGCCGCCGTCGCGCGGTTCGATGTCGGAGATCTGCCGGTAGCCTGCCGGTTCGACCACGCCGGGCTGGGTCTTCATGGAGTTGGCCAGGTAGATGAAGTCCTCGGTGGCGATCGGCGCGCCGTCGGACCAGGAGGCGTCCGGGCGGATCTCGTACCGGACCGTGAACGGCGTCTGCGAAACGACCTCGGCCGAGGTCATCAGCGTCTTGTCGAGGGTGCGGGTGCCGTCGTCGGACTGCCGGAACACCGAGGGCAGCAGCAGCTGGGACAGCGCCGTGGTGATCGTGGAGGAGTCCGCGATGGCGTGCGGGTTGTAGCCGCCGACCACGTCGTCGACGCCGGCCACGATCTGCGACGCCGCGGGCTGCTCCGACGTGCTCGGCGGCGGCGTCGAGGTGACCACCGGGGGTGGCGGGGTGTTCGAGCACGCGGCGAGCAGCACCCCCGCCAGTGCCAGCACCGGCGCCGCCCGGCGTCCGAATCGCACGCTCGTCCTCCCGAAGTTGCCGCCGGCCCGATGGATCCGAGCGGACATGCTGCCACGCCCGGCCCGGGGCAGGCACCGAGATTCCCACATCCACCACCACCCGGCGGCACCGGACTCGGTACCGCCAACAGGGTGGACGCACAGCAGGCCCTCGGGGTTCACGCAAAAGGGCGCCTCCCGTCGCCGGGAGGCGCCCTTCACACAGCTCTGGCTCAGTTGTTGTCGCGGCTCTTGGCGCGCGAACGCTCCTTGGCCCGGGTGGAGATGTCCAGCGTGACCTTGCGGACGCGGACGACCTCCGGGGCCACCTCGACGCACTCGTCGACGGCGCAGAACTCCAGCGCCTCCTCGAGTCCGAGCTTGCGCGGCCGGGCAAGACGCTCCAGCTCGTCCCCGGTGGAGGAGCGCATGTTGGTGAGCTTCTTCTCCTTGGTGATGTTGATGTCGAGGTCTTCCATGCGCGGGTTTTCGCCCACGACCATGCCCTCGTACACCTCGGCACCCGGCTCGACGAAGAACGTGCCGCGGTCGGCCAGCTGGATCATCGCGTACGCGGTGATCGGGCCGGACCGGTCGGCGACCAGCGAGCCGCTGTGCCGGGTGCGGATCTCGCCCGCCCACGGGAAGTAGCCCTCGAACACGTGGTTCGCGATACCGGTACCGCGGGTCTCGGTGAGGAAGTCGGTGCGGAAACCGATCAGGCCGCGCGAGGGCAGCACGTAGATCAGCTTGATCCGGCCGGTGCCGTTGCCGCTCATGTCTTCCATCCGGCCCTTGCGGGACGCGAGCAGCTGGGTGATCGCACCGAGGTGCTCCTCCGGCGAGTCGATGTAGAGCCGCTCGAACGGCTCGTGCAGTTTGCCGTCGATGGTGCGCAGCACCACCTGCGGCTTGCCGACGGTCAGCTCGAAGCCCTCGCGGCGCATCTGCTCGACCAGGATGGCCAGCGCCAGCTCGCCGCGGCCCTGCACCTCCCAGGTGTCCGGGCGTTCGGTGGGCAGCACGCGGATCGACACGTTGCCGATCAGCTCCTGGTCGAGGCGCGCCTTGACCAGCCGCGCGGTGACCTTGTCGCCACCGCCCCTTCCGGCCAGCGGTGAGGTGTTGACGCCGATGGTCATCGAGATCGCCGGCTCGTCCACGGTGATCCGCGGCAGTGCGACCGGGTTCTCCTGGTCGGCGAGGGTGTCGCCGATGGTGATGTCCGGGATGCCCGCGATGGCGACCAGATCACCCGCCGCGGCCTCGGCGGCGGGCACCCGGGTGAGTGCCTCGGTGACCAGCAGCTCGGAGATCCGCACGTTCTGCACCGAACCGTCCTCGCGCATCCAGGCCACGGTCTGGCCCTTGCGCAGCTTGCCGGCGTGGATGCGGATGAGCGCGATGCGGCCGAGGAAGTTGGACGCGTCGAGGTTGGTGACCAGCGCCTGCAGCGGGGCGTCCGGATCGGCGACCGGCGGCGGCACGTGCCCGAGCAGCGTGTCGAACAGCGGGTCGAGGTTCTCGCTCTCCGGCAGCCCACCGTCCACCGGAGCGGTCAGGCTCGCCTTGCCCGCCCGCGCGGAGGCGTAGACCACCGGCAGGTCGAGCACCGCGTCCAGGTCCGCGTCCTCGATGTCGCCCGCCAGGTCGAGCAGCAGGTCGTGGGTCTCCTCGACGACCTCGGCAATGCGCGCGTCCGGACGGTCCACCTTGTTCACCACGAGGATCACCGGCAGGCCTGCCTCGAGCGTCTTGCGCAGCACGAAGCGGGTCTGCGGCAGCGGGCCCTCGCTCGCGTCGACCAGCAGCACCACGCCGTCGACCATGGCCAGGCCGCGCTCGACCTCACCGCCGAAGTCGGCGTGGCCGGGGGTGTCGATCACGTTGATGGTGATCGGGCCGCCCGCGGTCTGCCGGTGGATGGAGGTGTTCTTCGCGAGGATGGTGATGCCCTTCTCGCGTTCGAGCTCACCGGAATCCATCACGCGGTCGACGACCTCGGCTCGTTCGGCGAACGCGCCGGACTGCCGGAGCATCGCGTCGACCAGGGTGGTCTTGCCGTGGTCGACGTGTGCGACGATCGCGACGTTGCGCAGGTCGGGCCGGGTCTTGCCGGACGCGCGGCCGGGTTCGACCGCGATGGCACTGGCTGCGGGCACGCGAGGACTCCTGAACGTCGAAGAAAAGGCGGGTGGGCGGCCGCGCTGCGAGCGGGAACCCGGCCTGCAGGCCACGGCGCCGGTCGGCATGACCGGCTCTGGCCACACGCGGACTTCATCAGGATACCTGCCGCCGCAGTGTGAGTAGCGCCACGCCCTGTTGTCGGTTAGCCTCACCTAACCTCACGCTGAGGAAAACCGGCCTTCGACGAGGAGCGCACGTGGGCAAGAAACACCCCGACGACCCACGGGCCGTCGTGCGCAAACTCATGAAGAAGGGCAAGGTCAAGAAGAAGTGCTGCCGCTCGAAGAGCCGCTGCAAGAAGTGCCCGGTGCTGGCGCTGAAGAAGGCCAAGAACGACCTGGCCAAGGCCGCCTGAGTAGCAGTGCCGGCGGCGGCGCGGGTGAGGCTGGGCCGATGCGATACCGCAAGGGGTACCTGGCCGCGGTGAAGCAGCAGGTGTCCACCTCGGTGCCCGGCGCCGTGGTCACGTCGCTGGAACCCGCGGCAAGCCCGCGCGGTCATCCGGCTCGTCGCGCACGCCGTGTTGGATCAGGCGGACACGAAGCGGAGCGAGCTGCGGGTCCGCAGGGATTGCGCACGTCCGGATACCGGCAAGAACGTGATGCTCACCGTCACGGCCGCTTCCGCGCCGAGCCCCGAACCCGTTCCCCGGCGGCTGGCAGGTGTTCGGGCCGAAACGGCTGACCGGCAGCGAAATCCCCTGGTGGGATGTGGCGATCCCGCAGTCGGCCGGGGACCGGGAACGCCGCGTGGGCACCGCCCGGATCCGCGTGCCCGCCTGGCGCGGCCGGCCGGGGCACGCGCTCGGCCTGCGGGTGCTCGAGATCCCGCTGCCGTCGCAAACCCCGGTCAGCACCGGGCGACGGCCGTCGCAGGATCGCGCGTACTCCGCGGCCGAGCTGCGTCGCGACCATGGACCGCGGGCTGCGGAACTGATCGCGGGTCGAGCGTGCTCAGTGCGACAGGGCCTCGTTGACCAACCGCAGTTCCGGTGCCGTGCGGGTCGGCGAGAACTCGACGATCTCGTAGCGCGCCAGGTGCTGCACGGCGAACGGGTCCGTGGCGAGGATCGCGTCGAGTTTGCCGCGGGTCATCGGGCGGGTGATGATCACGCCGCCGACCCGCGGGTTCTGTGCACCCGAGGCCAGGAAATGGCCGTGTTCGTACTGCTTTGCCAGCCATTCCGCGTGGTCCGGGAGTGCGAGGTCGACGTCCGAGATGGGGGCGGTGTAGGTGAGCAAGACGACGTACATGGGTAGACGGTAGACCCGTTCGCCGCCCGTGGCGGCCGGTCGTGTTCTATATTTGACCCATGCGTTGCCAGAGCATCCAGTGGTGGCCGCCCCTCGGCGGCCCCGAAGCTCTGCGCTGATCGCGCGAAGGCCGCCCCGGTGGGCGGCCATTTTTGTGTCCTGCTCCCGGGGTCCACGTCCAGGGAGAGGAAGATTCATGGTCCAGCTGTCCGGTATCACCCCGTCCGGCCACGTCCAGCTCGGCAACCACCTCGGCGCGCTGCGCCGCTGGGCGGCCGAGGGCGGGCCGGACGACCTGTACTTCGTGTCCGACCTGCACGCCATGACCAACGCGCACAACCCGGTGAAACTGCGCGCGCTGGCCACCGAGCAGCTCGCCGTGCTGGTGGCCACGGGTATCGCCGCCGAGCGCGTGTTCGTGCAGTCCGACCTCGCCCGCGACCTGGGGGCGCTGACCTGGGTGCTCGAATGCACCTGCTCCTACGGCGAAGCGGCCCGGATGATCCAGTTCAAGGAGAAGTCCAAGGGCCAGGCCGGGGTACGGCTGAGCCTGCTGACCTATCCGGTGCTGATGGCCGCGGACATCCTGTTGCAGGGCGCCGACCAGGTGCCGGTCGGGGAGGACCAGCGCCAGCACGTCGAGCTGGCACGCACTCTCGCCCGGCGGTTCAACACCACCTACGGCGAGGTGTTCACCGTGCCGGAGGCGGTGCTGCCGCCCACCGGTGCGCGGGTGAAGGACCTTGCCGACCCGACGCGCAAGATGTCGAAGTCCGCCCGCGATGCGGCCGGGGTGGTGTTCGTGCTCGACGATCCGGACCAGGTGCGGCGCAAGATCCGCCGGGCCCGCACGGACGGCGGTTCGGTACCGGCCTACTCCCCGGAGACCCGGCCGGGGATCGCCAACCTGCTCGACGTCCTCGCCGCGTGCGTGGGTGGTGATCCGGCGGAGCTGGCCGAGCAGTACCCGTCCTACGGCGTGCTCAAGGACGCGGTGGCCGACGCGGTGATCGAGGAGCTGCGCCCGGTGCGGGAAGGCACCCAGGCGTTGCTGGACGACGTCGCCGAGCTGGAACGGGTGCGCAAGGCGGGTGCCGAGCGAGCCGCGAACCGGGGCGCACACCGGGTGTCGGCCGCACTGCGGCTCATCGGCGGGGCTTGAAGAGCCGGTCCGCCCCGCGGTGGCCGGCAGGGTCGCCGCGGGACGGGCCGGTTCAGCCCAGCACCTCGTGCAGCGCAGGCAGCAGGTCCCGGTCGGCGGGCAGCCAATCGAGCACGTCCAGTTCGTCCGGCCCGACCCAGCGCAGCGCGGTGTGCTCCACGGCCCGCGGTTCGTCGCCGGGCGAGAGCAGCGCGGCGACGTAGACCCGCAGCACCTTCCCGCCGGGCAACGGCACTTCCGGGCCGACCCGGTCGCCGATGACGACCACCACGTCGAGTTCCTCCTGGCATTCCCTCGCCAGCGCGAACGCCTCGGTCTCACCCTGCTCGACCCGGCCGCCGGGCAGTTCCCACTGCCCCGCGTGATGCGGTGGCCAAGCCCGTTGCTGGGCAAGCAGTTTCCCCTCGCGCACCAGCGCAGCACCGACGATGACCCCGTCCATCCGCCCAGTCTCCCGCACCGCGCTCACCGGGCCCCGGCCGCCCGCACGGCACGCCAGGTGATCTCGAACCGCGCGCCGCCGTCCGGGGACTCCCCGACCCGCACCCGGCCACCCCGGCGGCGCACTGCCTCGGCCACCATCGCCAGGCCGAGCCCGCTGCCGCCGGAGATCCGCGCCCGGTCGTCGGCGGCGCGGTAGAACCGGTCGAACACCTTCCGCCGGTGCTCGGGCGCGACGCCCGGACCGTCGTCGTCCACCACGATCCGCACGCTCGAACGCGAGCCGAGCACGGACACCACGATCTGGCCCGCGGCGTATCGGCAGGCGTTGCGCAGGAGGTTGTCCAGCACCAGCTCCACCTCCTGATGTGCGGCCGAGGCCCAGGCCTGCGCCACCGCGGTGCTCACCCGGGTTTCCGGCGCACCGGCGGGCAGCCGCCGGACCGCGGCACGTACCTCCGAGACCATCTCGACCGGTTCCGCCGGCGGCGTCTCGCCCGCGTCGGAACGGGCCAGCGTGAGCAGACCGTCCAGCAGACCGGAAAGCCGCTCGGCCTCGGTGAGGATGTCCGACAGGGTCTCCTGCGCCAGCTCCGGATCGGGGTTCGTCACGGCCACCTCGGCCTGCACCCGGATCGAGGCGACCGGCGAACGCAGCTCGTGTGCCGCGTCGCCGGTGAACCGGCGCAGCCGCTCACTCACCTCCTCCTGGCGTGCGAGCAGCGCGTTGAACTCCTCGGCCAGCGCCCGCATCTCGTCGTGCGATTTCGGCAGCGGCAGCCGCGAGCCCGGCGGCAACGCGCGCACCAGGCCCCGCATCCTGGCCACCGGCCGCAGCGCGAGCCGCACCACCAGCCACGTCGCGAGCCCGGCCACGACCGTGCCGAGCACGGCAACGAGCACCAGCCACAGCCTGCCGTCGGACACCGCCGCGGTGAACCCGACCAGGCCCGCGCCGGCCACGACGAGCCGCTGGCTGCCGTCCGGCGCGCTCACCACCTGGCCCTGCCAGCGTGCACTGCCGTGCTGCACCGGCGTGCCCGCTTTGAGCTGCCCGACGTCCACGCCGGTCAGCTGGGGCCGTGGCCGGCCGTCGACCGGTCCGCCTGCGATGTCCAGCACCCGGACGACCACCGGATCCGCGACGTCGAGCGGATGCCCGGCGGCGACCTCGGCGGCCGCCGGACCGAGCGCGGCCGACAGCTCCTGATCGACCGAGTCGACGAGCATCGGCCGGAGGCTTCCGGCCACCAGCAGAGCGGAACCGAGCAGGCACAGCAGGGTGATCGTGGTCGCCAGCACGGTGATGCGCACCCGTAGCGAGCGGCCTCGCCACCACGACGGCGAGCCGATCACCTGACCTCGTCCAGCTGCGTGTCCGAGGCGAGATAACCGTGCCCGCGGACGGTGCGCAGCAGTGCCCCGGCGCCGACCGCATCGAGTTTGCGCCGTACGTATCCCACGTAGACCTCGACGAGGTTGCGCGTGACCGACTGCTCGTCACCCCACACCGCACGCAGCAGCTCGTCCTTCGTCACCACCGTGCCGGACCGGCCGACGAGCACCTCCAGCAACGCGAACTCGCGCGGGCTGAACGGCACCTCCCGGCCGTCCCAGCGCACCTGCCGCAACGCGCGGTCGACCTCCAGCGCACTGAGCTTCAGCACGCCCCGCGAGGCTTCCGGCCCTGCCCTCCGCAGCACTGCACGCACCTGCGCCACCAGCACGACGAACGAAAACGGCTTCACCAGGTAGCCGTCGGCGCCGAGGTCGAGGCCGTCGGCCTGGTCGATTTCGCCGTCCTTGGCGGACACGAGCAGTACCGGTGTGGTCACGCCGTCACCACGCAGCCGTTCCAGCACGCGATAACCGGACAGGCCGGGCAGCATGATGTCCAGCAGCACGACGTCGAACGATCCGGTGCGGGCGAGCTGCAGCGCGGTCGGCCCGTCCGCAGCGGTGACCACGTCCATGTCCTCCGCGCGCAGGCCGCGTTGCAGGGCCTTGCGCACGCCCGGTTCGTCGTCGACCACAAGCACACGAGGTTTCACGAGCTTCATCATGGCCGGTTTTCGCAGCTGACGCGCGGCCTCTCAGCGCGATCTCAGCCGCGCGGCCGGACCATTCAGTGGTATCTCAGCCTCGGGCGGGGACCGTCTGCACCGGGAGCCGGGCACACTGGGGCCCGGAGACACAGGGAGAGACGACATGGATCCGAAGAAGAAGGCCATTACCGCGGCCGTCGTCGGCACCGCGCTCGGTGTCGGGGGGCTGGCCGTGGTGGCGATGCCGGCGTCGGCGGGGGCCGCGCCGAAGCTGCCGCAGGTCAGCGCCGAGGACCTGGTGCAGTCGGTGATGACGGCGAAGCCGAGCGCGTTCGACGGCACGGTGCACGTCAGCAACAACCTCGGCCTGCCCAACCTCGGCAACGCGATCCCGGGGGCGAGCGCGCTGGACGTCGATTCGGCGCACGTGTTCAGCGACGGCGCGGGCAAGGCGAAGATCTCGCTCGCACAGGGTGCCTCGCAGGAGACGATCATCCACGACGGCACCAGCGTCTGGGACTACAAGTCGCAGAGCAACACCGCCACCAAGACCACCGTTCCGGCGGACGTGGCGACCAAACAGCACGGCCTCGGCGCGGACCAGACCGGCGACCCGGCCACCACGGCGAAGGACCTGCTCTCGAAGGTCCGGGAGAGCAGCACGGTCTCGGTCGACGGCACGGCCACCGTCGCCGACCGGCCCGCCTACGAGCTGGTGCTCACGCCGAAGCCGAGCGAACGCACGCTGCTGCGCGAAATCCGCGTCGCGGTCGACTCGCAGACCCGGATGCCGCTGCGGCTTTCCGTGCTGAGCAACGGAACCGCCGATCCGGCACTGCAGCTGGCGTTCGACCAGATCGAGTTCGCCCCGCAGTCGGCGGACCTGTTCGCCTTCACCCCGCCCAAGGGCGCGAAGGTGACCGAGAAGACGGCCAAGGCCGACGACCGCGGCAAGGCGGTGGCGGAGCAGGCCAAGCAGGACACCAAGGTCGTCGGCGACGGCTGGGACACCGTGCTCACCGGCAAGCTTCCTGCCGACGCGCTTCAGCAGAAGCAGGCGCAGGGCGGCGAGAAGGGCTCCGTGGACCCGCAGAAGCTGCTCAGCCGGGTCGCCAAGCGCGTGAGCGGCGAGTGGGGCAGCGGCTACCTGTTCAGCACCAAGGTCGGCACCGGCGTGCTGACCGACGACGGCCGGTTCGCCGCGGGTGCGGTGCCGGAGCAGGTGCTCTACCAGTCGCTGGGCGCCAAGTGACCAGCACCGCGGTCGAGGCCGGGGCGGGCATCTCGGACGAGGTGTCCGCCCCGGCGGTCCCGGCCGCGCGCACCAGGGGGCTGCGCAAGGTCTACCGGAGCACGGTCGCGGTGGACCACGTGGACCTGGATGTGCCCGACGGCGCCGTGCTCGGCATGCTCGGGCCGAACGGTTCCGGCAAGACGACCACGATCCGGATGCTGCTCGGGCTGGTGCGGCCGACCGAGGGCGAGGTCGAACTGCTCGGCAGGCGGATGCCGGAGGAGTCGGCGCATGCACTGCCGGATGTCGGCGCGCTGGTCGAGGGCCCCGGCTTCCACCCGTTCCTGTCCGGCCGGGAGAACCTGCTGCGGTTCGCCGCGGCGGAACCGCGGCTGGCCTCGAAGGCGATCCCCGGCGCGGTGGACGCGGCGATCGAGCGGGTGGGTCTCGGCGCAGCCGCACGCCGGCGGTACAAGGGTTATTCGCTCGGCATGAAGCAGCGGCTCGGCCTTGCCGGCGCACTGCTGGTGCCGCGCCGGATGGTCGTGCTCGACGAACCCACGAACGGCCTCGATCCGGCGGGTACCAGGGAGATCCGCCGGATCATCGGCGAACTGCACGCGGAGGGCGTGACCGTGGTGGTGTCGTCGCATCTGCTGGCCGAGGTGGAGGCGACCTGCACACACGTAGCGGTGCTGCAGTCGGGCACCGTGGTCGCGCAGGGCGAACTTGCCGAACTGCTGGAATCGGGCAACGCGGCACTGCTGGTCCGCACCCCGGACGCCGAACTGGCGCTGGAAACCTTGCGGGAGAACCGGATCGGTGCCCGGCTGACCCCGGACGGCGTCCGCGCCGACCTCACCGCCACGCCGTCGCCACGAGTGCTGCAAGTCCTCGTGCAAGCCGGCGTCGAGGTGCACGAAGCAACCAGGGCACGGACCGGCCTGGAAGACCTGTTCGCCCGCCTCACCGAAGGGGGATCGGAAGCAGGCAGCGACGACGAGGGGGACTCATGAGCACCGCCGATGCACTTTCTCCCGCAGGAGGCGACGTCAACACCGCCGATGCACTCCCTACCGCAGAAGGCGCCATAAACACCGCCGACGCACTCCCTCCCGTGGAGGCGTCATGAGCACCGCCGACGTGCTCCCTCCCGCGGGAGGCCGCGTCAACACCGCGACGCTCACCGCGCCGGTGAGCCGTACCGGGCACGACACCGTGCCGTTGCCGCGGCTGATCGCGGCGGAGCTGCGCTGGATTTTCCGCAGGCCGCGCACGCTGGCCGTGCTGGGGCTGCTGGCACTGGTGCCGATCGTGATCGGCATCGGGCTCACGCTGGTCGGCCAGAACTCGTCCGGCCCCGGTGGGGGCGACGCGAGCGCGGCGCTGCTGTCGTCCGCGGTGAACAACGCCTTCGTGCTGCCGATCGCGGCGATGGTGATGACACTGACGCTGTTGCTGCCGCTCGCGTCGGCCATGGCCGGTGCGGACGCGATCGCCGGTGAGGCAGCGCACGGCACGCTGCGCGGCTGGCTGGTCGCACCGGTGAGCCGGGGCAGGCTGCTGACGGTGAAGGCGATCGGCGTGGCGATCGTGTCGGTGGTCGCGGTGCTCGGGATGTGCGTGACCGGGGTGGTCACCGGCCTGATCCTCAACGGTACCGATTCACTGTTCACCTTGTCGGGCACCACGTTGTCGCTCGGCGGGGCACTGGTGCGCATCCTGGTCGTGGCAGGCTGGATCGTGCTGCAGATGTGGGCGGTCGGCGCGGTCGCGCTGGCCGTGTCGAGCTGGACCGAACACCCGATGCTCGTGGTCGCCTCGGTGCTGGCCGGCAACATCGTGTTCACCATCCTCGGCTTCCTGACGTCGCTGGACTGGCTGCACCCGTTCCTGCTCACGCAGAACTGGACGGAGGCGCCGACCGAGGTACTGCAGGACCCGATGTCCTCGACGATGCTCGGCGAGGGTGCGCTGCGTGCGGTCTGCTACCTCGTGGTCGGCCTCTCGGTGGCCTACGGCAGGCTCGCCACCCGCGACGGCTGATCGCCCAGAACCGCCAGAACCGCCCAGGGCCGCTCAGCCGAGCACGGCGATCCCGTCCGGATCCGGAACCAGCCGGACGGGATCGCCTGCCCGCAGATCCCGCCCGGCCGGCGCTACCGCGTCCATTGTGGACTCTTCCCGTCGGACGACGAGACGCAGGTGGTCGCGCCTGCGCACGGCCGCGACGACCTCGCCCGGCACGCCTTCCCCGGCCACCCGCAGCCCGTGCGGGCGCAGGCCCAGCCGGACCGGCCCGTCCGCGGTACCGGGCAGCTCGACGGCACCGAGTTCGGTGTGCACCACCCCGCCGTCGGCGGTACCGGCCAGGAACGTGGTGACGCCGAGGAAACGGGCCACCGATTCGTCGGCCGGATGCTGCCACACCGATCGAACGGCGCCCTCCTGCCGGATCTCGCCTTCGTCGAGCACCGCCACCCGGTCGGCGAGGGTGAACGCCTCCTCCTGATCGTGCGTCACCAGCAGCGCGGTGATCTTGCTGCGCCGCAACAGGTCCGCCAGATCGAACGCCAGTTGCTCGCGCAGCCCCGCGTCGAGTCCGGACAACGGCTCGTCGAGCAGCAGCAGCCGGGGCTTCGGGGCCAGCGCGCGGGCCAGCGCGACCCGCTGGGCCTGTCCGCCGGACAGTTCGGTGACCCGCCTGCGTTCGAATCCGGCCAGCCCCACCAGGTGCAGCAGTTCGGTGACCCGTTCCGCGTGCTGTGCACGGGCAACGCCGTGCATGCGCAGGCCGAAG
The DNA here is from genome assembly GCF_039536925.1 of Amycolatopsis ultiminotia. Classification (NCBI taxonomy): domain Bacteria; kingdom Bacillati; phylum Actinomycetota; class Actinomycetes; order Pseudonocardiales; family Pseudonocardiaceae; genus Amycolatopsis; species Amycolatopsis ultiminotia. The sequence goes on along the minus strand of NZ_BAAAZN010000017.1, from coordinate 113,756 downwards.
GCGATGTTCGCGGCGACGTCGCGGTGCGGGAACAGCTGACCGTCCTGGAAAACCAGGCCGAAGCCCCGTTTGTGCACCGGGACCGCGGCGAGGTCGGCGCCGTCCCAGGAAACCGTCCCCGAGGACACCGGTTCCAGTCCGGTGATCGCCCGCAGCAAGGTCGACTTTCCCGAGCCGGACGGTCCGAGCAGCGCGAGCACCTCACCGTCGGCGAGGTCGAGCCTGGCGTCGCGCACCGCGGCGAAGGTTCCATAGTGGACGGTGACGTCCCGTACCGAAAGCGCCATCAGAACTCCCCGACCGAACCGAACCGGTCGATCAGCACGACGGCCGCCACGGTCACCAGCATCAGCAGGGCACACGAGGCGTAGGCCATCTGGTTGTTCAGCTCCCCCGGCCTGCCGATCAGCGTGGCGACCGCGACCGGCAGCGTCGGTGCGTCCGGACGGGCGAGGAAGCTCGTCGCGCCGAACTCGCCGAGCGCGACCACGAAGCCGAATCCGGCGGCGGCCACCAGTGAGCGCGCGGCCAGCGGCAGATCGATCTCCCGCCACACCCGCAGCGGACCCGCGCCCAGCGTCGCCGCGGCCTGGCGCAGCCGTTCGTCGATCGCACGCAGCACCGGCAGGATCATCCGCACCACCAGCGGGATGATCACCAGCGCCTGTGCCAGCGGCACCAGCATCGGCGAGGTGCGCAGGTCACCGGGCAACGCGTCGAGCGTCACGAGGTAGCCGAATCCGACGGTCACCGCGGAAACCCCCAGCGGCAGCATCAACGCGGCGTCCATCGTCTCGCCCGTCCCGCGGGCGAACCGCCCCGGCGAACGGCGCAGCGCCACCAGCACCACGCTGGCGATCACCCCGATCGCCAGCGCGAGCAGCGTGGCGTCGGTGGCCGCGGCGAGCGAGTTCTGCGCCGCGACCCAGCCGGTCACCTGCAGTGCGCCGTCCACACCGGTGCTCGACAGTGCGCGATACCCGGCGAAGCTCCATCCGTCCGGAGTGGACACCGACGCCACGAGCAATGCGACGATCGGCGTCAGCAGCAACCCGAGCACCACCACCGCGGCGGCAACCACCGACCACTGCCCGCCACCCGGCCGACGCGCGGTGACCCGGGCAGACCGCAGCCGTTCGGCGTTCTCCCGGCGCCGCCGGGCGACCGCGCCGAGCGCGAGAGCGGCGATCACGGCGGCGAACTGGAGCAACGACAGCGCGGCCGCTCCGGAGAGATCCAGCAAATCGACGGTACGCAGGTAGATCTCGGTCTCCAAGGTGCGGTAGTTCCCGCCACCGAGGATCAGCACCACACCGAAACTGGTGGCGCAGAAGAGAAACACCACCGCGGCGGCGGAGGCGACCGCAGGCGCCAGCGCGGGCAGCGTGACCGTGCGGAACGCCCGCCACGGCGAGGCACCCAGCGCCCGCGCGGCTTCGGTGGCCCGCGGGTCCAGGTGCGCCCACAGCCCCGAGACGGTCCGTGCGACCACGGCGACGTTGAAGAACGCGTTGGCCAGTACCAGCGCCGGCACGCCACCGTCCGGCCACAGCGCGCGGAACGCGAGCCCGACGACCACCGTCGGCAGCACGAACGGGACCAGCACGATGGTCCGGGCCAGTCCGACCCCGGGCAGCCGCACCCTGGCCAGCAGGTACGCCACCGGCAGTCCGGCGAGCACCGCGACCACGGTGGAAGCGGCGGCGCTGCCGACGGTGAACCCGGCGAGCCGCCAGGTCTGCGGGTCGCCGAGCACGGTGTCCACGCCACCGGCGGAGAAGCCGCGGCCGATGATCGCCACCACCGGCCAGGCGAAGAACACCAGCAGGAAGGCGACCGGCAGCAGGCCGAGCAGGGTCAGCCCGGCGGTGCGGGCAGTCCTCACGCCCCCATGAGCGAACGCCATGCACCGATCCACTTCTCCCGGCCGGCCTGGATCTTCTCGGCTGCCATGGTGGCCGGGTCCGACGGCTGCGGTGCCACGGCGGTCCAGCCGGCAGGCAGCTCGACGCCCTGGCGCGCGGGGTAGACGTACATGTTCGGCGCGACGGTGGCCTGGAACTGCTGCGAGAGCAGGAAGTCGACCACCTTCTGCGCTTGCGGCACCTGTTTGCCACCGGCCAGCACCCCGGCGTACTCGACCTGCCGGAAACACGTGTCGAGCAGTGCCTTGGTCCGCGGCTTGCCGTCTTCGCCGAGCTCCGCGGCAGGCGAAGAGGCATAGGAGACCACGATCGGGCGCTGGCCCTTGCCCGACGAACCGGAGAAGTCCTTGCTGTAGGCCTCCTCCCAGCCGCTGTCGACCTTGAGCCCGTTGGCCTTGAGCCGGTTCCAGTAGTCCGGCCAGCCCGATTCGCCGTACTTCGCGACCGTGCCGAGCAGGAAGGCCAGGCCGGGGGAAGCGGTGGCCGGGCTCTCGGCGACCATCAGGTCCTTGTACTGGGGGTCGGCCAGATCGTCATACGACGTCGGAGCCGGAACGCCCTTCGCCGCGAAATAGCCGGTGTCCACGTTCACGCAGACGTCGCCGAGGTCGACGGCGGCGAGCCGGTGCTCCGGGTCCACCGAATACCGCTGCGGGCCCCGGTCGGACTCGGGGCTCGTGTAGGACTGGAACACGCCTTCACCGAGCGCACGGGAGGCGAACGTGCTGTCGACGCCGTATGCGACGTCGCCGATCGGGTTGCCCTTGGTCAGCACCAGCTTGTTGGTCAGCGCCCCGGCGTCGCCGGACTTGACGATCTTGAGCGTGATGCCGGACTGGCGCTGAAAGGCGTCGAGCACGTCCTGCGGCGCGGCGAACGAATCGTGGGTGACCAGCGTGACGGTCGGATTCTGCTGGTCGGAATCCGCCGAGCCGCCGGAGCTCCCGCCGGACAGCGAACAGGCACTCGCCAGCACTGCGACCGTGCCGAGGCCCAGCACCGTACGTGCGGTCCGCGGAATCATCTGCCCTCCTGCACTAAGCCGGACAAGGAGAGCGGTAGGCCTCCCTGCGCCGGCATTACCCGGAATCAGGTGCGAACGGTCGCGGACCGGTAGCGCCCGCCTCTCAGTCCGGCGTGCCGGACTCCCGTGGCAACTTCGCAGCGTAGCCGACACCATGGAGTGATGACGAAACTCCTGAGCAACACCGCGGCCGACGAGGCACTGACCACCCTGTCCGGCTGGCATCGCGCGGACGACACCATCGTCCGCACCGCCGAGCTCTCCTCGTTCCCGGCGGCGATCGAGGTGGTCGACCGGGTGGCCGAGCTCGCCGAGGCGGCCGAGCACCACCCGGACATCGACATCCGCTGGCGGACGTTGACCTTCCGGCTGAGTACCCACTCCGAGGGCGGTCTCACGGAGAAGGACTTCGCACTCGCGCGGCAGATCGACGAGGTGCTGGCGTCCCGCTGATCAGCTGTGACCTCTGCTACCACGGCAACACGAACGACCTCCCGGTGCGTCACCCAGGCAAAGCGGACCGCACGTTCAGGAGGATCGGAAATGCTGCAGGCGATCGTGGTGGGCACGGTGTCGTTCGGCCTGATGGTGGCCGTCGCGGGTGGGGTGCTCTGGCACACCGTACGCAATCGGCGTGATCTCGAGCACAGGCAGTAACACCGGGCATGATCAAGGCGCTAACCCTGCGGAATCGTCACTTCACGCCCGAGGACACGCCATGAACAGCTCCTCCGCCCAGGTCACCGTCTCCCAGCACGCCTGGATCGCGGTATTTTCCACGGCCCTCACCTTGACTGCGATCGTGGTGCTCGGCCTGCTCGGCTGATCACCCCCGCCCCTCGCTCACGGTGAAGGGGGCTTCCAGGATCCTGGAAGCCCCCTTCACCGCCGAAGGTTCCGGTCGCCGTCAGGCGTGACCGGTCCGCGTTGCGCCCACTGCCGCGACCACGTTGCTCGTCGGCCGAATAGATTCCTTCAGCCCGCACCGTGCCTCATACGGCGAACATCGGTTCCCGCGCCCCAGTTCGTTCTCGAACCGATTTCGCGGTATTCGTTCTCAGTACCGCGCCTGGTCGTATTTGAACGAGTCAAAGTCGTTGAAGGTGTTCACGGCCGTGTTACCTGCCGCCTCCGTGGTTCCCCGCGCGCCGACCCGCTCTTCGAACTTGTTGCCCTGCTCTTTCCTGATCCGCAGGACAAACTGCGTACCGGTCGAAGCCTGCGTGGTCACGCACGCGGCACCGGCGACGGTCCAATCGGTGTTGTGACCGTCGACCTCCACCCGCACCTTGTAAGCCGTGGTGGTGTTGCACAGCCGGAACTCCGCCGAAGCAGCCTCCGCCACCGAGGTCGTCCCCACCATGGCAAGCACACTGAGCCCCAGTGCGGCAGCCGTCGTGATGAACGCCGGTGCGCCCCTTCCTGCTGACTTCATGTCGAGCCACTCCTCCGCGTGATGTTCGGTCGTCCGAATTCAGTGAAGGGAGCTTCGCGGCGAATGGAGTAACCCGGCAACAACCTTGGCCCGCCTTTTGCCCCTCCAGGTCACGAAGTCTGCCCCGCACCTCGCTCACCCGCTGAAATGGATCAAGATGCGGCACGACGCCGAGGCGTTCAGCCCGCACACGCACCCGCCGAACCCCGGCTCGAATCCCCCGACAGACGACCGCGACACCTTCCTCGCCCCGCCTGGCGGCGATGGTCCTGACACCGGCAGCGCCGATCCGCCGGACCAGCGCCGGCAGTCAGACGTTGAAGCGGAACTCCACCACGTCACCGTCGGACATCACGTAGTCCTTGCCTTCCATCCGGACCTTTCCGGCGGCTCGGGCTGCGGCCATCGAGCCCGCTGCGATCAGGTCGTCGTAGGAGACGATCTCGGCCTTGATGAAGCCGCGTTCGAAGTCGGTGTGGATGACGCCCGCGGCCTGCGGGGCGGTGGCGCCCTGCGGAACGGTCCAGGCACGCGATTCCTTGGGGCCCGCGGTGAGGTAGGTCTGCAGGCCGAGGGTGTGGAATCCGGCGCGGGCCAGCGCGTTCAGGCCCGGCTCCGGCTGACCGACGGATTCCAGCAGCTCGCGCACGGATTCCTCGTCGTCCAGTTCGAGCAGTTCGGCCTCCACCTTCGCGTCGAGGAACACCGCGTCGGCGGGCGCGACCAGTTTCGTCAGCTCCGCGCGGCGCGCCTCGTCGGTGAGCACGGGCTCGTCGGCGTTGAAGACGTAGAGGAACGGCTTCGTCGTGAGCAGGCTCAGTTCCCGCAGCGCTTCGGTGTCGATCTCCTTCTGCGACTGGAACAGCGTGCGCCCGGAATCGAGGATCTCCTTGGCCCGCTGGGCGTTCTCCAGCGCCGGCCGGGCCTCCTTCTTCGTCCGGGCCTCCTTCTCCAGCCGCGGCAGCGCCTTCTCCAGCGTCTGCAGATCGGCGAGGATCAGCTCGGTGTTGATCGTCTCGATGTCGCTCGAGGGGTCGATCCGGCCGTCCACGTGCACCACGTCCGGATCATCGAACACCCGGATGACCTGGCAGATCGCGTTGGCCTCACGGATGTTGGCCAGGAACTTGTTGCCGAGCCCGGCCCCCTCGGAGGCACCCTGCACGATCCCCGCGATATCCACAAAGGACACCACGGCCGGCACCGTCTTCTCCGAGGAGAACAGCTCGGCCAGCTCGGCCAGCCGCGGATCCGGCAGCGGCACCACCCCGACGTTCGGCTCGATCGTGGCGAACGGGTAGTTCGCGGCGAGCACGTCATTGCGGGTCAGCGCGTTGAACAGGGTGGACTTGCCGACGTTGGGCAGGCCGACGATACCGAGGGTGAGACTCACGGCGGGTAAGTCTACGTGCCGTGCACCCACGCTCGCCGACCCGGCCAGCGCGACCCCGGCACTCGCCCGCCCGGCCGCCGCCTGACCGTCGCCCGACCGAGTGCCACGGTCGCACCGTCGTGTCGGATTCCCGCCAGTCAGTCCCCCCACCTGCTGGCATCATCGACGTCATGGCCCCCACGAGCACCCCGGTCTGGCAGGACACCGAGCGCTGCTACCGCGCTGTCACCGCCCGCGACCAGCGGTTCGACGGCCAGTTCATCATGGCCGTGCGCACCACCGGGATCTACTGCCGACCGTCGTGCCCGGCGCTCACGCCGAAGGCACAGAACGTCCGCTTCTTCCCGACGTCAGCCGCAGCGCAGGCCGGTGGCTACCGCGCGTGCCGCCGTTGCCTTCCCGACGCCGTGCCGGGATCGCCGGACTGGAACGTCCGCGCCGACCTGGCCGCCCGCGCGATGCGGCTGATCTCCGACGGTCTCGTCGAACGCGAAGGCGTGCCGGGCTTGGCTCGGCGGCTCGGCTATTCGGAACGCCAGCTCGGCCGGGTGCTGACCACCGAACTGGGCGCCGGCCCGCTCGCCCTCGCGCGCGCCCACCGCGCACACTCCGCGCGACTGTTGATCGAGATGTCGCAGCTGTCCCTCACCGACGTCGCGTTCGCCGCCGGGTTCTCGAGCGTCCGGCAGTTCAACGAGACCATTCGCGAAGTGTTCGCCACCACCCCGTCACAACTGCGGGCGGCCAGCCTCCGCCGCGGACGCCACGACGAACCGAGCAGCGCAACGAGACTGTGCCTGCGCCTGCCGTTCCGCGCCCCGTTCGACGCGCAAAGCGTGCTGCGTTACCACGCTTCGCGCGCGCTGCCGGGTATCGAAGCAACCGAGGGCGGCACGACACTGACCGGTTACGGCCGCACCCTGCGGCTGCCACACGGCCCGGGTTCGGTGTGGGTTCACCCGCAGCCCGACCACGTACGCTGCGACCTGGCCCTGACCGACCTGCGTGACCTGGGCAGCGCCGTCGCCCGAGTCCGCCGCCTGCTCGACCTGGACGCCGACCCGGAAGCAGTGGCCCGCACCCTCGCCGCAGACAAGGCACTCGCGCCGCTGATCTCCGCGTCACCAGGCGTCCGAGTACCAGGCGCGGTCGACGGACCGGAAGTCCTGCTGCGCACCTTGCTCGGCAATGCCGCCGCCGACGTCGCCACCCTCGGCGAACCCATCTCGCCAGCCACCCCAGCAACCGAACCCGCAGGCAGCCCGGCCCCGGCAGCCACCCCGCTGACCGGACCGCCCCCAGCCCCCAACCGCGCCGACGATCCAGCCTCCGCAACCAGCCCTGCACGCGATTCGGTCCCGGCAGCCGGACCAGCACGCCGTCCAACCCCGACAGCCAGCCCTGCAGGCGACCCGTCCTCGACAGCCGGCCCCCCGGGCCTGCCAACCCCGACAGCCCACCCCGCCAGCGACCCAACCCCAGCAACCGGACCTGCCGGCGAGCCGGTCCTGGCAACCGGATCCGCACGCGGTCCGATCCCGCCCGGCACAACCACACGCGGTCCGGCTCCAACGACGCAGCTCACCGGCGCCCCGACCCCGGCAGCCCGCCCAGCTCCCGTGGGCGGTCCGGCACCGGCGGACGCGCCTGCAAGCAACCCGGCTCCGACGACCAGTCTCGAGAGCGACCCAGTCCCAGCAGCCGGACCTGCCGGCGACCCAACCCCAGCAACCGGATCCGCACGCGGTCCAATCCCGCCCGGCACACTCACCAGCCGACCGACTCCCACGACGCAGCTCACCGGCGCCCCGACCCCGGCAGCGGAAACTGCGCGCGGCCCGGTCCCGCCCGACGCAACCGTAAGCAAGCCGGCTCCGGTGGCCGGGGCACCGACCGGCCGGTTTCCGGTCCGGCGCCGCGCGGCGTCGGCGGACCGGGAACCGTCCCGTTCGGACGGTTCGCCGATGGACGCGCTCACCAGGCTGTTCCCGACCCCGGCAACCGTCGCCGAAGCGGACGTGGACCCGTTGGTCAGGAGGGTCGCCGCGGCCCTTGCCGAGGGCACCCTCGACCCGCACGTCGGCCGCGATCCGGACGAGCTGCGCGACGAGCTGCTGACCGGCGGCGTCAGCCCGGCGGCCGCGGACTACGTCGTGATGCGCCTGCTGGGCGCGCCCGATGTGCTGCTGAGCGCCGACCCCGCCGTCCGCCAGGGCGCCGGCACCCTGGGCATCGATCTCGCGACGTCCGCGCGCGGATGGCAGCCGTGGAGCTCGTATGCCGGCATGTACCTCCGCACTCTCGCCAGTCACACCGTTTGAGGAGAATTCTCGTGAGCACTGCTTTTTGGTCCACTTCGGATACCAAAGTCGGCCCGTTCACCGCCGTCGTGGCGGGTGACGGGGCGGTACTCGCCTCAGGCTGGACAGCCGACGTCACCGAACTGACGTCCCTCATCTCCCCCGCACTGGCGCCCGCCACGCTGACCGAACGCCGAGACCTCGGCCCCGTGACGACCGCCGTGCGCCGCTACCACGCCGGCGACCTGGATGTCACCGCGGACATCGAGGTCCGGCAACGCTCCGGCGCCTTCCGCGAGCACGCCTGGGACATGCTGCGCAAGGTCCCCGCAGGCAGCCCGGTGAGCTACGCCGAATACGCCACGCTGACCGGCAACCCCGCCGCAGTCCGCGCCGCCGCCTCAGCCTGCGCCCGCAACGCCGCGGCCCTCTTCGTCCCCTGCCACCGAGTAATCCGCACCGGCGGCGCCCCAGGCAACTTCCGCTGGGGCACGGACACCAAGCGCTGGCTGCTGAACCACGAACAAACCGCCTGACCCGGGCCGCACGGCGTTTTCCGGCCACCCCCGCCCAACCCCGATCCTCCACACGCTCCACATCCCCGGACCAGCCCAACCCCTCCACCGACCAACCCCGTCCGCCAAGCCGACGACCGCCCAACCAAGCGCGGCCGCACCCAACCAAGCGCCGCCCCACCCAACCGAACGGCACCACCCAACCCGAACGGCACCACCGACCGAACGAGGCACCGTTCGCCCGGACGAACGCAGCACCGCCCCGACCGAGCGCAGCGCCACCCGACAGAGCACCGCCAACCGAGCCCGGCACCGTTCGTCTGAGCACCGCCGACCAAGCGTGGTGTCGCCCAACCGAGCACCGGCCCCGACCGAGCGCGGCACCGTTCGTCCGGACGAAGGCTTTCCCCGCCGTCGCAGCACCCTCCGGCCAGCCGCAGCCGCAGCCGCAGCCATAGCCACCGTCAGCCAACCGCAGGCCCCGACCGCCCACGCATCCCGTCAGCCAACCGCGGTTCTCACCAACCAGCCGCAGCCCCGCAGGTCAACCACAGACACCTCCCACCAATCACACCACCGCCGACGCTGGTACGTCCCGGCCGGAGACGTCAGAGATGCAGGCGGCAACTACCGCCGACCTTGCTCCAGCCCGCCGCCGGCCTCGGAGCAAGGTCACCACCAGACGACTCCCACCAGTAGGCCGGAAGGCGAGGATCCGCAGATTGCCTCAGCGAGCCTCGCACACAAACCTGCGGTCCAAGGACTTCCGCAACGACGCCGGCTGAGCACCGCTGCAGTCGGACGGTTCCCCCAACGAAACCGTCGGCACCACAGACGCCCGGCACCACAGTCGGCGAGACCGTGTGCAACGCCGCAGTCAGACAACTCCGGAACGAAACCGTCGGCACCACCGCCGTCCAGCACCGCCCTCGACGATGCCGGGACGGCCGACGCCAGCACCGAGACCGTCCAGTCCTGCGGTGTCCGCCGCTCGGCTTGCGGTGCAGGCTGGCTCCTCGGGCAGGTCCTGCTCGGCCCAGGCAGTCCCGCGTAATCAGCGTCCCGCGCTGTTCTCGTCAGGCCATGCTCAGCTCCACGGTCGAGCCGGTGCGCGCCTTTCGCACCCGCAGGCGGGTGGGGATGCGTTGGCGCAGTTCCTCGACGTGGGACACCAGGCCGACCACGCGTCCGCCGGCGCGGAGTTCGTCGAGGATGTTCATCACCACGTCGAGCGTCTCGGCGTCGAGGGTGCCGAAGCCCTCGTCCACGAAGAGCGTGTCGAGTAGCGCTCCTCCGGTCTCACCGGCGACGACGTCGGCAAGGCCGAGCGCGAGTGAGAGCGACGCGAGGAACGACTCGCCACCCGAGAGGGTCTTCGCCGGCCGGACAGCGCCGGAGTAGTCGTCCAGCACGTCGAGTCCCAGGCCGCCGCGGGTGCCACGGGCACCGGCCGCGTCCGAGTGCACGAACGAGTACCGGCCCTGGCTCATCGTGCGCAGCCGGGCGGTCGCCGCAAGCGCGACTTCCTCGAGCCGAGCGGCGAGGACATACGAGCGCAACGACATCTTCCGCGCGTTCTGCCCACGTCCATTGACCACTTCGGACAGCGCGCGCAGCTCTGCGTACTCCTCCTCGACCGGAGCCAGTTCGGTCAGCGCCTTGCCCATCCGGCCGGCCAGCTTCGCCAGCTCTCGGTGCTGGGCGGTCACCGATTGCTGTGCCGCATACGCCGTGTCCGCACGCGCACGCGCGACCTTCGCCGCTTCGGCCTTGGGCGCGACCTCCACGACGTCGTCCGGTGAAATCCCGAACAGCTCCGGTTGCGCGAGCAGTTCCCGTGCACCCGCCGCCATCGCCTCGGCCTCGGCGAGACCCTGTTCGAGTTTCGCGACCTGCTCGTCGGAACGCACCGCGGCCCGCATCTGTTCGAGCGTGGAGAACCCTTTGGCGTGCAACGAGATCTCGACAAGATCCCGCTGTTCGGCCAGCCGGGACTCGGCACCGGCGAGCGCGGTGCGGGCCTCGGCGGTCTGGTCGAAGGCGCCCGCGACGGTGAGCAGGTGCTGCCGCCGTGCCGGAACGTCCGGGAATTCGCCCCGGCCGGCGCGCAGCCGTTGCTCACGTTCGGCGAGCCGCTCTTCCAGCGCACGGACTTCGCCGGTCGCCTCGGTGACCGCCCGTTCGGCCAGCCGGTGCCGCTCGCCCAGCTTCTCCACCTGCTGCTCCAGATCGGTGACCTGGCGGGTGAGCCGGTCCTGGTGCCGCGCCCGTTCCGCCAGCTCCGCAGCAACCGCACGAGCCTCGGCCAGCTTCGCCGCCACCGATTCCGCGGTACGCCCGTCCAGCCGTTCCCGGAGTGCCTCAGCCCTGGCCTTCACTTCCTCCAACGCGGAAACCACCCGCTGCCGCATCGTCGAAGCCTGCTGTTCAGCCTCCTCCGCGGCACGTTCCTCGGCCGGATCCACCAGCCGCGCCTCGTGGTTCGCCGGCGCCGGGTGGTCCGCCGAGCCGCACACCGGGCACGGCGCGCCTTCCGCCAGCCCGGACGCCAGCTCGGCCGCCATCCCCTCCAGCCGACGCTCGCGCAGGTCCAGCCGCCGCTGCCGAGCCGCCTGGTGTGCATCGACGGCCTCGCGCAGCTTCACCTCGCCACGCTCGACCCGAGCCTCGGCCGCAGGCAGCTCCTCGGCCGCCTTGGCCAGCACCGCCAGCTCCTCCACCCGAGCTCCGGCGCCGTCCAGCTTGGCTGCCGCTTCACCGGCCGAGACTGCTGCGCTCCGGGCCGCGGTGAGCCGTTCGGGCAACTCCTTCAGCTGCTCGGCGAACTCCGTGGCTCGCCTGGCTGCTTCCTCGGCCGCCTTGTTCCGCTCCGCGCGGTGTTGTTCGTCTATCTGCTGCTGCCGGGCTTCGGCAGCCAGTTCGGCGAGCGCACCGGCCTCCTCCCGTAGTGAGCCCGCGCGCTCGCGCAGGTCGGCCACGGCGAGCCCGACTGCGTCGAACCCCATTTCGGCGACGTCACGGGTACGGTCGGCCTCGATCACCTGAGCGTCCGCGAGTTCGCCGGTGCGCCGCTCCAGCAGCTCGACTTCGGGTGCCACCGCCCCCGCCCGTCGTGCGGCCGCGATCTCCTCGGCCCATTCGGCACGCTCTCCCGCCTGGTCCGCGATCTGCGCCAGCCGCGTGTGCGCGGTACGAACGCGACGTACCTTTTCTGCCGCCTCCTCGGCTTCCCGCACCACGACATCCGCCGTCGCGGCCGCCGAACGTGCTTGTGCCGCTTCGGTTTCGACCACCTCAGCGCGTGCGGCAACCTCCGCGAGCAGCGCGTCGACCCACTCCGCCTGTCCGTCCTCCGGCGGTTCTTGCTGGGCCTCCTGCGCATAGCGGGCGAGCAGCTCGCGCACCTCCAGCTGCTTTTTCTCCAACGCCCGGCCACGCTCGGCCCGCAGCTCGGCGAACCAGCGCTCGACGTCGGAAAACCGCTCTGTCCCGAACAACCGTTCCAGCAGCTTCTCGCGCTCGGTGGTGTCGCTGCGCAGGAATTTCGCGAACTCGCCCTGCGGCAGCAGCACGACCTGGAAGAACTGCGCGGCGGTCATGCCCAGCAGCCGCTCTACCGTGCGCGCGACCTCGTCGATCCGGATCAGTCCGTCGGGTGGCAACCCGGCCGGTGGCTCACCGATCCAGGTCAGCGAGACCCTGGCCTGCTGCGTGGTGACTCCGGCGCCGCGCTTCTTCGGCCGCGCGTACTCCGGGCTCCGCACGATCCGCAACCGCTGGCCCTGCACCGTCAGCTCCAGCACGACCTCGGTGTGCCGCTCAGGCTCGGCAAGGTCGCAACGCAGCCGTTTGACGTCCCCGCGCGCACCAGGGACCACCCCGAACAGCGCGAAAGCGATCGCGTCGAGCAGCGTGGTTTTGCCCGCGCCGGTGTCGCCGTGGAGCAGGAACAGACCGTCCGCGCCGAGTGCGTCGAAGTCCACTGTCTCGCGCTGCGCGTACGGCCCGAACGCCTCCACTTCCAGCCGATGCAGTCTCACAGCTTCGCCACCGCCGCCCGATTCGCCGCTTCGAGCGCGAGGTGCACGAGTCGTTCCTCGCGTTCGTTGGGCGGAGCACCGCGGCAGTCGTCGAGGAAACTCCGCGCGATCTCGATGTCGGAGCGGCCGCGCACTGCGTCCGCGTATTTCAACTCCGCGTCGGCGACTCCGCCTTCCGGATGCCAATCCATGTGCACCGCATAGGGAAAACGCTCCCGCAACCGGCGCATCGCATCGACCGGACGCACCCGGTCGGTGATGGTGACCGAAAGGAAGTGCTCACGCCATTGCTCGTGGTCCGGATCCGCGAGGAGTGCGGCGAGCTCTCCGGCGAGCGTGGCCAGCGGCCGCGGGACCGGCAGCTCGTGCCTGCGCACGGCGGCCAGCCCAGCGGCGTCGAGATCCACGAGCCAGACCGATTTCCGTTGCCTTGCCTCGGAAAACGAGTAGGCGAGCGGACTTCCGGAGTACCGGAGGTGTTCGGCGAGCGTCTGCGGACCGTGCAGATGACCGAGTGCGACGTAGTCCACGCCGTCGAACACCGAGCCCGGCACCTGCTCGACACCGCCCACCGCGATGGTGCGCTCCGACTCACTGGCCGCGCCTCCGGTGACGAATGCGTGCGCCAGCACCACCGACCGCGTGCCGGCGCGACCGGCCAGATCGGTACGCACCCTGCGCATCGCCTCGCTCAGCACTCCGGTGTGCCCACGCGCCTCCGGTACGCCCAGCGCATGCCGCGACGGCTCGGGTTCGAGATAGGGCAAGCCGTAGAACGCCACCGGACCGTGCTCGTCCTCGATCAGCACGGGATCGGCGATCCCGCGGACCGTCGCGCGCATGTGCAGTCCGCCCGCCGCCGCGAAGTCCGCGAACGCGCCCAGCCGTGCCGCGGAATCGTGGTTGCCCGGCGTGATCACCAGCTCCGCGCCGGCACGGCGGATACCGGCCAGCGCGGCCGTGGCAACCCGGACCGCCTCGGCGGAGGGCACCGCGCGGTCGTAGATGTCGCCGGCCACCACCACGACGTCGACCGCCTCGCGCTCGACGAGGCCGGCGATGTGCGTGAGGAGGGCCTCCTGTTCGGTGAGCAGATCGGCGCCGTGGAACGTGCGGCCGAGGTGCCAGTCGGAAGTGTGGAGGACTCTCACGACGACCACGTTAGGAGCCAGGACCGACGAAATGCCGCAGGCACGCCGATGCTCCACTCGAACGTGTGTACTAATCCAATCGAGGCGGATGGACACGCCGTCGCTCGAACCGGTGAACTGGCTGGTCAGCTACGCAGCACGACGGACGGCGCCGGTTTTTGTCGGTGCGGTCCGCCATGATGTCTCCTCGACCGACACCCCTAGGGAGAGGAGGCCCGGGTGGAGACGGTGATCACCACCGCGGCCGTCGTGCTCGCGCTGCTCCTGTGCGTCGCGGTCGCCCTGCTGTGGCGGCTGTACAAAGACGGGATGCGCCGGGCCGACGCGGCTGCGCGGCTGGTCGCGGCGGAGCGCGCGAAGGGCGATCAGCAACAGCTCGCGCTGCGGCGGTACGAAGTGGCGTTCGCGTCGATCCACGGCAGGGGCGAACTCGGCGAACAGGTACTGGTGGAAACCGCTCGGGCACTGGGATTGCGGGAGGGGCTGCACTTCACGCTCCAAACCGATCTCGCCGGCGGCGGGAGCGCAAAACCCGACCTGGTGCTGAACGTCGGCGGCGGCCGGGCGGTACCGGTCGATGCGAAGGCGAGCATGGCCATCTGGGCGGAGGCGGTCGAGACCGACGACCCGGAGGAACGGCTCGACGCGTTGCGCGTCCACGTCCGGCAGCTGCGCTCCCGTGCGGCGGAGCTGGCAGGCAAGGGATACCAACGCTGGGCAGACGCGATCTACGGCACCATCATGTTCGTCCCGTCCGACGCGGCCGTGGCCGCCGCGCTCGACACCGACCCGGAGTTGTTGCGCTGGCTCATCGACCGTCGGGTATTCCTTTGTGGACCGACAGGTTTCGGGGTGCTCGCGTCGGCGGCGTTGTTTGCAGCAAGCGATCGGGCGTTGGTGGAGGACGTGGAGCAAGTCCGCGCCGGGGCGGCCGCCGCGCACCGGGCGGCGGGGAACGCGGTGGAGGCACTCAACCTGTCCACCACCCATCTGCAGCGCTTCGTGTCCGCTCGCCGTCGCGAACTGGAAGCGCTGGAGTCGTTCCGCGCGACGGTCGCGCCACTCACCGACGCGTCAGGCAGCCCGGCACCGGTACCGCAACTGCGAAAGGGGGATGAAGTGGCCGCGAGCTGAGGACCGGCATCCGGCCGCCCGCGTCGGCTTGGCGCGCGATGGGCCGGTCACGACGCTGCGTGGATGGAGCCTGCCTGCCGTGGACGGAGCCTGCCTGCTGTGGACGGGTTGCGCCGCGCGGATGGGCTCGGGCCATGCGGACGCACGCTCCGCGAGCAAGAGGGCTGTGCGAATGGGCTAGGGTACGGAGCCGGCTTCAGGGATGGAGATGGGCTCTGCCGCCTGGAGGCTCGCGGCCAGGGGCTGGTACTTCGAGCGTGCCGGACTTCACTGCCGGGGCGTTCACGTCGCAGTGGTGTGGGCTTCTCTGCCACGGAGATGCGAGTCACCACCGCGGAGGTCTGTTCGTTGCCGCGAAGGCTTGGGGCGACGGATCCACCGGCTGGGGATTCGCTGACCTGGCGAGCGTGGACGTGCCACGGTTCGCAGGACCGGCTTGCACAAGGCGAGCGGAGCAGTACGAGACTCGTGCGTTGGGCGTTGGGCGTTGGGCGTTGGGCGTTGGGCGTTGGGCGTTGGGCGTTGGGCGTTGGGCGTCGGGCGTCGGGCGTCGGGCGTCGGGCGTCGGGCGTCGGGCGTCGGGCGTCGGGCGTCGGGCGTCGGGCGTCGGGCGTCGGGCGTCGGGCGGTTCAGGGATGGGCATCCGTGAAGATCGGCTTGGTGTTGGCCGTTGCGGCATGGGCGCGTGAGGAACGACGTCTTCTTTCGTGCGGCTGTGCGGCGGCGGCTGTCGGGTCGGGCGTTCTGACGGAAGCTGTCGGGTAAATGTCCAGTCGCAGCGCGGCGGCTGGGGGGCGGTTGGGGGCGTCGGAACGTTCGAACGGGCACGATTACGGCATCTCGCGGGCACGATTATTCGCCGGTTGAACCGCGGTACCACGTTAATTCTCGGTCAAGTTCACGGTGTGCCGAATGCGCTGGGCGGGCTTCCGCCGGGGAAGTCCGAGGGCGCACAGCCGGGGTGCGCAGCGGGCGACGAAGTGCCTCACCGGCACATACCACCGGTATGAGTGCTGGTCAGAGGTCTGGTCCACGGGCCAGTCTCACGGCGGAACGGACCGGCCCGCTGACACGCTGGGTACCACTCGACCGGGCGAGAGATCATGCGGTCGGGTGGCGGCTGGGTGCTGTGTTCGACAGTGCCAGCAAGATCGTGACAAGTACGGGCTACGGTGTGCGACGTGACCGCGATACGCGATCGCCAGAGCGATCCTGATGCCGATGACACTCCCGTGCCCTGGGACGAGCGTCTCGTTGTCGGCGCAAGGCGCGGACTGTCCTGGTGGGCGGCCGTGCTCGTGGGTTTCGGCTTGGCCGTGCTCGGCGCCATCATCGACGAGGAGACCAAGGGCAGCCTCGATTTCGTCTTCAAGGCGGGCTATTTCCTCGGGGCCGTGATCGCAGTCGGCGCGGTGCAGAGACGGGCCCTGTTCGGTCCGATGGTGCAGCCGCCGCTGGTACTGGCCGTCACTGTGCCCGGTGTGGTGCTCGTCACCGGCGGTGGTTCCGGCGGCAGTGACACGCTGTCGAAGCTGCTGAACGTCGGGACCCCGCTCATCAACGGCTTCCCGACGATGGCAGTCACCACCGGCGTCACACTGCTGTTCGGCTTCTTCCGCATCTACCGCGAACGCGACCCGAACGCCCCGGTCAAGCTCAAGGACGGCAAACCACCACGCGACCGCGGGGACGAGACGCCCGCCCGGCCCCGCAACCGGCCGCCGGCCGGACGCACCGGGCAGACGCCTCCGCCGCCCGGCAGTTCCCGCCGCGATCCGCGCGAGCGCGGCCTCGACGGCCCCCCTCCGCGTCGGCCACGCCCACCGGCAGACCCCGCTGCCCGTCCCCGGCGGGAACCCGTGGACCCGAACGTTCGCGGCGGACGCAAGCCTCCGCCGCCCGGCCGTCCACGGCCGCCGGAAGGCGACCCGCGCCGGCGCGACCCCCGCGGTGAACCGCCGCCCCGTCGCAGGCCGCGCGGGGACGAGCCGCCCCCCGGCCGGCCGCGCGCGCCGCGCCGGGAACCCCCGCGTCGCCAACGCCCGTGGGAAGACGGTGCCTGACCGGCAACAACGTTTGACACTGCGCCACGGACACCACAAATGCCGCCGATCCCACCCGGACCGGCGGCATTTCCGTGCGACAGCCTCATCGCGGACGGACGGATCACCCGGGCAGCACCCAACCGTGACTGCTCGGCCTCCCGCATCTGGGGGCGACGGCACCAGGACGCCGACGACAAGGAGCACGAGTCGCCGACCACCGCACAGCGCTCGGGTCATGACTGGCACCCGACCTCAACCCGACGTGCACACGCAGTGACTGCCCGACCCCGACGCGAACATTCGCTCCAGGCCGAGGAACTGGACCAGGCGGGAACGGGAGCGATCAAGTCCAACCGGGAACCGCTGGAACGGCAGCGGCGAGCCCCGGGGCTAGAGCGCGGCCCAGCTCAAGGCCGACGCGACTCACTGCCGGTGGGTTCAGGGCAGGCGCCCTGACGGCAAGCACGACTCACGGCGGGCACAGCTCAGGACCGTGGTGTTCCGGTGAAGATCGGAGCACCTGGCACGCCACGAGCACAGATGGAAACCTATGGTGCACAAGGGAAACATCAGTTCGGATCGCAGGACACGGTGCAGGGGAAGAACATCCTGACAGAGCGTTGGCAGGAGCCGGCCGGGAATCGATGGCTCGATAACGCTGGTTGTCACTGGCCCGGACCTGATTCCCAGTGCCTCGGGACAGCTGGGGTTGGTGCAGGAATTGACGGCTTCTTCGAGAACTGGTCGAGCTCACCCGGCGGCCGAAGTGGTGCGCCAACGTACAGCGCGAAGTACTGGTCCAGCCAACAGGAACGCCGACTGCGCTGGCGTGGCATGGCCAAACGGCGGTGGGGCGGGCACCGGCTGAAGCAGCGAGCTGGCATGGCGGGGCACTCGCCTGTCGGGCGCGGCGAAGCGAGACGCGAGTATGCCGGGCGCGGAGCGATGCGCAGCAGAACGCAAGTGTGGCAATAGCGCAGCGGAACGCCAGCGCGGTGAAGGCGGAGCGGAGCACCAGCGCGGCGGGCAGAGGCGGAGCGATGCGAAGCACCGTCGCGACGGGCGCCAGCAGGGCGGGCGCCAGTGTGGCAAGGAGCTCGGGCAATGCGCAGCGGAACGCAAGAGCGATGAGTAGCGAAGCACCGGCGCAGCGGGGCACCAGAAGGGAGAGCGCTGGCGGGGCGAAGCGGCAGCGTGGCCAAGCCGGGCGCGGCGAGACGGGCGCGACGGAACGGGCGCGGCGAGACGGGGCGGCGGAACGGGGACGGAGGGCGGAGCAGCGCGCCAGCGCGGCAAGGCAGCGCGCCAGCGCAGCCGAGCGGGGCGACAGCACAGCCGAGCACGCTCCGCGTACAAGAGCGGGGCGCAGGCGGAGCGATGCGTAGCGAAGCACCAGCGTGACGCAGCACCAGCAGGGAGGGCGCCAAACGTGCGCGGAGACGGGACAAAACCTCGTCTGGCTCAGTCTGGTGCGAAGCGATTGCGGGCGGGGGGCAAAACCGCTCCTCACGCGTCCGGTCGGGGAGCGGGTCCGGGGCCGGACCTGCGGCCCGAAGCCGGGGTGGTGGTGGGGGCTTCGGTCTTCGTGGGGACTGTGTGGTGGGGCGGTTGGGTCAGGCCTGTTCTTTGGTTGCCTTCCGGAGTTCCTTCGGCAGTGCGAATGCGATCTTCTCGTTCGCCGTCGTCACCTCGTCCACCTGGCCGTAGCCGCGGTCGGCCAGCCAGGTCAGCAGGTCCATCACCAGGACGTCCGGGACCGAGGCGCCGGAGGTGACACCTACCGTGGACACGCCCTCCAGCCAGGATTCGTCCACCTCCGTGGCGAAGTCGATCAGGTGGGACGTGCGCGCGCCCGCCTTCAGCGCGACTTCCACCAGTCGCTTGGAGTTCGACGAGTTCTTCGAGCCGACCACCAGTACCAGATCGCATTCCGGGGCCATCGCCTTGACCGCGACCTGCCGGTTCGTGGTGGCGTAACAGATATCGTCACTCGGCGGATCGGCCAGGCCGGGGAAACGCTCCCGCAGCTGGTCGACGCGCTCCATGGTTTCGTCCACCGAAAGCGTCGTCTGGGAAAGCCAGATCACCTTGGACGGATCGCGCACCTCGACCTTGCCGACGTCTTCCGCCTGGTCGACCAGCTGCACCTGCTCCGGCGCCTCACCGGAGGTGCCTTCGACCTCCTCATGACCTTCGTGGCCGATCAGGAGGATGTCGTAGTCGTCCTTGGCGAACCGGTTGACCTCTTTGTGCACCTTGGTCACGAGCGGGCAGGTGGCGTCGATCGTGCGCAGGTTCCGGTCCGCGGCCTCGGCGTGCACCGCAGGCGAGACGCCGTGCGCGGAGAACACCACGAGCGCTCCCTCGGGCACCTCGGAGGTCTCCTCGACGAAGATCACGCCCCGTTCGCGCAGGGTGTCCACCACATGCCGGTTGTGCACGATCTCCTTGCGCACATACACCGGCGGGCCGTAGAGCTCGAGGGCCTTCTCGACCGCGACGACCGCGCGGTCCACACCGGCGCAGTAGCCACGCGGCTTGGCAAGCAGCACGCGTTTGGCGGCGCCGGACTGGGCGATCGTCGGATTGCCGGCGGGCTCGGTTCCGGGACTCGCTGAGGTCATGCCTCCAGGGTACGGGCTGTCCCGCCACTGCTTCGAAGTCCTCTTTGGGATGACCTGCTGGACCATCCGGGATGTGCCAGCGGTCACGTCGCGTGTGCCTGCCCACCCGTTCGGCTGGGCAGGAGGGCCGCCATGCGGCACGCTGTGACCCATGAAGCCACTCCCGCTCCCCCTCCGGGTCGCCGCGGGCCTCGCCGTCACCACCGCCGAGCGGGTTCGTGAGCTCCCGAAGCAGCTCACCGGCCTGCCGGTCACCGTCGTGAGCCAGGTGCTGCAGCTGTCCATGCGCGTGCAGCAGCAGGTCACCGAACTGGCCATCAAGGGCGACGACGCGCTGTCCGTGCTCCGCCCCGTCGAGGACACCCCCAGCTGGGCCACGTTCGACGAGGACGCCGAACCCGACCTCACCCCTGCCCGGCCGAAGCTCGTTCCGGTGGACGACCTTCCGCAGTCCCGCACCAACGGGCACCGCACGACGGCGCCCGACCTCGCCACCGCGGTCGCCGACGACATCGACGACGCCGAGCCCGCCGACCCGTGGGTCGAGGAGACCCGTGCGCTCGCCGAGGACCACGCGGACGGCGAGAACGACAGCGCCGGCAAGCCCGCGGGTCTCACCGGCTACGACGAGTTCAGCCTGCCGCAGCTGCGTGCCCGCCTGCGCCGGTTTACCGTGCCGGAGCTGGAAGAACTGCTGGCGTATGAGAAGGCGCACGCCGATCGTGCGTCGTTCGTCGGCATGCTCGCCCGCCGGATCGCCAACGCGCGCAAGGCCGCGGAGACGAGCGAAGGCGGATCGGGCGACCCCGCGGAAGGCCAGTGAACACCCGCCGACGCACTCCCTCCCGCGGAGGCGGCATGAACACCGCCAACGCACTCCCTCCCGCGGAGGCGGCATGAACACCGCCAACGCACTCCCTCCCGCGGAGGCGGCATGAACACCGCCAACGCACTCCCTCCCGCGGAGGCGGCATGAACACCGCCAACGCACTTCCCCCTGCGGAGGCGGCATGAACACCGAACCGGCGACCAGTCCGGAGCAGCCGTGGCCGGTCCGGACCGTCGCGCGCAAGATCGGGGACTGGATCCACCGGCTCGGCGATGTGTGGGTCGAAGGCCAGCTCACACAGATCAACGCGCGTCCGGGTACGCAGACTGCGTTCCTCACGTTGCGGGATCCCTCGGCGGACGTGTCGATGTCGGTCACCTGTCCGATGTGGCTGGTGCGCGAGCTCGAAACACCGCTGCGCGAAGGCGATCGCGTCGTGATCCACGCGAAGCCGTCGTACTTCTTCGGACGGGGCACGCTCAGCCTGCGGGCCGACCGGATTCGTGCGGTCGGCATCGGCGAACTGCTCGCGCGCATCGAACGGCTGCGTAAGCTGCTTGCCGCCGAAGGACTCTTCGCCCGCGAGCGGAAACGGCCGATTCCCTTTCTGCCCAGGGGAATCGGCTTGATCACCGGACGGGCCTCCGCGGCCGAGCGCGACGTGCTGGCAAACGCGCAGGCACGCTGGCCGCATGTGCTGTTCAAGGTCGTGAACACCGCGGTGCAGGGACCGCAGGCGGTGCCGCAGATCCTCCGCGCACTGTCCACTCTGGACAAAGATGCCGACGTCGACGTGATCGTGCTCGCCCGCGGCGGCGGCAGCGTGGAAGATCTGCTGCCGTTCTCCGACGAGGCGCTGTGCCGGGCGGTTGCGGCCGCGGGCACCCCGGTGGTCAGCGCGATCGGGCACGAACCGGACACCCCGTTGCTCGACCACGTCGCCGACCTGCGGTGTTCCACCCCGACCGACGCGAGCAAACGCATTGTGCCCGACGTGCGGGAGGAGACCGCCCGCGTACGGCAGATGCGTGACCGCGGCCGGCGCGCGCTGCACGGCTGGGTCGACCGCGAGACGCGGCTGCTGACCCAGCTGCGCAGCCGTCCATCGCTGGCCGATCCGCTCGGCCCGATCCAGCGCAGGCTCGACGACGTACTGCTGCACCGCGAACGCGGCCGGCGCGCGATGCTCGGGCTGCTCGCCAAGGACCAGGCCGAGGTCGCCAACGCCCGCGGCAGGCTGACCGCGCTCGGCCCGGCGGCCACCATGGCCCGCGGCTACGCCGTCGCCCAGTTCACCGACGCCGAAGGCAACCTCCAGGTGCTGCGGTCCGTCTCCCAAGTCGAGGACGGTGCGCCGCTGCGCGTGCGGGTCGCCGACGGGGCGGTGCACGCGGTGGCCGAGTCCGTCGAGAAGACAGCGGAGACCGCGGAAGGAGACCGGCCGTGAGACAGCAGGCACCGGCGTTCCTCCCGCTCACGGTGGACGCTGCGGCCCGGCTCGGCGCCGGTCCCCTACTGCGGCAGGCGCTGGCCACCGACCGCGCGGCCGACGAGTGCTGGACGGCACTGCTCGCCGGTTGTGGCACGGCCGCGCGCCGCGGGCTCGCTCCGCAGCTGCGTCGTCTTTCGGAGGCGACCTCGGAACAGGTCGGCCCGCGCTGGTGGTTCGCCGAAGGCGCCGGGCATCGGCGGCGGGTGGCTGGTGCGCAGGAGAACCTGGAAGACGCGATAGCAGAAGGTGACGGGCAGGAGTTCGCCCTCGCGTTCGTCGGCTACGACCACGCGATGGCCAGCGCGGTAGTCTGCGCGCACAGCCCCGTGCACCCGAAGGTCGGAGAACGTCGAGCGTGAGCGAATCAGCCAGCGAAACCGCCGGCCTCGGCTACGAGCAGGCACGCGACCAGCTCGTCGAGGTCGTGAAGGAACTCGAGGCGGGCGGGCTGTCCCTCGAGCAGTCGCTCGAGCTGTGGGAGAAGGGCGAGCAGCTCGCGAAGGTGTGCGAGCGGCACCTGGAAGGCGCGCGCGAACGGGTCGAGGCGGCACTGGCGTCGGTCGAGGACGACGACGCTGAGTAGGTGACGACGCTGCGTGCATGACGACGCAGGGTGACGTGCACCATGCGCGACTGAATCGGTCAGGGCAGGCCGGCATCTGAGAGACTGGGCTTCCACTGAGGAACTGTGATCCGGGAGGTCCGTATGACCACAGCCAGTGACCCGCGTCGAGTCGAAGCGCCCGATCGCAACCTCGCCATGGAACTCGTGCGCGTGACCGAGGCGGCCGCGATGGCGGCAGGCCGCTGGGTCGGCCGCGGCGACAAGATCGGCGGCGACGGCGCGGCGGTCGACGCGATGCGCCAGCTCGTCTCCACCGTCTCGATGCGTGGCGTCGTGGTGATCGGCGAGGGCGAAAAGGACGAGGCGCCGATGCTGTTCAACGGCGAGGAGGTCGGCAACGGCGACGGCCCGTACTGCGATGTCGCGGTCGACCCGGTGGACGGCACCACGCTGATGGCCAAGGGCATGCCGAACGCGCTGGCCGTGCTCGCCGTCGCCGAACGCGGGGCGATGTTCGACCCGTCCGCGGTGTTCTACATGGAAAAGCTCGCCGTCGGGCCGGACGCGGCCGGCAAGGTGGACCTGGCCGCGCCGATCGACGAGAACATCCGCCGCGTGGCCGAGGCGAAGAACTCCAGCGTCAGCGATGTCACGGTGTGCATCCTCGACCGGCCGCGGCACGAGCAGATCATCAAAGAGGTCCGCGAAGCTGGCGCCCGGATCCGGTTCATCTCCGACGGTGACGTGGCAGGCGCGATCGCCGCGGCCCGCCCGACCACCGGCGTGGACATGCTGATCGGCATCGGCGGCACGCCGGAGGGCATCATCGCCGCGTGCGCGATGAAGTGCCTCGGCGGCGAACTGCAGGGCAGGCTGTGGCCCAAGGACGAGGAGGAGCGCGCGAAGGCGCTGGCCGCAGGCCACGACCTCGACCGGATCCTGCTCAACGACGACCTGGTACGCGGGGACAACGTGTTCTTCTGCGCCACCGGCGTCACCGACGGCGACCTGCTGCGCGGCGTGCACTACCGCGCGGGTGGCGCGACGACGCAGTCCATCGTGATGCGGTCCAAGTCCGGCACGGTCAGAATGATCGACGGTTATCACCGGCTGGAGAAGCTACGGGCTTACTCGTCCGTGAACTTCGACGGCAAACTCGAACTCAACGACGACGGCAGCGTGCCCCCGCTGCTGCCCTGACCCGCGGAACCCCCGCAAGGAGCCATCCGGTGCCGAAACGGTTGCCCGCCATGCTGTCCGCCGTCCTCGTCGCTGTGGCGCTCGGCACCGGCACTGCGGCCGCGAGCCCGGCACTCGTCGGCGGGACCGCGGCGGACCAGCCCTACCCGTTCGCGGTGTCGCTGCACACCTCGTCCGGTGCGCTGTTCTGCGCCGGTTCGCTGATCGCCCCGTCGTGGGTCGCCACTGCAGCGCACTGCCTGTCCGCGGAGAAGCCCGCGACGGTCGGGCTGCGGGTCGGCACGGCCGACGCCGACCAGGGCGGGGAAACGCCGAAGGCGGCCGAATTCGTGCTCAACCCGCACTTCAACGCGGCCGACCAGACCGGTGACCTCGGGCTGATCCGGCTCGCCGAACCGGTGCAGGCCACGCCCGTGCCACTCGGTGAAGCAGCGGGCCCCGGCACCGCGACCCGGTTGCTCGGCTGGGGCCAGACCTGCGCGACCCCGGACTGCGGTCCGGTCGCGTCGTCCCTGCAGCAGCTGGACACCCACCTCGTCGAGGGCGCGAACTGCAGCTCGGCGTTCGACGGCACCGCCGAGCTGTGCACGGACAGCCCCGGCGGCAAGGCCGGTTCGTGCTACGGCGATTCCGGCGGCCCGGAGCTGGCCCGCGACGGCGACCGGTGGGTGCTGGCCGGTGTGATCAGCCGTCCCGGCAACGGGTCGACGACCTGCGCGACCGCCCCGTCCATCGCCACTTCGGTGGTCGCCTACCGGCCGTGGATCGAGGAGAAGACCGGCTGACTCATTCCGCGTTGCTCGAGTGGCCGGGGAACAGGTGTGCCTCCGGGTTGAGCGCCACCGCGATGTTGTTCACCGCCGTGGCGGCCTCGCCGAAACCGGTGGCGATCAGCTTCACCTTGCCCGGGTAGGCGGCGACGTCGCCTGCCGCGTACACGCGTGGGCGGGCGGTGGCCATGGTCGAATCGACGGAGATGGCGCGGTGGTCGATCTCGAGGCCCCAGCTTTCGATCGGGCCGAGGTCGGCGGTGAAACCGAGAGCGGCGACCACTGCGTCGGCACGCAGCTGCTCCTCGCCCGCGCCCTTCACCGAAAGGTCCACGGCCGTCAGTTCGCCGCCCGGTGCGGCGACGAAACGGGTCACCTCGGCGTCGGTGACCAGCCGTATGCCCAGCTCCCGAACCTGGCGCACGATCGACTCGGCTGCCCGGAACTTCGCCCGGCGGTGCACCAGCGTCACGCTCTCCGCGACCGGGTGCAGCGCGAGGCACCAGTCGAACGCCGAATCGCCGCCGCCGACCACCACCACGTGCTGGCCCGCGTGCGCGGCCAGCGACGGCACGAAGTGCACCATGCCGCGGCCGAGCCAGCCGTCCCCGGCCGGCAGCGGACGCGGGGTGAACTCGCCGATTCCCGCGGTGATCAGCACCGCGCCCGCCCGCACCACCTCACCGCCGTCGAGGGTGAGCTGCACGCCGCTGTCCAGGATCTCCAGTTTCTCCGCCTTGCGCCCGAGCAGGTACTTCGGCTGCCACGGCGCGGCCTGCTCGACCAGGCCGGTCACCAGATCACGGCCGCGGATCGCCGGGAACCCGCCGACGTCGTAGATCATCTTCTCCGGGTACATCGCGGTGACCTGCCCGCCGGGTTCGGGCAGCGAATCGATCACGGCCATGGACAGGCCGCGGAATCCCGCGTAGTAGGCGGCGAACAGGCCGGTCGGGCCTGCGCCGATGACGGCGAGATCGTAGGAATCCATAAAACTCGCTCCAGCCAGTGGTGGGTGGCGGTGATCGAGAACACATCGAGAATAGCCAGCCCGGCAACGCCGCTCGGTAGGGGGCGGGCCACCGGAGGAAGCCGGGCCCGGTCGCCGAGGTGGGCGACGCCACCACGCCATCCGCCGGATTCCGGGCCAGAATCAGGGTATGGCTGAACAGGAATACCGGATCGAACACGACACGATGGGCGAGGTCCGCGTCCCGGTCGACGCGCTCTACCGCGCGCAGACGCAGCGTGCCGTGCAGAACTTCCCGATCTCCGGCCGCGGTCTCGAGCGGGCCCAGATCCGCGCGCTGGGCCTGTTGAAGGCGGCCGCCGCACGGGTCAACAAGCAGCTGGGCGTGCTGGAGGGCGAGGTCGCCGACGCGATCGCCGCGGCAGCCGACGAGGTCGCCGACGGCCGTCACGACGCGCATTTCCCGATCGACGTGTTCCAAACCGGTTCCGGTACCTCGTCCAACATGAACGCGAACGAGGTCATCGCGACGCTGGCCACCCGCGCACTCGGCCGGGACGTGCACCCGAACGACCACGTCAACGCCTCGCAGTCGTCCAACGACACGTTCCCGACCACGATCCACGTCGCCGCGACCGAGGCCGTGCTGACCGACGTGGTGCCGGCGCTGGAGCACCTCGCGGGCGCGATCGAGCAGCGTGCGCAGGAGTGGCAGGACGTGGTGAAGTCCGGCCGCACGCACCTGATGGACGCGGTGCCGATCACGCTCGGCCAGGAGGCCGGCGCATGGGCCGCGCAGATCCGGTTCGGCATCGAGCGGCTCAAGTCCGGCCTGCCGCGGCTGGGCGAGCTGCCGATCGGCGGCACCGCGGTCGGGTCCGGGCTGAACGCGCCGGACGGGTTCGGCGCCGCGGTCGCCGCCGAACTGGCGAAGCTGACCGAGCTGCCGCTCACCGAAGCACGCAACCACTTCGAGGCACAGGCAACGCAGGACAGCGTGGTCGAGACCTCCGGGCACCTGCGCACGGTCGCGGTGTCGCTGAACAAGATCGCGAACGACCTGCGCTGGCTGGGTTCCGGTCCGCGTGCCGGGCTGGCCGAACTGGCGCTGCCGGACCTGCAGCCGGGTTCGTCGATCATGCCGGGCAAGGTGAACCCGGTGATCCCGGAGGCGACGCTGCAGGTGGTCGCGCAGGTCGTCGGTAACGACGCGGCGGTGGCGTTCGCCGGTGCGGCGGGCAACTTCCAGCTCAACGTGAACCTGCCGGTGATCGCGCGCAACGTGCTGGAATCGGCGCGGCTGCTCGCGGCCGTTTCGCGGCTGCTGGCGGACAAGGTGTTCGCCGGGATCACCGCGAACACCGAGCAGGCACGGCAGTACGCCGAGGGTTCGCCCTCGATCGTGACCCCGCTGAACAAGTACATCGGCTACGAAACGGCGGCGTCCGTGGCGAAGCAGGCGCTCAAGGAGCTGAAGACGATCCGTGAGGTCGTCATCGAGCGCGGTTTGCTGAAGGAAGGCAAACTCACCGAGGCCCAGCTGGACGAAGCCCTCGACGTACTGCGCATGGCACGCGGCGGGAAGTAACTCAGTCCTCTGCAGCGGCCCTCGCGAGCGGAATCGCGGGGGCCGCTGCTTTCGCGTTCCGTGAGTCCACATGCGACGGATACGGTGACCATCGTCGGTCACGGCACAACCGTCGCCACGGCGTCCCGGTGTCGGTGCCCGGCGGTGCAGCGCACCCCGGAGCGGCTGCGGACGGCGGTCGAGCGGATTTCATCGGCTTGCTGAACCGCGAGTGAACTCCTGGTGCACGAGGGAGGGGTCCCGCCGCGGACGCCTACTGTGGGCATCTCGGAATTCGCGATGGGGGAAGGAACGCCGTGAGCTTCGGGGAGATCCTGCGGACGCTCGCCGAGGTGCTCACCTCCGGGCGCGGCATCATCCCGATCGCGGTCGTGGCGGGTGCGACGATCGCGGCGCCGCTGATCGACCGCTACCTGATCCGGCGAAGACGGCTGCTGTTCCGGGTGCTCTACAACTCGAAGATCGGCCTCAGTCCGGTCACCCTCGGCGACGGCAACGACGGCGCGGCACAACAGGATCCCGAGCTGGTCCGCACGGTGCGGCTGCTGGAACCGCTCAGCGTGGTGGTGATCCGGATCCGCAACACCGGCAGCTTCGACATCCGCCCCGACGACTTCGAGCACCCGCTGCAGTTCACCTTCGGCGATCGGATCGTGTGGGACGCACGGGTGTCCGAAGCCCGCGACGGCCTGCGCGACGTGGTGCGCAACGGTCTCGAGTTCTTCACCCACGACGAGCCCGCACCGGAGCCGGTGCCGGACGCCGCCCGGCTGTCCGGGGTCAGGGCACTGCTGCCGCAACGGCTCGCCGACCTCCTTCGCCAGCCCGACCCGTCGTCGACGCAGACCAGGGCACCGCAGTGGCACGGGGTGCAGCTCGGGCGACTTTCCCTGAAACGCCGGGAAAAGTTCAAGCTCGTCGTGGTACTGCGCGAACCGGACGGCTGGCACGGCGGTCCGCTGTCGAAGGACTGGGGGTGGACCGGACGGCTCGGCGGCGGCCGGATCAAGGACGAACGCAAGCAGCGCCGGCTGTCCTGGCCGGTGGTCACGGTGGCGATCGGCGTGCTGCTGACCGGGGCGCTGATCAGCACCCTCATCGTCGCCGCCTCGCAGTCGTCCGCCTCCGGCTGTGGCAGCGGGTCGGTCGCGGTGCACGGGTCCAGCGCGTTCGTGCCGATCCTCGGCAACATCGCGCAGGAGTACCACGGGCAGTGTCCGGATGCCGGGATCACCACCCAGGCCACCGGCAGTGTCTCCGCGGTACGGGAACTCGGCCCGCTGGCACCGGAGGCGAAGGACGGTCTGGCCGTGCTCTCCGACGGCAAGGCGAGCGCGGCCGGGCCCGACCTGGTGGCGCAGCCGGTGGCGGTGCTGATGTACAGCCTGGTGGTGAACGGTGCGACCGGCGTCGACCGGCTGACCACCGACCAGGTACGCGGCATCTTCAGCGGCCGGTACCGCGACTGGGCACAGCTGCGGCCGGGCCCGTCGTTGCCGATCCGCATCGTCGGGCGTGGACAGGAGTCGGGCACGCGCAGCACCTTCGAGCACAAGGTGCTGGACGCCGCGGAACCGGCGCTGTCTTCGGACGACTGCCGGACACCGCGGTTTCCCCCTGCCGCCGGGGTGGTGCGGTGTGAGCGCGGGACCACCGCCGAGCTGCTGCAAGCCGTCGGCGAGACACCGGGCGCGATCGGGTACGCGGACGGGCCTGCCGCCAAGCTCGCGTCGGGCCAGGGCGGCAAGGTCACCGTGGCCCAGCTCGACGGCCGCTACCCGGACGTGACCAGCATCGACGCCGGCTACCGCTTCTGGACCGTGGAATACCTGTACACGAAGGGCGTGCCGGAGAACGATTCGCTGCTGAAGCTGTTCCTCGACTACCTGCGCAGCAGCACGGCACGCGCGGAACTGCAGGACGCGGGCTACGCCCCGTGCGTGACGAAGCAGGGTCTGCTGGATCCGTATTGCACCCGGCCGGACGCGTGAGCCGGTTTTTGTCGGTGGCCGGGGTCATCATGGTCGGGTGCTGCTGACCGACCTCGTCACCGCCTCCGCCGAGCTGGCGGCCACCCGCTCCAGGAAGGCGAAGATCGCCGTACTGGCCGCGGTGCTGCGCGCGGCCGAGCCGGATGAGCTGCCCGCGGTGATCGCCTACCTCACCGGGCAGACCGCGCAGGACCGGCTGGGCGCGGGCTGGCGCACGCTGGCCGAGCTCACGGTCACCCCGGCGGCCGAGCCTGCGGTCGCGGTGCACCAGGTCGACGCGGCACTCACCGAGGTCGCGGCCGCCGCCGGGGCCGGTTCGGTGCAGCGGCGCGCGGACGTGCTCACCGCGCTGTTCGCCCGGCTGACCCGGGCCGAACAGGAGTTCGTGATCCGGCTCGTCACCGGGGAGCTGCGCCAGGGCGCACTGGAGGGCGTGATGGTCGAGGCGATCGCCGTCGCCGCCGAGGTGGGCCTCGAGCAGGTCCGGCGGGCGTTCATGTTGTCCGGACGGCTGCCGGTCACCGGGCACGCGGCGATGACCGGCGGCGCGGCCGCACTCGGGCAGTTCCGGCTGGCGCTCGGGCGGCCGGTGCGGCCGATGCTGGCCTCGCCGGCGGAGTCGCTGGAAGAGGCCTTCGCCGAACACGAGCACGCGATTGTCGAGTACAAAATGGACGGTGCACGGATACAGGTGCACCGGCAGGGCTCGCAGGTGCACATCTACACCCGCACGCTGCGGGAGATCACCGCGAGTGTGGCCGAGCTGGTGGAGCTCGTGCGCGCGCTGCCGTGTGAATCGGTGGTGCTGGACGGGGAAACGCTCGCGCTGACCGACGACGGCAGGCCGCGGCCGTTCCAGGAAACGATGAGCCGCTTCGGCAGTACCCGCGAGGAGCAGGTGCGTGCGTTGCTGTTGCGGCCGTACTTCTTCGACTGCCTGCACCTCGACGGCGTGGATCTGCTCGACTCGCCGCTGTCCGAGCGCAACGCGGCGCTGCGCCGGGTGGCCGGAGCGCACGTGATCCCCGGCGAGGTGCACCCGCCCGATCCGGCGGCGGTGCTCGACGCCGCGATGGCGGCAGGCCACGAGGGCGTGCTGGTCAAGGACCTCGATTCGGGATACGCAGCCGGTCGCCGCGGGCGCGCCTGGCTCAAGGTGAAACCGGTGCACACCATCGACCTGGTGGTGCTCGCCGTGGAATGGGGGCACGGGCGGCGCACCGGCATGCTGTCCAATCTGCACCTCGGCGCGCGGGATCCCGACGGTGGCCCGCCGATCATGGTCGGCAAGACGTTCAAGGGCCTCACCGACGAACTGCTCGCCTGGCAGACCCGGCGGTTCCAGGAGATCGAAACGCACCGCGACCGCTGGACCGTCCACGTACGACCGGAGGTGGTGGTCGAGATCGAGCTGGACGGCGCGCAGGTCAGCACGCGGTACCCGGGAGGTCTGGCGCTGCGGTTCGCCCGCGTGCTGCGGTACCGCCCGGACAAGGATCCGGCCGAGGCGGACACCATCGACGCCGTGCGCGCACTGCTGCGCGGGGAGCGGGCGGAATGAGCATATTCCGGACATCACACCGGATTCCGCGCCGTTTTCGGGGAAACGCCCGACGAAAGTCGATGTCGTGGCACCGGGCGCGAAGGCGAGAGTGGGGGAACTGCTTCGGCTTCGGGTGCTGGGAGCTGCTTCGGGTGAAAGGGAGAGTGCACATGAGGTTTCGGGTCCGGTCCGCTGCCCGGCGGCTCATCCGGCCGGCCGCCCTGCTGGCCGGTGCGGCACTCGCCGTCACGGCGATGACAGCCGGGACCGCGGCGGCAGCGGCGTCCGAAACCACCGCGGCGACATCCGCAGCCGCTGCGGGCGGAAGCACCACGGCACCCGCTGCGGCATCCGCGGCCGGAACCACCACGGCACCCGCTGCGGTCTCTGCGGCGGCGAACGCCGCGGCCAGGTCGGCCGGAGCCGGAGCCAGTCCGGCTGGGTCGGCCGGGGCCGGAGCCAGTCCGGCTGGGTCGGCCGGGGCCGGAGCCACTGGGGCTGGGTCGGGGAGCGCCTCGCCGGCGCCGCCGAAACCGCCTGCGGAGCACCGGTTCTCCGCGGCTGCTCGGTCGTTCGTCGGAGCGGCCACGGTGCCGGAGCGGGTCGCGAAGCTCGAGGCGGCGATGGCGAAGCTGCCACCGGAAAGCGGCGCTTACCACGCCACGAAGCTGTGGGACCAGGGCATCACCGGCGCGGGCGCCACGGTGGCCACGCTGGTGTCGTTCGGTGACGACCAGGTCAAGCAGGTCCTCGACGAGTACTCGCAGAAGCACGGGCTGCCGCCGGCCAACGTGGAGGTGCTGCAGCCCTCCGGCGCGGTGCCCGCCTGTACCGACCCCGGCGTGGACACCGCCACCTGCCAGGCGTGGGGCGGGGAAACCGACCTCGACGTCACGATGATGCACGCACTGGCGCCGAACGCGAAGATCGTCGTCGCGGCCACCCCGGTCGCCGAGACGCAGGGCTTCACCGGGCTGCCGGAGATGATGCAGGCGGTCGACTACCTGACCGAGCACCGGATCGCCGACGTGATCTCCATGAGCTTCGGCACCGCGGAGGAGAACTTCCCGTCGTTCCCGTCCATCAAGACCCTCGATCCGGCGCTGGAGCGGGCCGGCCGCGCGGGGGTCACGATGGTCGCCTCGTCCGGCGATGACGGGCCGACCGGCGGGGACCTGCAGGGCACCGGCAACTACCCGTACCGGGTGGCAAGCTGGCCTGCCGGCGATCCACACGTCACCACGCTCGGCGGCACACAGTTGCACCTCGACGCCGAAGGCAACCGCACGAAGCCGGACGATCTGGTGAACGTCGCCGACAACGGCTTCGCCGAGGGCGCGGGCCTGTCGAAGGCCTACGCGCGCCCGTCGTGGCAGAACGGCGTCAAGAAGATCACCGGCAGCCAGATGCGTTCGTTCCCGGACATCAGCATGGAAGGGGTCAACGGCACGTCGCAGTCGGCGCCGCTGTTCGCCGGCGTGCTGGCGCTGGCGGTGCAGTCCCATCACGGTCGGCTCGGCCAGATCAACCCCGCGCTGTACACGGAACTCGGCCCGGCAGGCACCGCGGCCGGCATCGTCGACGTCACCACCGGCGACAACAGCCAGGACGGCGTGCCGGGATTCAAGGCCGCCGCCGGCTACGACATCGCCAGCGGCTGGGGCACCGTCGACGCCTCGATCTTCGTCCCGGCGTTGGTGAAAGCGCTGCACTGACGGCTCCGCGCCTGGAGACCGAGGCGGCCCGGCACGAGCGATCGCCCGGCCCTGCGCACGGTGCCCAGGGCCGGTCCGATCAACGCCGCCCGTGCCGACTGCCTCGTCGCATCCCGGGCGATACCGCACCGACCTGACGAACCGTAGGAGCGTTTTCGTGCCGGCGGCCCACGACACCGGCCGTCGCAGCGGGCGCGAAAACGTCGCAAACGCCGATCGGGACCGTACCGTGGTCGGCATGCCTTCGAGGACGTTGGTGCGCGGATGGTTCGCCGTCACCGCGGTCGTGGTGCTGGCGGCGCTGGTCATCCAGATCGTCGCGGTCGCGCGTGCCGAGGGGCGGGTCGCGAACCTGCTCAGCTACTTCACCATCGACTCGAACCTGCTGGTCCTCGTGACCACCGCAACGCTCACGCGAGGCCGGGCGCCCTCGTCGACGCTGTTTCGGGTGCTCTGGCTCGACGCGCTGGCCGGGATCGTGGTGACCGGCGTGGTCTACCAGGTCGCGCTCGCCGGGCGGTACGAACTGCACGGACTCGATCTGCTCGCCGATTTCCTGCTGCACCGGGTGTCGCCGGTGCTGTGCGTGCTCGGCTGGCTGATCGCCGGACCGCGGATCAGCAACTGGCGCGCGGCCCGCTGGTCGATCGTCTTTCCGTTGCTGTGGCTGGCTTTCACCCTCGCGCGCGGCGCGTCCGGCGGCGGTTATCCGTACCCGTTCATCGACGCCGGGGCACTCGGCTACGTTCGCGTCGCGCTCAACTGTGGCTTCATCGCGGTGTTCTTCGTGCTGCTCGTCGTCGCGATCCGGTTCGTGGATCAGCGGCTCAGGCACGCACCCGGCGGAACGCGTTCAGCGGATCGTTGAGCCCGGCGGTCGCCAGCGCCCGCCACGCGCTCCGGCGATCGGCCGGTTTGCCCTCCGCCAGCCGGTGCAGCTGCTGGGTGTGCCACTGGATTTCCAGCAGGCTGTCCGCGAGCCGGATCCCGGTGCGCGGGCACCGCCGCTGCGCTTGCACGTCCGCGCCGGCCAGCAGCCGTCCCGGCAACTCCGCATCCACGATGTAGGGACGACCGAGGCCGATCACGTCCAACGCACCGGAACGCAGTGCCTCGGCCATCGCGGCCGCCGTGGTGAAACCACCGGTGACCATCAGCGCCACATCGCTGACCTGGCGGGCTTTCGCCGCGTAGTCCAGGAAATACGCTTCCCGCTGCGCGGTGCTCTCGCGGACTGTCCCCATCATCACGGTCTTTTCGTACGTACCGCCGGAAATCTCCAGCAGGTCGATGCCCGCCTCCCCGAGCGCCCGGACGACGCGCAGCGACTCGTCCTCGTCGAAGCCGCCGCGCTGGAAATCCGCGCTGTTGAGCTTCACCGAAACCGGCACCCGATCCCCCACCGCGGCGCGCACCGCACGCACCACTTCGAGCAGGAACCGGCTGCGGTCCCGGCCCCATTCGTCCTCGCGCCGGTTCACCAGCGGGGACAGGAACTGGGAGATCAGGTAACCGTGCGCGCCGTGCAGCTGCACCCCGGCGAACCCGGCGGCCACGAACGTCCGCGCGGCCAGCGCGAACCGCTCCACGATGCCCTCGATCTCGGCACCGGTGAGCGCGCGAGGCGCGGCGAACGCAGTGCGCACGCCCCGATCGCCGAAGGAGACCGCGGACGGCGCGACCGGACGGCGCGACAGGTACCGCGGGCTCTGCCGTCCGGGATGGTTGAGCTGCACCCACAGTTGCGCGTCCGTGCCGTCGACAGCCTGCGCCCACGGCCGGAACGCCGCAGCATCCGGCACCGTGGGCACCGCGACGTTGCGTGGTTCACCGAGCGCAGCCGGATCGACCATCACATTGCCGGTCACCAGCAGCCCGGCGCCACCATGCGCCCAGGTCCGGTACAGCGAGGCGAGTTCGGACGTCGGTGCGTTACGCCGATTACCGAGCTGTTCGCTCAACGCCGATTTCGCGAGCCGGTGCGGCAGGACCGCGCCACAGCGCAGTTCGAGCGGTTCGGCCAGCAGTTCCCGGGTGACTGTCATCGCGGTCCCGTCGTCGCAGCGAACTTACCGCCAGTAAGACTACTCGACAGTAGATACCGGCGGTAGGCCGTCACGGGCGCCGGGACTTCAGGAAGGACTGCCTGCCTGCGGATCTTCGCGGTCTGCCTGCGGGTCTTCGGGCACCGGGTCGGGATCGTCGGCGAGGTAGATGGCGCGCATCCACACGCTCGTCGCCGACTCCACGAGATCGTCGACCGACATCGCACCCGGTGCGTCGATCAGCTCCAGGAAGAGCATCCGCTCGCCGTGCCAGATCAGGTTGCGCGCGAGCCTGCCCGGCTCCGGACCGTCCGGGGCGATGCCCCGCTGCCGCTCGCGCTCGATCGCGCGAGTCATCCGCTCGACCGGCTGCGTGATGAGGTCGTGCCACAGGGTGCGGGCCTCGGCAACGGAATTCCACAGATCTGCGCCCTCCCGCATCACCGCTCCGTGCGCGAGCCAGAAATCGACGACCGCGCGGATGGTGGCCGTCATCGACTCGCGCGGCCGGACGGATTCCGGGCGCTGGAACCACGATTCGTTCGTGTCGTAGAACACCAGCAGCCGGTCGCGCACCCTGGCGAGCAGCGAAGCGTAGGCCTCGTGTTTCGACTTGAAGTAGAAGTAGAAGCGAGTGCGGGTGATGCCTGCTTCCTCGGAGATCTGCTCGACACCCAGGTCTCGCAGCGGAGTCTCGGTCAGCAACCGCTCCAAGGCGTCCAGGATCAACTCGTCTCGCCGCCGGGTGGCCCGGGTCTTGCGCGTACCGCTCCTGGCGGCGGCTGGCGGTCCTGACATCGAGCCGACTTTACCTCGTGCGCGCGGGACCGCCCATCGTCCGTCCCGAACTCGCGGGCCCCGCCGTGGGCAGCCGGAATTGAACGCGCTCGATCGAGGAGCAGAGCGGCCCGAGCAGCCCGAGCCGGATCCGACGGTGTTCGGCGTTCTCGTCGTAGGCGCGGTACGCCTCCTCGTCGGCGAGGTCGACAGTCACCGCGAAGTCCGCGTTTCCCGCGCGGAGCCCGAGGTCGACCCCGGCGTGCAACTCGATTTCGACACCGGGAACCGCCAGTTCCCGGAGGGCTTGCAGACCAGCCTCCAGTGCAGCGAGGTCCACCTCGTCCGACACCCTGCCCAGCACGACATTGCGAATCACCCGCCGCCTCCGGTTCCGGCTCGGCCACGCTCCCACTCCCGGGGACGGACCGGAACGCTGCGCAGGGAGGCCGACCGCCGCTCGTCGAGCGCCCGCCTGCCGTGCTCGCTCATGAGCTCCGGTGTCCACATCGTGGCGGTGTCCACCTCCACCCGGACGGCCTCGACCCCGTCGACCTCGGCGACGCGATCCTCGATCCCGTCGGCGATGGAGCTCATCAGGATGCACGACGGTGCCGTCGGACTGATCGTGATCACGACGGTGCCGTCCCAGTCGAGGTGCCACTGCCGGACCAGGCCCATGTCCCGGACGCTCATCGGCGCCTTGGCGGCGATGCTGCAGGGATCGTCGACCCTGCTGAGCGCGTCCTCGATCGCGGCGTGCAGTCCGGCGTTGCCGGGCGAGCCGTGCGGTTCGGCGCTCACCGCCGGAACTCCGCCCGATCGGAGGCGAACTCCTTTTTCCAGGCCGCGTAGGGCTCCGGTCGCGGTTCCGCGCGCCGGGCCATCGAGAACTGGTCGTCGGCGATCCTCGCCTTCGCGGACTCGACGTCGAGATCGACCACGCGCGCGTAGTTGAGCCCGAGGATCTTGGCCTTGTCCGCACGGGTCAGCGGCTCGACCCCGGTGCCCGCACAGGTCTTCTCGGAGAACTGGAACTTCGTGAACGCTTCGAGAAACGGCTGTGTGTGGGCGAACATCGCGCCGTCGGAGAAGACGATCTTGTCCGGGCCGCCCCAGAGGATGAAGTCGGCCAGCACCTCCTCGAACATCTGCGGCGCCTTGAGCAGGAGCAGGCTGGTGACCTCGAGATTGGCGTAGACGTTGGGAAAACGGGCCAGCGCAAGGGAAGTCTCCCGAGTGAAGGCCAGCCCGGCGTGGATGATCTCGAAGTTCATCTCCGGGTAGCGGCCTGCCGCACCGTCCACGTCGTCGATCCGGTACGGGTTCATCGGCACCGGCCCGAGTGGCGCCGCCTTGTGGATGGCGACCGTCTTCAGCCCGTGCTCGATCGCCCGCTCGATGATCGGGAAGGCGAGGTCCGGATCGTCGAGCCGCCACGAACGGTCCGGTTCGACCTGCGCCGGGTACATCTTCAGCCCGATGGCCTGCGGCAGCTCGGCCATCTGCTCGTCCAGCTCACGCAGGCAGGTCTCCAGACCCGCGGTCGGGTCCACGCCGACGTAGGCGAGGAAGCGGTCCGGGTGCTTCGTCGCTGCCTCGACGGTCTTGCACCGCGCGGCCAGCCCGTCGTCGAAGTACGAGTCGAGGCGCAGCGTATGGGTCGAGGCGAGGTCGACGTCGGACTCCACGAACAGCGCCTGCGCGAGGGCATCGACGGTCCAGTCGGAGGTGAACTCCTCGTGCGTCATCCGGGCATGCGGTGGCGACCACGACTCGTGCAGCCCCCAGAGCATGTCGCACAGCAGCTGTCCCGGCCGGTTCCGGATGTTGGCAGGCTCGAGATTGTAGGCGTGCGCGACCGCATTGATCACGAAGTAGTCGTCGATCATCGTTGACCTCCTGTGCTGGGTGGTGCGTGCCGCCGGATCGGCGGCATCGCGACGAGCGTCGTGTTGGGTGGACGGGATCAGATTCGGCGCGTCGTCGTAGCCCAGTACTCGTCGCGCAGCGCGCGCTTGAGCACCTTGCCGACGCCGGAGCGCGGGAGATCGCGCAGGATGATGCGTTTCGGTGCCTTCACCGAGCCGAGATGCGCCTTGCACTGCGCGATGAGGGACTGTTCGTCGAGCGGGAAGCCGGGTTTGGCCTCGATCACCGCGGTGACCGCCTCGCCCCACTTCGGGTCCGGCAGGCCGATGACCGCGCAGTCGCCGACGGCCGGGAACGTGTGCAGGAACGCCTCGACCTCGGACGGGAACACGTTGAATCCGCCGGTGATGATCATGTCTTTCTTGCGGTCGACGAGGTAGACGAACCCGTCCTCGTCACGCAGGCCGACGTCGCCGGTGCCGTACCAGCCCCCTGGCCGGACGGTCTGCGCAGTCGCCTCGGCGTCCTGCCAGTAACCGGCGAAAACCAGTTCGGACCGCACGACGATCTCCCCGCTCTCCCCCGGGCCGAGCAGCGCGCCCTCGTCATCCATGATCTCGATCCGGGCGATCTCCGACGGCCTTCCGCAGGACGCCAGCCTGCGGCTCAGCGCGGGATCCGCGACCGCGGCGGCGATCTCCGGCGCCTCGTGCACGGTGCAGATCAGCGGGGCCTCCGCCTGTCCGAAGGTCTGCGTCAGCACCGGCCCGAACACTTCGACCGCTTCAGCGAGCCGGTCCGGTGCCAGTGGCGCGCCGGCGATCAGGAACTGACGCAGGGACGAGTAGTCGTGCTCGCGAACGTGCGGGTCGGCGAGCAGCTTGTACAAGGCGGTCGGCGGAAGGAAGATCGCCGAGACCCGGTTGCGTTCGATCGATCCGAAAATCCGGTCGGGAACCACGGCGTGGTGCACGATCACCGCGCCGCCGTCGGCCAGTGCCGGGAAGCAGAGCAGACCGGCGGCATGCGTCATCGGGGTGGCGCAGAGGTAGCGGGACGGAGCGGGTGCACGCAGGTGGATCCGGAAGGCCAGGCACATCAGATGGATCTGGTGGTTCGTGATAGGGACCGCTTTCGAGCGGCCGGTCGTCCCGCCGGTCGGGAGCAGCATCGCGATGCGGTCCGGTTCGAAGGCCGGGTCCGGTGCACGGAATTCCGGTGGCGCCAGCCAGTCGGCGAAGCCGGTATCACCGCCGAAGCCGACGGACGGGTCGAGGCCCTCGACCCGTTCTTCGAGTTCGGCGACCCGATCGGACAGATCCTGGTGGTGGATGATCCGCCGGCAACCGACCGTGGCGAGGAAACCCGCCTGGTCCGCCGCTCCGGAGGCGACGTTGATCGCGGTCCAGATCGCTCCCGCCCGGAGGATGCCGGCGACCCCGGCGAGGGCAAGCGGATGGTTGGTGCTGAGGATGCCGATGCGATCCCCCGGCCGCACTCCGTCACGGACAAGCGCTCCGGCAATCCGGTGGGTCAGGGTGCGGAACTCGTCGTGCGTCAGTACGACGGTCCCGTCCGGATCGACGAGGCACGGAGCGGACGGCGCCATTTGCGCACCGCGATCGATGTAGTCGACGAGCATCATGCGAAGACCTCGTTGTCAACGTGGGTAAGGGAAACTCGCGGCGCGTTCAGCTCACGATGGTGCGGAGCAGTGCGCAGGCATCGTCGATGACGCGCGCACCGGCCGGGATCTGCTTCGGCACCAGCGGTGCGTGGTGAATGATCCCGGGAACGCACACGTCCTCGGCGCGACCGCCCTCCTCGCGGATCCGCTCGGCGAAGGCGTGCCCTTCGTCGCGAAGCGGATCGAACTCGGCGGTGACGACAACAGTGGGCGGGAGTCCGCTCAGGTCCAGGGCACGGAACGGGAAGACGAGCGGGTCGTCGTGTGCCGCGCCAGGGGCGTACTGCTCGAACATCCAGTCCATTTGCTCGCCGGAGAGCAGGTAGTCCTCGTCCAGAGTGTGCCGAGACGTCGTACCCGAATCCCGGTCCAGCACGGGGAGCAGTAACACCAGCCCGGCCAAACCGGTATCGCCCCGCTCGCGCAGCCGTAGCGCCGTCGCGGCCGCGAGGCATCCCCCGCTGGACTCGCCTGCCAGGAACAGCTTTTCGCCCGGGTTGGCGCGGGAGACGGCCGTGAGGACCGCGGTGATTTCGTCGAGCTGACGGGGGTGGGTCGCCTCCGGAGCAAGCGAGAAGTCGACCGCCACGACGGTGCAGCCGGAACGGTTGGCGAACCGGCGGCACAGCGTGTCGTGGGTGTGCAACCCACACCGGGTGAACGAACCACCGTGCAGGTAAACCACATTCCCCAGTGGCTCGGTACCGGGCCGGTAGCTCCGTACGGCGACGCCGCCGACCGTCCGGTCGTCGACGGCGTGGACGTCTTCCCGCTCGAATCCGAACGGGATCAACGCCTCGACCGACGCCCGCATCTCGGCGATCGACGTCTCCGACAGCGGTTTGGCCGGCTTCCGCAGGGCGTTCTCGACAAAGGCTTCGGCGGCTTGATCGAGTGGCATGGCGAGAACAATACACGACGTCTTGTATTGTTCAAGACCACGGCAACGACACTGTCGACCCGCGGCCGGCGTACTAGGGTCTGCAGACCATGACGGCGATAGTGCAGAACCTGATCACGTCGGGTGTTTTCGAGCTCGACGGCGGCAGCTGGGACGTGGACAACAACGTCTGGATCGTCGGCGACGGCACCGAGGTGATCGTGATCGACGCAGCACACGACGCGGACGCCATCGCGGACGTGGTCGGCGAGCGCACGGTCCAGGCGATCGTCTGCACGCACGCGCACAACGACCACGTCAACGCCGCGCCGGCGCTGGCCGAACGGACCGGCGCGCCGATCCTGCTGCACCCGGCCGACCGCGTGGTGTGGGACCTGACCCACCCGGACCGCGCCCCGGACGGCGAACTCTCCGACGACCAGCGGATCACCGTCGCCGGCACCGAACTCACCGTGCTGCACACCCCCGGCCACGCACCGGGTGCGGTCTGCCTGTACAGCCCCGAACTCGGCGTGCTGTTCACCGGAGACACCCTGTTCCACGGCGGCCCCGGCGCCACCGGACGGTCCTATTCGGACTATCCGACGATCGTGAAGTCCATCCGGGAACGGCTGTTCACCCTGCCGGAGACGACGATCGTGCGCACCGGGCACGGCGAGGGCAGCACGATCGGCGCGGAAAAAGCGGCCTCGGCAGGCTGGCCGGAGGCCTGAACCGGGACTGGCGGGCCGGCCCGGACTAGCGGGTCAGCCGGGGACTCTGCGGCTCGGCCCGCGCGTGGTTGCGCACTTCCGCGGCCAGCGCGCGGGCCCAGCTGAGCAGACCGGGCACGTCGAGATCGTGCGGTGCGGTCTCGCGGTACGGCTCGATGTTGTCCGCACCGCGTTCGAGCAGGGCGGCCGCGCCGCTGCTGTTGCCGCGCAACGCGTGCGTCAGGCCCACGGCGAGCTGGGCGAGGCCACGCCACAGCTCGCGCTCGGGACCGTCGGTCGCTTTCCACGCGTCCTCGAACACCTCGTGCGCGTGGAACGGCCGTCCGGTGTCGAGCAGCTGCTGTGCCTCGGCCAGGGTCTCCTGCGGAGTGCGCAGCACACCCTCCGGCTGCCGGTCCACGCCCTGCTCGCCGTAGGGCAGCGGGCGGCCGAGGCCGTCGCGCGGGCGGGCGTTGCGCGCACGGCCCGTTTCGTCGCGATCACGGCCGTTCATGCGGCCATTGTTCCACGGGGCACGCCGGGTTCGCGTCCCGCGCACGGGCCACGTAGCCTGGGGACTCGTGCGCTTTCTGGATGGGCATGTGCCCGCTCACGACCTGACCTACGACGACGTCTTCCTGCTGCCGAACCGCTCGGACGTCGAGTCCCGTTTCGACGTGGATTTGTCCACTGTGGATGGCACCGGTGCGACGATCCCGGTGGTGGTGGCGAACATGACCGCCGTCGCAGGCCGCCGGATGGCGGAGACGGTGGCCCGCCGCGGCGGGCTGGTGGTACTGCCGCAGGACGTGGACACCGCCGCCGTCGCCGAGATCGTCACCTGGGTGAAGAGCCGCAATCCGGTCTGGGACACGCCGCTGGTGCTCACCGGTGGTGACGCAGTCGCGGACGCGCTGAACCTGGTGCACAAGCGAGCCCACGGCGCGGTCGTGATCGTCGACGCCGACGGCAAGCCCGTTGGCATCGTCGACGAGGCCGCCTGCGCGGGTGTGGACCGCTTCGCCCGGCTGGCCGACGTCGCACAGCCGCCGACCGTCGCGGTGCCGCTGGACACCGAACCGCGGGAGGTCTTCGAACGGCTGCACGCCCACGGTGGCCGTCTCGCGCTCGGCCTCGACGAGGAAGGCCGGCTCGCCGGCGTACTGACCGAGGTCGGCGCACTGCGCGCGGGCATCTACACACCGGCCGCCGACGAGGCGGGCAAGCTTCGGGTGGCCGCGGCCGTCGGGGTGAACGGCGACGTCGCGGCCAAGGCCGAGGCGGTGCTGGCGGCAGGCGTGGACGTGCTGGTGGTGGACACCGCGCACGGGCACCAGGAGAAGATGATCGCCGCGCTGAAGGCGGTCCGGTCGGTGTCCCCGAAGGTCCCGGTGGTCGCGGGCAACGTGGTCACCGCCGAGGGCACCCGTGACCTGATCCAGGCAGGCGCGGACGTGGTCAAGGTCGGGGTCGGACCGGGCGCGATGTGCACCACCCGGATGATGACCGGCGTCGGCCGTCCGCAGTTCTCCGCGGTCGCGGACTGCGCGGCGGCGGCTCGCGAACTCGGCAAGCACGTCTGGGCGGACGGCGGCGTGCGGCACCCGCGGGACGTCGCGCTGGCGCTGGCCGCGGGCGCATCCGCGGCGATGGTGGGCTCCTGGTTCGCCGGCACCCACGAGTCTCCCGGCGACCTGCGCTACGACGAGCAGGGCCGGCCGTACAAGGAGTCGTTCGGCATGGCGTCGAAGCGGGCCGTCGGCGCCCGCACGCGCACGGACAACGTGTTCGACCGCGCACGCAAGGCCTTGTTCGAGGAGGGCATCTCCACGTCCCGGATGGCGCTGGACCCGACCCGGCCCGGCGTCGAGGACCTGCTCGACTCGATCTGCTCGGGGGTGCGCTCGTCGTGCACCTACGCGGGTGCCCGCACGCTCGAGGAGCTGCACGCCCGTGCCGTACTGGGCGTGCAGTCGGCCGCCGGTTTCGCCGAGGGCAGGCCGCTGCCGTCGGGCTGGTGAAACCGGCCGGTGC
Organism: Amycolatopsis ultiminotia; assembly: GCF_039536925.1. Lineage (NCBI taxonomy): Bacteria > Bacillati > Actinomycetota > Actinomycetes > Pseudonocardiales > Pseudonocardiaceae > Amycolatopsis > Amycolatopsis ultiminotia. The sequence goes on along the minus strand of NZ_BAAAZN010000017.1, from coordinate 71,499 downwards.
CGGGGACCCCGTCGTGGCGCCCCCGGCACCTCCGGATCAGCCGTGGTCCTCCAGCAGCTCGGTGACCAGTGCCGCAATCGGCGAGCGTTCCGAGCGGGTGAGGGTCACGTGCGCGAACAGCGGGTGCCCCTTCAGCTTCTCGATCACCGCCGAGACGCCGTCGTGCCTGCCGACGCGGAGGTTGTCGCGCTGGGCCACGTCGTGCGTGAGCACCACCCGCGACGCCGTGCCCAGCCGGGAGAGCACGGTCAGCAGCACGTTGCGCTCGAGTGACTGCGCCTCGTCGACGATCACGAACGAATCGTGCAGCGACCGGCCGCGGATGTGCGTGAGCGGCAGCACCTCCAGCATGCCGCGGTCGAACACCTCGTCCAGTACGTCCTGGCTGACCAGCGCACCGAGCGTGTCGAACACCGCCTGCGCCCACGGCTGCATCTTCTCGCTCTCGGAACCGGGCAGATAGCCCAGCTCCTGGCCGCCGACGGCGTAGACCGGCCGGAACACCACCACCTTGCGGTGTTGCCGTCGTTCCATCACCGCTTCCAGTCCCGCGCACAGCGCCAGCGCCGATTTTCCGGTGCCGGCGCGGCCGCCGAGCGAGACGATGCCGACGTCGGAATCGAGCAGCAGGTCGAGTGCGACGCGCTGTTCGGCGGAACGGCCGTGCAGGCCGAACGCCTCGCGATCCCCGCGCACCAGCCGCACGCGCTTGTCCGCGGTGACCCGGCCGAGCGCGCTGGAGCTGCCGGCGAGCAGCCGCAGCCCGGTGTGGCAGGGCAGCTCACCCAGCTCGCTGAGGCCGAACTCCGCCGGATCCGCCGAACCGCCGGAGAACAGCGCGTCGATCAGCTCCTGCGGGGCATCTGCGTCCGCCATGCCCGTCCAGCCCGATGGCGTGACCTCCTGCGCGCGGTACTCGTCGGCGACCAGGCCGACCGCCCCCGCCTTGACCCGAAGCGGGATGTCCTTCGTCACCAGTGTGACCGATTCGCGCTCGGTGGCGAGGTTGAGCGCGCACGCGAGGATGCGGTGGTCGTTGGAGTCGGTCCGGAAGCCCACCGGGAGCACGGACGGATCCGTGTGGTTGAGCTCCACCTGCAGGGTGCCGCCGTGGTCCCCGATCGGGACCGGGGCGTCGAGCCTGCCGTGCAGCAGGCGCAGATCGTCGAGCAGGCGGAGCGATTCCCTGGCGAACCAGCCCAGCTCGGAATGGTGGCGCTTGGCCTCCAATTCACTGATGACGACCAGCGGGAGCACCACGGCGTGTTCGGCGAACCGGGTGACCGCCCACGGGTCGGAGAGCAGCACCGAGGTGTCGAGCACATAGGTGCAGCGCGGGGATTCGGGCGAGATCGAGGCTTTCTCCGGGGCCGAGGCACCGGTCGAAGAACGGCCAGAGGCCTTGCGGGGTGAACGCTGCGCAGTCACGACGGCATCTCCCTCGAGGGCGTGTGCACCCCACGCCCGCACTCGCTGGGCCGGGCACCTCCCTGGCGGTTCGCACTCCCTGACGCCGGATGCGTCAGGGCACGCGACCTGCAGGGCCGGGTGCCGGCCCCCTCGTGCACCGTGTGAGCGGCTGAGCCGCTCCCTCGATCACTGCCACGACCAGGGCCTCCCGCGAGAACCCGCACGGAACGCGAGCCCTCACTTCCGGAAGGTACCCACGTCCGCCGGATCATGCAGGCAGCCACACAGGTGATTCGCCGATTCGTCATCTCACCGTCAGTGGGCCGACACTGACCGTCGGCGACAGTGACCCAGTGTCACCAGGTGCGCGATCGAGGGGTCCCGCGGTCGCATGATTTCTCCGTATTGATTACCGTGTGCAGGGAAATGCCGGAGAAAAGGCTTGTACCACGGGGACAACCGTAATGCATTTCGCATCCGGGGTAGTGGACCGTACCGAGTGAAAGCCGCCCATCCGGACTCACACAATGGGCGTACGGAACATTCCCCGACGGCCACATGCGGGTAATTTCCTCACTGCGGGACACACCACCGGAACGCTCCGGTGCCCCGGATCCCAGTATCTCAACTTAGGAGTGTGCGAAGTGCTGAAGAAGGCTGGAATCGTCGCCGGTGCGGCCGCGGGCCTGATGATGATCGGCGGCACGGCGTTCGCCTCGCCCGCCGACACGACCGGCACCCCGGACCCGACGTTCGGCGACGCGTACGCCACCTTCATCGAAGGCGGCGGCGCACTGGGCTATGGCGCAGCCTCGCTGGTTGCCGGTGCCTACACCGGTATCGCCACGACCCCGGCCCTGGTTGCCCACTCGCTCGAGCACCACTGACGCGAGCGTGCTGGCGAAGGCCCCGGAGCCCGGCTCCGGGGCCTTCGCCGTGCCTGGGATCGGTTGGGATCGGTTGCGCCTCGGGATCGGCTGCACCCCCGGGCAGTGGGACCAACGGCGAGTTGGCTCCCGCGCCGGTCGGGACCAGGGCAACTGGCCCCCGGGCCGGTCGGGTCCCAGCGCCGGTGCGGTAGCGGGCCGGTTGAGGCCAAGCTGATTGGGGCCAGGCCGGTTCGGTCCCCGTCGGTTCAGACCAGATCGGTTCGGTCCCCCGTCGGTTCAGGCCAGGCCGGTTCGGCCCTCGGTCAGTTGAGGCCAGGCCGGTTCGGTCCTCGGTCAGTTGAGGCCAGGGCGATTGGGGCCAGGGGCGGATCGGGTCCCGGGTCGGTTGGGTCCCGGGTCGGTTGGGTCCCGGGTCGGTTGGGTCCCGGGCGGATTGGATTCGGGTCGGTTGGGTCCAAGGTCGACGGTGCGCCGGAGCGGTTGCTCTCCGCGCCGGTGTCGGTTGTGCGGCCGGGGCGGTTGGGTCCGGGAACGGTTGCACGCCGGAGCGCCCGCAACCCCGGATCGTTGGCACTTCTGGCCGGCTGTGCCGCAGGCCGTTTGCGTCCGGGGGCTCGACTGTGCGGTGAGTCGGCTGCGCCCCGGATCGGCGGTGACTCAAACCCACTGCGCCGTGGGCCGTTCATGTCCGGGGCTGACTGTGCCCTGACCCGGCTGCGGCCCGCTTCAGCTGTGGCCTGGGTTGGTTTTGCCCGGGTTGAGTGCGCGCGGGGTCAGTTGCCGAAGCGGCGGTGCCGCCAGGCGTAGTCGCGGATTGCGCGCAGGAAGTCCACCCGCCGGAATGCCGGCCAGTACGCCTCGGTGAACCAGAATTCCGAATGCGCTGACTGCCACAGCAGAAATCCGGAAAGCCGCTGTTCACCGGAAGTCCGGATAATCAAGTCCGGGTCCGGCTGTCCGGACGTGTACAGGTGTTCGGAGATGTGGTCCACGTCGAGCATTTTCGCCAGCTCGCGAATGGAAGTGCCTTCGTCCGCGTGCTGGAGCAGCAGCTTGCGCACGGCGTCGGCAATCTCCTGCTGCCCGCCGTAACCGACCGCGACGTTCACCTCCATGCCCTCGCGATCCGCGGTGCGGGCGGCCGCCCCGGTGAGTTTTTGCGCCACCTCCAGCGGCAGCAGGTCGAGGGCGCCCACGATGCGCAACCGCCAGGGCACGCTGGGTGCGGCCAGTTCGTCGGTGACGTCGGTGATGATCTTCAGCAGCGGCATCAGCTCGTCCGGCGCGCGGTGAAGATTGTCCGTGGACAGCAGCCACATCGTCACGACCTCGACCTCGGCCTCCCGGCACCAGCTCAGGAAGTCGGCGATCTTCTTGGCGCCCGCGCGGTGCCCGTCGGCCACGTCGGTGAACCCGGCTTCACGCGCCCACCGGCGGTTTCCGTCGAGGATGATGGCGATATGCCGCGGATGCCGACCCGCCGCCTGCTGGATCAGGCGGCGGCCGTAGACGCCGTAAACGACGTCGGACAGAAAGGACCGGAGGCTCACGTCAGCTGAGCGTACGCACCCCTCAGTTCCGGGTGTGACGCGCCACGGGGGCTGGCGAAAAACCTACGGTCCCGTAGCGTGGGCCCGGTGAGCGTGACGACCGAACCCCCACCGCCGCCCGTGGACACCAGGCCGCGGCTGCGTGGGCACATCCACTTCTGGTCCTTCTTCGGCGCGGTCGCCTGCGCCGCCACGCTGATCAGCCTCGCCGCCGCCACCGTCTCCCCGGTCGCGGCACTCGCGACCTCCGTCTACGGCCTCACCGTGCTGGGCCTGTTCGGCGTGAGCGCGCTGTACCACCGCCGGCTCTGGAGCCCGCGCGCGTACAAGTGGATGAAGCGCGCCGACCACTCGATGATCTTCCTGTTCATCGCAGGCACCTACACCCCGTTCACCCTGCTGGCCATGTCGAAGCCGACCGGCTACATCATCCTGGCCATCATCTGGGGCGGCGCGGTACTGGGCGTGACGATGAAGATGCTGTGGCCGCACGCCCCCCGCTGGCTCGGCGTACCGATCTACATCGCACTGGGCTGGGTAGCCGTCTTCGTGCTGCCGGAACTGGCCCGCCACGCCGGCCCGGCCGCCCTGGTCCTGATCTGCGTAGGCGGCCTCTTCTACACCCTCGGCGCCGTCTTCTACGCAGTCAAATGGCCCAACCACTGGCCGGAGACCTTCGGATACCACGAGTTCTTCCACGCGTGCACCGTGCTGGCCGCGGTGTCCCACTACATCGCGATCTGGCTGGCCATGTACGCCTAGGCACTTGACTTGCCGCCGAGTCGGCAGGGTGGCATCGGTCCAGGATCGACGCGTCATGGGGTCCAGGGCTGCACCGCGAAGCCGGTGCCGTTGCGGGTGATTTCGGTGGCTCCGGTGCCGGCGAAGTGGGCTGGGATCACCAGTTCCCGTTCGTCGGCGGCGTGTTCCAGCGTTTGGTTGCGGGTGGCGATCGCCTGGGCCGGGTTTTCGCAGAAACAGCTGTTGTGTTCCGGTGCCAGGATCTGGACCGGGCTGTGCAGGATGTCGCCGACGAACACCGCGCGGTCGCCGTTCGACTTCAAGCGCAGTATCGACGAGCCCGGGGTGTGTCCGGGGGCCGGTTCGAGGGTCAGGTTCCGGTCGATGCGGTGGCTGTTCTCCCACAACGTCGCGCGGTCGAGTACCGGTGCGATGCTGTCCTCGTAGACGAGGTGGCTTCCCTTGCGCCGCACCTGGTCGGACGCAGTACGCGGCACCGGACGGCGGTGCTCGTTGCGCGGATCGAAATAGACCTGGTCGAGCTTCGGGATCAAGTACGTCGCGTTGGGGAACGTGGGCACCCAGCCGCCGTCCCACCGGGTGTTCCAGCCGACGTGGTCGTAGTGGATGTGCGTGTTGACCACCAGATTCACCTCCTCGGCCCGCACGCCGGCCGCGGCAAGCCGCTCCGCGAACCCGGTGTCCAGATGGTCGAACAGCGGGATCTGCGGCCGATCGCGGCCGTTCCCGACGCCGGTGTCCACCAGGATCACCTTGCCCTCGCTGCGCAGCACCCAGGTCTGCACCGCGGCGTGGTACCGGTCCCGCTCCGGGTGCCAGTGGTCCGGGACGAGCAGGGATTCGTGGTCCCGCCACAGCTCGGGCGGACTGGGCACGATGTCCCGCGCGGGCGCGATCTCACCCTGCCATTCGACGACTCGGACGACCTCGACCGCACCCAGCTGAAAGCTTTGCATATCAGCCACGTTAGTCGGCCATAGTGAGACTATCCATGCGCAATATCCGCAATTTGATACGTGAAAGTCTCACCCGAGAGATTATACTGCGATCCATGGACCTCCTCAGCGACGCGATCGCCGTGATGCGCACCGGGGAACCGGCGTCCAACCGCATGTCGGCCGGCGAACAGTGGTGCTACCGGTTCGCCCCCTACGCCGGGGCCGGGTTCCACGTGCTGCTCCGCGGTTCCGGCTGGCTGCTTACCGACCACGGCGACCCGATCCGGCTCGGCACCGGCGATGCAGTTCTCCTCCCGCACGGCAGCGCGCACGTGCTGTCGAGCACGCCCGACGACCGAGCCGCGGTGCCGTTCGAAACCGCGGTGACCCAGCCCGACGGCACCACCGACATGCTGTGCGGGAAGTACCGTTTCGACCGTTCCCGCGCGCATTTCCTGATGTCCTCGCTGCCCGAAGTGGTCCACCTCCCTGCCGAAATCGGCGCGCATCCCGAGCTGCGCGCGGCGATTTCGTTGCTCGGCGGCGAGGTACACGGGACACAGCCGGGCCGGGACGCGGCCGTCGGCGGGCTGCTCGAACTGCTGCTCGCTTACCTGATCCGCGCATGGCTGGTGGAGAACGCCGAGGACGCCTGGCCGAAAGCCTTGCGTGACCCCGAAATCGCCGCGGCGCTGGAGGCGGTGCACGCGGACCCGGCACGGCCGTGGCAGCTGGCGGAGCTGGCCGCGGAGGTCAGGTTGTCCCGCGCCACGTTGGCTCGCCGCTTCACCGCGTTGACCGGCCGATCGCCGATGGCGTACCTCACCTGGTGGCGCATGACGGTCGCCGCGCGGCTCCTTCGCGACAGTGACCTCCAGCTGCCCGCTGTCGCGCGGCAGGTCGGGTACGGCTCACCGTTCGCGTTTTCGCATGCTTTCAAACGCCAGTTCGGCGTCGCGCCCGCGTCGTACCGGTCAGCTGCGGAGCATGGGAGCGGCGAGGAACTGCTCCGGGATGGCGAAGGCGTCCACGAGCGTGCGCGCGTGCGGACGTAGTTCACCGCACAGGCTGTTGACCGCCGCCGTCACTGCCTTCGAACGCGACGCCGTGATCCGACCGTGTTCCAGGAACCACGCGCGGTCGGCTTCAATGGCTGAAAGCGCGTACAGGTCACAGACGCGTTCGAGAAGCATCTTCGCCTCCGGATCCGCACATGCCTCGACAGCGCGCGCGAAGGCTTCGAGGACCAACCGCTCGACATGTACGCGACCGGCCAGCAGCACGTGGTCCTGCGCGTCGTTGAAGACGCCGAAGGGATCCTCGGCCGCCTTACGCAGACGGTTGGCGACGCCGTCGAGTACGTGCTCCTCGCGGTCCTCGAACAGCCGCAGCTGCCACTCACGATCGAAAAGCGCCGTGGCGTCATCGGAATCGGTGAACCGTTCGATGAATTGCCGCGCGGCCGTGCGTTCCAGGACCGTGCCGACCAACTGCTCGGCGACGAACCGCGCGGTCGCCAACGGGCTGAGGTCCTGGAAGTGCTCCTTGTAGCGGGTCAGCAGGCCTTTCGCGACCAGCTGCAGCAACACGGTGTTGTCACCCTCGAAGGTGGTGAACACGTCGGTGTCGGCCTTGAGCCCGGGAAGCAGGTTCTCCGAGAGGTAGCCCGCGCCGCCACAGGCCTCGCGCGCAGCCTGGATGGTGCTGGTGGCGTGCCAGGTCTGCACGGCCTTCAGCCCGGCCGCACGGGATTCCAGCTCACGCTGCTCTTCTTCCGGTGCGTCCGTCGCGATGTCGTTCAGCTTCGCGACGAGCTCTCCCTGCGCGAAGTGCAGTGCGTACGTCTTCGCCAACGCCGGCAGCAGTTTCCGTTGGTGCCCCAGGTAATCGAGGATCACCACCTCGTCGCCCTCGGGACGCCGAAACTGGCGCCGCTGCTCGCCGTAGCGAATCGCCAGCGCGAGCGCACGCTTCGTCGCATTGCCCGCACTGCCGCCGACGCTGACCCGGCCGCGGATCAGCGTGCCCAGCATGGTGAAGAACCGGCGGCCGTCACTCTCGATCGGACTGGAGTACGTGCCGTCCTCGGCGACGTCACCGAAGCGGTTCAGCAACGCCTCCCGCGGCACGCGCACCTGATCGAAGGTCAACCGTCCATTGTCGACACCGTTGAGACCGGCCTTGGGCCCGCAGTCCTCGATCGTCACCCCGGGCGCAGGCGCACCGGCTTCGTCGCGGATCGGCACCACGAAGGCGTGCACGCCCCGGGACCCACCGCCGGTGATCAGCTGCGCGAACACCACCGCGAGGCGGCCGTCGCGTGCGGCATTGCCGATGTATTCCTTGGTGGCGCCCGGATCCGGACTGTCCACTATGAACTCGCCGGACGCCGGGTCGTATTCGGCGGTGGTGTGCAGGTGCTGTACGTCGGAACCGTGCCCGTGCTCGGTCATCGCGAAACAGCCGAGCAGATCCAGATCCATGATCCGGCGCAGGTACTTCTCGTGGTGGCGTTCGGTGCCGAGCAGCTGCACGGCGCCACCGAACAGGCCCCACTGGACGCCGGCCTTGACCATCAGCGAAAGGTCACCCAGTCCGAGCATCTCGAACGACATCACCGACCCGCCGACGTCGCCCTTCCCGCCGTACGCCGGGTCGAAGCCGAGCGCGGGCCGGTCGGTGGCCGCGAGTTTCCGCAACTGGTCGAGCACCTGCGCGCGGTGCTCCTCGACGCCGACGTCACCCGCCTCCTGGAACTGTTCGGCGGCCATCTGCGCACGAACGCCGCGCTTCACCTCGCCCCACCGGCCGTCGAGCACGGCGGTGAGCAGGTCCGGATCCACTTTGTCAGGTACGACAGGGACGTCCACGGCTCCTCCGATGCAGCTACCTCGCGCCTTACTCGCCAGCGTGCCGCAGCGAAGGACCGGTTGCAGGCCGAAGTGAGGTGAACGACTCGATGGTTTGGCCCGCGCCCGGACGGGGCACGCCCGCGGCCGGTCAGCCCAGGTCGGGCCCCTTCGACCGCAGGTCGTCGACCTTCGTCAGTGCCTCGCGCAGTTCGGCCAGCCAGCTCTCGGCATGCTCGCCGACCAGCCGGACCGACCAGGCCAGCGCCTCGGATCGGGAGCGGGCCACACCCGCGTCGACGAGCGTGTCCAGCACCAGCCGCTCCGGCTGCCGCAATCGGGTCATCACCGGCGCGGACAGCGTCGTGAACCGCACCTCGGTGCCGCCGATCCGCGCACCCCACGCGACTTTGCGCTGGTAACGGTGCTCGGCCTGGCGCGCGATCTCGATGCGCTCGTCACGCGTCTCCTCGCGGAACCGGCTGATCCGCCCGTCCTCGGCCGCTGCGCGCGCCGCGTCGTCGGCGTATTCACCGGTCGGCGCGGGCAGTTCGCCGACCACCACGATCTCCTCACGGTCCACCGTGACCTCGGGATCCCCGGTGAACCAGCCTTCCGGCAGCCGTCCGCCGAACCATGCCGCCGCGTCGCCCGCCGACGGCACCTCGGCCTGCTGCCAGCCACCGCGGCCCTTCCAGCCTCGTCCCATGTGTCCCACCGCCTCACTGTGCGTGAACATGCTCGCCTCCGCGATTACATGATTACAACGCTATTCAAGTTACGCCTCACCACCGCTCCTGCGGACGGTGTTCACCAGGGGCGGAATCTCAGAGCTGGGCGACGAGCTCGCCGGTGGTCGTCACCGGCCGTTCGCACACGTAGCCGCGGCAGACGTAGGCGGCCGGCTGTCCCTCCACGAGCGGGCGATCGGCGAGCAACGGGACACCCGGCGCATCCGGCGCGCCACCGAGCACGATGCCTCCGCCGTGCACGTTCCTGGCGGCCGCGCTGACCAGCGGCCCGCGTGCGTCGCCGACCACGGCGACCTGCACCGGACCCGACTGCGCTGCCTCCGCCACCGAAAGCCAGTGCCCGGCGAACCGCGGGACCCGCGCCGCGAGCAGGCCGACCCTGCGGAGTGCGGCGTCCGCGGCGTCCCGGTACCGCGTGGCTTCCGCGGGACCGGCCAGCGCGGACGCGGTGAGCAACGCACCGGCGAGCGCCGACGCGCCGGACGGGCTCGCGTTGTCGGTCGGATCGGACGGCCGCTGCACCAAGGCCTCGGCATCGTCGGCGGTGTCGTGATAGGCACCGGGAGCGGTCTCCGAGGCGAAGTGCGCCAGCGCGACGTCCAGCAACCGGGTCGCCTCGGCGAGCCATCGGGGTTCGCCGGTGGCCTGGTGCAGGCTGAGCAGGCCGTCGGCGAGGCAGGCGTAGTCCTCGAGCACACCGGCCGGCGAGCCGACGGCGCCGTCCCGCGAACTTCGCCGGAGCCTGCCCTCGACCACGTGCACGTCGAGCACCAGCCGAGCCGCGGCGCACGCCAGCTCGATCCACTTCGGACGGTCCAGGGCGGTACCGGCCTCGGCCAGCGCGCCGATCGTGAGACCGTTCCACGCGGCAACCACTTTGTCGTCGCGGCCGGGCTGCGGACGTGACCGGCGCGCGGTGAGCAACGCCTGCCGGACCCGCTCGAACCGCTCGGAGTCATCAGGATCGGTGAGCAATCGCAGGGTAGAAGCACCGTTTTCGAAGGTGCCCGTCGTTGTGACCCCGAAAAGCTCTGCCGCCCACGCACCGTCCTGGTCGCCGAGCACCTCGCGCAGCTGCTCGGGCGTCCAGACGTAGGTCAGCCCTTCGACGCCTTCGGTGTCCGCGTCGAGCGAGGCCGCGAAACCTCCTTGCGGCGTGCGGAGATCGGCTTCCAGGAACCGGACGATCCCCTCGGTCACGCGCAGTGCGGAAGCCGAACCGCGGCGGGCGAGGTGTGCATAGCAGCGGAGGAGCAAAGCGTTGTCGTACAACATCTTCTCGAAATGCGGCACGGTCCATTCGGCGTCCACGGAGTACCGCGCGAAACCACCGGCCAGCTGATCGTGGATGCCGCCGCGGGCCATCGCCTCGGTGGCCGCCTCGGCGAGCACGAGGGCACCGGCCGAACGGGTGCGCTCGTGGTGGCGCACCAGGAACTCCAGCACCATCGACGGCGGGAACTTCGGGGCACCGCCGAACCCGCCGTGCACCGGATCCGCTTCTTCGCCCAGCTTCGCGACCGCGTCGGCCAGCACCCCGCCGTCGACGATCGACTCCTTCAGCGGGCCGCTCTGCTCAGCCAGGTGCTCGACGATCTGCTTCGCCCCGGCACGCAGGTCGTCCGGGCGCTCCTCCCAGGCCTCCGAGACGGCGACCAGCAGCTGACGGAACGACGGGACGCCCGGCCGTGGCGAGGGCGGGTAGTAGGTGCCGCAGTGGAACGGCTCGCCGTCCGGCGTGAGGAAGCAGGTCATCGGCCAGCCACCCTGTCCGGTCATCGCCTGCGTGGCGGCCATGTAGACCGCGTCGATGTCCGGCCGCTCCTCGCGGTCGACCTTGACGGTGACGAAATGCGCGTTCATCAGCGCCGCGGTGCCCTCGTCCTCGAAGGACTCGTGTGCCATCACGTGACACCAATGACACGCCGCGTAACCGACCGAGAGCAGGATCGGCACTCCTCGTCGCCGAGCCTCGGCCAGTGCCTCGGTACCCCACTCCTGCCACTGCACCGGGTTGCCGGCGTGCTGCAGGAGGTACGGGCTGGTCGCGTCCGCCAGTCGGTTGTTCACTCTCCCCACCGTAGGGGCCACGGCGAGCAGGGGCGAACATCCCCGGACGGGATCAGTCGGACTTCTTGCCCGCCGCCGCGTCCTTGCGTGGTGCGCCTGCCGCGTCTTCCGTCGGTGGGTCCTTCGGTGCGCCGGCCTGGTCCTGCCCGGCCCCGGCCTCGTCGGCAGGCTGCGCTGGCCCGCCGTCCCCAGGGCCGGCCGCCGCGTCGTCCTCGGTCTCGAAACTGGCAGGCACCTTCTTCAGGTGCTTGCTCATCGAGCGGATCAGGAACGCGACCGCGATCAGGAACAGGATCAGCACGAGCAGCCCGACCGGGGAGGACTTGCCGAAGTCCTCGCCCTGGCCGCCGTTGTCCCCGCTGTCCGGTTGCTGGGCCAGTACCAGGGCCGACGCCGTGAGCGGGACGACCGCCGCGGCCGGCACACCGAAACTCATGGACTCACCTTCTCCTTGATACCGGTGAACAGATCATCCTCCGGCAGCGTGCTGTCCACCAGGCAGCGGTTCAGCTCGTACTCCTCGGTCGGCCACACCTCGCGCTGGATCTCCAGCGGAACCACGAACCAGCGGCTGGTCGGGTCGATCTGCGTGGCGTGCGCCTTCAGCGCCTCGTCGCGCACCTCGAAGTATTCCGCGCACTCGATCCGGGTCGTCACCCGCTCCATGATGTCCGGGCGGTCCGGGTCCCAGGACTTGAGCCACTCCTCGTACGGCGAGGGCAGCCCGGCCGCCTTGAGCGCGGTGTCGAACGCGACCATGCGGGCCTTGGAGAACCCGTGCCCGTAGTAGAGCTTGAGCGGCTGCCACGGCTCACCCGCGTCCGGGAACCGGTCCGGATCGCCCGCCGCGTCGAAGGCGGCCATCGACACCTCGTGGGTGCGGATGTGGTCCGGATGCGGGTATCCGCCGTTCTCGTCGTAGGTGGTCATCACATGCGGCCGGAACTCGCGGATCACGCGCACCAGTGCCTCGGTGGACTCTTCCAGCGGCACCACCGCGAACGAGCCCGCCGGCACCGGCGGCGGCGGGTCACCCTCGGGCAGCCCGGAGTCCACGAACCCCAGCCAGCGATGGCTGACCCCGAGGATCTTCGCCGCGCGGGCCATCTCCTCGCGGCGGACCTCGGCCATGTTCGCCAGCACGTCCGGACGGTCCATCGCCGGGTTCAAAATGCTGCCGGCCTCACCGCCGGTGCAGGTCACGACCATGACCTCGTGGCCATCGGCCACGTACTTGGCCATCGTCGCGGCACCCTTGCTCGACTCGTCGTCGGGGTGCGCGTGCACCGCCATGAGTCGCAGCCCGGTCTTGCGGTCTTCTGTCGTCAGCTCGTCGGCTCCCACCATCGTCCGAACGGCCCCTTCGTGTCCCGTTATTCCGCCGTACCCGGCCTTCCCGCCATTGCCGGGCCCCGGCTCCACGCCGCCGGTACGGGTCACGGATACTCGACTGCGGACGGTCTGCCGCAGTTCGGCACCGCCCATTGTCCCCAGGGGTACGACGAGCCCGACCGGAGGCCCGGACTTTGCACAGCGGTGAGACCGTGACCACCGAGAGTGACGCCGATCCGGCGCCGCTCGCGGACCGGTACGGCACCGCGCGGCGGGTCCGCACGCCCCGGCGCTGGCGGCGGTGGCTCTTCGCGGCCATCGCGGTGGTGGTGAGCTGCGCCATCGCCTGGATCGCCTACGTCAACCTGGGACAGTCCTCGATCAGCGCCGAGCGGGTGGCCTTCGAGCCCCGGCCGGGCAACGCGATGCAGATCACGATCAACGTCACGCGCGACGACGTGGACCGCCCTGGCGTGTGCGTCGTGCGGGTGCGCGATCGGGCGGGCGCGGAAAGCGGCCGCAAGGAGGTTCTGGTCCCCGCCGGGGCCGGGCACAGCCGGGTGAGCACAGTGGTGAAGAGCATCGGCCTTCCGGTGACCGCCGACGTGTACGGCTGCTCCTATTCCATACCACGTTACATGTCAACCCCCTAGCGGCCAACGGGGTGAAATGCGCGGCGAACGTCCGCGCAGCGTGGGAATGGACCGGCGTCGGTCACCCCTGCCGTGATACGCTGGTACATCAGCACGGCCCGGGGCGGGCCGTGTTTTTCCTTTATCTCAGCCCGCGTGGGCATGGACTGTGCACGCGGACGCCGGCTTGTACACCCAAGCCTGGCAGGCCCTACGAGGAGATGGTGACCGTGAGCGACACCAAGGTGACCTGGCTGACCCAGGATGCCTACGACCGGCTCAAGCACGAGCTCGACGAAATGATCGAGGATCGTCCGGTCATCGCCGCACGCATCAACGACAGCCGGGAAGAGGGCGACCTCAAGGAAAACGGCGGCTACCACGCGGCCCGCGAGGAGCAGGGCCAGGCCGAAGCCCGCATCCGGCACCTGCAGGAACTGCTGCGCAACGCGAAGGTCGGCGAGGCACCCGAGGACGACGGCACGGCCGGTCCGGGCAAGGTGCTCACGGTCAAGTACGACGGGGACGACGACGAGGAGAAGTTCCTGCTCGCCACCCGAGAGGAAGGCGCACAGGGCGCGCTCGACGTGTACTCCCCGGAGTCGCCGCTGGGCAAGGCCCTGCTCGGCGCCAAGGAAGGCGAGTCGCGCGAGTACGAGCTGCCCAACGGCAAGACCATGAAGGTCACCCTGGTCAAGGCGGTGCCCTACAGCGACTCCTGACCTGCTCGGTCCTGCCGGAGGTGCTGATCCGCCCGGGGGCTACCGCGGATCCCGGCCCGCTCGGCCCTGCAGCACGACCCGATCCGCCCGTCGAACGCGCGCCCGGCCCGGTTTCCCGTGGCCGGGCGCGCGTTCTGCGGTCTACCGTGTTTCCCGGACGACGACTGGGAGGACACGATGAGCGCCGAACCCGTCTGTCTCACGTGCGGTATGCAGTATTCCGCGCCGCGGGCCGACTGCCCGGTCTGCGAGGACGAGCGGCAGTACGTACCACCGGGCGGCCAGCAGTGGACCGACCTCGCGACGCTGCGGGCGAGTGGTGACCTTCGCGCGCGGATCGACGAGCAGGGGCCGGGTGTGCTCGGTATCGGTTCGGAACCGAAGTTCGCGATCGGCCAGCGCGCGCTGCTGGTGCGTGCCGGAGGCGGCAACTTCCTCTGGGACTGCGCCGCCTACCTCGACGACGAGCTGGTCCGCAGGATCACCGAACTCGGCGGGCTCACCGGCATCGCGATCAGCCATCCGCACTACTACACGACCATGGTCGAGTGGGCACACGCCTTCGACGTGCCGATCTACCTGCACGAGGCGGACCGGCAGTGGATCGGCCGCCCGGACCCGGCGATCCGGCTGTGGTCCGGCGCCACCCTCGACGTCGCCGACGACCTGCGCCTGATCAACCTCGGCGTGCACTTCGCAGGCGGCACCGTGCTGCACTGGCCTGCCGGCGAGAACGGCCGCGGCGCGCTGCTGTCCGGCGACGTCGTGCAGGTGATCCCGGACCGCACGCACGTGGGCTTCATGTACAGCTACCCGAACCTGATCCCGGAACGGCCGAGCGTGGTGCGTCGAGCCGCGGAACTGCTCGAGCCATACGAGTTCGAAGCGATCTACGGCGCATGGTGGGAAGCCATCGTGCGCACCAGCGGCCACGAAGTCGTCCAGCGCTCAGCGAAGCGGTACCTCGCTTACACACAGGAGACGGCGTAGGCGATCACCTCTCGCGCGCGGCGCGCTCCAGCAGGGGGCGGACCCGTGGTGGCACGGGTGTGGACAGGGCGATCGAAGTCGACGTACGGAGCACGTCGGGCACTCCGACCACTTCGTCGATGACGCGTTGGAGATCGTCGTTGTCGCGCGCGACCAGCCGGACGAACAGGTCGCCCTCGCCGGTGGTGGCGTGCACTTCGCACACCTCGTCGATCGCCGCGAGCGCTTGTGCGACACCGGTGCGTTTCCCTTGGGCGATCTCCACCACTGCGAACGCGGTGAGCCCGTACCCCATCGCGGCGAGGTCCAGTTCCGGCGGGAACCCACCGAGCACTCCGCGTTCGGCGAGCCGGTCCAGCCGCGCCTGCACGGTGCCGCGGGCCACGCCGAGCCGACGGGCGCATTCCAGCACACCCAGCCGGGGTGAGTCGGTGAGCAGCAGCAACAACCGCGCGTCAAGGGCGTCCAGCACCGGTCACCTCCCTGCACAGATCGTCCGCGACGACCTTTCCCCGGTATCGCTGAGCAGATTGTCTGGCAATATCTGCGATCATTGCACAGTTTGCCTCGCGGGTGGTGGCGCGCGACCGTCCACAATCGACGTTCAGCTGACGATGGTGAACCCGGCGTCGGCCAGCGCCGCCTCGACTTCCGCGCAGTGTTCCGGGCCCCGGGTTTCCAAGGCGAGTGCGACATCGACCTCGCCGAGCGCGAGGCTGCCGGAGATGCGGGAGTGCTCGACGTCGAGGACGTTGGCGCCCAGGTCCTTCACCGAGGACAGCACGGACACCAGCGAGCCGGGGCGGTCCGGCACCCGCAGGTGCAGCTTGAGATAACGCCCGCCCGCGGTCATGCCGTGCTGGATGATCTGCTGCAGCAGCACGGGATCGACGTTGCCGCCGGACAGGATCGCCACCACCGGCGGTTCGAACGCACCGGGGTGCTGCAGCAGTGCGGCCACGGTCGCCGCGCCGGCCGGTTCGACCACCAGTTTCCGCCGTTCCAGGCAAGCCAGCACCGCACGGGACAGCGATTCCTCGCTGACCGTCACGACCTCGTCGACCAGTGCGGACACGTGGGCGTAGCTGACCGGGCCCGGCTCGCCGACGGCGATCCCGTCGGCCATGGTGTGCGGCTGCGGAAGCCGGACCGGGCCGCCTGCCGCCAGCGACGGCGGGAACGCGGCGGCGTCCTCGGCCTGCACGCCGACCACCCGCACGTGCGGACGCAGCGCCTTCACCGCCGAGGCGACCCCGCCGACGAGCCCGCCGCCGCCGGTCGCGACGAGCACCGTCCGCACGCCGGGCACCTGCTCCAGGATTTCCAGGCCGACGGTGCCCTGTCCGGCGATCACGTCGGTGTGGTCGAACGGGTGGATGAAGACGGCGCCGGTGCGTTCGGAGAATGCGACCGCCTCGGCCAGCGTCTCCTCCAGGACCGCACCGTGCAGGTGCACATCGGCGCCGTAGCCGCGGGTCGCGGCGAGCTTCGGCAGCGGCGCGCGCACTGGCATGTAGACCGTCGAGGAGATGCCCAGCAACGACGAGGCCAGCGCCACCCCCTGTGCGTGGTTCCCGGCACTGGCGGCCACGACGCCGCGGGCACGTTCGGCGGCGGAGAGCCCGTGGATGCGGGTGTAGGCACCGCGGATCTTGAACGAGCCGGTGCGCTGGAGGTTCTCGCACTTGAGGTACACCGGCCCGCCGTGCAGACTGCGCAGATCCCGGGCGTGTTCCATCGGCGTCACCCTGGTGACGTCGGACAGCAGCTTCCGGGCCTGCTGGATGCGCTCGAGGCTGACCAGTTCCATAAGCCGCGATGATGCCACCGACGGACGGCCGGGCCGCGGCCGCCGGGCGACCGGTACGCTTATCACAGCAACCACACGTGATCAGGGAGTGCGACCATGGCACGCGGGCAGGACGCGACCACCGCTCGAGCCATGCGAGCGACCCGTTCCACCGGCCTGCTGCCCCTCGTCGCCGGCATCGTGTCCGCGATCGCACTGACCGGAGCCGCCTTCGTCACGGTCGACGCGGCAGGCTGCGGAGGCCACCCGCAGTACATCCGCCACGACAGCCACACCGAACTGGTCGGCGGCTGCGTGGACGGCAACCAGCTCCCCGCCGCCCCGGCGGACCGGGAAGCCGGCCACCACTCGGCAGCCAAGCCCGGCGCCCAGCCGAGCAGCTACCGCCCCTGACCCCTGCCGGGGCTCCTTCCGCTCTCCCCCGCGTCCGGGTGATTTCTTCTCCGGCCTTTTTGCGCCTCGCCGACTGCGCCCCCTCGAAGCTTTTTGGCGGGCGAGGACGCAAACGCTTGCCTCCCGGACGCGCCAGCCCCTTTATGCCGGGTAACGGAGCCTCCACGCTTTCACCTTTCGCACTCCTTCACCTCCCGCACTCCGGCCCCTCGCCACCTCCTGGCGCCCGACCTCGCGTCCGGCACTCCGACCTCACCTTCCGGCACCCACCGACCCCGACTCCGGCACTACGACCTCACATCCAGCACCCACCGACCCCGACCCCGGCACTCCGACCTCACCCGCCAGCGTCCGCCAACCCCGACCCCGGCACTCCGACCTCACCCGCCAGCGTCCGCCAACCCCGACCCCGGCACTCCGACCTCACCCGCCAGCGTCCGCCAACCCCGACCCCGGCACTCCGTCCCCGGCTCCGGCACGAACCCCCTACCCGCTCCCGCGAACGGTCCGGGAAAGCAACCCTCTCCCGGCTCTCCGACACGGCGACTCCACTACGAACCACCGGACATGCCCGCCACCGAACACCTCCCGACGGCTTTGACGCCGCAGCCCCGGTCCCTCCTGCACGCGGAATGTGCAGAACCCCCGCCACAGCTCCGGTACGGAATCACCGCGGCAACTTGGTCCGGAATCACCGCGGCAACTCCGGTCCGAGACCACCGCGGCAACTCCGGTACGGAATCACCACGGCAACTCGATCCGGAATCACCGCCGCAGCACGCGTCCTGGCAGGGAACGTTCCGGGGCCTCCCCTCCTCCGCCTCCCGACTGCCACACCGGCCCGAGAGAGCCGCTACCCGAGCCCACCGTCCCGCTCACAACGAACCGATCCCGCCCGAACCGACACGTCCGGGCCACTCGCACCCACGCCCTCGACCCAAACGGACCCCTCGCACCCACCCACCGAACCAACCGGACCCCTCATACCCACCTACCGACCCAAACGGGACCCTCGCACCCATCTACCGAACCGAACGGGCCATTTGCACCCCGCACCGCCAAACCGAACGGGCCGCTCGCACCCCGCACCGCCGAACCGAATGGGGTGCTCGGAACCGCGTCCCGCGAACCAACCGGGACTTTGACACCCAAGCGGGCTGCAACGAGCGGGCTGCTGACACTCGCACCTGCCCGAACGGGCGGGCCATTGCATGACCACCTGGCGAGCTGACCAAGCCATCACCCCATGCTCGCCGTGGCGGTAGCGGGTCCGGAGGCGGCGATGGGGCAGCGCGGGTGGTTGGGATGCTCGTGCTCGTTGCCGGAGGTTCGCCTGGCGCCGGTGGCTTTGTCCCGGGCCGCCGCTCAGCCAGCCGGGGAAGGGCGGGGCGCAAGCGCAGCGGCCGGGGACCGTCGGCCAGCGCTCCGCCCGGCGGGCGAGAGCCAGCCCAACCGACGAGCAGGAACCCAGCAAGCCAGGATCAGCCTCGCCGACAAGAGACCAGCCGGCCCGAGCGAACGCACCGAGCAGAAACCGTCCCAACCGACGAACACAGCCCAACGAACCAGAACCAGCCTCGCCGACAGAAACCAGCCCAACCGACGCGAGCGAAACCCACCGGACAAGAGCGGCCCAACCGACAAGCAGCGGCCCAACGAACCAGAACCAGCCTCGCTGACGGAGAGCAGCCCAACCGGCGCGAGCGAACCTCCTGTGCGCGGAGCGTGGCACCGGACAGGAGCCGGCACCGCGGCCGGGAGTCGGCCCGGCTCGCAGGGAACCCGCACCAACGCGGGCCGGCCCAACCAGCAGGAGCCTGGCCAGCGGGCGGAGCGAGCCGGCCCGCGGGACCGGCCCTACCAACCCAGCAGGCAGGAGTCGACCCGGCCAGCAGGAACCACGCCCGCCAACCCGACCCAACCCCGCAGACAACAGCCGATCCCGGCCAACAGGAACCACACCCACCAACCGACCCAACCCCGCAGACAACAGCCGACCCCGGCCAACAGGGACCCCGACCTCGACAACCCGGCAGGCAAGAGCCGACCCGGCCGGCGGGAACCCCGACCTCGACGACGCGGCAGGAAAAGCCAACCCGGCCAGCCGGAGCCAGTCGGCCGTCGGGAGGGGTTAGCCCAGGGCTTGGGTCAGGTCGGCGAGGAGGTCTCTGCCGTCTTCGATGCCTACGGAGAGGCGGATCAGGTCGGCTGGGACCTGGAGGGTCGAGCCTGCGGTGGAGGCGTGTGTCATCCGGCCCGGGTGTTCGATCAGGGACTCGATGCCGCCAAGGGATTCGGCCAGGATGAAGAGCTTTGTGCGGGACGCGACGGCCAGTGCGGCCGCCTCGCCGCCGGCCACGCGGAAGGAGACCATGCCGCCGAAGCGGCGCATCTGCTTGGCCGCGATCTCGTGGCCGGGGTGTTCCGGCAGGCCGGGGTAGTAGACCTGGGTGACCTTCGGGTGCCGGGCCAGTGCGCGGGCGACCAGGTCCGCGTTGTCGCTGTGCCGGTCCATCCGCAGGGCCAGCGTCTTCAGGCCGCGCAGGGTCAGCCACGCGTCGAACGGGCCGGGCACCGCGCCGGCCGCGTTGCGCAGGTAGAACAGCTGCTCGCGCAGTTCGTCCTCGTCGGTCAGCACCGCGCCGCCCACTACGTCGGAGTGGCCGCCGAGGTACTTCGTGGTCGAGTGCACGACGATGTCCGCGCCGAGGGCCAGCGGGGTCTGCAGGTACGGCGTGGCGAAGGTGTTGTCGACGACCAGCCGCGCCCCTGCCTCGTGCGCCACGCCTGCCAGCGCGGCGAGGTCGGCGATGCCCAGCAACGGGTTGGTCGGCGATTCGCACCAGATCAGCTTGGTCTCCGGGCGCATCGCGGCCCGCACATCGTCGATCCGGCCGAGGTCGGCGACGGTGTGCTCGACGCCCCACAGGCTCAGCACCTTGTCGATCAGGCGGAACGTGCCGCCGTACGCGTCGTTGCCGAGCACCAGGTGGTCACCGGGGCGCAGCACCGTACGCAGTACCGCGTCGGACGCCGCCATACCGGACGCGAACGTGAGCCCGTGCCGGGCGCCCTCCAACGACGCGAGCGCCTCCTCCAGCGCGGTGCGTGTGGGGTTCGCGGTGCGTGAGTATTCGTAATCACCCTCGCGGGTGCCGCCCACGCCGTCCTGGGCGTAGGTGGAGGTCTGGTAAATCGGCACGATGACAGCGCCGGTGCGCGGGTCGGGCTGCTGCCCGGCGTGGATCGCGCGCGTCTCGAAGCCCAAGTCGGTGTAGTCATCGGCCATGGTCCACAGAGTACGGGCCACCTCCGACAATCCCGTCAGGTGGGACGCACTTTTCCGGTGGGAAGACTGCCGGCGCCGCCGCCACCGGCAGTCCCTCGGTCACCAGCCCGGTTGCTGCGGGTAACCGCCGGGAGCCGGCTGCTGACCGCCGTGGGAGACCCATTCGGCGGTCGGCTTCACCAGTGCCAGCACCAGCGTCGCGATCGGCGGGATCAGGGCCAGCAGCGAACCGGCGATTCCGGCTCCGATCACCCGGCCGGTACTCCCGCCGAGTGCGCTCACGCCCACCGAGACGAACACGAACGAGACCACGGCGTAAACGATGGCAAGCCCGCACCCGATGATCACGCACATCCGGCCTGCCGACTTGTGCAGGAACATCGCAATCGCCCCGTACAGCAGCAGGCCTGCTTCGGCGAGGTTGACGATGAGCGCCACCAGCCCGTACCCGAGCCCGCCGGAATGCCCGAGCAGAACAATCCCGCCGATCACCCCGAAGACGGCCACGAGCCCGCCGATGATGGCCAGGATCCCGGAGATGATCGCGGTCACGCCGCTCGGTCGCGACTGCATCATGCCTGGCCCGCCGGGGTAGGCCGGGTACGGCTGCTGCTGGCCATACGGTTGCTGCGGGTACTGCCCCGGCACCTGACCGCCGGGATAAGGCTGCGCCGGCTGGCCACCCGAGTACGGCTGCGCCGGGCCCGGCTGGCCGCCG
Source organism: Amycolatopsis ultiminotia (assembly GCF_039536925.1). NCBI lineage: Bacteria > Bacillati > Actinomycetota > Actinomycetes > Pseudonocardiales > Pseudonocardiaceae > Amycolatopsis > Amycolatopsis ultiminotia. The sequence continues at coordinate 50,392 of NZ_BAAAZN010000017.1, read as the reverse complement.
GGGTAGGGCTGCGAAGGCGTGGGCTGGCTCCCCGGATACGGCTGCTGCCCGGACGCCGGCTGGCCGGGGTACGGGTTCTGCCCGGGGTACTGGCCCTGCGGGTTCTGGGGGTAAGTCACGGGAATCCCTCGGGTTCTGCGGACCCGCCGACGCGGGTTGGGTCCTCGTATCGTGCCAGGCCGACGGCCGGTTCGGGGCAAAAACCACCGGGTCCGGGAAGCGGAGCGGGCAGTCCGGCCGGGTCAGCGCGTCCGGAACCGCAGATGGCGGAAGGTCGGCGGCAGCGCGGTGAGCAGCAGCACGAGCGGGACGGTCACCACCAGCACCGCCCGGTCGATTGCGGCCGGCCCGTCCAACCGGGACACCGCACGGAAGTACCCGGCGTAGGAGCCACCGTCGAGCGTGGGTTCCAGCAGGATCGCCGCGATCGCCAGCACCGCGCCGAGGATCAGCAGCACCGCACCGGTCACCGCACGGAAGAACACCGCGAGGGAACCGATCAGCAACACCAGCGCGGCGCACAGGAAACCGCCGAGATCCACCAGCGTCCACCGGGGCAGGTCGCCGAGGCTGAATCCGGACGGGATGTCGATGAATTGCGTGACCGGCAGATAACCGGCCGCAACCGCGGCCACGAGGCCGAGCAGACCGGCCGCGATCGCGGTGGCTCCGCCGGGACGGCGAGACGGCTCGGCACCGGGGTACGGGTCGCGTGGCAGCTGCCGCGCCGCAGGTCCGTACTGGCCGTGCACCGTGCTCTCCCTCGGCTGGAAGGCGTAACGAACGGCCCACCCTAGCCCGGAAAATGCCCACCGTGGACGCGTATCGGCAATAGCCCGGAAAAACCGCGGGCAATTCCACCACCCGCCGGAACAGTTCAAGATCAGAAAAACCGCAGTGTCGAATTCTTCCGCCGGGAAACGCCCCGCAGACGGTCGAAGGGCGCCCCCGGCACTCGGCCGGAGGCGCCCTTCGCGAGCTTCAGCGGATCACCACTGCGGTGTCTGCCCGTACCCCTGCTGTCCGGGCTGCTGCCCGTACCCGGGCGGGGGCTGCTGACCACCCTGCGGCGGGTACTGCCCTTGCTGCGGGTAGCCAGGAGGCTGCTGGCCGTACCCCGGCTGCTGCGGCGGCTGACCGTAGCCACCCGGCTGCTCGAAACCACCACTGCCCGGCTGCTGCGGCTGGCCGTATCCCGGCTGCTGCCCGTACCCCGGCTGCGGCGTCGGGCCACTGACCGGGTTCGCCCCACCGGGCTGACCGAAGCCGCCACTGCCCGGCTGGCCGTAACCGCCCGGCTGACCAGGCTGCTGTCCCGGCTGCGGCGGCTGACCGGGCTGGCCGAAGCCACCCGGCTGACCGGGCTGACCCGGCTGACCGAACCCGCCCGGCTGACCAGGCTGACCCGGCTGACCGAACCCGCCCGGCTGGCCGCCGAAGCCCTGGCCGAACCCGCCCGGCTGCTGCGGGCCGTTCGAGGACGAACCGCCGCCGAGGCCGACGAACTGCGCCGTCGCCGGGATCAGGCCGAGCACGCCGACGATGATGATGATGATGCCCAGGATCATCGTGAGCGTGCCGAGGTCACTGCTGAAGCTGCTTTCGCTGGCTCCGGACTGCTTCAGCTGATCGGCGAGCTTTCCGCTGATCGTGGTGCCGTTCATCAGCAGGATCGAGAACAGCGTGAGCAGCACGCCGCCGACCGCCACGACGATCGGCACGAACTTGCGGATCCCGGCGAGCCGTCCGGCCAGCGCCAGTCCGGCACCGCCGACCAGCGCGACCACCGCGCCGACCAGCACGAGGATCACGTAGAACCACAGCGTGCCCCCGCCGGAAAGGCCGGACTCGCTGAGGAACTTGTCGAGTTCCTGCTCGTTGGGCGCCGAGTCGTAGTACTTCGTGATGTCGCCGACCTTGCTGATGTACACGAAGCTGTAGATCAGCGAGATCAGGCCCAGCACCGCGACCAGGCCGCCGGCGATGTAGCCGAACAGCGAGTTGCCCCCGCCTGCTGCCGCCGGCGGTGCGCCGAACCCGGCAGGCTGGCCGTATCCGGCGGGCTGACCGGGCTGACCGGGCTGCCCCGGCTGGCCGAAGCCACCCGGCTGTCCCGGCGCGCCGAAGCCCTGCTGCTGGTCGAAGCCACCCGGCTGGCCGAAGCCCTGCTGACCTGGTTGTCCCGGCTGACCGGGCTGACCCGGCTGACCGAACCCGCCCGGCTGACCCGGCTGACCGAAGCCGCCGACCGCGGCCGGGTTGTCCGCCGCGCTCGGCGGCGGGGTGTAGGGGATGGCCGAGGGCTGCTGACCGGGCGGCACCAGCTGCGTCGACTCCGCGGTGCCCTCGGCGCCGCCCACCGGGTTGACCACCTGGGTGGCGTTCGCGTCACCGGGCTGCGCCGGCTGCACGACCTGAGTCGGCTCCGGCGTCTCCCCGAACGCGCCGCCGCCCTGTGCGGGCTGCGGTGACTGGCCCGGTTGGACCACCTGAGTCGGCTCCGACGCGCCGAAGGGACTGTCCTGCTGCGGTGTGGGGCCACTCGGTGGGCCCTGTGGCGGCGGCTGCTGGCCGCCGTCCCAGGGCTGGTTCGGTGGCTGCGGAGCACTCATGTGGGTCTTGAACCCCCTTGACGAGGACGCGAAAAAGTTCTACGACGCTCACGCTATCGGATCGGGGGCCGGGGCGCTCGCAGACGCCCCGGCCTGGGATCCGCAGTTCGGAGCTAGCGCCCCGCGAGGAAGGCGAGCAGGTCGTGCCTGGTGACGACGCCGGCCGGTTTGCCGTCGATCAGCACGAGCGCGCCGTCGGCACCTTCCAGTGCGGTCATCGCCGCGCTCACCTGCTCACCGGCGCCGATCGTGGGCAGCGGCGGCGACATGTGCGTCTCGAGCCGGTCGGCGAGCTGGGCCTTCCCGGTGAACAGCGCGTCGAGCAGGTCACGTTCGTTGACCGCGCCGACCACCTCGGCGGCCATCACCGGCGGTTCGGCGCTGACCACCGGCATCTGGCTCACGTCGAACTCGGACAGGATGGCGACCGCCTCGGCCACCGTCTCGTTCGGATGCGAGTGCACCAGGCTGGGCAGCGAACCGCTCTTGCGGGTCAGCACGTCACCGACGGTGGCGCCGGAGGAATCCGGCGGCAGGAAGCCGTAGGAGGACATCCAGCTGTCGTTGAACACCTTGGTGAGGTACCCGCGGCCGCCGTCGGGCAGCAGCACCACCACGACGTCGTCCTCGGTGAGCCGCTCGGCGAGCTTCAGCGCGGCGGCCACGGCCATCCCGCACGAGCCGCCGACCAGCAGGCCTTCCTCGACCGCGAGGCGGCGGGTGGTCTCGAAGGAGTGCGCGTCGCTGACCGGGATGATCTCGTCGGCGACGTTCCGGTCGTAGGTCTCCGGCCAGAAGTCCTCGCCGACGCCCTCCACCAGGTAGGGCCGTCCGGTGCCGCCGGAGTACACCGAGCCCTCCGGGTCGGCGCCGACCACCTGCACCCGGTCGTCGCTGGCCTCTTTGAGAAACCGGCCGGTGCCGGAGATGGTGCCGCCGGTCCCGACGCCTGCCACGAAGTGCGTGATCTTCCCGTCGGTCTGCCGCCAGATCTCCGGTCCGGTCGAGTGGTAGTGGCTCGCCGGATTCTCCGGGTTGGCGTACTGGTTGGGCTTCCACGCGCCCTCGATCTCACGCACGAGCCGGTCGGAGACGTTGTAGTAGGAGTCCGGGTGCTCGGGCGCCACCGCGGTCGGGCACACCACGACCCTGGCGCCGTAGGCACGCAGCACGTTGCGCTTGTCCTCGCTGACCTTGTCCGGGCAGACGAACACGCACTCGTAGCCCTTGCGCTGGGCGACCATGGCGAGCCCGACACCGGTGTTGCCCGAGGTCGGCTCGACGATCGTGCCGCCGGGGCGCAACTCGCCGGAGGCCTCCGCGGCCTCGATCATCCGCAGCGCGATGCGATCCTTCACGCTGCCGCCCGGGTTGACGTACTCGACCTTGGCCAGTACCAGCGGCCTGAGCCCCCGGGTCAGGGAATTCAGTTTGACCAGCGGGGTGTTGCCCACGAGGTCCACGATGTGCTCTGCGTACTCCACCCCGGCAGCCTAAACGGCCGGACCGGCGAGCGCGGACGGCACTCACCGGAGGGTCTCCGGGTGCGCGTCGGTGATGGCAGGCGGCGCTCGGCGAGGTCAGACCTCCCCTGCGCCGACCTCAGGCAGCCACCAAGCCGCGCGTCGACACCGGAATCGGCCTGAGGGCCGCCGAACGCCGAACCGTCATCCCGTCCCGGAGATCCGTCCCGGCGTGCAGTGCCTCCCCCGTCGGCAGTACGCCGAGGGGAGTGCCGCGGTATGCGCACCACTGCTTGGCAGCCATGGCCGGTTCACCTCCTCCGTTTCGGGCTTTTCCCGTTGACGTTTCACCCAGCTTAGTGGTTCCGGCGTTATTCGGGAACACTCGTTCGGACCAGTCCGGCCCATCCGTTCTCGCCCGGTTGTTCTTCCCAGCCGGGCGGCCAGGTGCGTTTGTACCCGGGCCTGGCCAGCGCACCGTCGAGCCGGGCATTGGATTTGACGCCGAATTCGGCGTGCTTGCCGAACCGCGCACCGTGGAAGTTCTCCCGTTCCCCGCCGAAGGCGGTGCCGCGGAAGTCCACGCGCTCGGTGAAGATCGCCTGATTGAAATCGGCTTTCGTCCGGAATTCGGTGCCCCGGAAGGTGGCGAACTCGAGAAACTCGGTCTGATAGCAGACGATCGAACGGATCGCGCAATGCGTGAGGGTGAGCGCGACCAGCCGGGCGCCGGAGAAGTCGAGATCGATATCCGGCCAGAACGACCCCAGCGGTTCCGGTTCGCCGCCAGGGCGCAGGTGCAGCAGCAGGATCCGCTGCGCGGCCTTGCGCACCTGCAGTTCCTCGGCCGCAGTGTCGGTTTCGTCGTCGTAGGGCATGCGCAGGTACGCGCACAGCACGTTGACGATGGTCTGGCGCTGCTCCGCGTGGTCCTGTGCGAGCCGTTCGAGCGCGTACAGCCCGGCCAGCCGGACCGGGGCCTTGTCGCTGCCGAGCTGGTCGGCCGCCTTGCCGTACATGTCGGTGATCCGGCGCTGGGTGGCGTCGTGGTCCTTCTGCTCGAGGTCCAGCTCCGCCGAGCGCTGCCGGCGCGCAGCGAGCAGCAGGGCCGCCGCGCCACCGGTGCCGACCACCAGGTTTGCCGCCGTGCGCAATGCGTCGAGCCGGGCCGAATCGGCCGGACTGCCGCCGCCGAGCAGCAGCAGGAGCAGGGCCGCGGCGACTGCGGCGAGCAGCACGATGCCGGTTGCCCACCACGCGATCGTGCGGATCGACAGGACTCGACTCGACGACGGCACGCCGGTGATCCTGCCACGCCCGCACCGGGGCCTGCGTCACGTTCGGCTTTGCGCCGCGGCCGGGACACGGCACTATGGTGAGCACCCGCTTAGTGCCGCTGACCCGAGGAAGTGTCCCGACATGCCCGAAGCCGTCATCGTCTCCACCGCCCGCTCCCCGATCGGCCGTGCCGGCAAGGGCTCGCTGATCGGCATCCGCCCCGACGACCTCGCCGCGCAGATGGTCCGCGCGGCACTGGACAAGGTGCCGCAGCTGGACCCGGCCGACATCGGCGACCTGATGCTCGGCTGCGGGCTGCCCGGCGGCGAGTCCGGGTTCAACATGGGCCGCGCGGTCGCCGTCGAACTGGGTTACGACCACCTGCCCGGCTGCACGATCACCCGGTACTGCTCCTCCAGCCTGCAGACCACCCGGATGGCGCTGCACGCGATCAGGGCAGGCGAGGGCGACGTGTTCATCTCCGCCGGCGTGGAGACCGTGTCGCGGTTCGCCAACGGCAGCTCGGACTCCTGGCCGGACACGCACAACCCGCTGTTCGCCGAGGCGGAGAAGCGCACCAAGGACACCGCGGAGTCCGGCGCGGACAGCTGGACCGACCCGCGCACCGAGGGCGCCGTGCCCGACGTCTACATCGCGATGGGCCAGACCGCGGAGAACCTGGCCCGGCTCAAGGGGATCACCCGCGAGGAGATGGACGAGTTCGGGGTGCGCTCGCAGAACCTCGCGGAGAAGGCGATCGCGGACGGCTTCTGGGCCAAGGACATCACCCCGGTCACACTGCCGGACGGCACCGTGGTGTCGAAGGACGACGGCCCGCGCGCGGGTGTCACCATCGAGGGCGTTTCCGGGCTGAAGCCGGTGTTCCGCCCCGACGGACGGATCACCGCGGGCAACTGCTGCCCGCTGAACGACGGCGCGGCGGCACTGGTGATCATGTCCGACACCAAGGCGAAGGAACTCGGCATCACGCCGCTGGCCCGCGTCGTGTCCACCGGTGTGACCGGCCTGTCCCCGGAGATCATGGGCTACGGTCCGGTGGAGGCGTCCAAACAGGCACTGTCCCGCGCCGGTCTGTCCATTTCGGACATCGATCTGGTCGAGATCAACGAGGCGTTCGCGGCGCAGGTCATCCCGTCCTACCGCGACCTCGGCATCGAGCTGGACCGGCTGAACGTCAACGGCGGTGCGATCGCGGTCGGCCACCCGTTCGGCATGACCGGCGCGCGGATCTCCTCGACGCTGATCAATTCCCTGCGCCACCACGACAAGCAGTTCGGCCTCGAGACGATGTGCGTCGGCGGCGGCCAGGGCATGGCCATGGTGCTGGAGCGGCTTTCCTAGTCCCGGCAACGAAAACGGGCCGCTCGCGGATTTCGCGGGCGGCCCGTTTTCGGATACCGGTTCAGCAGATGCTGTCCGTCGGCGCGGGGTTGCCCAGCCGGAACAGCGGCCGCAGCTTCAACCCGATCCAGGTGCCGAAGAGCGCGAACGCGCCCCACAGCCAGCCGTGCAGGCTGCCCACCGAAATCCCGCCGAGGTACGCGCCGATGTTGCAGCCGCCTGCCAGCCGTGCGCCGATGCCCATCAGGATGCCGCCGAGGATCGCCGCCACCGCGGTGCGCCACGGGATCGAGCTGTGGATCTTCCACGCCCCCGCCGCGGCGGCCGCAACCCCGGCGCCGATCATGATGCCGATGTCGGTGAGGCTCGTCTTGTCCTGCCAGATCGACTTGCCGAGCGACGTCGCGTTCGCCTTCTCCTGCCAGAACTCCCACTGTTCCGGGTGCAGGCCGAACACCTGCAGGATCTTCGCGCCCCACAGGCTGAACGCACTCGTCACGCCCCAGATCCCGCCGGAGACGAGGTACACCGCACCGGCCAGCACGCCGAGCACGACCGCGCCCACCAGCACCGGCCACGAACCGCGGAAGATCCGGGCGAAACCGCGTGCGGTCGGGACGACGTCGACCGGCGGGGGCACCCGGCGCCGCTGTACCACCCGCGTCACGAACACGATCGCGACGAGCACCGCGATCGTGATGGCCCACGAACCGAACCAGCCGACGTGGTCGGCGAGCAGGAACCCGGACAGCTGCGGCCAGCCGGTGAACAACGGGTAACCCCAGGTGTAGAGCACCGAGCCGGTGATGAAGCCGCCGAGGGTGAGCACGATCGTCGACTGCCCGGAACCGACCGCGAACAGCGTGCCGGACGCGCACGCACCACCGAGCTGCATGCCGATCGCGAACAGCGTCGCGCCGACGAACAGGGCGATCCCGATCGGCCCGACGCTCTGCACCGGCACCGGGGCACTGCCGAACAGGCCCGCGCCGGTGCCGCAGATGAGGGCGATCAACGTGGCCGCGGTGCCGAGCAGCAACGCGTGCGCCCGCAGGCCCTGTCCGTTGCCGACCGCGATCAGCTGGCGCCAGGCCGAGGTGAAGCCGAAGCGGGAGTGGAACAGCGCCAGTCCCAGTGCCAGCCCGAGCACGAGCAGCACGCCGAACTTGGCACCGAACGCCGTCCACACGTATGCGGTCAGCCCCACCGCGAGCACGCCGGCCACCACCAGCGGGACGATCCGCACCGGCTCCTCCGGCCGAGGTGTCGGTGCGGCACACGAGGTGGGGAAGGTGAGCAGCTTTTGCTCACCGGCGGGGGAATCGGTCTTCGCCACCGGGTCTCCTGGTCGTCCGTGGGGGTTCTCGGGAAGCCGGATCACGGTAGGACCACCGGGCCGGGCAGCGCAGCCCGTCCCACAGAGTGCGACGAACCCGGCAGGTCACGCGCACGCACCCAGACCGGAGAAAAGGCGCCCCGTTGGTCACGGAGCGCCTTCTCGGGAAACCTGCGTGAGGACTTACTCCCGCAGGTAGGACAGCAGTCGCAGGATCTCCAGGTACAGCCAGACCATCGTGGTCATCAGGCCGAACGCGGCGTACCAGGCCCATTTCGACGGCAGGCCGGCACGGATCATCCGGTCCGCCTGGTCGAAGTCGAGCAGGAAGCTGAACGCGGCGATGCCGATGACCACCAGGCTGAACACGATCGCGATCGGCCCGCCGTCGCGCAGCGGATTGAACCCGAAGAACAGCGAGGTGACCAGGTTGACCAGCATCAGGATGGCGGCACCGGCGACCGCGCCGACGATCCACTTGGTCAGCTTGGGCGTGACCTTCACCGCACCGGTCTTGTAGACGACCAGCATCGCGATGAACACGCCCGCGGTGCCGATCAGCGCCTGCAGCCCGATGCCCGGCCGGACCAGCTCGAACAGCCCGCTCAGCGCACCGAGGAACAGTCCTTCCGCGGCGGAGTACAGCAGTGTGAGCGGTCCGCTCGGCTTGCGCCGGAAGATGATCACCAGCGACGCCACGAGCCCGACGACCAGACCGCCGATGAGTGCCCCGAGCAGCGCGCCGTTCAGCCCGATCACCTGGCCGAACTCGTCGGTCTCGAGCTGCGTCTGCGCCCAGATCGCGCTGAACACGCCGACGACGAGCGCGACGCCGAGCGAAAGACCCGTCTTGATCACGACGTCGTCGACCGTCATCGGGCGGTCGGCCGAGGCCGTGCCCATCTGCCCCGGGCCGTACCCGGGCACCCCGCCCTGGCCCTGCGGCTGTCCGTAGGACTGGTCGAAGCCGACGTTCGGCCCGTACTGCCCGGCCGCGGTCGCGCCGCGCGGCAGATTGCGGAACGCCGGGTTGCTACTGGAACGCACGTGTCCTCCTGGACCTTCTGGAACCATGCATCGGGTTCAACGACCGCTCGGGCCCGCTGGTTCCCGTCGGTAAAGAAAACTTTACCCGTCGCGGCAAGGGACGGCCGCCCCCGTCGACGACACGGTATGCGACGCAGGTCACGACCGTTCACCGCAGGTCACCCGATGGCCTCTAGACAACAGACCCGGTCACCGGAGAATCTGCACATCGCGTGTTCGGGAGGTAACCGAACGCGTGTCGGGGAGTTCTTCGATCGGGTGACCTGCGGTGCCGCCAGAGGGGCGTGCGCGCGTGGGCACGTTGAATGGAGTCAACACACCATGGGGTGGATCTCACGCCCGCGCGCTCGGCTGCGCGCGGTCACCGGACTGGTCGCCACGGCGGTGCTGGGCGCGCTCTCCGTCACCGCAGTCGGCAGCACGCCCGCCGCGGCCGCGAGCCAGGAGGGCGTCGGGCATGCGGTCACGCCCGGCCAGCCGTTCGCTTCGCACACGCCCGAGCGCAACTGGCTCGGGTCCTACGTCGTCGGCGGCAAGCAGGTCTTCTGCGTCAGCTTCCAGCTGAAGGCACCGGACACCGGCGAGAAGTACCAGCCCGGCGACAAGCTGCTCACGAAGTGGGGCACCGAGCTGCCCACCGAGCAGGCGGCCAACATCTCGTACCTGCTGCTGCGCTACGGCGACACGAAGGACGCCGACCAGGCTGCCGCACTGGCGCATCTGCTGCACTCGTGGACCGCCGCGCCGCGCAGCGACAAGGATCTGGACCCGTCGCTGCCCGCCGACAAGATCGGCTACGACGCGCCGTATCACTTGCAGAAGCTCAAGTCCCAGGCGCCGGGCGCATACGACGACGTGACCAAGCTGACCGAGGACGCGGAGGCCAACCGCGGCCCGTGGACCTCGTCGGTCACCGCGCCGAAGGACGCACAGCACCTCGGCACCCCGGCGAACTGGACCGTCACGGTCAAGAACGCGAAGGGCACCGGCGTCGCCGACGTCCCGGTCAAGCTCACCGCGACCGACGCGTCCATCGACACCGGCTCGGACGAGTCGGAGGCCACCGACACCTCCGCGGGCAGCTCGTCCACCGCGGGCGCGGAGACCGAGACCACGGTGAAGACCGGCAGCGACGGCACCGTCACGGTGCAGCTCACGCCGACCGGTGACCAGCCGAAGCTGTCCGCATCGCTGTCCGCACCGGCCGACCGGCCGTACGTGCAGAAGCCGGTGAACACCGGCATCCAGAACGTGGTGTCCACCGGTGGCGAGAAGACGCTGACCGCCGCCGGCGTGGTCGCGGTCGCCAAACCGGGCAAGGTGCAGGTCACCAAGACCGACGCCAAGACCGGCAAGGGCATCGGCGGCGCGACGCTGCGGATCACCGGCAAGGACCGGGCGAGTGCGGCCACCGGACAGGACGGCAAACCGCTGAACGGCCCGGACGGGCAGCCCGCCGTGGTCACCACGAGCGGCGATACCGGCGTCGCCGCGGTGGACAATCTGCTCGCCCCGCAGGACGTGTGCGTGGTCGAGGTGAACGCACCACCCGGCTACACCAACGCCTTCGACCCGAAGAATCCACCGGCCGCGTGTGGTTCGCTGGAACCGGGCGGCACACTGGCGCTCACGGTGGTCAACACGCCGAACGAGGTGCCGCACACGATCCCCGCGGGCGATCAGCCGGTGGCGATGGCCAAGGGCGCGGTCGAGACGAGCGTCTCGGTTCCCGGGGTGGCCGGTCTCGCGGCGCTCGTGCTGCTCGGCTCGGCATTGGTCGGGTTCGCGGCGCGGCGTTCGGCCCGGCGGTGACGAAGGCAGGGCTATGACAGGCAAGGGCCGGTTGATCGCCGGTTTCGCGTTGGGCGCGGTGAGCGTGCTGGCGGTGGAGTTCGCCACGGTCGTGGCGACTTCACCGCCGACGACGGCGGTGGCCGGAAGTGCCGCGCCGGCCCCGTCCGCGCTCGCGGCGCGGGGTGACTCCCCCGCGCCGGCCACGTCCGTGCCACCGGCACCGTCCGCACCGCCGTCCAGTACGCCGGCGGCGCCGCCGCCGGCCGCTCCCGCCGAGCACCGGCAGCCGGCACCACAGCGGCCGGGCACGATCCGGCTGCCCGGTGGCGGTACCGCGGCGGTGGTGCGCCAGGGCCTCGGTCCCGGCAACACACTGCCGGTGCCGTCGAACATCGGGCAGGCCGCCTGGTGGGGTGCGGAACTGGACGCGGTGAGCGGCGCGAGCGTGTTCGCCGGACATGTGAACTGGCGTGGCGCGACCGGTCCGTTCGCGGAGCTGTGGAACGAGCACATCGGCGGCTCGGTGACCATTGTGGACAGTGCGGGCAAGACCTTGCGCTACCGGATTTCGCAGATGATCACCGTGCACAAGAACGACCTCGGCGCACGGGCGGACGATCTGTTCGGCCAGGCCGGTCCGCATCGCCTGGTACTGGTGACCTGTGGCGGCCGCTGGGTCGGCGGCAGCGACGGCTACGAGGAGAACCGCGTCGTGATCGCCGATCCGGCCTGATCCCACCGGACCCTGCCCGCCATCGGCTCCGCTCCGGCGCGGGGCCGGTACCGACCGCTAAGTTACTTGTGAGTAACATCGGCTGGGCACGCTGTGGTCAGCACGGCGTGCATGCAGCACAATGCGCAAGGGTCCAGCGGCGTACGGCGGAGGGTGAGACAGATGGCGACGTTCTTGGTGACAGGTGCGACCGGGCTGATCGGCCGCCAGTTCACCCGGCAGCTGCTCACCCGGCCGGACGTGCAGCGGGTCGCCCTCGTCGTGCGGGCCGGCTCGCGGGACAAACTGGCCGCGCTGGTGGACGGGTGGCCGCACGCGGACCGCGTGACGCTGGTGACCGGCGACCTCGCCGAAGACCTGATGGGGGTTTCCGAGGACGACCGCGAACGCCTGCGCGGTGTCGACCACGTGGTGCACCTGGCCGCGCTCTACGACCTCACCGCCGACGACGAGGCCAGCGTCCGGGCCAATGTGGACGGCACGAGGCATGTCCTGGAACTCGCCGCGGACCTGCGCGCCGGATGTCTGCACCACGTGTCCTCGGTGGCCGTCGCGGGTGATCACGAGGGCCTGTACACCGAGGACATGTTCGACGTCGGACAGCGGCTGGTCACGCCGTACCACCGCACCAAGTTCGAGGCCGAGAAGCTGGTGCGCGACCAGCTCGAGGTGCCGTGGCGGGTGTACCGGCCCGCGGTCGTGGTGGGCAACTCCGAGACCGGCGAGATGGACAAGGTCGACGGGCCGTACTACCTGTTCCCGGCGATCAGCAGGCTGGCCGGGCTGCCCGACCTGCCGATCGTGGGCCCCGACCTCGGCGACACCAACGTGGTGCCGGTCGACTACGTGGCGAAGTCGCTGCTGGAACTGGTCACCACGGACGGACTCGACGGACGGGCCTTCCACCTGGTGAACCCGGAACCGCAGCCGGTGGTGTCGGTGTACAACGCGTTCGCCCGCGCGGCCGGTGCGCCGACGATCACCGCGCAGCTGGGCGAATCGGTGTCCCAGGCCATCGTGGGGCTGGTCAAGCTCGGCGAGCACATCCCCGGCTTCACCATCGCCCGCGACGCCGTGCTGGAGCGGCTCGGCATCCCGCCGGTGCTGCTGGAGACGATGGCCTTCCCGTCGGTGTTCGCCTCCGCGGAGACCCGCAAGGCACTCGCCGGCAAGGGGATCGAGACGCCCCGGCTGGAGGAGTACGCGGCCACGCTGTGGCGCTACTGGCGTGAGCACCTCGACCCGTTCCGCGCGCGCAAGCACGGTCCGCGCGGCGAGCTGGACGGGCGGCGCGTGATCATCACCGGCGCGTCGTCGGGCATCGGGCGCGCTGCCGCGCTCAAGGTCGCCGCGGCAGGCGGGGTTCCGCTGCTCGTCGCGCGCAGGCAGCACGAACTGGAAGAGGTGCGCGACGAGATCATCGCGGCGGGCGGCACCGCCTCGGTGTACCCGGCGGACCTGACCGACGAGGAGTCGGTGCACAAGGCCGTGGACGCGATGCTCGCCGAACACGGCCGGATCGACATGCTCGTGAACAACGCGGGCCGCTCGATCCGCCGTTCGATCAAGCTGTCCTACGACCGGATGCACGACTACGAGCGCGCAATGGCGATCAACTACTTCGGCGCCGTGCGGCTGATCCTCGCGGTCCTTCCGCACATGTCGGAGCGGAAATTCGGGCACATCGTGAACGTGTCCTCGATCGGCGTGCAGGGCATCGCGCCGCGGTTTTCCGCCTACGCCGCGTCGAAGGCCGCGCTGGACTACTTCTCCCGGATCGCGGCCACCGAGACGCACGGCGACGGGATCACCTTCACCACCATCCACATGCCGCTCGTGCGCACGCCGATGATCCGGCCGACGAAGATCTACGACGCATTCCCCACGAAGTCGCCGGAGCAGGCGGCGGACATGGTGCTGACCGCGCTCGTGGAGCGGCCGAAGCACATCGGCACGCCCGCCGGGCAGGCGATCGGGGTGACCTACACGCTCGCGCCGGGGCTGACCGACGCGATCGCCTACCAGGGCTTCCGGATCTTCCCGGATTCCACCGCGGCAGGCGGCAGCGGGAAGCTCAAGATCGGACGGGGCGACATGCACCTCTCGCGCGCGGCGATGGCACTGGCCCGGCTCTCGCGCGGCTTCCACTGGTAATAGGCCGTTCAGGCGAGATCATCGGGCGGATGCGGCCGCCAGTCGGTGATTCGCCACTCCTGACGGCGGCGACACCAGGTGCGCGGGTACGGTCGTGGGCATGGTTCCCGAGCGAGACAACGGTCTCCTGCCCCTGCGGCGCGAGTACACCGAAGCCTGGCGCGGCTTCGACCGCACCGAGGTGCGCCAGTACCTCGACCACCTCGAGGCGCAGCTGCACCGGCTGCTGACCGACCGCGACGCGGCCGCGGCACAGGTCGCCACCCTGTCCCGGGAGCTGGAATCGGCGCGCGGTGAGATCAGCAAGCTGCAGACCCGCGTCGACGAGCTGATGAAGCCACCGGAGCGGCTCGAGGACCTGGACGAGCGGATGCAGCGCACCGTGCAGCTCGCGAACGCGCGCGCCGAGGAGGTCACCAAGCGGGCGGAGGTGGCCGCGGAGAAGCACTGGGCGTCGTCCACCGAGGCGTCCACGAAGCTGCGGGAGCGCTACCGCCGTCTGGTCGAGGAGCTGGACAAGCAGGCAGAGGCGCTGCACTCGGAGCACGAGGCGGCGCTCAAGGAAACCCGCGCCGAGGTGCAGCGGCTCACGGTCGAGGCGGCGCAGCGCCGGGAACTGCTCGACAACGAGGCCGAACGCAAGCGCCGCAAGATCGAGCGGGACTTCGATTCGAAGATCACTTCGGAGCGCACCGCGCACGAAAAGCTGATCGCCGACCAGCGGACGGCGAGCAAGCAGCAGGCCGAACGGCGCATCGCGGAGGCGACCGCGGAGGCGACCCGCCGCGTCGAGGAAGCCACCGCCGAGTCCAAGCGCCGCCTGGACGAGGCGACCACCCAGGCCGCCCAGCGCACCACGGCGGCCACCCGCAAGGTCGAACGGCTCGCCGAGATCCGCGAGCAGGCCCGCAAGAACCTGGCGATGGCCGACGAGGTGCTCGGCCGCAGTGAAAGCCTGCTGACCGCACTGCCCGCGGAATCGGTGATCCCGTCGGCGTCGAAGCTGGTCGGTGGCGACGAGCCGGCCAAGCCGAAGCCGGACACCGACTCCCCGACGGCACCGGCCGCCAAGCCGGTCACGCCGAGCCCGTCACCGAAGCCCAAGCCGGCCGCAGCGGGCAACGGCGCCACCTCGGCCAAGGACGCGGGCGAGTCCCAGAGCACCCCGGACGGCGCGGCGAACGCAGCAGACAACGGCCAGCCGCCCAAGCCGCTCTCACCGACCGCAGGCAAGCCCCACAGCTGATCCGGCCTGGTGCCGGTGCACCCGGCACCACCGCACGGCCGGGCCAGGACCGGTGCGGTGTCCAGCCACCGATCGAGCAGTTCCGCCCTCCGGCTTTCGATGGGTGGTTCGGGCGAGAGTCAGCGCGCCGTCCTGCCGCAGCGCGTCAGGCCCTTGCCACACCAGCGGTCAGACCGTGCGCGGCCAGGGGTTCGCCGCCTCCAGCTGAGCGGCCATGCCCAGCAGGAGTGGTTCACTGCCTGGCATGGCCACCAGCTGCACGCACGTGGCGAGGTGGTGCACCGGGTGGCGGCCGATCGGGACAGTGATGGCCGGGTAGCCCGCGAGGTTCCACATGCCGGTGAAGCCGGCCACGCGCACAGCAGGCAGGGCGGTCACCGGCCACGGATGGCGGTGCCGGCGACGGGCCTTCGGCGGCAGCGTGGCGAGGGTTGGCGTGACCAGCACGTCGTGGTCGGTGAAGAACGCCTCGGCGATCGACAGCCACTCGGTGCGGGTGCGGTCGTGGACTGACCTGGCGGTCAGCTTGCCCAACCTGACGTGGGTACGGGTGCGTGGCTCGAGGCGGGCCGGGTCGAAGCCGTCCTCGGCAGCCTGTTCCGCCGGTCCGGCGAACCAGCGCGCCAGCATGCCGTTCAGGGTGGACAGCGGGTACCGCGGGGTTGCCTCGGTGACGGAATGCCCGGCCCCGCGCAGCAGCCCGGCCGCCTGCGTGACGGCGGCGCCGAGCGGCCGTGGCAGCGGTGCCCGGGTGAACGGCACCTGCGTGGACACCGCGATCCGCTGCCGCCCGGGTTCCGGGAGCGTGGCCCACTCCGGACGTTCCGCGAGCACGGACAACAGCAGCGCGGCGTCGGCGGGCGTGGTGGCGATCGGGCCGTGCGCGGCCATCCCGAACCAGCCCTCGGACGGTTCGCGCACCACGCCGCGGCCCGGTTTGAGACCCACCAGCCCGCACATCGCCGACGGCAGCCGGATCGAGCCGAGACCGTCGGTGCCGTGCGCGATCGGCACCAGTCCGGCGGCGACGGCGGCGGCACTGCCACCGGAAGAACCACCCGCGGTGAACGCCGGATTCCACGGGTTGTGGGTGACTGCATCCGGACCGTCGGTCATCGGGTAGATGCACAGCTCGGGTACCCGGGTCAGCCCGACGATCACCGCACCGGCCGCGCGCAGCCGGGCCGCGATGACGCCGTCCGAGGTGAAGGGGGTACGTGCGCCGGCGGCCGAGCCCCAGGCCGCGTATTCGCCTGCGACCTCCGTGACGTCCTTGACCGCCACCGGAACCCCGGCCAGCGGCAGCTCCGGCAGATCCGGCCGGGCGGCGACCTCGGCCGCCTCCGTGCGCGCCTGCTCGACCCGCACCTTGCGGAACGCGCCGACGATCGGATCGGCGGCCGCGATCCGCGCGAGCGCCTCGTCGGTCACCCGCACCGGATCCAGTTCGCCGGCCCGTACCGAACGGGCAATCTCCACCGCCGTCTGCGCCATGCGCACGACCCTATCGACGCGGGAAAGCCCGCGGGGGCGGCGGCACCGCGCCGGCCGCCGCACCCGCGGAGCAGATCAGATGGCGCCGGCTCGCAGCGCGTACGCCACGGCGTGTGCCCGGTTGTTCAGGCCACAGCGCGTCATCAGGCCGTACAGCACGTTCTTCACGGTGCGCTCCGAGTAGCAGAGCTTCGACGCGATCTCCTCGGTTCCGTAGCCCTCGGCCACCAGCCGCAGCACGTCGCATTCGCGAGAGGCAAGACCGGACAGGGTGAGGCCGTTGGGCTCCAGCACGTCGCGGCGCATCCGCTGCACCTGGCTGAGCAGCGCGCCCTGCAGCCGCGGCGGCAGGGTCGCGGTTCCGTCGCCCGCGGCCAGCACCGCGGCCACCAGCTCGGCACCCCCGGTTTCGCGCCGGGGCAGGATCGCGACGACACCGCATTCGATCGCGGTCATCAGGTCGCTCTCCCGGAAGTGATCGGCGACGAGCACCAGGTCCGGCCCCGCCATCCGGTCGGACTGCCGGGCCAGTTCCTTGACCCTGGACAGCACCCGGTCGGTTACGTGTTCCTCCATCACGAGGACCACGTCGGCCTCCGCGGCCGTGTCCTCGGACAGGACGCGGAGCTCGGGGCGGGTGCCCAGCAAGCTCGCCGCGCCGGCCCGGGTGATCGGATCAGAAGCGAGAACGGCGACCTTGACCAGCTTCACGACAACTCCTACCGCCACTGCAGGTTGACGGTCAAAGTCTGACTCGGCTGACTTCACGTTTTCTGGCAACGGCACTCGAAGCCGCGGCCGCCGGCCTGCAGACGCAGGCGTTTGCCCAGCTCAGCCAGCTCTATCGGGCTCTTCAGCCGCGATCTCGTCGACTGCTTGCCGAGCCCGGTCCAGGCATTCGGGCATCCGCCGCACGGCGGCGTTCCACTCGCACTTGGCCACCCAATACCGCTCCTTCGCCGCGGACGGCCAGCCGGGCAGCTCCTGTTCGACGGTCGCCTCCAGTTCGGTCAGCACCGCGCGGATGGCGCTGGTCGTCGTCCCCACCCTGGACAGGACCTCGTCGGCGCGGCGGAGGTCGGCACGCCCGCCGGTCATCGCCGACCCGACCTCGTCGACTGCTCATCTGAGCGTCGCGGCGAGGCCGCGGCGAGATCCCGGAGCGCACCCAACCGGGCGAGGATCACCTCGAACTGCCGCTCCCAGTCGTTGATCGCCTGGCCGAGCCGTACCGACGCGTCGCCCCGCCAGGAGGCCTGCAGGTCGGCCAGGTCGAAGTTCACCGGGCGCAGGCACGCGTTGGCGGAGTCGATCGCATGGGCGAACCGGCCTTCCGCCGTGCGCATTTCCGACGGCACCGCTTGGGGAGGAACCGAATCCACCGCACACTCCTCACCACGAACAACACCTCGTGCGGAAACCGCACCAGGTCCGGATCCGAGGCTGCCCGAGCCGCCACCGCCGCGGAAACCAAAGATCAACGGCGGTGCCCGTTTTTCGGAGATCGCTGCCTGCCGTTCCACGGCTGCGGCGGCGGTGAGTTTCCCTGTCGTTCGCCGGTGCGCCGGATGGCCGACACAAGACCACCCGACAATGACTACAGGGGAACCGGTGCCACCCGGGACGAGCGGCACAAATGACGGCATCTCGGGGAGGCGAGCAACCAGGGTGCACTCCGCGACGTCACCATTTCGGGCGTAAGCTCATCAGAGACATCAGGCGTGTGACGACTCGTCGGCGCGTGAAGGGAGACCGATGTCGGCAGCGGACGGCGTCACCGCGCCGAGGATCCAGCTGCTCGGACCGGTCCGGGCCTGGCGGGGCGAGCAGAGTCTCGACCTCGGGTCTGCCCATCGGCGCACCGTGTTCACCGTGCTCGCGCTCGCGCAGGGCCGCAGCGTCTCCCGCGAGGAGCTGATCGACGCCGTCTGGGGCGACAATCCCCCGCCCAGTGCGCAGGGCAGCATCTACACCTACATCTCCGGCCTGCGCCGGGTGCTCGAACCCGGCCGGGCCAAGGGCACCGGATCCCGGCTGCTGGCCTCGGTCGGCTCCGGGTACGCGTTGCGCCTCGAGCCCGCGAGCATCGACGTGCACCGCTTCGAGGCACTGCGCGAACAAGCACATCGGCTGCTCGCGCAAGGGCAGACCGGCGCCGCACGGGAACGGCTGGACGAGGCGCTCGGCCTGTGGCAAGGCACGCCGCTGGAGGGCCTGCCCGGCCCGTATGCCACCTCGCACCGCGCGCGGCTGGAAGAGCTGCGGCTGGCCACCGTGGAACGGCGTGCGGAAGTGGCTCTCGACCGCGGCGAGCACACCGGCCTGATTCCCGAACTGAGCGAGTTGGCCGTGGAGCACCCGCTGCGCGAGCCGCTCCACGGAGCGCTCATTCGAGCACTTCACCTGGCCGGCCGGAGGGACGACGCCCTCGCGGTGTACACCGGACTGCGCGAGCGGCTGGTCGAGTCGTCCGGCACCGAACCCGGCCCTGCCCTGCGGGACCGGTACGAACAGCTGCTCAGCATGCGTCCCACCGGCGCCGCCCCGGCGGAGGACGAGCGCCCCCCGCCGGCCCGCGTGCCCCGGTTCCCGCTGCCCGTGCTGCCGCCGCGTCCCGCCACCTTCGCCGGGCGGGACGACCAGCTGGAGCTGCTGCACGAGGCGGTCGCCGGGCTGGCGAGCGGGCTGGGCCACTCGGTGTGGGTGGAGGGCGAACCGGGGATCGGCAAGACCGCGCTGCTGGCGGAGCTGCTCGAGGTGGCGCAGCAGGAGGGCGGTAAACCGCTGTTCGCCGCGGCGGACGCGCTGGACCAGCGGTTCGCGCTGCACCCGCTGCTCGACGCGCTGGGCGTGCACGCACGGGCCTCGGACCTGCGGCGCGCGGAGCTGGCCGTGGCGCTGGCCGAGGATCCCGGGCTTGACCCGGCCGACGGACTGCTCGGGCTGGTCCGCGAGCTGTGCGCGGACGAACCGCTGGTGCTCGTCGTCGACGATCTGCAGTGGGCCGACGAGCACACGCTGCGGGTGTGGCGGCACCTCAGCCGCGAGACCCGCAGCCTGCCGCTGCTGCTGGTCGGCGCGTGCCGTCCGATCCCCCGGCCGCCGGCGCTGGACGCACTGCGCGCGGAACTCGCCGCGGACGGCGCCTCGATGCTGCCGCTGGGACCGCTGCCGGACGCCGCGATCGGCCGGCTCGCGGACGAGCTGGCCGGCGCGCCGCCGGGCCGGACGCTGTCCGTGCTGGTCTCGTACGCGGCGGGGAACCCGCGCTACGCCAAGGAAATCGTCGAGACCCTGCTGGCCAACCAGATGATCCTGCTCGACGGTGCGCAGGCGATCGTGGACGCCGCGGTCTGCCGGACCATCCCGTCCCCGCTCGGTTCGAAGGTCACCCTCTACCTCAGCTTCCTCGGCAGCGGCACCCGGGACGTGCTGCGCTGGGCGGCGCTGCTCGGCAAGGAATTCTCCTTGTCCGACATCGCGATCGCCACCGAACGCGCGGCCACCTCGCTGGTCGGTGCGGTCGAGGAGGCACTTGCCTCCGGCGTGCTCACCGAGTCCGGCGACCTGCTCGCCTTCCGGCATCCGCTGCTGCGGCGCGTGCTCTACGAAAAGACCCCGGCCGCCATGCGGGTCGCCCTGCACCGGCAGCTGGCCGAGGCGTTCGACGGTGCGGGTGCCTCCACCCAGCGGGTGGCCGAACAGCTGGCCGCGGCGCCGGGACTGGTGGACCAGTGGGTGATCGGCTGGCTGCTGGAGCACATCGGCACGGTCGCCGCACAGGCCCCGCGGATGGCGGTGGACCTGCTCAAAACCGTGATCGCGCAGACGACCCTGCCCGCCGAGGCCCGCGAACCGCTCACCGCGACACTCGCCAGGCTGCTGTTCTGGCTCGGCCGGGAACCGGAGGCGGAGGCGCGCTCGGTGGTCGCCCGCACCGCCGACAGCAGGCAGGCCGCGGAGATGCGCTGGATCCTCGCCTACATCTACTACCGCCGCGGTGAATTCGCCGAGGCCGCCGAGGAAGTCCGGCGCACGCTCGCGGACCCGGGCGTACCGGAGATGTGGCGGGGCAGGCACGAAACGCTGCGCGCGACCATCGAACGGCTCGCCACGCAGGATTCGGCGATCGAGCCGGACCTGTCCGAACTGGGTGTGCTGGACGGACTCGACGACGCGGCCGAACCGCTCAGCACGGCCCGCCAGCTGGCCGCAGTCCGGGCGGTGCCGGGGGAAATGCACCTCGCCGGCGCCGTGCACTACTACTGGCGTGGCCGCTGGCCGGACGCGCTGACCGAACTGGACACGGTGATCCGCGGCGGCGCGGAAACCGCGTCGTACGTACTGCGCAGCCCGGGTTCGGCGCTGCTGGTGCACGGCGTCGGCGCGTTGATCGCCAGTCACCGCGACGATCCCTCGGCAGCGCACGAGCACCTCGACGCCGCCTCCCGGCAGTACTGGCCGCAGGATCTGGAGCCCAACGGCGGGGACTACCTGCTCGCCGCCCGTGCCCAGCTGGCCGAGCTGGAGGGCCGCCCGGAACGCGCGATGGCCGAGCTGCTGCCGTTGCTGGAGCAGAGTTATCCGCCTTCGGCCCGGCAGCAGTGGCTGCCCGACCTCGCCCGGCTCGCGATGCAGATCGGCGATCAGCAGCGGGCGTTCCAGGCACTGCGGCTGATGGGCGACACGGACGGGTTCGACACCCCGCCGACGCACGTCGCGGCGGCCGCGCACTGCCGTGGCCTGGTCACCGCCGATCCGGACGCGATCCTCGGCGCCGCCGCCCACTACGGGTCGGCAGGCCGGGTGCTCAAGCATGCGAGAGCCAACGAGGACGCGGCCATCCTGCTCGCCGAGTACCAGCGGCTGGACGAGGCGCGTACCGCGTTCTTCACCGCGCTCAGCAGCTACACCGGCCTCGGCGCGGTGTGGGACGTGCGCCGGGCGGAGGCGCGGATGCGGCCGTACGGGATCCGGCGGGCGAATCCGGTCCGTCAGCGGGCGGCGGCAGGCGAATGAACGATGTGCACCGGCCGCTCAGGCGATGCCGGATGAAGATCGGCGCCCGGTAAACTCACGGGATCTGACGGTACCTCGAATGGAACGGCATGCCAGCGGACGGGCGTAGCGGGCTGCGGGTGAACGTACTCGGCCCGCTGCGAGCGTGGCGCGGGGCGACCGAAGTCGCCCTCGGGCCGGCGCGCCAGCGTGCCATCTTCGCCATGCTGGCAACCGCCACCGGGCGCAACGTGCCGCGTGCGGAGCTCATCGCGGGGGTATGGGGTGCTTCGCCCCCGGCCAGCGTCGAGGGCAGCGTGCACACCTACATCTCCGGGCTGCGCCGCACGCTCGAGCCGGAGCGCACGCGATGGGCGGCCTCGACCGTGCTGGTGTCGGAGGCCGACGGTTACGCACTCGACCTCACCCCGGAGTCACTCGACGCAGCGGTGTTCGAACGGCATCGCGAGCGCGCGCGCCAGGACGCCGAGGACGGTGAGCACGAACGCGCAGTGGCCGGTTTCGACGCCGCACTGCTGCTGTGGCACGGGGAAGCGCTGTCCGGCGTGCCGGGAGAGTTCGCCGAACGGCACCGTGAGCACCTGGCGACGCTGCGGCTGGACACGCTCGAACAGCGCGCCCGCAGTGTGCTGGAGCTGGGCGGGCACCAGGACCTCATCGCCGAGCTCGCGGTCCTCACCAGTGAGAACCCGCTGCGCGAGTCGTTGCGCGAATCGCTGATGCTCGCGCTCTACCGCAGCGGCAGGCATTCCGACTCCCTCGACGTGTACCGCGAGGCCCGTGCCACGCTGCGCGACGAGCTGGGGGTGGAACCCGGGCCGCGGCTGCGCGCACTGCACCAGCGCGTGCTCGCCGAGGATCCGTCGCTGGACCTGCCCCGCCGCCCGGAGCCTGCCCCGGTGCCGGTGCCCGCTCCCCGCAGCCGGCGCGTCGAAAGCGATCCGCTGCTCGGCCGTGCGGAGGAGGCAGCCCAGCTGCGGGCACTGCTCGCACAGGTCCGCGAAGGCCGGGGCCGGGCGGTGTGGATCGAGGGCGAGCCGGGTATCGGGAAGTCGGAGCTGCTGGCCGCGAGTTTCGCGGACGCGGCCGCGCCGGGGCTGCAGCTGGCCTGGGTTGCCGCCGACGAGATGAGCATGCGGTTCCCGCTGCAGGTCATGATGGAGTGCCTGGCGATCGACCCGCTCTCGCCCGATCCGCGGCGCGCCAGGGTGGCCCACGAGCTCGGCGGCGAACCGGCCGGCCGGGCATGGGGCACCGGCGATCCGGTGCTTGGCGCGGTCGACCGGCTGCTTTCGCTGGTCGACGAGCTGTGCGCGCAGTCCCCGCTGGTACTCGTGGTCGACGATCTGCAGTGGGCCGACGAATCGAGCGTGCTGGTGTGGCACCGGCTGTGCGCGGCCACCCGGCAGCTGCCCCTGCTGCTGGTCGCCGCGACCAGGCCCGCGCCGGATCGCGCGGAGCTGACCCAGCTGCGCCGGGGCGTCGAGGCCCGCGCCGGGCTGGTGCTGGACCTGGCCCCGCTCGGCAGCGCCGACGTGGACCGGCTGGTGGCCAGGCTGGTCGGCGCCGGACCCGGACCCGGGCTGCGCGAACTGGCCGCCCGCGCCGCGGGGAATCCCTTGTACGTCAAGGAGATGATGGACGTACTGGTGCAGGCGGGCGCGGTCGAGGTCAGCCGGGACCGGGCCGATGTGGACGATCCGGCCGAGTTCGAGACCCCGCATTCGCTGCTGGCTGCCGTGGACCGGCGGCTGGACTTCCTGCCGGCCGAGACCCAGGACGTGCTGTGCTGGGCGGCGCTGCTCGGCATGGAGTTCGCGGTCGGCGACATCGCCGCGGTCCTCGACCGGAGGCCCTCGGACCTGCTCGGCCCGCTCGAGGAAGCGGTCGCCGCGACCGTGCTGATCGACACCGGGACCCATCTGGCGTTCCGGCATCCGCTGCTGCGGCAGGCGTTGTACAACCGGCTGCTGACCGGCACCCGCGCGGCACTGCACCGGCAGGCGGCCGAGGCGCTGGCCCGGATCGACGCACCGGTCAAGCGGGTGGCCGAGCAACTGGTCGCCGCACCGTCCACTGTGGATCCATGGGTGCTGGACTGGCTGGTGCAGCACCAGAGCGCGGTGTCGAACCGGGCTCCGCTGATCGCCGTGGAACTGCTCGAGCGGGCACTGGCCTGCTGCGCACCGGAGGATCCGCGCCGGGAGGAACTCCTGGTGGCGCTGGTGAAAGTGCTGTTCCGGCTCGAACGGGTTCCGGAAGAGCTGGCCATGCAGGCGCTGGAGGTGGCGCGGGATCCGGAGAACGCCGAGGAGATGCGGCACGTTCTCGCGGCCATGCGGTTCCGCCGGGGCGACGTCCAGCTCGCGGTGGAGACGCTGGGCGAGGCCTCCGCGGACCCCGCGGTCCCGGAGCTGTGGCGGGTCAAGCACCGGCACCTGCTCGCGAACTTCCGCCGCGGCGGGCTCGACGACCTCGGCCGGGCGGAGACCAACGCGCACCAGGCACGGGCGGAGGCGGACGGCGACCCCTACCTCACCGCACACGCACTGCAGACGTTGTGGCTGGTCGATTCGGTGCGCAGGCACCACGCGAGCGCGCTGGCGCACATCGACCAGGCGATCGCAGTCGTCGGCGACGAGCACGAACTGGCCGATCTGCACCTGGACCTGCTCGACAACCGGGTGTTCACACTGCAGAACCTCGACCGGCTCGACGACGCCGACCACACGTTGCGCGAGGCGGGCGAGATCGCACTCCGGCATTCGCTGCCGGTCGGACTGCAGGTTTCGGTGGCGGTGCACCGGTACTGGGAAGGGCGCTGGGACGAAGCGCTGGTCGAGCTGGACACGGTGACCGAGGACGGGCCCGCGATCACCTTCTACGGATTGCGCGAACCGGGTGCCGCGGCGCTGCTGCTGCACGGGGTCGCCTCGCTGATCGCCGCCCGCCGGGGCGAACTCACCCAGGCGGCCGCGCACCTGGACGCGGCCGAGGAGTACGCACCGGCCACCGGTGCCGAGCGGGAAAGTTTCGACTTCCTGCTCGCGGCACATGCGCTGGTCGCCTTCCAGCGTGGGGAGGTCCAGCAGGCGCTGACCGTGCTCGAACCGATCCTGAACCCCACCTACGCGCAGATGATGCTCCGGCACCAGTGGCTGCCGTTCTTCGTGCAGCTGGCGCTGGAAGCCGGGGACCAGGCGCGGGCGGAACGCGCGCTGGCCGTGTGCGAGGAGGAGTGCGCGAAGGAACGGGAGCCCGCGCGGGCGTCCGCGGCCACCGAATGGTGCCGTGGCCTGATCGACCGCGATCCGGTACCGGTGCTGCGTTCGGCCGAGCATTTCCGTGCGGTGGGCCGGAAACCCGAACTGGCGAGCGCGTTGGAGGACGCCGCGGTGCTGCTCGCCCGCGCCGGTGATCTGAACGCCGCGCACGCCGCCTTCGACGACGCCGCCCAGCTCTACACCGAGCTGTCCGCGCACTGGGACCTGGAACACGCGGAGTCGCGGCTGCGCGCACTCGGCGTCCGGCGGGGCGCGCAGTTCGTCCCGGTCCGGCCGGGGCACGGCTGGGATTCGCTGTCCCCGCTGGAAGTCCGGATCGCCACGCTGGTCGCGGCCGGACGGTCCAATCCGGACATCGCCACCGAGCTGTCGCTGCCGCGGCGGACGGTGCAGGCGCACGTCGCGCGGGTGCTCGGCAAACTGGAAACGCACTCGCGCACCGAGCTGGCGAACAGCCTGGCCAGCCGCACCGGTTGACCAAAGCCGGGGGTCATCGGCGCCGATCGGCCGAGGCGCCGATGCGAAGCTGCCCAGCACAGTACGAGGTATGCGAAAACGCCTTTTGACCGCGGCTTCCGCGGCACTGCTCGTGACCGTCCTCACCGCGGCCACCGCAGTGGCCGCACCGGCCCCGGTGACCTTCGACCTGCCGGTGCCCTCCGGCCCGCACCCGATCGGCGAACGGGACGTCCACCTGGTCGATCCCGCGCGCGCCCGGGAACTGATGATCAGCGTCTGGTATCCGGCGGAACAGGGGAACGGGCCGCGGGCGCGGTACCTGCCCGCGCAGGCGGCGGACTACTTCGACCGGGGAGCGGCTCCGGCGCTGGGCATCGCGCCGGGCCGGGTCGACTGGGCGGCGATCGAAACCCACGCGCGCGCCGATGCCGCACCACAGGGCCGCTGGCCGGTGCTGCTGTACTCGCCGGGCGGCGGTTCGCTGCGGGAGCTGGGCACCTCGACCGCCGAGGACTTGGCGAGCCGGGGGTACGTCGTGGTGACCGTCGACCACACCGGCGAGGCACCGTTCGTGGTGTTCCCCGGCGACCGGATGGTGACCGCGGATCCGGGTCAGGACCTCGTGTCGGATCTGCGGGTCCGGGTCGCCGACATGCGGTTCGTGCTCGACCGGCTGCCCGGGATTCCCGGACTGGGTCAGGCGATGGACCTCGGCCGCGTCGGGCTGCTCGGACATTCCTTCGGCGGGGACACCGCCGCCGAAGTGACCACAGTGGACAGCCGGGCGGATGCCGCGGCCGACCTCGACGGCTGGCTCGCCTACGACGTGGACGGGAAGAACCGCACCGGTGCCGGTACGAACGGCGTACCGCGGCCGATCCTGATGATGGGCTCGGCAGGCAGCACCCGCGGCGGCGAAGTACGCAGTCACCTGACCTCGCCGTCGTGGAACTCGTTGTGGCAGCACACCACCGCGCCGAAGTACGACGTGCCGCTGCCGGACGCGATGCACTACAGCTTCACCGACGTCCAGTGGTTCCTGCCCGAGCTGGCGCGGAAGCTGCCGGTGGACCCGGCAGTGCGGCAGCAGCGGATCGGCTCGATCGACCCCGCGATCAGCCTTGCGACGCAACGCACCCTGCTCACCACGTTCTTCGGCCGTATGCTGCGCTGAGAGACAGGCAGACCCTTGACGGTGGCCGTCGGCGCAGTGACACTGTTGCGCTATGCGAAAACCGTCGCGTGGTCCGCAACACCTCGAACGTTACGGCTTCCGGAGGCGACCATGCTGCGCGTGCTGACCGGCGGGCGGCGGGCGCTCCCCGCCGCCCGCTGAGCCATGGAACGGCGCCAGGTCGAATACTTTCTCGCAGTGGTCGAGCACGGCGGGTTCACCAATGCCGCACGGGCGCTGCACGTGGCACAGCCCTCGCTGTCGCACGCGGTGCGTGCGCTCGAACGCGAACTCGGCGGCCTGCTGTTCCACCGGCTTCCGCACGGCGCGGTACTCACCTCGGCGGGGTCGGCGCTGCTCGAGCCCGCCCAGCAGATCGTGCGGGATCTGCGCGTCGCCACCTCTTCGGTACGGGAGGTGCTCGGACTCGGCGGTGGCACCCTGGACATCGTTTCGCAGACCACGTTGTCCGTCGAGCCGCTCGCCCCGCTGCTGGGCCGGTTCCGGACCGGTCACTCGAAGGTCCGGGTGCGGGTGCTGGCGCCGGAGAGCCGGACCGAAGTGATCCGGCGCGTACGGCACGGCGAGAGCGAGGTCGGGCTGGTCGAGTCCGCCTCGGACATCCGCGGGCTGGCCACCGCGCCGCTGCCGGACCAGGAGATCCTCGCCGTGCTGCCCGCGGACAGCCCGCGCCGGGACCGCCTGCCCCGGCTCGAACTCGCCGCGCTCGACCTCGTGTCCACCCCGCCGGGCACGACCACCCGGCGGATCGTCGAGGACACCCTGGCCGGACTCGACGTCGAACCCCGCATCGTGGTGGAGACCGAACACCGCGCGATGATCGTGCCGCTCGTGCTGTCCGGTGCGGGCGCAGCGCTGCTCCCCCGTGCGATGGCCGAGGAGGCCGGGCACCAGGGTGCGGTGGTCGTGCCACTCGCTCCGGCCGCCGTGCTGTGCGGCCGGATCCTCTGGCGGCCCGGCCCGCTCTCCCCTGCCGCGGAAGCGTTCGTCGACCTCGCCACGACTGAGCTGCACCCATAGCGAACGTCTACCGGGCGCATCCACATCCGGTCTCGGCCCGGCCCGGCAAGGGCGTTGCCCGGATCGCCCCACCATGTGAGATTGGACTGAACTTCCCACGATGCCAAGGAGAGCACCGCCGTCCACACTGCCGAAAAACCCACGACAGGAGCCGCTGCGGTACCCGTCGGCCGGCGCCACCGGCACCCGACGTCCGGCACCGTGCGGATCACCGAAGGAGGACAAGCATGACCGATTTCCCCGCCGGACGGCACATCCTGCCCCGGCCGGAGCACCGGGATCCCGTCGCGACCGCGCTGAGCGTGCACGACCAGTCCGCGCCGCTCCGGGCACTGGGGCCGGTCCCGCCGCCGCGGGGAGCGCCGAACGTCGTCGTGGTGCTGGTCGACGACCTCGGTTACGGCACGTCCAGCGCGTTCGGCGGCCCGTGCCGGATGCCGACCGCGGATCGGCTGGCGGACAACGGGCTTCGCTACACCCGATTCCACGTGACCGCACTGTGCTCACCGACGCGGCAGGCGCTGATGACCGGCCGCAACCACCATTCGGTGGGGATGGGCGGCACGACCGAGATGGCCACTGCCGCACCCGGGTACCACGGGTTCCGGCCGCGCAGTGCCGCGACGATCGCCCAGCTGCTGCAGGGAAACGGGTACAGCACCGCGGCATTCGGCAAATGGCACCAGACACCGCCCCGGGAGATCAGCGCCGTCGGCCCGTTCGACCGGTGGCCGACCGGCGAGGGCTTCGACACCTTCTACGGGTTCATGGGCGCGGAGATGAACCACTGGTACCCGCAGCTGTACCAGGGCACTACGCCGGTCGAGCCGGAACGCCGTCCGGAAGACGGCTACCACCTCACCGAAGACCTCGTCGACCACGCCATCGACTGGGTCCGCACCCAGCACACGCTCACCCCGGGTCGCCCGTTCTTCAGCTACCTCGCACTCGGTGCCGGGCACGCGCCACTGCACGTCGGCAAGCAGTGGCGGGAGGGCTACCGCGGCCGGTTCGACCACGGCTGGGACGAACAGCGTGCGCAAACCCTGGCGCGGCAAAAGGAACTGGGCGTCGTCGCGGAGGACACCGAGCTCGCGCCGTGGTCGGAAGGCGTACCGCACTGGGACGAGCTGACCGGTAACCAGCGCCGCCTCGCAACGCGGTTCATGGAGACCTTCGCCGGTTTCGTCGAGCACGCCGACACCCAGGTCGGCCGGTTCACCGATGCACTCGGGGAAATGGGCGTGCTGGACAACACGTTGTTCCTCTACGTACTCGGCGACAACGGCGCTTCCGGCGAGGGCGGCATCGAAGGAACCGTTGTCGAGCACCGGCTCGGACACGGCCTCGTGGACGATCCGGACGAGATGATCGCCCACCTCGACGAGATCGGCGGGCCGCACAGCTATCCGATCGCGCCCGCCGGGTGGGCGCTCGCGCTCAACACGCCGTTCCAGTGGACCAAACAGGTCGCCTCGCACCTCGGCGGCACCCGCGACGGGATGATCGTGGCGTGGCCGGCCGGCATCGCGGAGCGCGGCGGGCTGCGCCACCAGTTCAGCCACGTCATCGACATCCTGCCGACGATCGCCGAATGCGCCGGGATCCCGTTGCCGCACAGCGTCGACGGGGTCGTGCAGCAACCCGTCGAGGGCGCGAGCTTCGCCTCGACGTTCCACGACGCGCACGCGCCGGAGTACCACCACACGCAGTACTTCGAGATGTGCGGCAACCGCGGGATCTACCACGAGGGCTGGATGGCGGTGACCCGCCACGGGGTGCCGTGGGAGATGGTGCCGACCGGCATCCGCCACTTCCGGGACGACGTCTGGGAACTCTACGACCTCACGACCGACTGGAGCCAGTCCCGTGACCTCGCCGCAGGGCATCCGGACAAGCTGGCCGAACTCCAGGACCTCTTCCTCATCGAAGCCGCGAAACACCACGTGTTCCCGCTCGACGACCGCGTCACCGAACGCGAGAACCCCGCGGTCGCCGGCCGGATCGACCTGCTCGGCGCCCGCACCTCGGTGACCTACCACGGCGGAATGCGGCGCTGCACCGAGGAAACCACGCCGAACGTCAAGAACCGCTCGCACAGCGTGGTGGCCGACATCGACGTACCCGAAACCGGCGCCGAAGGCGTGCTCATCGCGCAGGGGGGCAGGTTCGGCGGGTGGTCGGTGTACCTCGACCGCGGTTGTCCGTCCTATGTGTACAACTACTTCGGCATGTCCGGGTACGCGGTGCGGACGCCCACCCCGCTCCCACCGGGACGGCACGAGGTGCGGGTCGATTTCGACTACGACGGCGGCGGGCTCGGCAAGGGCGGCAGCGTAATGCTGATCGTCGACGGGGAAAAGCTGGCCTCGGGCCGGGTCGAGCGCACCATCGCGTACTACTTCTCGTTCGACGAGACGCTCAACGTCGGGGTGGACCTCGGCACCCCGGTGACCGAGGAATACCCGGTGATCGACAACGCTTTCACCGGAACCGTGCACACCGTACGCATCGACCTCGCACCCGAGGCGGAGGAACCGGACGCGAGCGGCCGGCACCGGCGAGTACTGACTTCGCAGTGATTCCCGGGGCGGCCGCGCGGATTCGCCACGCGGCCGCCCCGGCCTCAAACTCCGAGGTCGGCTGCCACCCGGAACCCGAGGTTGCCGGTGGAGGAATCCGGCGTGTTCGCGGTACGCGCGGCCACCCGGTAGCGATTGCAGTACGACTCGTGGCACAGGTACGAGCCACCGCGCATCGAGCGGTGCGGACCTGCCTCGTCGAACCGGTCGGCGCACCACTCCCAGACGTTGCCTGCCACGTTGTACAGCCCGAAACCGTTGGGCGGAAAGGCATCCACCGGCGCGGTGCCGAGGTATCCGTCGTCCCCGGTGTTGCGCACCGGGAAGCGGCCCTGCCAGATGTTGCAGCGGTGCGTACCGCCGGGGGTCAGCTCGTCGCCCCAGGGATAACGCGCCTGGTCGAGCCCGCCTCGCGCGGCGTACTCCCATTCGGCCTCGGACGGCAACCGCCGCCCGGCCCACTCGCAGTAGGCGAGCGCGTCCTGCCAGGACACGTGCACGACAGGATGGTCTGCGCGGCTCTCCACCTCGCTGCCCGGCCCCTCCGGCGCCCGCCAGTACGCGCCGGGCACCCCGCACCACCACGGCGCCTGCTCCGGCCGTGGCGAATCCCGGCGCAGCGCGGCGGGCACGAACTTCGCGAACACGTAGGTCCAGCCGAACTTTTCCGCATCGGTGCGGTAGCCGGTCTGGTCGGCGAAGGCGGCGAAGTCCGCATTGGACACGCAGTGCGCGCCGATCGCGAACGGGGCGAGCGTCACCTCCCGAACCGGACCCTCCCGATCCTCGGCGAACCCGTCCGGATCGTCGGTGCCCATCCGGAACGTCCCGCCCGGCAACGCCAGCAGCCCGTCCGCGTTGCCGGCCGAAAGCGGTGGCACGGTAACGGCTTCCGAGCCGGAACGGCTCGGCGGGCAACAGTGGGACACGTGCTCCAGGGTAACCGCGCGCGGCGGCGGGGCACCAGCCCGGCTAGCCGTACCGCACGCCGCTCGCGATACCGCGGACCAGGTACCTGCCCAGCACCAGGAACAGCACGATCACCGGCAGCACTCCGATGCTCGCCCCGGTCAGCATCAGCGAGTAATCCGTGAAGTAGCCACTGGCCAGCTGCGAGAGCACCACCTGCACGGTCGGGGACTCCGCCGGATCGAGCACCACCAACGGCCAGAAGTAGTCGTTCCACGCGCCGAGGAAGGTGATCATCGCCAGTACCGCGGCCTGCGGCCGGATTGCGGGCACCGCGACGTGCCAGAAGGTGCGCAGCACCGAAGCACCGTCCACAGTGGCCGCGTCGACCAGATCGGCGGCCACCGCGCCCTCGCACGCCTGGCGCATCCAGAACACGCCGAACGCGCTCACCAGCCCCGGCACGATCACCGCCTCCAGCCTGCCGTACCAGCCGAGGTCGCCGACCACCAGGTACAGCGGGATCACGCCGAGCTGGGCAGGCACCATCGCAGACCCGGCAACCAGCAGGAAAAGGCTGTTGCGGCCGGGAAACCGCAACCGGGCGAAGGCGTATCCGGCCACCGTGGACAGCACCACGTTGGACACCATCACGGTGCCGGACACGATCATCGAATTGCCCATGGCCAGCCAGAAGTCGACGGTGTCGAACACCCGCCGCACGTTCTCGAGGAAGTGCCCGCCGGGCAGCATCAGCGGCGAGGTCTCGCCGATCGCGGAGTTGTCCCGGGTGGACACCACGAACGACCAGTACAGCGGGAACAACGAGGCGCCGACCACTGCGGTCAGCACCAGGTAGACCCAGCCGCCGGGCCGCCGCCGCGGCCTCACGAGGAGCGCACCAGCCGGCGCAGCAGCCGGTAGTTGAAGACCGCGAACAGGACGCACACCAGGAACAGCACCCAGGACAGCGCGGCCGCGTAGCCGGCGTCGAACTTGGTGATCCCCTTCTCGTACAAGTACATCGCCAGTGTCTGGAACTGCCGGTCGTTGCCGCCGGTACCGCCGCCGCCCGCGTCGAACAGCTGCGGCTCGGCGAACAGCTGCAGCCCGTTCACGGTGCCGGCCACCACGGTGAACGCGATCGCCGGCCGGATCCCCGGCACGGTCACCGACCAGAAGGTACGCCACCGGGACGCACCGTCCAGTGCCGCCGTCTCGTACAGCTCCTGCGGCACCGCCTGCATCGCGGCCAGGTAGATCAGCGCGTTGTAGCCGGTCCAGCGCCACATCACCATGCTCGCCACGGCGAGGTGCGAGGACCACCGGTGCGCCTGCCAGGAGACCGGGGACACCCCGAACCAGCCGAGCACCTCGTTCACCACCCCGAAATCGCGGCCGTAGAGCTGTGCGAACACCAGCCCCACCGCGGCCACGGACACCACGTTCGGCAGCAGTACCCCGGTCTGCCACCAGGTCGAACCACGCAGCCGGTGATTGAGCAGCGCGGCGATGCACAGCGCGACGAACAGCTCCGGGATCGCGGCGAGCAGGAAGATCGAGATCGTGTTGCCCAGCGCGTTGTAGAACCGCGGATCGCCGAACAGCTGCACGTAGTTGCCGAACCCGAAGCCGCCCCGGTCGCCTGCCAGCAGATCCCAGTCGTGCAGGGAGACCCAGACCGTGTAGAGCATGGGGAAGGCGCCGAACACCGCGAAAACCGCGAAGAACGGCGCGATGAACAGAAAGGGGGTGGCCTTCCGGTCCAGCCGCGCTCCGAAGGTCCCGCGATCGCGCACGCCCGGCCCTACTTGATCGCCTCGCGCCCCATCTGCACCGCGTCCGCCCAGGCCTGATCGACGTTCTCCGATCCTTCCTCGATCCGGCCCAGTGCCTTGCCGAACTCGGGGCGTACGTCGGCGTCGTGCAGGCCGCGGTAGTTCGGCCGCAGCTGGTTGGCGGAGGCGGCGTAGAGCTGCCCGGTCGGGGCGTTCGAGAAGTATCCGTCGGTGTGCGCGATGACCTGCGGGTCCTCGTAGACCGACGGTTCACTCGGCAGGATTCCGGCGTTGAGGAAGAGCTTCTTCTCCTGCTCCGGTGCGGTCAGCCAGCGCGCGAGGTCGTAGGCCTCCTTCGGATGCTCGCTCTGCTTCGGCACGGTGAGGAAGGAGCCGCCCTGGTTACCGCTGTTGCCGGGCACTGTGGTGACGTCCCACTTGCCACCGACGTCGGTGCCGCCTGCCTCCTTGATCTGCGTGAGCATCCACGCCGGGCAGGCGATCGTGGCGAAGCTGCCCTGCTTGATCGCCACGTTCCAGGCCTGGGTGTAGGTGGTCACGGCCGCCGTCTGCCCCCGTTCGGCGAGCCCGCCTGCCAGGTAGAAGGCATTGCGCACGCTCGGGTTCCGGTCCGCGACGTAGGAGTCGTCCTTGGCCGAGAAGTAGTTCTCCGGGGACTGGTTCAGCATCGCGGTGTAGACGCTGCCCGCGGAATCGGCGAACTTGACCTTCGGCTGCTCCGCGGCGAACCGGCCGGCGAGGTCGGCGTAGGCCTGCCAGGTCGGCATGAGCGCCGCGACGGCCTTGCGGTCGGTCGGCAGGCCCGCCTGCTGGAAGAGGTCGCGGCGGTAGCACATGGCCAGGCTGCCCATGTCCGTGCCGAGGCCGAGCACGTAGCCGTCCTTGGTGCCCTGCGCCCACTTCCACGGCACCCACTGGTTCTTGAGCTCGTTCGCGCCGTACTCGGCGAGGTTGACGAACTTGTCCTGCACCTGCTGGTACTTCGGCAGCTGCTGCTCCTCGACGGCGACGATGTCGGCCGCGCCACGACCTGCCGCGAGCTGGGTGCTCAGCGACTTGAAGTGCGTGTCGAAGTCGGTGACCCGGCTCTTGATCTCGATGCCGGGATGATCCTTTTCGTACTGCTCGAAGAGCGGCTGGTAGCCGAACTCCCCGAACGTCGCCACGGTCAGCGTGACCTTCCCGCCGGTGGCCGTCGAGTCACCACAGGCGGAAGAGAGGAGCAGGAGCGCAGCCGCGATGGCGGCGGCGACCGGACGGCTGGTCAGCTTTCGCACGTGGTGAACATCCTTCAAATAACCCCTGCGCGCAAGGCGTAGGCGACGGCGTGCGGACGGTTGCGCAGCTTCAGCCTATTGGTCAGCCCGTAGATGACGTTCTTCACGGTCCGCTCCGAGTAGCACAGCTTGCCCGCGATCTCCGCGGTGTCCCAGCCCTCGGCCATCAACCGCAGCACGTCGACCTCGCGCGAGGACAGCGCGGCGCCGTCGCCGCTTTCCTGCAGGCTCTCGGCCTGGTCCAGCAGGTCACGCAGGGAGGTCTCGCGTCCCGAAGCCGCCGCCACGATGCTGCGCACCAGCTGCTCGCCCGCGATGGCTTCACGCGGCAACACCGCCGCCACGTGGCAGGCCGCCAGCTCCGGCAGCTCCTCGGGCTCCACGTAACCCGCCACCAGCACGATGGCCGCCGGGGTCTCCGACGCCGCGGCCCGCAGTGCCGCCTTCGCCTCCCGCGTGATGCGGTTGGCCGCGAACACCAGCACGGCCGCCTCGCCGCGCTGCTGCCCCGGCAGCATCCGCACCTCCGGACGCGCGCGGAGGTGGTCGATGAGCCCCGCCAACGCGATCGGGTCCGAAGCCCACGCCGCCACCTTGACCTGGTTCATTGCCACCTCCGTGTACAAACACCTATCCCGTGTGGCAGTCAGTGTGCCGAGGGCGCCTTCACAAATTCTCTAGGCGCGGCGACGCCATTCTTCACGGGCCGAACTTGGGCCTTGAGGTGGGCTTCGGATACCGTCTTCAAGACCCGTCCCAGACCGCCAGAGGAATTCATGAAGGCGCATACTCGGCCACGGCGGTCACCGGCGGGATTGCTCGCAGGCCTGCTGCTCAGCGGGGTGCTCGCCGGATGTGCCGGGCCCCAGGTCACCGGCACGGCGATGCCTGCCCCCGGCGCGGCGCCCAGCACCGGCAGCACCCCACAATCCGCGCCACAGTCCCCGCCACCAGCGCAAACGCCCGCTGCCACCGGTTCGTCCTGCGCCGCCGCGGTGTCCGCGATGGACGTGCGCGCGCAGGTCGCGCAACTGGTGGTGCCCGGCGTGGACGCCGGAAATCCGGCCGCGGTCACCAATCTGGTGCGCACCACACAGATCGGCGGAATCTTCATCGGGGGCAATAAAACCACGCTGTTGCAGAATGGTGCACTCACCGCGGTCCAACAGGCGGCGAAGATCCCGGTCTCGGTCGCGGTCGATGAAGAAGGCGGACGGGTCCAGCGCGTGGACGAACTCGACGGATCGCTCCCGAGTGCGCGGGAACTGGCCGCCACGAAATCGCCGGACGAGGTGCGCGCGCTCGGCGAGCAGCGTGGCAAGCAGCTGCGGGCACGCGGGGTGACCGTGGACTACGCACCGGATGCGGACGTGAGCGACGAGCCGGACGACGCGGTGATCGGCGACCGTTCCTACAGCCCCGACCCGGCCAAGGTGCGCGAGTACGCGATGGCGTTCGCGCAGGGGCTGCGCGCGGGCGGCATCCAGCCGGTGCTGAAGCACTTCCCCGGGCACGGCCGCGGGTCCGGGGATTCGCACCGGGGCACGGTGACCACTCCACCGCTGGACCAGCTGGAGCAGACCGATCTGCTGCCCTATCGCGACCTCGCCGAGTACGGCCGGGTGGCGGTGATGGTCGGGCACCTGGACGTACCCGGCCTGACCGACGGCGTACCGGCCTCCCTCTCCCCGGCCGCCTACCGGCTGCTGCGCGGCGAATTCCGGTTCACCGGACCGGTGATCACCGACGACCTCGGCGGGATGAAGGCGATCACCGACCAGTACCCGCTGCCGGAGGCGGTGCTCAAGGCCCTGCAGGCAGGCGCGGATGCGGCCTTGTTCTCCTCCGGCAACGGCGACGTGCCCGCGGTGCTCGACCGGCTCACGCAGGCGGTCGGCTCCGGGGAGCTGCCCGCCGCGCAGGTCGCCGCCTCGGCCGGCCGCGTACTGGCGGGCAAGGGCGTTTGCACGATGTGAGGAACTCTATGAACGAAACGTCCGGAGTCCCCGGTCGCAGTGTGACCATGGTCGCGCTCACTGGCCGATCGAGGAGGATCGAATGTCCGGACGCTTCCGCAGAGTTGCCGCGCTGGGTGCCGCGGTACTGGGATTCGGGGCGCTGCTGACCGGTACGGCAGCCGCGTCCGGGGTGGTCGACCACCAGGTGGCCAGCACCGGCTGCGGGCGCGACGCGTCCGGGGCCGGGAAGACGACTGTCGCACATCTGAGCTCCGGCGGGGTGGACCGTGAGTACCGGATCTACCTGCCCGCGCGGTACAACCCGCACCGCAAGTACCCGCTGGTGGTCTCCTACCACGGCCACCAGCGGACGGCGCAGTACCAGGAAGAGCTTTCCGGCTTCTCCGGATCGGACCTCATCGCGGTGTACCCGCAGGGCCTCGTCGGCACCGACGGCGAGACCGCATGGACCGGCGCGCCGTATTCGGCATCGGCCGACGACGTGCAGTTCACCAGCGATCTGCTCGGCTCCCTGCAACAGCAGCTGTGCGTGGACCCGTCGCGGATCTACGCGACCGGCAAGTCCAACGGCGGCGGGTTCGTCGGCGTGCTGGCCTGCCGGATGGCGAGCCGGTTCGCCGCGTTCGCCCCGGTTTCCGGCGCCTTCTACCCCGAGGGCGGCGCCTGCCATCCGTCGCGGAAGGTGGCACTGCTGGACTTCCACGGCCAGGCGGACGAGACGATCCCCTACGACGGCAACCCGGACAAGGGCCTGCCCCCGCTCCAGGACTGGCTGGCCGACTGGGCCGAGCGCGACGGCTGCGCCCCTAAACCGCATTCCTCCTCCCCGGTGCGCGGAGTGGTCAAGCAGCGGTGGCCCGGCTGCTCGCTCGTGCACTACCGGATCAAGGACGCCGGGCACGTCTGGCCGAGCACCCAGCCGAATCTCGACTCGGACACCCCGACGGTCATCAATGCGACCCCGCTGATCCGCGGCTTCTTCCACGCACACCGGCTCTGACCGCCGGGGTCGGGGTGGCTCCGCGCGGAGCCACCCCCCATTTTCGCGCCACAGCTCCACAGTGGACTCGGCCGGCCGGGTCAGCCGGATTCGCGCACCACCAGGGAAACCGGCAGGACCTGCGCCGCCGGTTCGAGGTCCGGACCGTCCAGCAGCCGCATCAGGATGCTCACCATCGTGCGCACCTGTTCCCGCGGGTCCTGGTGCACCGAGGTCAACGGCGGCGTCATGGCCGGCGCCAGCGTGGCGTTGTCGTCGAAGCTGGCCACCGCGACGTCGCCGGGCACGTCGCGACCCGCCGCGGACAGCGTGCGCAACGCACCCACCGCCATCATGTCGCTGGCCACGAACACCGCGTCGAGATCGGGAACCCGCTGCAGCAGTGCGGACATCGCCGTCGCACCACCGGCGAGGGTGAAGTCCGCCTCCTCGGACAGGCCCGCCGGGTCGAGGCCGGCATCGGTCAGCGTCGCGCGCCAGCCGGCCAGCCGGGCGATCGGCGCACCCTGGTCCTGCGGGCCGGCGATGGTCGCGATCCGCCGCCGGCCGGACTCCACCAGATGCGACACCGCCAACCGGGCACCACCCTCGTTGTCGAAGTCCACCACGTGCACGCCACGCCGCAGATCGGCCGCCTGGCCGCCGAACACCACCGGAACCCGCAGCAGGCGCAGCGCCCGCGGCAGCGGATCGGTGCGGTGCGGCGCGAACACGAGGACGCCGTCCACGTGCCCGCCCTCCAGGAACCGCACTGTCCGCGCGAGGTCCTCCCGGGTGTCGCTGAAGATCAACACCATCTGGCAACCCACGTCGGCCAGCTCGCGGTAGCCCGCACGCATCACCGCGGTGCGATACGGGTCGTCGAGCAGCCGCGCCTCGGGTTCCGACAGCACCACGGCGATCGCTCCGGTGCGACGGGTGACCAGCGATCGCGCGGCCTGGTTCGGCGAGTAGCCGAGGTCCCGCGCGGCGGCCAGCACCTTCTCCCGTGAGCGCGCGCTGACGTACGTGTCATCGTTCAACGCGCGCGACGCCGTGGACCGCGAAACCCCGGCAAAAGCCGCCACATCCTCCAGCGTCGGCCGCTCGTCCTCGGACCGAGGCGCCACCGCTTCACCCCCTGGTTCGTGATCGACGCCAGCTTAACCGGCCGATATCGGGAGCGCTCCCGGATATCCGGGACTCGAAGACCAGCCTTGACATCGGACGTTACCTGCAACACACTCGGTCGGCATCTGGGAGCGCTCCCAGAAATGACCTTCAAGGGGTTGACGACGGTGACAACGTTCCGGAAGGGCCTGGTGCTGGCACTGGGCATCACGATGACGGCGCTGACCGCCACGGCGTGCGGTGGCGGGGACGGGGATGTGCCCGCGGCGGCCGGACCGAACGAGCACGTGGAGCTGACCCTGGCCACGTTCACCGAGTTCGGCTACGAGGCGCTGCTCCCGGAGTACCAGAAGCTGCATCCGAACATCACGGTCACGCACCGCAAGACCGGCCAGGGCGGCCCGTACGCGCAGGACATGATGACCAAACTCGCGGCGGGCTCCGGACTCGCCGACGTGCAGGCGGTCGAGGAGGGCCACCTCTCCGACGTGCTCGCCAAGTCCTCGAAGTTCCGCGACCTGGGCGAGATCGGACCGGCCGACGCCGCCGCGGACCGCTGGCTGTCCTGGAAGTACGAGGCGGGCAAGGACAAGAACGGCAAGCTCATCGGTTACGGCACGGACATCGGCCCGCTCGCGATGTGTTACCGCAAGGATCAGCTCGCCGCAGCCGGACTGCCCACCGACCCGGAGGCGGTCAAACCGCTCTTCGCCACCTGGGACAGCTACTTCACCGCCGGCGCGCAGTACGCCGCCAAGACCGGCAAGGCCTGGTTCGACTCGGCCGCGCAGAACTTCAACGCCATGGTCAACCAGCTCCCGGTCGGCTACCTGGACAAGGACGACAAGCTGACCCTGGAGACCAACCAGGGCATCAAGGACGCCTGGCAGAAGGTGACCGACGCGGTCGCCAAGGGCGAGTCGGCCAAGCTCACCGCGTTCAGCAACGAGTGGAACTCCGGCTTCCGGCAGAGCGCGTTCGCGACCAAGGTCTGTCCGGCGTGGATGATCGGCGTGATCAAGGAGCAGGCCGGTCCCGGTAACGCGGGCAAGTGGGCGGTCACCCCGGCCTTCCCCGGCGGGGGCGGCAACTGGGGCGGCTCGTACCTGACCGTGCCGACGCAGAGCAAGCATCCGCGGGAGGCCGCCGAACTGGCCGCCTGGCTGACCGCACCGGAGCAGCAGATCAAGGCGTTCGCGGCCACCGGCAACTTCCCCAGCCAGACCAAGGCGCTGGAAAGCCCGCAGCTGCTGAACTCCACCGACGCCTACTTCGGCAACGCGAAGGTCGGCGAGCTGTTCGCCGAACAGGCGAAGAAGGTCGGCAAACCGCAGTACAAGGGCCCGAACGACGGGCAGATCCAGGACAACGTCGCCGCCCCCGCGCTGCAGGCGGTGGAACAGGGCGCCGCCGCCGCGGACGGCTGGCAGCAGCTGGTCGACGGTGCCAAGAAGCTCGCCCGCTGACCATGACGGTCACCGACAAGATTGCTCCGGAACACCCGGCCGGGGCACGGCGCCGCTCCGCGCCCCGGCCGGGACTGCGCGCCCGGCTCGCCCGGTGGGACGTCAAGGTCTCGCCTTACCTTTACGTGGCACCGTTCTTCATCGTGTTCGCGGTGGTGGGCATGTTTCCGTTGCTCTACACCGCGTACGTGTCGCTGTTCCACTGGGAGGCCGGCGACGACAACCCCGAATTCATCGGACTGGACAACTTCAAGGAGCTGTTCACCGACACGCAGTTCTGGCACGCGCTGGAGAACACGGCCAGCATCTTCCTGCTTTCCAGTGTGCCGCAGCTGATCATCGCGGTGCTGCTGGCTGCGTTGCTGACCGCCCGGCTGCGCGGCGCGAACGGCTGGCGCGTGGGCGTTCTGCTGCCTTACGCGGCAAGCCTGGTCGCACTCGGGATCATCTTCGCGAACCTCTTCGGCCCGCGCTACGGACTGGTCAACGGGGTGCTGCAGACCATCGGACTGTCCCCTGTGGACTGGCAGGCCAACCGGTTCGCCAGTCATGTCGCGATCGCGATCATGGTCAACTGGCGCTGGACCGGCTACAACGCGCTGATCGTGCTGGCCGCGATGCAGGCCATCCCGAAAGAACTGCACGAGGCGGCACTGATCGACGGAGCAGGCACGCTACGCCGGTTCACCAGCGTGACGTTGCCACTGCTGAAACCGACGCTGATCTTCGTCACGATCACCTCGACGATCGGCGGACTGCAGATCTTCACCGAGCCCAAGCTGTTCGACGCAATGCCGGGATCGAACAACGGTGGTTCCACCCACCAGTTCCAGACCGTGACGCTGTATCTGTACCAGACCGCGTTCGAGAACTTCGACCTCGGCTACGCGTCCGCGATCGCGTGGGTGCTGTTCGTGATCATCGTCGTGATCGCGCTGGTGAACTACCTGCTCACCGGAGCGCTGGCGGGGAGGAACAAATGACCACGCGCACCGGTCTGCGCGCGAAAGCGGGCAGGCTCGGCAAACCCCGCAAGGCCACCTACGGCGTGCTTGCCGTGTTCGTGCTCGGCTCGCTTTTCCCGTTCTACTGGTCGTTCCTCGTGGCCAGCCGCGACAACGGGATGCTCACCGAGCGGATCCCGCCGCTGCTGCCCGGCGGGAACTTCTTCGCCAACGCCGCCAGGGTGTTCGACACGGTGCCGTTCTGGCGGGCACTGCTCAACAGCGTCCTCGTGTCCGGCACGGTCACGCTGACCACCGTGCTGTTCTCCGCACTGGCCGGATTCGCCTTCGCCAAACTGCGCTTCCGCGGCCGGAACGGACTGTTCGTGTTCATCGTGGTCACCCTCGCGGTGCCGACCCAGCTCGGGATCATCCCGCTGTTCATCGCGATGTCGAAACTGGGCTGGGCCGGTGGGCTGCAGTCGGTGATCGTGCCCAACCTGGTCACCGCGTTCGGCGTCTTCTGGATGCGACAGTACACAGTGGACGCTCTGCCGTACGAACTGATCGAGGCGGCAAGGGTCGACGGGTGCAGTATGATCCGGATCTTCTGGAACGTGTGCCTGCCCGCGGTGCGCCCGGCCGCGGCGATCCTCGCCATGTTCACGTTCATGACCTCGTGGAACGATTTCCTGTGGCCGCTGGTGGTGCTCGACGCGGGCAATCCGACCGTGCAGGTGGCACTGGAGAAGCTGCAGAGCGGCTACTACGTCGACTATTCGCTCGTGCTCGCGGGCACCACGCTCGCCACCATCCCGATCCTCATCGTCTTCGTCCTGCTCGGCCGCCAGATCGTGGCCGGGATCATGCAAGGTGCCGTGAAAGGGTGACCATGTCCGCACAGCCGATGCCCGAACGGGTCGCGCTCGCGTTCCCGGACGCGTTCGTCTGGGGTGCCGCGACCGCGGCCTTCCAGGTCGAGGGATCGACCACAGTGGACGGACGGGAACCGTCCGTGTGGGACACCTTCGCCGCCCGGCCGGGCGCGGTGGTGGATGGCGACACCGGCGAGCCCGCCGCCGACCACTACCGGCGTTACGCCGACGACGTGACGCTGATGCACTCGCTCGGCCTCGGCGCGTACCGGTTCTCCCTTTCCTGGCCCCGGATCCGTCCGTTCGGCAAGGCGAACCAGCGTGGCATCGGTTTCTACGACCGGCTGGTGGACCGGTTGCTCGCGGCCGGTATCCAGCCGTGGGCCACGCTGTATCACTGGGATCTGCCACAGTCGCTCGAGGACAGTGGCGGGTGGACAGCGCGGGACACTGCCTACCGGTTCGCCGAATACGCGGAAACGATCGTGGGCAGGCTCGGCGACCGGGTGGCCAGCTGGTCCACATTGAACGAACCGTGGTGCGCGGCGATGCTCGGGTACGGTTCCGGCGTGCATGCGCCGGGACGCACCGAACCGGCATCCGCCGTGGCCGCGGCACACCATCTGCTGCTGGGGCACGGACTCGCGATGGACGTGCTGCGCCGGGACGTACCTGCCGTGCCTTCGGGGATCACGCTCAACCTGTACCCGGTCGCCGCGGATTCGGCCGGACCGGCGGACGCGGACGCACAGCGCCGGATCGACGGGCTGCAGAACCGGCTGTTCCTCGATCCGGTGTTGTGGGGCGGATATCCGGACGACCTGGTGGCCGATCTGGCGCCGTTCGGCCTCGACGAGGTGGTGCGGGAGGGGGACGACGCGGTGATCGCCACGCCGATCGACTGGCTCGGGGTGAACTACTACCGCGGCTACCGCGTGGCCGGTACACCCCGGCCGGGCAGCGCCCCGGCCGGGGCGGAGTGGCCCGGCGCCGGGCACGTGCACTTCGTACCGGACCCGGCGGCGCCGCGCACGGACTCCGGCTGGGAGGTGCAGCCCGGCGGACTGACCGGAGCACTGCGGCAGGTGCACCGTGACTACCCGCCGATCCCGTTGTACATCACGGAGAACGGTGCGTCCTATCCGGACTCGCCGGTGGCCGGGGAGATCGCCGACGACGACCGGGTGGCCTTCGTGGAGGCGCATCTGCGTGCCGCTCACGACGCACTCGCCGACGGGGTCGATCTGCGCGGTTACTTCTACTGGTCGCTACTGGACAATTTCGAATGGGCGGAGGGATACGCGAAACGATTCGGCCTGGTGCACGTGGACTACCAGACCCAGCGCCGGACCCCGAAACGCAGCGCCCGCTGGTATGCGAACGTGATTGCCCGCAACGCGGTTTCCTGAGCGCCGGTCCCGACGACGGTGCCCGGCGGCCGGGACCGGTCGCCACGGACCGTGGTCGAACCAGCACGCTCGAGCAAGCACCATCGAGGCCGGGCACACCACGACTGCCGAAGGGTTCTCCCGCCGCACGACTGCCGAGTACCGCACGGTCACCGCGGAGTTCCCACCGCATCGCGGACGGCCGCCCGCGATCGCCGAGGGTTACGAATCCGATCCCGGCAGTACCCGGCTGCTCAGCGGGGCGGTGTCCGGACGCTCGGGTGGCCACCACACCTGCGCCGGCGGCGGCGGAACGTCGTCGTCGGGCAGTTCGAGCGCGTCGCTCCCGCTCTGCCAGCGGTTCCAGTGCGCGGAGCACAGTCCGCGCCACAGCGCCGGTTCCGAGCACTCCTGCCTGCGGCACCTGCGTGCCGGTTGCCCGCTTTCCACCACGTCCACGACTCCCAACCCGCGCCTGGTGCCGCCGACCGGTTCGTGCTGGCAGGCCCCGGCGGTAGCACTCCGAACTCGTGCGAACACAATCCTTGTGCTGCAACAGAAACGTTGGCGCTTACCCTACTCCAGGCCAGAAACTCGCTCGCACGAGCTGCGGTGCACTCGTTCAGCGGTTGACGCCCGCCGCGCAAGCCCACCGGCACCGCACACCCCGGCACGCAAGGTGAGGGACCGACCGCGCACCGTCCGCACGTCTACTGTGGAGCGTCCGGGTGCCGGTGCGTGGCGTCGTACTCGTGCGCCGCGGACCGCTGGGTCCGCACGCGCAGCAGGCTCTCGTCCGCGGAGTCGTCGTCGGTCTCGTTCAGTCCCAGCACCACCGCACGGCGGATCTGTTCGCGGTTGTCGCGCACCACGGAGGAGAAGAAGTCGTCGATGCGCGGGTCGAGCAGTACCTCCAGCAGCACCCGGAACGAGGTGTCCACGACACCGCGCACGACCTCGTCGTGGAACGGGAGACGGCGGAGCTTGCCCAGCTGCGGGTCGGCCGCGAGCTTCTCGGTGATGATCGCGCGCAACTCGTCCTTGTTCCCGCTGAGCGACTTCGCGAGGTTCTCCGGGTAGTTGCCGGTCTCCAGGACCTTGACGACCTCGTCGAGCACCGCGACGGTGACCGGCTTCTTGATCGCCTGCACGATCGAATCGGTGAGCTTGTCCACCAGCCGGTAGGTGAACTGCTCGCCGACGGCGCGGTCCGCGGCCCGGCCGAGCCGCACCACGAGCAGGATCACCGCGATCACGTGGTGGTGGGTCACGAAGGCGGGATGCGCGATCGGGATCATCGCGAACACCTCGTACCAGGTGCGCCCGAGGAACGCGATCCGCCAGCGCCGCTTGCGCCAGCGCCACAGCAGTTCGAGCAGGAAGATCCCGCAGATCGCGCAGTCGGCGACGAAGAACCACCGGCCGAGGTCCGCCGAGACCGACGACACCAGCTGGTAGCCGACCAATCCGGCGGAGACCAGCGCGAGCGCGAGCATGATCCAGTCGTCCGCGCGCACGTTGCCGGGCAGGATGCCACTGTTGAGCTCAGCCCCCTGCCTGCGGCTGGTGGTCATGCGCACTCCCTGGTCTCGACGGCCCCTGCCAGCCCGATGATCGCACGATCCACCGCCACCGGCCGGGCACGCCGATCCCGGCGAGCCCTCGACCTCGGGGGCCGGCACCCCGCAGCAGCGCGCCCATCGCGGGCACCGGCCTGCGCAGAACCCGCCCCGGACGAGATTCAGCTACCGGCGAGCAGTGCCGCGCCGAGGTCCGTCGTGAGGTAC
The DNA here is from genome assembly GCF_039536925.1 of Amycolatopsis ultiminotia. NCBI lineage: Bacteria > Bacillati > Actinomycetota > Actinomycetes > Pseudonocardiales > Pseudonocardiaceae > Amycolatopsis > Amycolatopsis ultiminotia. The sequence goes on along the minus strand of NZ_BAAAZN010000017.1, from coordinate 5,780 downwards.
CGGACCGACCGGCCGGAGCGTTGCCTTGCCACCAGCCCGGCCTCCCGCAGCACCCGCAGATGCTGGGAAATCGCGCTCGGCGTCACCTCGAGCGCGACCGCGAGATCGGTGGTCGTGGCCGGGGAGCACAGCGCCGCCAGCAGATCGGCCCTGGCGCGGCCGAGCAACCGGGCCACCCCGTGGTCCGGCGGCCGGGTCCCGGCTGTCCACAGTGCACCGATGCCGCGGGCCGGATAGCGGATCGTGGTCTGCGTGGCGGTGCGGGCCCGCACGAACACGTCCGGCGAGCCGAGTGCGACCGGCATGAGCACCAGGCCACCGGGCCCCAGCCGGACTCGCCGCTGCGGACCGCCGGTCCGCACCAGCCTCCCGGATACCCAGCGCAGGTCGGGGTGGAGATCGGCGAAGAGGCGCGCGGCGCCGCCCGCGGCCAGCTGACCGGCCCGGTAGCCGACGTCCGCGTCCAGCAACGCCCTGATCCGCGGCCAGTGCGGCTCGACCACCCGCCGGTAGGCCATCCGCAGTTCGTCCGCAATGATCTCGAGACCGGCCGACGGTTTTTCGGCCAACGGCGACACCGGCGCGGGCAGGTCGGCGCCGAACACCCGGCGCAGGCTCGCCCGCACGTGCCGCGCGCTGGTCCGGCGCAGCGCGGCCAGATCCTGCTCCAGCGACGCCGTCGGACCGCTCGGCGCAGGCACCAGGAAGTTCGGCCAGCTCGGCCGTTCGGCAGTGAGCAGCGCCGAGGTCAGCGGAAGCTCCTCCGACCCCAGCTCCCCCTCAGCCCAGCGCAGCCACCGCAGGTGCAGCACGTTCGGATTGCGCCCGTTCAGCTGCAGCAGCGCGGCGACCGTCTCGGACAACGGGGACACCGCGAACCGGGTCTCGGCCAGTTCGTCGACCCCGAGTGCCACGGTGAGCGCCATCGCCTGAGTATGTAGCACTGGGCTAAAAGATGTTGCCCGCCGGCCGGACCGGCGAGGATTCCCGGCGTGTCCCGACTCTCCCCGGCCTACCGGAAACTGTGGTGGGCAACCGGAATCAACAACGTCGGCGACGGTGCCTTCACCGCCGCGGTGCCACTGCTGGCCGCCGCGCGCACCGACGATCCACGGCTGGTCTCCGCGGTCGCCGCTGCGTCGTATCTGCCGTGGCTGTTGCTCACCCTGCCCGCCGGTGCGTGGGCCGACCGGCACGATCGGGTCGGCCTGATGTGGCGAGCCCAGGTGGTACAGGCGGTGGTCGCCGCAGCGGTCGCGCTGGCGACCGGATCCGCCGGGGTCGCGATTCTCGCGCTCACCGCGTTCGCGCTGGGCGCGGGTGACGTCGTGTTCGGCACCGCGGCACAGTCGTTCCTGCCGGAGATCGTGCCGAAGCCGTTACTGCACCGGGCGAACGGAGCGCTGCAGACCGCGACCGTGATCGGTGTCCAATTCGCCGGGCCGCCACTGGGCAGTGCGCTGTTCGCGGTCGCGACGCCGCTGCCGTTCGGTGTGGACGCGGTCTCCTTCGCGGTGTCCGCGGCACTGCTGATCTCCCTTCCCCGGCAACGCAAACCGAGCTCGCCGCCGCGGGCACCGATCGCCGAAGGGCTCCGCTGGCTTGCCCGGCACCGGCTCCTGCGCACACTCGCCATGGTGCTCGGCGTCAACACGTTCTGCGGCCAGCTCGCGACCGCGACGCTCGTGCTGCTGGCCACCCGGACCCTGCGCGTCAGCCCGGCGGGCTACGGCCTGCTGCTCACCGCAGCGGCGATCGGCAGCCTGCTCGGCGGCCTGGTCAACGCCCGGATGGTCGTCCTGCTCGGGGAACGCAGGGCGCTGGTCACCGCGCTCGCCGCGAACGCGCTCGTGTTCACCGCACTCGGGTTCAGCCCGAACGCGATCGTGCTCGGGGTACTGCTGGCGGCGAACGGATTCGTCACGACGCTGTGGAACGTGGTCACTGTCAGCCTGCGCCAGGAGCTGGTCCCCGCCCCGCTGCTCGGGCGGGTGACCAGCGTGTACCGGCTCCTCGGCTGGGGCCTGATCCCGCTCGGCACCCTTGCCGGCGGTTTCGTCGCGGACTCGTTCGGCCTCCGCGCGCCCTATCCGGTGGCAGGCGTGCTGCGCGGGCTGGCGCTGCTGGCTGCGCTGCCGGTACTCAGGCAGTCAGCCCGACCCCGGCCTCCGCGGTGTTGACCAGGAAAGTGAGCGTTTCCTGGAAGTACAGCTCCACAGTGGACGCGTCGTGGCCGGTGTAGCCGATGGACAGATCCTGTCCGAAGTGCAGCTCGTAGTCCCCGCCACGGGTGGACAGCACGCAGGCCCCGCTGATCGCCGGGGTGCGGACGAGCTCACCGTCCACCAGCTGACGCAGGTGCTCCAGCACCGGATAACCGTGGTCGGCCGCCTCGATGGCCGCGGTGTGCGCCTCGTCGCTGAGCAACACCGCGAACGGCCCGGCGACCCCCGCGTCGCGCAGTTCGGCCAGCGCGTCGCCGATCGCGTTCGGGTAGGTACCGGCTTCGGCAGGCAGTGCCAGTGCGCGCAGCGGCGACGCCGGCCGGATCCCGCTGATCCCGGCGGCAGCGAAACCGTCGACCACGATCCGGTCCTCGGCCCGCGCGATGTGCTGTGCGGCATCCTTCACCGGCTGCCAATCGGCGTCCTTCGCGCCCCATTCCACCGAGTCGACGGCCTCCCGCGACACCGTGAACGGCACCCGCAGCTCCACGATCCGCTGCGCGGTGCGCAGGCTCGCCACCACTGCGTCGGACGGTCCGGAGACCGGTTCCTTGTGCCCGGTGCCGATCGCGGCGAGCGCCGGGTCCTCGGCCACCACCACGTCGACCACCCGCCGTGCCGCGGCGGACTCCCGGAACGTGCGCTTGGCCTCCTCCTCCAGATCCGCCCATGCGGCGGCCGAGATCGGGGCGAGTTCGCGATGCAGGTTGTTCATGGCCGAGAGCTCCTTCGCAGGCTGCCGATGCCCAGTGACGACCCGTCCGGTGCCGGTGGCTCCGGCTCGGCCGGGGGTGACGCGGGGATTTCCGGTGGATCTTCGAGGAAGTCCACGGTGGGGACGTAGAACAGCGCTCCGGTGAGCGGGGTGGAGAAATCGAGGATGCGGTCGTGGTTGCCCGGCGGTGCGCCGACGAACATGTTCTCCAGCATCCGCTCGATCACCGACGGCGTCTTGGCGTAGCCGATGAAGTAGGTGCCGAACTCGTCGTAGGCGGGCCGCCCGAACGGCATGTTGTCCCGCAGGATGTCCAGTTCGTTGCCGTCCTCGTCGGTGATCACGTTGAGCGCGAGGTGCGAGTCGGGCGGCTTCTCCTCGTCCGAGAGCTCCACATCGGACAGTTTGCGCCTGCCGATCACCAGCTCCTGTGCTTCGGTGCCGAGCGCGTTCCACGCCGCCATATCGTGCAGGTACTTCTGCACCACCACGTAACTGCCGCCGTCGAAGGGTCCGTCGTCGTCCACCAGCACCGCACGCGCGGCACCGCCGCCGGTCGGGTTCTCCGTGCCGTCCACGAAGCCGAGCACGTCCCGCGCGTCGAAGTAGCGGAAGCCGGACACCTCGTCCACCACGGTGACCGAACCCCGCAGCCGGTCCATGATCAGCGTTTCCAGCTCGAAGCACAGGTCCGTCCGGTCCGCGCGGAGGTGGAAGAGCAGGTCGGCCCCGGTGGTCACGCTGGTGTGCCGGTCGCCGGAAAACACCGGGAGCTCGTGCAGCTCGGCGGGGCGCGGAGCACCGTAGATCCGGTCCCACGCGGCCGCGCCCACCCCGGCGACGCAGGTCAGTCCGCCCGCCAGCGCCCGGAACCCGACCGTGCGCTGCAGTCCGGGCAGGTCCGCGAGCAGGTCCTTGGCGATCTGCTCGGCCCCCTCGTCCACCCGGACCACCAGGAACACCGCCGCACGGGTGAGCGGACCGAGCACACTCTGCGACTCCGGGGGCAGCTCAGCCGACGAAGCGGTCACCGCGGTACTCCCGCACTCTCGAGCACACACCCTCCCACCGCCACGATCCGTCGAGCGCATCCTAACCGCCGGTGGCGCGCTTCACCGGTCGTGCGGATCGCCTCAGGCGAGGCGGGGCAGCAGGTCCGCGACGTCGGCCGCCAAGCGGTCCGCAGCACCGTCCCGGCCGGCCAGCCGCTGCAGCAGCGCCTGCTGGAACAACCCGTCGAAGGCGGCGTAGGCGACCTCGGGCGTCACCCGCGGCGGCTGCCCGGTGAACTCCGCGTAGCGCTGGATCACCCGCCAGACCATGGCCTGCCGTTGCCCGTCGATGTCGAGCACGTCGGTGCGGAAGGACTCTTCGAACAGGCTCTGGTTGCGCAGGTCGTACCAGAGCCGGTGCATTGCCGCGTCGGCCCGCAGGGTGGCCGCCATGGCCGCGCCGAAGCCCTGCTTCAGCTCCTCGGCCGAGGTCGCCTCGGCCACGACGTCGTCGTAGCGGGTCACGCAGACGTCCTCGAACTTGCGGACCGAGTAGGTGAGCAGCTCGACCTTGTCGGCGAAGTAGTAGTGCAGCACGCCGTGGGAGAAATCGGACTTCTGCGCGATCTCCCGCAGGCTCGTGCGGGCGTATCCCAGCTCGGCCAGCGCCTGCAGGGCAGATCCGGCCAGCTGCTCACGCCGCTGGGCGAACTTGTCCACCGCACGCCGGGAGATCCGCTCCTGTGCACTGGTCACCTGGCTCATGCTAACAAGCCTCTCAGACACCGGGGGTTCGTCAAAAGGTAATCTTGACGACTGTCCAGATGCTGAAACTCCGCCTGTTCCGCCACGAGGCGCAGGTCACCGCATGGATCAGAACCTGCCGCCGCCGGCGTGCAGGGTCTGGCCGGTGACCCAGCGGGCCGCGCCGGAGGCCAGGAATCCGACGATGTCGGCGATGTCGTCCGGTTCGCCGAGGCGGCCGAGCGGCGTCTGGCGCGCGGCGTGTTCGGCCGCCCCCGGCGGGCCGTCCGCGGTGAGCGCTTCCGTGCGCACGGCGCCTGGCAGCACGCTGTTCACCGTCACCCCGCGTGGCCCCAGCTCCTTCGCCAGTACCCGCACGAGCTGATCCCCGGCGGCCTTGCTCGCCGCGTAGATCCCGGTGCCGGGCTGCGACGTCACCACCACGCCGCTCGAGACCACCACGATCCGTCCGCCGTCGCGGACCCGTCGCGCCGCTTCGCGCAGTGCCACGAATGTCGCGCGCAGGTTGGTCGAGAAGACGAGGTCGAAATCCTCGTCGACAGTGTCGGCGATCGGGCAGAACCGGGCGACACCGACGTTGGCCACCACCACGTCCAGGCCGCCGAATTCCCGTTCGGCAGCTTCGAAAAGACCGTGCAGCTCGCGATCGTCGGTCACGTCGGCGCGCAGTGCGACGGCCTGCGCACCGGCCGTGCCGATCTTGTCCACGACCGCCTGTGCCGCGGATTCGTCGCTGCGGTAGTTCACCGCGACCGGCCAGCCGTCCATACCCAGCCGTTCCGCGATCGCGCGCCCGATCCCACGCGAACCTCCGGTGACCAACGCACCCGCCATCTCGCCGCCCCTTGTCGCCTCCGAAGACAGCCTAGCCGCGACTTTCAGGCACCTTGTCTCGCATACGCGCGACCCGGTCAACCGGCCGTGCTTCAATGAAGATCATGAGCAATCCGCTGGTCGCACCGGTGCAGGATTCGACGACGGCGGTGTCGGGGGTTCCGCTGCTGGAGGACGCGACGGGACTCAAAGACGCGATCGAGAACAAGGACTGGGCAGCGGTCGCGATCGGCGCGGTCGGCACCGCAC
>NZ_BAAAZN010000016.1:0-233774 GCF_039536925.1 Amycolatopsis ultiminotia | reverse complement strand
ATGTCGTCGTCGATCAATCGCCGGGTCAATGGCCGGCCCAGGCCGTTGCTGGCCTCGATCGCCCAGCAGATGCCCGGAAACCGTCGTGCCAGACGACGCAGCTCACGATAGCCGCAGCGGCCTGCCGGCACCCTGAGTTCTTCGAGCAGCCCATGACGACGTGATGGTCCATGCCGGCCAGATTCCCCTTCGCTCAACGGAAAAAGCGAGGAGGGTTGTAGTGCACGTTCCACACCATCAATGCCTCGTTGCGGTGTTGTTCGCCGGTTCAGGCGCGGGCGTAGACGAATTCCTCGGCCAGGATGCGGTTATAGCGTTCGATTCTCCCGTTGTGGCGCGGGGTGCAGGGCGTGATGTGTTGGTGACGGAGTGCAGGTCGGTGTAGCGGACCTGGCTGCCGCGGGCGACCACCCTGTCCTGGTCGCTGCCTTTGCCGTGGACGCGCCAGCCGCCGCTGTCGGGGTCTGACCGGTGACATCGGTGTGAGCGGTGAGGGGTATCGATACTCCCGCCCTTGCAACAAGGACGGAGACTGGCGGGGAGGGCGACTCCGCACAGTACCCGTCAACGGTGCGGCCATTGGCGGTCTGTCCACAAAGGAGGGACGGCCAACGGCCGGAGCTGGTGCACCAGATTCCGGGGAAGTTCCAGCTGATGGGCCGGATCCGTGAGGGCGCGACAGGTCAGATGGCCGCAGCAGCAAGGCAACCCGGTTTTCCAGGGCCGCCGAGCACGCCACAGCGGCGGCGAGTGAGTGCGGCGTTCATGAGGCCGCGGTCCACGACACCGAACAGATGCCGGCGGTGCGCGGTCGGCGGAGGTGGCGCGTTGGATGCGCTGGTCGGTATCGGCGGCGCCGGTGATGAGGGTCGCAGTTCCGTCGACGATCCGCTACCTCGCCGGCCAAATCCCGACCAGCCGAGGACACCATGTCGCCGAACGTAGCGTTACTTCCGGCAGCCCGCCGACACCGCGTGTTCGACCGCGGGCTGCCGCTTGGCCTGACCGGGCTCCGCGCGCGTTGCGACATCGACACGGCCACCGGTTCTCGAGCGTCGACGGTGGCGTTGGTCGTCTCGGTGTCGGGTTGACCAACGCGTGTGGTTCACTATTTCGCACTGAATACTGCGTTCGGGTAGAGGCCTGCGCCGTGGGTGAGCGCGATCTCGTTCTGGCGAGCTTGGGGATCCTGGACACCAACGTATGGGCGCAGGGCTCCGCGTACCGGCAGGTGCGCCAGGACTACAACCTCGCAGGCGGCCACAAACAGAGCTGGATCGGGTACAACGCGTACACGTACTTGCTCGATCGATTGGATCGGGTGTTCCAGTGCGGCGAGTTCGCCCCGCCGCCAGATCAGGACTCGGCGGGCCGCGACGTCCTGGCATTCGGTATCGCCGATCGCGACTTTCGGACGATGCCTGTGCTGCACCGCCGCGACCTGAACAGCTCGCCAGGCTGGACAGCGGACGGCTGGCGCGGCGGCCGCGGCGCTCGTCGGCTGCCGGTCGGTCCGGTCCTCCCGACGGGCGATACGGTCGCTGACGCAGACGTTCGAGTCCGCCGCCCGGCGGGCGGCCAGGGCGAGTCGCGTGCTATTGGTGAGGCATGAGCGATCGGCTTGACGACGTCGCAGCCTTCTTCGACGGCGGTCGCCTGACCTTGGCCCGCCAGCTGGCCGGGCTGAGGAAGAACGCGCTTGCCGGTCAGATCCAGAAGACCCCGACGGCGGGCGCCGCGTACGAGAGCGGTCTCAAACGGCCGGCAGCCGCCACCGTCGCTGCCCCTGTCTCTGGCGCTGGAAGTCGATCCTGGGTTCTTTGTGGCTCGACAGAGCAGTCTCCCGGTCGCGACCACGGCGCCGCACTTCCGCTCGTTGAGGTCGACCAGCCAGATCTCCCGGGACCAGGCACACGCCTACGGCTGCCTGGCGGTGGACATCGCCACGGCGATGGAACGGCATGTCGAGTTCCCCGGTCGAGATCTGCCTACCTGTCCGTTGTCGACCGACACCCTCAGCGGCCGGGGGCCCGAGGAAGCCGCGGACTTGCTGCGGAAGCAGTGGGACCTCCCGCCGGGTCCGGTCGGGCACCTGGTTCGGCTTGTCGAGAACCATGGGTGCCTTGTCGTGTTCAGCCCGATGAACAACGCCACCATCGACGCGTACTCCTTCGACACACCGCAGCGCCCGATCATCTTGCTCAACCCGCTGAAAGACGACTACTACCGCCAGCGTTTCGATGTCGCCCATGAGCTGGGACACCTCGTGATGCATGTCGATGCCGAGCCCGGTGGCCGGACCGTCGAGGACCAAGCACATCGGTTCGCCGCCGAATTCCTGATGCCGGCGGAGGAGATCGCGGATCAGCTCCCGAGCAAAGCCGACTGGCGGCTGCTCGGTCAGCTCAAGCAGTACTGGAACGTAAGCTTGCAGGCCTTGCTGTACCGGGCGCGGACACTGAAAGTGATGAGCGACGTGACTTATCGCAACGCCATGTCGACGGTGTCCACCCGAGGCCGGCGTCGACGCGAGCCCGGCCCGCAGCCGCTCCTGGAGCAACCGTCGCTGCTTCCTCGGGCGATCGAACTTCTCCAGGTCGAAGCCCACATCGACGAAAGCACGCTCGCGGCGGAGTACCAGGCGCCACTCGGCTCGTTCGCAACGGTGATCTCACGTGCGCCGGACAGCGAGACAGGGGCACAGCGCTGGACCGTGATCGGCTACGGTTTGGGCAACCACACTGCCCCCTCGGCAAGGGCGTCGAGCACTTCGTCGTCGGCGTGGCCTCCCACGCTCTCCGTTTCAGCGATGACCACCTTGGTGCCGTTGCGACGAGATTGACAGCGGCGGCCGGTGAAACGAGCATCGGCAAGGCCGAGCAGCGGACCAGCAAGCGGAGTGATGTCAACGCTGCCTTGAACCGCTTCGGCTCTCTCGAAGGCATCGTCGGAGCGCTTCGCGCGGCTGCCTCGTTCGAAGCGAACCGTCCAAGGGGCGCCGTTCCCGCGGGGCCTGGTCGGGCGAGAGGCGGAGCTGGTGCAGTGTCGCCGCGAGGACCTGGGTATGTTCGCGGAGAACTACGCGAAACGAGGAGATCGGGCGGATGAGCGAATCGAGCGGTCGAGACCTCTGGCGGCCTGGGCAGGACTGTCAGGCGGTAGCCACGGCGCTGGCGCTGGGCCAGGACGTGGATCGGATCCACGGAGCGCCGTGGGGTGTCGTCGGAACCCTGGGTGACAGCATTTGCTATGTCGGTGTGAACGACAAGGTCGATGCCATCCACGCCGCCATGGGACGCCGGATCGCGGAGCGGGACCTGCCGGTCCGGTTGCTGGCGCCGAACTACTCGGGCGGGATCTCGGACGGGCAGCGCAACGGCACACCGCAGATGCGCTACTCGCTGATCGGCCGGGAGACGACCAATGACGGGCTGTCCCTGCACTTCGAGGGCAGCGACATCCGTGGTGTGGTCGCCGTCGTCGCCTGTGACAAGCCGCCCGTCGGTACCACTGCGGCGATCATGGAACGCAACGTTCCCGCCGTGGTGCTTTCGGACGGCTCCATCCGTCCGGGCACGGATCCGCTGACCGGCGAGACGATCGACCTCGTCAGCTGCTTCCAGGTCGCGGGAGATCCGGATGCGGCGAAGCGCGAGCGCTGGGCCCGCAATGCCTGTCCCGGGCACGGCAGCTGCGGCGGGATGTTCACCTACAACACCATGCAGACCTTCATCGCGCTGCTGGGGCTCGAACCGCTGCACATGGTGTCGCCCGCGTCCGAGGACCCCCGCCGGACCGAGCTGTTCCCCGAGCAGCTCGTGGACTGCCTGGAGATCATGACCCAGCGGGACATCACTCCCCGCGACCTCGCCACGCCCGCCGCGTTCCGCAATGCCACGGTCGTGGCCATCGCAATGGGCGGATCGACGAACGTGCTGCTGCACGCCCCCGAGATCGCCCGGGCCACCGGGATCGACTTCTGGGCCGAGGTCATGTCGCAGCACGAGTTCAACCAGCTCTCCCGGACCGTGCCGGTGCTGATCAACGCCCGTCCGTTCGGGAAGTACAGCATGGTGGACATCGACGCGGTCGGCGGTCTCCCGGTGATCGTCAAGGAACTCCTCGACCACGGCGTTCTCGACGGCTCGACGCTGACCTGCACCGGCGAGACCCTGGCCGAGCAGGTCGCCCGCCTCGACCCGCCGGCACCGGACGGCGAGGTCGTCCTCGGCGTGGCCGCGCCGTTCAAACCGACCGGTGGGCTCCGCCTGCTGTCGGGCAATCTCGCCCCGAACGGCGGTGCGGTGATCAAGCTGGCCGGTGTCGAGACGGGCATCGTGGACAACCGGTTCGTCGGGCGTGCACGGGTGTTCGACAGCGAGCGGGACCTGTTGAGCGCGCTCGTCGACACGCCGGACGTATTCGCGGATCAGGACATGGTCGTCATTCGCTACGAGGGCCCGCGCGGTGCGCCCGGAATGCCTGAGATGCTGGATCCGACGTCGCGCATCACTGCCCTGTGCAGGCGGAAGGGGATCTCGGTCGCGCTGATGACGGACGCGCGTTTCTCCGGCGGATCGGTCGGCCTGGTCATCGGGCACGTCGGGCCGGAGGCCGCTCTCGGCGGGCCGATCGCGTTGATCGAGGACGGGGACACGATCACCGTCGACCTCGACCACGACACACTCGAGTGCGCCGAATTGGCCGACTCGGCGACGCTCGAGGCGAGGCTGCGACGTTGGCAGGACGAGGCCACCTCTCACGGCGGCGAGCATCCCCTTGTCCGGCCGGTCGCGACGCGGTTGTTGCGTCGCATGCGCGCCGCTGCCGCCACGGCTCTGGAGGGCGCCGGGATGGCCACGCCTTCCGGTACCTAGCGCCGAGTCACAGGTCCCCGGTACAGAGGCCCCGCGCTGCATCTCAGGGCAGCGGGATACGTGAACGTCCTGCGCGTTTCCCGGACATACCACCGGGCGGTTGCTGCATCCATCGACGCATTGCACGAGCTACTCGTTGGCGCGGCCCCCGGCACCCTAGCTCTGGCCCATCCGCTGTTCGTGATAACCGGTGCCGAGATCGAAACTCCCACAGTCCTACAGGTTCTCTCCGCACGGCCAGCCTGTAACCACGGTGACGACCTGTGCCGGGCCCATCGTCTCCGGTTACGGTTCGCCGATCTGCCCGTTGACGATGTGTCATCGGAGTCGGCGCTCGCCATCTTCCAGGTTCATGCCCGCCCGGAATGGGATGCCGGGGGACCAGGTACTGGCGCGTTGTCTTGAGCAGTACGAGCTGCTCGCTCTGGTCGGACTGCGGACCGTAGCGCGTTCTTGTCGCGGTAGCTTCGCGGATGGGTGCCCGGTGCCGGACACGTCAGCACGGTAATCCTGTCGGCGCTCCTGGAACTTGCGGGCGAGCCGCGCACTGCCCGTCGACGATCGTGGCGAGAAGCCCTTGAGTGAAGCGTCTGGCATCGATCTCCGTTCCGCGTTCGGCTTGCGGATGCTCTTGGTTCCGCGGAGGAGCGAGGTAAGCCTCTGGCTTGTTCTCTTGGTGGTGTTCTGGACCTGTCGGCGGTATGCGGATGACGGCGCATCCCAGTTCGCAGATGACGCTTCGTCCAAAGCGCCTTGCCAGCTGGTGACACGCTAGCACTTGGCCCTGCGACGACATCCGCTTGCCGGAGCGAGCACACTGCCTCGGCTTGAGGCGATCGTGGATCGGCTCAAACCGGAGTCCGCGCTGTGTCAGAGGTGTTGGCACTATCCGAGTACGCCGAGCCGCCGCAGGCGTGCCGGCGCGGCGGCGGTGTGCTGGCGCAAGACTTCGTCCAGGTCGCGGCGCTCTGCTGGCAGAGCTTCCGGCGATACGAAGTACTCGTCGACTTCGGAGACCAGTTCGTCGAGGATGGCGAGCACGTCGTCGGGGTGCAGAGCCTCGTTGTTCTTCATCAGGTCGAGGTATTGCTGCTCGAACTGGCCAGCGTCGATGGTGTGGTCGACGAACCGTCCGATCAGCGTGCCGTAGTCGGCCGCGTCGCGCTTGTTCTCTGCGGAAGTGCTCATCTTCATCCTCCACCCAAGGATCCTCGGTTGATCACGTTGCGAAGCTGCTGGACGTTCAGTTTCCAATCCGTCAAGTGCGACGCCGTCGACGTGTACGAGGTACGGAAGATCAACGCACCGAACATCGGCGTCGCCGCGAATGCGGAAAAGTTCTTAGGTCGGCGCGGTTGGGCATCGATTCGGTCGACGTGATCGGTACGTCGAACCCGGTGGTGGCGCACGCCTGGTCCTGCGGCTGTGCCGGTTGAGCGGGCGAAGCTGGCGGAGCGGTTCCCGCATCTGCATGATAGGCCCAGCCGGTGGTACCTCGAGGCCGCACCCGCGGCCATCACCTTTGATCGCCGTTGAACGACGAATGAAGAGGGACAGGAATTCTGACTTGCGAATACTGCTCGTGCGCAGTGGCGGCTTCGAGTGTTGATTCCGGCTGAGCTGCGGTACGACGGACGACGACCCACGCGGCGCGGATGGCCCGCTCGCCCGGCGCCAGCACGCCGCCCTTCGTGATGACCGGCGCGGAGTCCGGCGTGAGGAACCGCAGGTCGATCGGCGCACCGGTGACCCGGGTATGCGCGAGCGTGCCAGCGATGGCTGTCGTCATGTAGGCCGGGATTTCGTCCTGTCCTTTCCGGTGTACCCCGGGAAGGATCATCGTTCCGTCGGGGGTGAACGTCCTGGCGAACGCGTCGCTGTCCTGCTCGGCCCACGCCGCGACGATCTGCACGGGGACAGCGTTGACGGCAGCCTGGTCACTCTCGAGGTTTGTAGTCATATCGTTGAAGTCTCAGCTTTCTAGGTCGACTGAGCTGGCTCTGCGGACGGGAATCGATGTCCGCACAGACTTGCTGGTGCGGCCCGACGGTGGTCTCCGGCGGGCGCCGGACGGGCCGAAGAGGACCGCAACCGACCTTGCCAGCCGCGACTCGGCCGCCGCATCTCTGCGATTGCCTTGTGTCTGGAAGGGGTCTGAACTGCGAAGACCTTATCCACGGGGCGGCACGGCCACCGCTCGATCGGAGTAACCCGACGACCGCTTCCGTGGTGGGTCTTCGGGCGGCAGCTACTTGAAACGCTCTAAACTGGGACACGGTGTCCGGTCGGAAGGGTCGGCTTCGACGTCCCCGTTGACAGCCCGGCACGCAGGTGCCGACGCGACCGGCAGAGGGAGAAGACGTGAAGTACATGATCCTGGTCAACGGATCACAGCAGGACTTCGAGACCGACCTGCCCGCGGAGGAGATGAAGGCGATCGGCGCGGCGCTCGATGAGTTCAACGACAACCTGCGCGAATCCGGTGAGTTCCTCGACGCCCAGGGTCTTGCCGCACCGGCCGAAGCCCGCAGGATCAAGATCAAAGAAGGCATTCCGGTCGTCACCGACGGTCCCTACGGCGAAACACAGGAAGTGGTCATCGGCTACTGGCTGGTGGAATGCGAGAGCTACGACCGGGCGACCGAGATCGCCGCCCAGCTGGCCCGCTGCCCCGGACCCGAGTCCGTCATCGACGTCCGCTCGATCATGGAGTAGAGAACCGAATTTCCATGCGGGAAACAACCGAGGTCGAGGGCCTGGTGCGCCGGCTGGCGCCCCAGGTCCTCGGCGCGGTGGTACGGCGCTACGGACACGTCGACCTCGCCGAAGACGCCACCCAGGAAGCGCTGCTCGCAGCGGCGACCCAGTGGCCCGCCGAGGGCATACCCGAAAACCCGCTCGGCTGGCTGATCACCGTCGCCGCCCGCAGGCTCACCGACCTGCTCCGGCGCGAGCAAGCCCGGCGGCACCGTGAAGAAGCCAGCTTTGCGTGGACACTGCCCGACCAATGGCTGGCCCCCGCCGCGGACAGGGCCCCCGAAGACTCCGACGACACGCTGATCCTGCTGTTCCTCTGCTGCCACCCCTCGCTCTCACCCGCCTCACAGATCGCGCTGACCCTGCGCGCCGTCGGCGGGCTGACCACCACCGAGATCGCCCGCGCGTTCCTCGTGCCCGAAGCGACGATGACACGCCGTATCACCCGGGCCAAACAACGCATCACCGCCAGCAAACTCCCCTTCGGCATGCCCTCCGGTGCCGAACGAACGGCACGCCTCAGCGCCGTCCTCCACGTGCTCTACCTGATCTTCAACGAGGGCTATGCCCCGACCTCCGGACCGAATCCCTATCGCCGCGACCTCTCCGTCGAAGCCATCCGCCTCACCCGCATCGTCCACCGGCTGATCCCCGAGGACGGCGAAGTCACCGGGCTGCTGGCGCTGATGCTCCTGATCGACGCGCGTAGCGCCGCCCGGATCGGCCCGGACGGCGCACTCGTCCCGATGGCCGAACAGGATCGCTCCCAGTGGGACGCCGAAGCCATCGCCGACGGGACAGCACTCATCACCCAAGCGCTGCCACACGGCCCGACCGGCCCGTACCAGCTGCAAGCCGCCATCGCAGCGGTCCACGACGAAGCACCCACCGCCGAACAGACCGACTGGCCCCAGATCACCGCCCTCTACGAACTGCTGATGCGCACCACCGACAACCCGATCATCGCGCTCAACCACGCCGTCGCGGTCGCCATGACCCACGGCGCGCCCCAGGGCCTCGCACTGCTCGCGGAACTCGAGACCGAGGAACGGCTCATCTCCGACCACCGCCTGCACGCAGTACGAGCACACCTCCTGGAAGCCGCCGGCGAACGGGAGGGCGCGCGCGAGTCCTACCTCACCGCCGCCGAGCTGACCGGCAACGCCCTTCAACAAGACTACCTCCGGACGAATGCCACCCGGCTGGACTCGACCAGCCAGTGTCCTGCGTCGGAAATCCGGTGACCAGAAGCGTGTCTTGCGTGGAGACCATCGCTTCTGAGCGATGACCTCGGCTGGGCCTCGGCGGCGCCGTCGATCCCGTTGTTCGAGCCTGACAACCGGGCGGTGGTGCTGCTCCGCCGGCCGACCGTCAAGGTGGGCGGCCCTCTGAACGGTACTCCGGGATCGACTTCGATCTGCGGCGAGGTCGCTCCTCCTGGACGAGTGGGCCACGATCGGCTGGCCTCGCCGGCGCTGATGGCCCCGGCTGATCACCGGAGAACGTTCAGCTCACGGCTTCGGCGGCGAGCCGGGTGCCCTCCACCCGCGCCACGATCTTCGCGAAAGCGAGGTCACGCGAGGTCGAGAGGTCGTCGGCGAAAGGCGAGAACCCACAGTCGTCGCAGGTACCCAGGCGCGCCGGCGAGATGATCTTCGCCGGCTCGAGGACCCGGTCGCGTAACTCCTCCGCCGTCTCCACCCGGGGGTCGATCGGATCGATGACCCCGATGAAGATCCGCTGCTCCGACCGCGCGTGCTGCTGGACCGTCTTGAGGATCTTCCGCGGATCCGTCTCACTGGCCATCTGCAGGTAGAAGTTGCCTGCCCGCAGCTCGAACAGCATCGGGATCAGCTCGCCGTAGTCGACATCGAGGCTGTGTGGGGAATCCTGATCCCCGCCGGGGCAGCTGTGCACCCGGATCTTCGCCGCCTCGTCATCGGAGAACCTCTCCAGAACGCTGTTGGTTGAGGTCGATGAACGAGCGCAGCAGCACACTGCTCGGATCAATTTTCAGCGCGAGCCGGGCTGCACTGGCCTTCAGGCTTCGCCGAATTTCGGTATCGGCCTCGTTCGCCAGGTCCGCTATGAATTCTACTTTCGAATACCTGTCCAGCCCATTTGTCGGGTATATCAGGCTCAGTGCGGAAGCTGCGATGACCGCCTAGTTGACCGGTGTCGCCGCGGCAACCCGAGCCCGATCGGCGCGCAGTCGACTGCGCGCGGTTCGGGACCGGTGCACAACAGGTCGAACGTGACTTCCGCGGTGTCGAGCACCGCTCGGGTCCGGGCAGGATCGTCGCCGGTGGGGTGGTCGCGAATTGGCTCGCCGCGTTCGGCGCGCGGACTGATGTGTGGCATCGCAGGACTCCCGGTGTGCGGGCCGACCTACGCCCGCAGGCAGAGTGGATCGGACAGGTCGCTTGACGCCGTCCGGCCCGCCCGAGACCGCTTGCTGAAACCTTCCCTGTTGATCTTGAAAACCCGGGCGCAAGAAACCGGCAGGAGGTGCTCCGCCGGCTCGGCGCACATCACCGGCCGACTTCGTGTGCCGCACGATCTGGGATGAAAGGAATCCGCAAGGCGCTACATGCGGTCTCGTGTGCCCGCCCGGTGCTTCGGCGAAGAAAGCGGCAAAGGATCGAGCGATGCCGTGCATGCAGGCTGCTGGCTGCTGGGTGAGAGCGTGTGCGCGAGAGAGCGTTGCTGTGGTGCGCCTGATCTGAACTTGCAGTTACTGTCGGGCTCCGAGTCCCCACTGTCGGCCCCCTGGCGGAGCGCTGCCGAACACGACGCGGTCCGGGTGGAGTGAACTGTCTTTGAGGTGACCTCGGCGGCGAGCGCGCGACAAGTAGCACGCGCAGGGGTCGCCGCCCTCTGCGCGCCGAGTGAACGTCTTCGCCGGCGGCGCGAAAGTGAGCTGACAGCAGACCGCTCTCGTATGTCAGAACCTGGCCGATGGGCAGTCGTCGCAGCGGCATGGGGCGTCCGGTTCGACGTTCGCGGCGGAGCGGCGCCGTACCCGATGGAGGACATTGCACCGGCGGGGCACGGCCCCGCCATGCGGGTGCAATGTTCGGGAAACGGCTAACTATCTGCCGTCGTGAGACACAGCGGCGGGCCCGGCCGACAAGGACCCGAGTGCAGTTGGCTGCGCGCGTTGATGCCGGGGCGACCGGCGAATGCGGCACCCGGCGACACCGCACAGCCGTGCGCACACTCAAGATCTCGCGGACCGTTGGCCTTCTGCCCTCTGGCAGCGACAGCCACGGTTCGCGTGCCCTTCGGCGCGGGTACGTCGTCCGGGACGGCCGACTCCCGTCTTCGGCAGGGGAGCGAACCCGGAGCCGTCGTCAGCGCCAGCTCTGGGACGCGCCGGGAAAGTTGAACTCGTCTGCAAAATCCGCTCGTGTGCCTCGCTTTAGAACGGTGTCAGAACCCGCCGCAGTGAATTGCTAGGTTGCGCACCATGGGCACTATTCCTGCATCGTCGGAATCCGCTTCGCGAAGCGAGGGGGAACCCGGAGCCGCGGGCGCAGAAAACCGCGTCGGAACCGTTGGGTACCTGGGCGTGCCCGACTGGCGCCGCCGATGAGTACGGGCTGCAACCGTTGATCTAGGGCCTCACTCTCGGACTCGTTGTCCAGGTCGTGACGGTCCTGGCCGGGAGCGGGGACACGGTCACCGTGACCGGTCCGGACGCGGGGCGAATCGCAGCGGTCGCAGACTCCGTCAGCGACCGCCGGATTCTTTGCGTCGATCCGGAATCGGTGACTGCGGACAGCCGTCGCAGCCGGGTCGGGGGCGGCGCGCACGAGCCGGAGGCCGGGTCGGTCGATCTCGTACTGGCGGCCGAGCTGCCTACCCCGTGGGTAGACGTGTGCGGCCAGCCGCACCGGACGTGGCGCAGTGGCTGGCACCGGGCGGAGCGTTGGTCGTTGCCACCCACAACCCGGAGCAGGCCGGTTCGCCGATTACGCGGGCGCGGTGGTCGCCGCCGCAACGAACGCCGGACTGTCCTTCCGACAACGCATCATCGTCGTACTCGACGGCGTCGAGGGCGACTGGCTCCTGGCGTCGAGCCCGCGCACCTCGGTCACGGTGCCCCGCTGGCGCGGCGCATACCGACCTGCTCGTGTTCGGCAGCGATGCCGGAGCCGCATGATGCGCGCGCCATGCGAGTCAGGTGCCGGGGCGGAGTACCTCCTGTCGATGCTGACCGCTGGTTCCTCGGAATCGAATGCGCCGGCAACGGGTCTTCCGGTCGCGACGTTGCTCGAACCTGTACCGGACAGTTCGCTCTACTTCGTGGTGACGGTGGTCGACCATCGTGGACGCGCGGCTGACGGGTCGCCGGTGCGCGTCCTCGGCTGGGCCCGTCGTGCCCGACTTCGATCAGGGTCGTCGGTAGTGCTGTCGTCGTCGTGACGCGCTCGGCCGGGCCGGACGCCGTCACCGGGCAGGGGCATCTACGGTTGCCTGCGTGGGTCTGCCATGCCTGCCGCATCGACACGGGCGCTCGCGTTCTGGTCACCGCTGTGCGAGCCCAGGACGTCCTTTTCATCTATCCTGCGGCGGCGGTCGAGGTGAGCCTGCGGGGCGTTGCGCGATCGGGCTGTGCGATGAATGACGCGGAGATCAGCGCGGCTCGTATTCTGCTCGACCGGTTCGGAGTTGCTCCCGAACAACTACTCGCCGCTCCCGCGGATGTTCTGGTCGCCCCCGCAGGTGGCAAGACGATGCCGTTGATCCGGGATTACGTCGACCGTGTGTCCGCTGCGGTTCCGGCTGGGACGCGTCGGGTCTATGGCACGTATTGGCGCAAGGTCGTGGATGCGTGGGGGCGATCGGCGGCTGGACGAGCCGATGCCGTTGGAGATCGAAGCCGCGGGTCAGCCCGGCCAGCCGTGCGGCCATCGGGTGGTCGTGCAGCAGTTCGGGAAGGTCGGTGCGCAGCGCTGCGGTGCAGCTGGGTTCGAGCCCGACGATCGGGATGTTCCGCTCGAGGGCGGGGGTGAGCGCACCGAGTGCCCTGCCCGCGATCCGCTGCGCGATTCCCAGCTGCCCGGTGGTGATCCAGGTCAGCCCGCAGCGGCGGCACCTCGACCCGGTAACCGGCGTCTTCCAGTACCGCGACACCCGCGCGGAGCACGTCCGGGCTGAAGTGGTTGTTGAACGAGTCGACCCACAGGACGACAGGACCGCGGCCGCCGTCGCTTCGGGGCACGCGGGAACGGAACCAGCCGAGGAAAGTCGACTCGGCGAATCGCGGCAGGGGCCAGCCCATCGAGTAGTGCGACGCCGGGCGAAGCTGCCGTTTGTAGTTGCTGGTGCAGGAACTCGGATTTGTTGCTGGCCACATCGACGCCGACCGGTCAGTCGGAGCTGCATCCTTTGCACGACAGGCAGAGGCCGAGGGCATCCCGGACTTCGGTGGAACGCCATCCTCCGGTGACGGCCTCGCCCTGAGCCATTTCGTAGAGCGTCCGGGCACGGCCGCGTGTGGAATCGCGTTCGTCGCCGGTGGCCCGGTAACTCGGGCACATCGCACCGTCGCGGGGCGAGCCGGACCGGCTCTTGCCGACGCCGACGCAGGGGCGGGTCGCCTTGGCGAAATCGCCGCCGGCCGCGTGGAAAAGCAGCACCGTGGCCAGCGGCAAGGACTTGCGCGCGGGGCTGACCCGGAGGCCCGCGTCGAGGGGGTGCAAGATCATCCCGGAGTTGAGCTTGTTGCCGGGATCCCAGGCCGCCTTGAGCTTCGCGGCGTCGGTGGGGAGGGCACGGAACTGCTCAGTTCCCTCTCGGGTCGTGAAGTCGAAATCGATCCGGACGTGCAGGCAGCCCTCGCCGAAGTGTCCGTAGACAGGCCCGCTGAGTCCGTGCTGGTCGAGCAGCGCGGTGAAACCCCGCAAGTACGAGCCCAGGCGGTCAGGCGGGACCGCAGCGTCCTCCCGTCCGGGCCAGGCCTCGTCGCCGTCGGCGGTTGTGCCGAGTTCCGCGGACAGCCAGGTGTTCGCCGGGGGGAGCGTTTCGATGGTGGCGCGGATGGTGGCCCGGGTGACAACGCCGGTCAGGGTTTGGTCGAGACCCTCGAGCGCCAGAAGGCCGGGCTGGGCGTCGGCCGCAGCGCAGGCGTCGGTGAACCCGGGCACGACCAGGCGCCGCGCAGCGGGAATGGTGACCAGGCGCAGGGTTGCGGAGAGGATCACCGCGCAGGTTCCTTCGGAGCCCACCAAGGCGCGGGCGAGATCGAACCGGTGTTCGAGGGCCAGGTGTTCCAGCGCGTAGCCGGATACTTGGCGCGGGAACCGGGCCAAGGCGGGTGCGGAGTGTGGGCAGGTTGTCCTGGGCGAGTTGGTGCAACTGTTCGATCAGCTTGCCGCGTCGACGGCTGTCCGGATCTGCGCGCCCGTCATTTCCCCGGCGGTCAGCACGGTGCCCTGGTAGGTGAGCACTTCTAGTTCGAGGACGTTGTCGGAGGTGCGGCCCCAGGCCACCGAATGGGATCCGCAGGCCTTGTTGCCGATCATCCCGCCGATTGTGCAACGGCTGTGGGTCGAAGGGTCGGGCCCGAACAACAAGCCGTGCTCTCGCGCGGCGGACTGGAGGTCGTCGGGCACCATGCCGGTCTCGCCCACGGCGCGCGGCGTCCGGCGTGCGCGCCAGCCTGGCCGCCGAAGCGCCGACAGCAATTCCTCTGCCGGTCGGATCTCCGCCACTGCCGGTAGCTCCCTCCGCTCGTCCCGGATCCGGTCCGGGGCTGGGGACAACCATGCGGGCAGTAAGCCAAGGGCCAGGAGACCGCGACAATGGAGAGTCAAGCACAAGATACACTTGTGCTAAGGGTCGATCGGCCGGTTCCGGCACGGTGGGAGCGATGTACAAGTTTCAGCACCTGGAAACGTTGCGGGCGGTGGTGCGAACGGGATCGTTCGCCACGGCGGCGCGCGACCTGGGCTACACGTCGTCCGCTGTGTCACAGCAGATCGCCGCGCTGGAAAAGGCGACCGGGCTGGTGCTGTTCGAGCGGGAGGCGCGGGGGATCCGGACCACGGCCGCGGCGACCACGCTGGTCGGACTGGGCCGGAATGTCCTGGCCGGCCTCGCGGAACTCGAGGCGCAGGCGCGTCTGCTGGCGACCGGTGCGATCGGCGGGATCCGGCTGGGCAGCTTCCCCACTGCGAGCGAGCGCGTGGTGCCCGCGATGTTGTCAGGGTTCGCGCGGGCGTTTCCGAAGGCCGAGATCAGCCTGGCGGAGGGCGAACCTGACGAGCTTCTCGACCTGCTTCTCGACGGTGGCCTCGACCTCGCGTTCGTCTATGAGTACGGCCTGACTCCGCGGTGCTGGCCGGACGGGACGGTCACGTGCCCGCTGCTGCGCGAGGACTTGCTTCTGTTGACCCGTGCTGACGATTCCGCCGCGGCGGGCGTGGAGCTCTCCGAGCTGAGCCGCCGATCGTGGATCACCAGCCGCGAGGGTACGGCAGGCGCGGATTCGGTCGACCGGCTCTGCGCCGTGGCTGGCTTCACCCCGCGGATCCTGTACCGCAGCAACAACTACGACGTGGTGCGCGAATTGGTGGCCGCGACCGGGGGCGTGGCGATCCTGCCCGCGCTCGGGCACCGGGCCGATCCGCGGATCACCGCCCGGCCGGTCGTGCGCGAGGCAGCGCATCGCCGGGTGCTGATCGTCCATCGGGCGGGGAGCACGAACCCGGTGCTGGCCGAGTTCCTTGCCATGATCCGCGCGGCCTCGCCGATCACCCTGCCGCATGTCTCATCGCTCGTGCCGCCCGCCGGCGGCTAGGGCCTGTTTCGATGTGCTGACTGGCGGAGTTTGTGGCAAGCGTTGCTGGGTGCGGTGTGTCGTGGGTCGAATGGGTGAGGTCTGCGGTGGACCGATCAACGACCAAGCTGATCAAGAACACTGGAGACCTCGTGTGCAGCGTAGCTGTGTCGGGGCGAGCCGATCTGGCTGACGCGCAGTGGGCGATCCTGGAACCGCTGCTGCCTGTGGGTAAGAGGCCCGGCCGTCCACCGCTGTGGAGTAGACGCCAGCTTGTGGACGGCATTGGTTGGCGGGTTCGTGTCGGTTCGCCGTGGCGTGATGTTCCACCCGGGTAGGGCTGCTGGCGACCCGTGTATGGCTTGTTCCGGCGCTGGCGGCGTGCCGGTGTGTGGGTGCTGATCCTGGCGGCGTCGCAGACCCGGGCCGACGCTGCCGGGCTGATCATCTGGGAGGTGAGTGTGGATTCCATGATCAACCGGGCGCATCAGCACGCAGCCGGGGCGCGCATCGAGAGCGATCTGCAGAAAGAACCACCAGGCGGTATCGGCGAGCCCGAACCGGCCGACCACGCGCTGGGCCGGTCGCGGGGAGGCTTCACGACCAAGCTGCACCTGGCCACCGAACAGGGTCAGAAACCGTTGGCGTTGCTGGTGACCGCCGGTCAACGGGGTGATTCACCGCAGTTCGAGGCGGTGCTGGCCAGGGTCCGGGTCGCCCGGATTGGTGGTGGGCGAGCCCGGAGCAGGCCGGATCGTGTCTTGGCGGACAAGGCCTGCAGTTCCCGCGCCAGCCGGGCCTATCTGCGGCGGCGCGGGATCGCGTGCACGAGCCCGCTGATCAGGTTCGGCATCGCCGCAACCGCGGCCGGGCCGGTGGCCGGGCACCGGCCTTCGACCCAGAGGTCTACAAGCAACGGCACGCGGCCGAGTGCGGCACCAACCGCCTCAAACGCTACCGAGGCGTCGCCACACGGTTCGACACACTCGCCGTCCGCTACGAGGCAACCGTGCACACCGCGGCGATCAACGAGTGGCTACAACACTGAAACAGGACCTAGATCAGGTTGCTCGGCCAGTCCGCGCAGTACGTTCACCACCGCGGCGACGCTCGGCCGGTCTTGGACCGCGGAACGCACGATGGCGACGATGTGCCGTTCGAACGGCTCGGCGAGGGCAAGCACGTCGAAGCGCGACGGGCGCAGCCGAAGCATCAGATCAGTGGTCGGACTGACCCCGATCCCGGCTTCGACGAGCGCGAGCGATGCCGCTGTGTCGGTCACTTCGTGGCGCACCCGCGGCTCGAACCCGGCGCGCCGGCACACTGTGCGGATCGCTTGGCCGTAGTAGCTGGACTCGGGAGGAAGGATCCAATCCAGCGACGCAGTTTCCGGCAGGCTGATCAGCCGTGTGTCCGGCAGCGAGCCGGCAGGCACGGCGAGGGAGAACTTCTCGCGGTACAGCCGGACCAAGCGTAGCGACGGGTCGCGCCGTATGGGCACGTCCGGGTAGTCCAAGCCTACCGCGAGACCCACCGTTCCGGAGGCGACGGCATCGTAGACGTCGTCGACGTCGATTTCGTGGCTTCGCACCGACAAGCGCGGATGGTGCTGGCTCAGCTGGGCCAGCATCAGGGGAAGAATGTCCGCCGCCGCAGTGGCGAACATCGCGACCCGAAGCTCTCCGGCTGCTGCCCGGTCACTTCGCTCCAGCGCGGTGGCCGCCTCGGCCTCGATGTCGAGGATGCGCTCGGCGTGCCCGGCCAGGGTCAACCCAGCCTCGGTCAGTTCGACACGACGGCCCACCCGGCGGGTCAGCGTCGTGCCCGCAGCCCGCTCCAGGGTCGTCAGCTGCTGAGAGACCCCGCCCGGGGAATAGCCGAGGGCCTCGGCGACCGCGCTGATCGTGCCGCGCCTGCGCAGCTCGACCAGGGACCGCAGTTGAACGCTTGTCCACTCCACGACGTGGATTCTGGCAAAAGCAATAGCTCAGCTAAATATTTAGAGGCATTTTTCGTCAATAGACGTGAACCTTCGAGGCGGTGCACCATGAGCCTGTCTCCGGCCGGGGCATCAGCCAGGTCCCGACTTCGCCACTACCGCCGCACGGGTGCCCCTGCTGCGGACCGAAGGAGAAAGCCGTGACCATCCCGTACGCCCGCGCTCTCCCGTCGGTCGCCGAGGTCGTTATCGTCGGCGGCGGTGCCATCGGCACCAGCATCGCCTTCCACTTGGCCGAGGCGGGCGTGACCGACGTCGTGCTCCTCGAACGGGACCGGCTCGGAACCGGTTCCACGTGCAAGGCCGCAGGCGGGGTCCGCGCCCAGTTCTCCGACCAGATCAACATCCAGCTCGGAGCACGCAGCTTGGAGGCGTTCGCCCGCTTCGGACGGCGTCCGGGCCAGGAGATCGATCTGCACCGGGTCGGTTACCTGTTCTTGCTGTCCACTCCGGACGACGTCGAGTCCTTCGAGCGTGATGTCAAGCTGCAGAACGAACTCGGCGTCACCAGCCGGATGATCGACGTGGCCGAGGCCAAGCGGCTGTCCCCGCTGATCCGTACCGACGGTCTTCTGGCCGCGGCCTTCTCGCCGGAGGACGGTCACTGCACGCCCGAGTCGGTGGTGCTCGGCTACGCGAGCGCCGCGCGCCGGCTCGGCGCCCAGCTGCTCACTGGCGTCACTGTCACCGGGATCGACGTGGAGGGCGGCGAAGCGCGGACCGTGCACACCGAACACGGCACGATCACCGCGGGAACTGTCATCTGCGCGGCGGGCGCCTGGTCTCAGCCTCTCGGCGAAATGGCGGGTACCGAGTTGCC
Organism: Amycolatopsis ultiminotia; assembly: GCF_039536925.1. Taxonomy (NCBI): domain Bacteria; kingdom Bacillati; phylum Actinomycetota; class Actinomycetes; order Pseudonocardiales; family Pseudonocardiaceae; genus Amycolatopsis; species Amycolatopsis ultiminotia. Next base: position 215,535 of record NZ_BAAAZN010000016.1, on the reverse strand, counting down.
GGTCACCCCTGTCCGGCGCCAGATCATCTTCACCGAACCCATGTCCGATCTCGCCCCGCTGGTGCCCTTCACCATCGATTTCGCCACCTCCTACTACTTCCACCGGGAGGGACGCGGACTGCTGATGGGCATGTCGGACCCGGACCAGGTTCCGGGCTACGACCTGCGGTACTCCGAGGAGTGGCTTCCGCGGCTCGGCGACGCGATCGCCGCCCGGACCCCGAGCCTGCTCGACGTCGGCCTGGTGCACGGATGGGCCGGGCTCTACGAGATCACCCCCGACCACAACGCGCTGATCGGCCGCTCGTCGCAGACGCCGAATTTCCTTTACGCCACCGGGTTCTCCGGGCACGGGTTCCTCCAAGCCCCGGCGGTGGGCGAGGTCATCCGCGATCTGTATCTGGACCGCGAGCCGTTCGTCGACACTGCTCCGCTCAGCGTGGAGAGGTTCCGCGACGGGGCCGCGGCCCGTCCCGAGTCCCACATCGTCTGAGCACGCCACCGACCACCTTCAAGGGCCGTTCCGATGGCAGTAGTCGAGCAATGGCAGCTGCGGGCGAGCTTCGCCCGCCGGCTGTCGCAGATGTACGGGCGGGAAGTGCCCGCGTACACACGACCCTGGTCGAAGTGTCGGAGGAGGTGAATCGTGAGGTGGCCGAAAAGGACGATGTGAACGCCGAGCGGCTCGGAACGATTCGCCGCATCACCGCGGAGCGGCACGGGGCCATCCGCGTGGGCACGCCCGGCGAGCTGAGCCAGGTGGCCCGCATCTTCGGAGCCCTCGGCATGCTGGCCGGTGGGTTTCTACGATCTGCGGGAGGCGGCGTCCAGCGCCGTGCCCGTGGTCTCCACGGCCTTCCGGCCGATCGAAGCCGACGAACTCGCCCTGGACCCGTTCCGGGTGTTCACTTCGATGCTCACTCCGGCGGATCCGCGGTTCTTCGACCCGGAACTCCGTGCCCAGCTGGAAGAATTCCTGTCCCGGCGCGAGCTGTCCAGCCCGGAGCTGCTGTCACTGGCCGACCGTGCGGAGAAGGAACCCGAACTGCCCGAGCACGACGCCGAACGATTTCTCGACCTTGCCGTGGGCGCGTTCCGGCTTTCGGGCGAACCTGTCGAGCGGGCATGGTACGAGCGGCTGGAGAAGGTGTCCGCCGTCGCCGCGGACATCGGGGGTGTGCGCAGCACTCACATCAACCACCTGACGCCCCGAGTCCTCGACATCGACGAACTGTATCGACGAACTGTACCGACGAACTGTACCGACGAACTGTACCGGCGGATGTCCGCCCGCGGCATCGAGATGATCGACGCGATCCAAGGTCCGGCGAAATGGGAGGGGCCGGACATCCTGCTGCGCCAGAAGTCTTTCCGGGCTCTGGCCGAACCTCGCACGCTGCGCGAACCGGACGGCCGGGTGACCGGTGGAGCGCTGCGGGTCCGGTTCGGCGAAGTGGAAGCTCGTGGAATCGCGCTGACCCGGCAAGGCCGTGCCGTCTACGACACGCTGCTCGCGCAGGTGGATCGGAACCTGGCAGCCTCGCCCGGCAAGGAGCAAGACGACGCCGCGCGACGGGTCTGCCGGCGACCGAGAGCGGCCTGCTCGCGAGTGACCTCGCCCTCTTCACCTTCCGCGTCCGCGAGGACCGGCCAGGCGGCGTCCCGCCCGGAGACCTCCTCGGGCTCGTCTTCGGCGGATGTTCACGTGTCTGGAACGAAACGTACATTCAGCGGCTCGATCCATCCCACAAAAGATAGCGTCGTCATGGTTTCGTCTGACGTTTTCGAGAAGTTGCTCAAGGAACTCGAAGATTCAATGTCCACCGAGCCTGATCCGAAGAAACGCAAACAAATCGCCAAAATACTAGGAGATTCACGCATGGCAGGGAGGAGTATCGAAATAGGATCAGGTGAGCCCGTGCCAGAAGAAGGTTGAATGGATTTATTAGTCCGCCGCCGCCGCCGCCGCCGCCGTGGCCGAGGCGGCCGGGGCACCCGCCGTCGACAAGAGCTCCGAGGTCTACCGGGAAGCCCGCGCTCTCGTCGAAGCGGTGCTGGACCTCTCACCCCGGCTCGGGCCGGCACTGGTGACCGCGTTCGAGCGAGGGGTGCTGGACGTGCCCTACTGCCTGCACCCGGACAACCGCGGCGCGGCGCGCAGCTGCATCGACGGTGACGGGCGGCTGCGGTGGACGCGGATCGGCGGCCTTCCCATCGCCGGGATTGCCGCTGCCGGGACCGGTTCGCCGATGACCGATTCCGGCCTGCTGGAAGCCCTTTCCTACGTCTCGCGCCGTTCCGACGAAGGCGCCCTCGAACACCACGAATACCGGACCGTCAACACAGGGAGCAGTTTGTGAGCACGACGACCGAGAGCACAGCCGCCATCCGCGAGCCGAGCGGGACGAACGGGATCGGCGTCCCGGACCGCTGGTACAACGTGCTGGCCGACCGCGGTCTGGAGCTGCCGCAGGCACAGCAGGCACCCAACGCGAGCGGCGGCGGGTCGGTTTCGGCCGCGGTGCCCAAGGCCCTGGTCCGGCAGAACCTGCCGATGCGGGCCTGGGAGCCCATTCCGGAGCCGGTCCGGGACGCCTACCGGCAATGGCGGCCGACGCCGTTGATCCGCCTGCGCCGCCTGGAACGGGAACTGGGCACGACGGCGGCGATCTACATGAAGTACGAAGCGGGCAACGTCGCCGGCTCCGCCAAGTACAACACGGCCGTGGCCCAGGCCTACTACTACGCCGAAGCCGGGGTCCAGACCTTGATCACCAGCACGGCCGCGGGCCAGTGGGGCACCGCGATCGCCGCGGCCGCCGCCCGGTTCGGCATGGACTGCGTGGTGCACATGGTGCCCGGCAGCTATGACCGGAAGCCCGGCCGGCGGATCGCGATGGAACTACTCGGCGCGGATGTGCGGCGTGGCACCGAAACCGCGCCAGGACGCTCGACCGCGCTGAGTGACGTGATGAGCGAGGCCATCGAACACGCCGGCCAGACCAAGGCCGCGCGGTGGATCCTCGGCGGCAGCGAACCGTTCGCCATCCTGCACTCGACCGTCATCGGCCAGGAAACCCGCGAACAGCTGCGGGCCGTGGGCGAGGAGCGGGAACCGCTGCTGATCGGCTACCTCGGCGGAGGCAAGAATGTCGGCGGCCTGGGCCTGCCGTATCTGGCCGAAGGCGGCACTGCCCGGCTGGTCGCCGTCGAATCGACCTCGTACCCGGTGCTGACCCGGGGCCGGTTCCGTTACGACGCGACGGATCGGGCCGGGCGCAGCGCGTCGGCGAAGATGTACACCTTGGGCGCTGCGTTCGCCGGAGCGCCCATCCAAGCTGAGAGCATGCGGTACCACGCGGCACCGAAACTGTTCAGTGTCTTGCGTGAGGAGGGCCTCGTGCAGGCAGTCGCCTACGACGAGGGACCGGTCTTCGACAGTGCCAGGCTGCTGTTGCGGACGGAAGGCTTCCTGGCCTCGGCCGAGGCCGCTTACGCCGTCCACGCAGCTTGCGAGCAGGCACGGGATCCCCGGAACGACGGCCAGGCCATCGTGTTCTGCCTGTCTGACCACGGCCACCTCGACACAGACGCGTATCGCGCCTACCTCGACGGGCGGTTGGAGGGCCGCGTGCCGCTCGACAGCGAAATCGAGTAGTGATGGGGTGCGCGGACGCTGTCGAGGTCGCGGATCGGGTCTGGGTGCGTGCGCGTCGGATGTCCCCGCGGTGGCCGCAAACCACCGCGGAATCTTCGGCAGCCGTTCGTGTGGTCCTGCGTGACCTGTTGTGGCTGGTGGCCCCTGGATCGTGCGGTGTGGCACTGGGCCGTTCCCCGGCTGGCGCTCCGTACCTCGTAGGGCGGCCGGGTATCGGGATCAGCCTGTCCCACGACGGGCCGTGGATGACGGCGGCCGTCGCTGTCGGCCGGTCGGTCGGGGTGGATGTGCAGCTGCCGGTGGCGGGCTCCGCGCGACGTCTGGCCCGGCGGTGCCTCGGCGCCCGGGCGTCCCTGCTGGCGGGCCTGCCATCGGCGGTCGCTGACGAAGAGGTCGCCTGGGTGTGGAGTGTCCAGGAGGCCGGTGCGAAGGTCGCCGGCCGGGGCCTGGAATGCCGGCCGTGGACCTTCCCTGTTGCACCGGTGTGCCCGGCCGGAACCTTGCCCGGGGTGCGCTGGCGGCAGCTGCGCGGATCGGCTGCCCTGCCGCTCAGCTGCGCTTGGTCCGCCTGATCTGAGGGCCACCACCGGCAGCGGATAGCGCTTTCCCCGCGGTGAGCGCAGTGAAAGCGTCATCAGCGATAACCAGCCGGCCTCGGGCTGGGTGGGCCGTCAATGTGCCGACGCGCGCAGATCTTCATGGTCGGTAAGGATTTGCCGGTACACCCCAGCCGCGCCCGGCCCGGGATCGGCCCCGTAGGACTCCACCAGCCGCATGCGGAGGTTCTTGTATACATCGCAAGCTTCGGCGCGTCGTCCGCTGCGGTAGAGGGCGATCATCAACTGCTCGAACGCCCGCTCTCTCGGAGGATCCGCTTCACAGCTGACGCGTAATTCGGGAATCAGCTGGCCGCCGAGGCCGAGGCCGAGCTTGGCGTCGATGAGCGCCTCGGACAGCAGTTGGTGCTCTTCGGCCAGCTTCATGACCAACGGAGTGGACCGGGGACTGTCCGGCAGGTCGGCGAGCATCGGCTCGCGCCACAAGCAGGCCGCGCGCTCGAGGAGCGCCTCGGCCTCAAGGAAGTCCTGCCGGCGCAGTGCTTCGTGCCCCCGGCGGGCGAGCTCGCGGAATTCGGCTACGTCCGACTCGCCCTGGCTGGTCTCGACGGTGTACCCCGCAGCCTCCGTCCGGACCCGCTCGGCTCCCGGGCCCAGTGCCCGGCGCAGTGCCGCGACGTGGGTGCGCAGCGTGCTTCCGGAAATCGGCCGGGCCCCGGTGGAAAGCCAATGCCGCAGCACGTCCTCGGATACCGGGCCGTCGTGTATCAGCAGGATCGCCAGCAGATGTCTCACCCGGCCGCGCGGCAGCTGCACCGGACGGCCGTCGTCGCCGGTGACACGCACCGGACCTACCACATGGAACTGCAATTTCCCCCCAAGCTGTACGGCGGCCCCAGCCCGCTCGCGTGCCTTCCACTGGACGCCGTCAGTGGCGAGAACCCCGCGATCCGAAGCTAACAGAAAGCGGATGAACCTCTATCCGGCGAACGGGTGACTGGCTGTGGTGTTGCTTTATAATTTCCCAACCGTTCAAACACTTTGTTACTATTTTATCGAGAGGCGGGAGCGTGATCGCGCGCCAAATCGGACATCGGCGACGATGGCTACCGCTTCGGGCGGGCGGCTTCCATTAATTGGGAAATCCCGATGGTGGCTTGACGGAACGGTTCGTCGCTGTCGGCCAGGCGGGCCAGGGTGTATGCGCCTTGGCGAATGGCCAGAATGGTGACGGCCAGCGCCTGGACATCGGTGTCCGGCCGGAGTTCTCCGCGTTCCACGCCGTCGGTGAGCATCGTTTCCAGGCGGTCCTGGATCCAGGCGTAGGTCTCGGCGATGGGTTTCATAAGGTCGGGATTTCCGGCGACTTCCTCGTCCTGGACGAGCCGGCCGAGCCGGCAGCCGCGTGTGACCACGCCGTCGGGGGCGAGATATGACTGGACTCGGTCCAGCGTCTGCTCGCGGTCGACGAAGCGTTGTTCGACCTCGGTTTTGAGGTCTTCGCCCATCCGGATTTCCGCGGCCAGTGCGAGCCCGGCCTTGCCCTGGAAGAAGTGGTACATGCTGCCCTGTCCCGCGCCCGCGCGCCGCTGCACTTCCGCGGGCGTGGTGCCGGAGTAACCACGCTCCCACAGCAATTCCTGCATGCTCTGAATCAGCAGTTCTCCCTTGCTTGGCCGCTCGCTACCAGCGGCACCGGCGCTGCGATCGGCCTGCACATCCATACCCCAACGCTACCACGTCGTACTTGTAGGTACAGTGTACCTGTGAGTACGCTGTACTCACAGGTACAGACGGGCGGAAGACAGAGACGGCGGGCCGTCGTCAGGAGGAGGAGCCGGATGGGGACCGTCGACCAGGAGCGTGCGGCCGCACCACCCCGGAGCGCACGCGCTGCGACGTATGCGTTGTTTTCGGTGTGCCTGGGCTACTTCATGGTCCTGCTGGACGGCAGTGCGCTGAACATCGCGCTGCCGTCGATCCAGCAGGACATCCAGGGGTCACTGGCCACGCTGCAGTGGCTGGTGAACATCTACACGATTCCGTTGGCCTGCCTGCTGCTTTCGGCGGGTGTGCTGGCGGACCGGGCCGGATCGCGGCGGGTGTTCATGATCGCGTTGGCGGGGTTCGTGCTGATGTCGCTGGCGTGCGCGTTGAGTATCGACGCCCGGATGCTGATCATCTGCCGGGCGTTGCAGGGCATCAGCGCGGCTGGGGTCCTGCCGACCACCCTGGCGATCATCGCCCGGAGCTACCCGGTGCTGGCTGACCGGGCCAAGGCGATCACCGCGTGGGGCGCCACCGGGGGCATTGCCCTGGTCCTCGGCCCGATCGGCGGCGGCTGGCTGACCCAGGCTCTGGGCTGGCGGGCGATCTTCCTGGTGAACGTGCCGGTCGGGCTGCTCGCGCTGTGGCTGTCGTTCCGCTACGCCAAGGAGACCGAGCGACGAGCGGTTGCCTCGTACGACCTGCTCGGCCAGGTGACGGCGATTGCGGGACTCGGTCTGACCGTCGCCGCGTTGATCGAAGGCGGGGCGCGTGGCTGGGACGACCGGATCACTCTGCTGCTCGGCGCGGGCGGGCTGCTCGCGCTCGGATTGTTCGTGTACGTGGAAAACCGGGTGCAGTCGCCGATGCTGCCGCTCCGGATGTTCCGCGCCCCTGCGTTCACCGCGGCGGTGGTGGCGGGATTCGCCTATCAGTTCGGTGCGTTCGGGCTGCAGTTCATCGTGGCCATCTTCGTCGAAGAGGCTTGGGGTTACTCGCCGGTGCGGGCCGGGGTGCTGTTGCTGCCGTTCGCGATCCTGTTGACGATCGGCACCTCTCTGCTCAACCGGCGATGGAAGACACGGGGAATGCGCTGGCTGCTCGTCAACGGCGCGCTGATCGCGACCGCGGGCACCCTGGCGTGCCTGGCCGCGTCGGCTCCGTCGAGCTGGCCGGCCCTGGCGATCGGGTTCGCCTTCACCGGCCTCGGTGGCGGAATCCTGGCGCCCAGCATCAACGGCGCGGCACTGGCCGAAGTGGACAATCAGTTTGCCGGCCTCGCGTCGGGTGTGCTCAACACCTTCCGGCAGATGGGCCTGGCGATCGGCGTGGCCGTGCTGGGCGCGGTGCTCAGCACAGCCGGGCCCGCCACCGGCTTACGCATCGACCTGGTGATCGGAATCGTCTGCTTCCTGGCCGTCGCCGGTCTCGCCGCCCGCTACATCCGCCGCTGACTCCGCCTCTTTCACCATCTCGTGAGCCGCCTTGACCCGGCGTCTCCGCACCTGCCGCTCAACCTGCACACGGTTCACACACTCGTGGCCAGCCGCCCTGCTCTGCTCAGTGAACACTCCGCTGCTCGTGACGCGCTGCCCGCAACGCTAGAGAGCCTCACCTCTGCCGGCATGCTGACCCGTGACGGACGTGACCAGGTCGCCGGGCTTCACTACGCTCTGCGTCTCGCCGATCGATAGGGAGAACACACCTCATGCCAGACGAGTCCACCGCACTCGCCGCGTTCGGCTACGAACTTGGGTTGCTCAAGCGCATCCGGCGCGCAAGCTGGTGGCACGCGGGCGTCCGCGATCCCGAGTCGGTCGCAGAGCACAGCATGCGTGCCGCTCAGGTCGCGGCACTCCTCGCGGCGGAGGAAGGCGCGAGTTCCTGAGCGGGCTGCGTTCCTCGCGCTCTGGCACGACACACAGGAGACTCGGACTGGGGACCTGCCGCACACCGCGGCGAAGTACCTGAGTAAGCCCGAGCCCCGCGAGATCGCCGCCGACCAGACGGCCGCTCGGCCGGGCGCCTCCCGCGACTTGGTCCGGGCTGCGGTCGAGGAGTACGAGACCCGGCAGACCCCTGAGGCGCGGTGCGCGAAGGACGCGGACAAGATCGAAATGCTGCTCCAAGCCGTCGAGTACCGAGACATCGGAGTCGAGCGTGTCGCCGGATGGATCGAGTCGGCACGCACGGGCCTCACGACCGAGACCGCTGAACGTATCGCCGAGGCCGCCGTCACTCTGTCTCCACTGGCCTGGCGGGACCGCTGAGAACCAATCCGCAAACGCAGGGAGCCCGGTTCCCGCTCAGGTGACCGGGCTCGCTGCGATATCTGGCGAAGGTCAGTACGAGCAATCCCAGCCGAACAACGGGGCCACGCTGGCCGGAGCTGTTGCGTTTGCGGTGGTGGCCGTCCGGGCCGGTGACTCGTTGCCGCAGGCCGAGCGCGACGACAGTCGCCCCGGTGAGGTGCGCAATACGCTTGATCATGGTGATGTCGCGGGGTGTGGTGTGTCGGGAAGTCAGATGCGGGCGCCGAGGCGCACCGGCGCTCAGGCGTACGTCACTCGGTGCGCAAAACGGGTATTGGTGTGTTCCCGCGGAACGCGTTCCGTGCCGGCGATTCGGTGATCGTCGTAGAGGATTGCGCATCGATCGGGGCGGCGACGTGAAGGGGTTCCCTGCCCGTCGGTACGCGGTCCTGAGCCGAATCGTCATCGCCGTGGCGACGGTCGGCAGGGTAGTACCCGTTCGCGCGATCGTGGAGGACCCAGGTACACCGGGTACGGGGTGGTCGGACGGTGGACGAAACAAGATGTGTTGCTCGACCCTGACGACGTCGAGGAGGGGAGTGTGGTGCGGTTTCGGCGTTCCCGGCCGGAACGTACGGTCCGGTCGCGGCGCCGCGCTCATCCGGAGATCGTGTCGGTCGAGGTCTTCGTCCAGGCGCAGCTGCTTCCGCGAGCCAAGGGCGGAATCTCGGCCGGAACAGGCGAAAGCGAGCGGGCTGGGCGTGCGGGGAGGTGCGTCTACCTGTGTCGTGGAATGCTTCGGTGCGCGATGTGCGGCCGCAAGATGGAAGGGTCACCGAGGAAGAGCTACATGCTCTACCGGTGCCTCGCCTCGAGCTTGGCGCTGTGGGCGGGCCTGGATCACCCTCGGTCGATCTGCCTACGGGAGGACCGGATTCGGCGTCGGGTCAGCACGGGGTCGGCCGTCTCGTCAGGAAGGGCGCGTTGCCGTCGGGGTCGATCAATCCGCGCGGGGAGGAAGGTCCGGGGGACAGCGGCCGTCTAGTGCTCGCTGAGGCGTGTATCGGCCTGGGGGTGGTGCGGTCCTCGTGGACCGTGGCCCGTGGACGTTGTTGTCGCTTCGGGACTGTTGCGGCGTTCTGGGTGTGGAGGCACCTGCCACCGGGTCTGGTGTCTAGCCCTCCTGCAGTGTTGGTGATTTTGTGCTGCGGAGGTTGGGTCATGAGGGCAACGCCGGAACGTGAACCGGAAGCCGTGGTCCCGGTTGCGGGGGTTGACGGACGGTCCGGGCGGCGCAGGGTCGCGGACTCGGCGTTGGTGCCGCCGGGGCGTCCGGCGCGATGGCAGAGGACGCCGCCGCTTCCGCTGCCTGGGCTGCATAGCTTTCAGCCGGACTCGTCGGTGGTAATGGGTCTCGGCCGGATCGACGGATCGGTTGCCGTGCCGGTGAAAGCTGTACTCCGCGCCCTGGACTGGCAGTCAGGCCGTTCGATCGTCTACCGGGTCGAGGCGGGACTGGTTGTTGTCGTCGCCGATTGCCGCGGTGCGGGGAGCGTGCCGGTCAAGGGGAATCTGGTGGTGCTCTATCCGCAGGAGAAGGTGAACGAGATGGTCGCTGGCTTCCACGATGCGCTGCGAAGGAGTTTGTCCTCGTCGGCGTGATCGCGGGTCTGCGCCGGTGGTGCGGGTGCGAGGGGTGTGGGCACCCGCACTCCGGGTCAGGTCGTGGGTGTGAGTGGGTGGGGTTCGCCGGTGAGGGTGCTGAGTGCGGTGGCGATTTCGGGCGTGTCCAGATGTAGTCGTAGCGGCGCCGGGTGATGGGGGCGCCGTTGGCGTAGCGCAGGAGTTGGTCGTCGCGGTGGCCGGTGCCGCGTTCCTCGGCGTCGGCGAGCAGGTGCCGCATGAGGGTGGGGGAGACCGGTTGCCATCGGGTGGTCTCGTCTTTCTCCCGGAGGTAGATCAGGCATTGGTCGCGGTCGAGGTCGCGTGGGCGGAGTGTGAGGGCTCCGCCGCGGCGGCAGGCGGTTTCTTCGTGTAGCCGGACGATGAGGGCGTCGAGTTCGGGGTTGTCGCCGGTGGTGGAGACGATCTCGTTGAGTTCGGCGATCCGTGCGTCGGGTAGTGCTCGGCGGGTGGATTTGTTGCGTCGTGGTTTGGTGGCGCGGCGGGCGGGGTTGCGGCGTTCGTCGATGGTGCCGTCGGCTTCGGCGTGGCGGTAGAGGCAGCGCATGGCGGCGATGAAGTTTTCCGCGGCGTTGCGGCCTGCGCGGGAGTTGCTGCGCACGAGCGCGGTTGCTTTGACTTTTTCCGACATGGTTTTGATGTCGGAGGCGGTGATCTCGTCGAGTCGCCGCTCGGGCCGTGCGGCGAGTGCTTTCTTCCAGTAGGAACCGTACGAGCGAGCGGTATTGGGGGAGACCAGCTCGGCCACGACGGGAATCCACGCCGCCAATGTCGGGGCTCGCCGGGTGGACTCGGCGGGTCCGTTGGGGGTGCCGGGGTAACGAGGTCGCTGGGGTCAATACCCATCTTGGCGAGCAGTAGCCGTGCCGCGTCGAGTTCGGCAGCGGTGGTTGCAGACTCGCTCATGCGTGTCCACCTCCGGCGAGCTGGGTGTGGAGGTGGGAGAGCATCGCCGCGACCGCGGCAGGAGGGTGCACGAGGAGCGCGTCCTGCGCGGGATCGGCGGCTACCAGGACCCGGCTGCCGGCGTGGAGTCCGCACCGTGCCCGCACGGGTGCGGGTACGACGACGTAGGGCTTGGCGGTCATGGTGAACACACCGTCGGCGCGGCGTTGGTAGACCGCGGAGGTCTCCACGACCGTGATCATCAGACGGTCACCGGGCAACCACCCGAGCGCGGCGACCGCGTTGCGGTCGTGGACGCGTCCGGAGCGGTCCATACCCGCGGTCCCGTAGTACAGCGCCCGGGCGGACACCGTACGCAGCAGGGGAAGAGCCAACGGAGCGGCTGATGCCGCCGGACTAGGTGAGGTGTTGGCAGGCTGGGCGATTTGCCCGGGAGGAGTCAGCGGCGTGATGGCACCGGTCATGACACACCTCCCCGGGAAGGACCTGCAGGGGAGGATGCCGCCGCGCTCAGCCTACCGGCGACCGCAAGCATGTTGAACGACGAAAGACCCACCGTAATGGGTCCGTCACTGACTGGTGCGGGAGATTTACCGCATTTGAGTGTCCGAGGGAGAGTTGCACACTAACCACACGCCTTCGCCTGGCCCCGTGAACGACTAAGCTTTCCCGCAGAAGCTAGCCCGTCGGTTCGGCTGTGGCTTACCGTCGGCGGAAGATGATTCCACGGCCGTAGCGCGCGTTGGTTATCCGAGTGCGCCGAGCCGCTGCAGGCGTGCCAGCGCGGCGGCGGCGTGCTGGCGCAAGGCTTCGTCCAGGTCTTGGCGCTCTGCCGCTGAAGCCTCGGGCGATACGAAGTATTCGTCGACATCGGAGAACAGCTGGTCGAGGACGGCGAACACGTCGTCAGGATGCAGGGCCTCGTCGTTCTTCATCAGGTCGAGGTATTGCTGCTCGAACTGGCCAGCGTCGATCGTGCGGTCGACGAACCGCGCGATCAGCTCGCCGTAGTCGGCAGTGTCGCGCTTGTTCTCTGCGGCAGCGCTCATCTTCACCCTCCACCCAAGGATCCTCGTTCGATCACGTTGCGAAGCTGCTGGACGTTCAGTTTCCAACCCGTCCAGTATGTTCCATCAGGCCTGAGCACCTCGCAGACGCGGGTGTTCTCGTTGTAGATCAGGATCGCGGGCTCCCCGCGGTAGCGGCCGACGTCCGCCGTCTTGATCGAGTTGGCGGAGTCTTCCGCGAACTTCCGCAGTGCGTCCTCGTATGCTTTGGCACCGGCGTTGCTCCAGTTCTGGTCGACGCCGAAGTCCTTCGCGTGTTTGAAGTGGCTCTGCGGCTGGCCTTTCGGATAGTTCGGTTCAGGGACTTCCTGCGCGGCGAGTTCGTCGCTGATTTTTGCCGCGTCGGAGCTTTCGATGTTCGGGTTCGGGGTGCTGCTCATCGCTGTTTGCATGGCGGGCACGACGCCTTGGGTGATGGCGATCGCGCCGCCCGCGGTGATCAGGATGGCTTCGGCTGCGGTGACGACTTCGGCGACCGGTGCGACGAGTGCGCCGGCGGCGTCGACGCCGAAGAGTTCCAGTCCTTCGATGACGGCGGCGATGAGGACGTCGAGGGCGCCGTCGGTGGCGATGCTGCCGATGACGAGGATGACGCCGACGACGGCCATGTCGTCGACGACTTCTTTGATCTTGTCCTTGATTTTCTCCTGGGTGTCCACGTTCCAGACGCGGAAGTCGACCAGGCTTTCGCTCAGCTTCCCAGTACGGCAGGCAGTTCGGCGAGGATCGACCGCGGTCCTGCGGCGCGCTGCCAGAATTGCTCGAGCGCGGTCAGGTCGTCGGAGGTGTTGTTGCCGACCAGGCTTTGCAGTTGGGTGTGGAGGCCGTTGACGAGGTCCTGTACTGCTCCGCCCGCGTTGCGGCATGCTGTCGCAGCGTCGTCGAGCCGGTTGGTGTCTGCGGTGGGGATGTATTTTTCCAGGAAGCCGGGCATCCACCAGGGCGAGTCGCCGGTGAGGACCGTGAAGTCGGTGTTCCCCGGCCATTGTTGCGGTGTCAGCGGTGCGCGTGGTGGTCCGCCCTGGTTGCCGGGGACGCTCGACTGGTCGGCGCCGACGTGGTTGAGGGCGGAGACATCGATGCCCTTGCCGATCGAGCCGAGAAGGTCGAAGGCGGTGCGGAAGCCGTCGTTGACGATCGAGTCCATCGCGGCTGCCCAGCCGTTCTGGTACTGGTGGGCGCCCTCGCACGCCCCTGCGGCGCCGGAGGCGGCGTCGAGAGCGTTGAGGAAGTTCTGCCGGATCTGTTCCAGTCCGCCTTGGGCGTCGACGAAGCGCTGCGCCACGGAGTGGAAGTCGGGGGGCGCGATGCTGACCGGTGTCGTCGGCGCGGCTTGAGCGGCTGCCGCGGGCGGCATCAGGACGCCCGCCAGATCGAAATGTTGGCGTGCACTGCCCGCGCGTGGTTGTCGTGGGTGTTCAGGACGACCTCTCGTACCCAGTGCAGCTGGTCGCGAAGCTCGCGACCGGAACGCGACCATTCGTCGATCGCGTCGTGGAAGCGGTCGTGCGCTTCGCCGTGCCAGCTCCGCCCGAGGTCGCGCACGAGTTCCTCGACGCCGTCAAGGTGCTCGGTCGTCGCATCGATGTGCCTGGCGATCGAATCGGCGAGATTGCGGAGCACGGCGAAGTCCACCGTCAGCTGATCCACTGGCCTCTCCCTCGGAAGGTCCGCACCTTCTCCCCGACGCCAGGCTAAACCAGCGAAGGGCCAGCTGTGATGCTTTTCCGTAGTCAGTCCATAACGCCCGGTATTGTCCGGTTTCTCAGCCAAGGTGGCCTCGGCGTTCCTGAGCTGGTTGCGCCGGCGCCGTGGCGCCGTGCTACCCGACCACTCGTGTGCATCTGGGGATTGGCCAGGGCATGGTGCACGGGGTTCGCCTGCGTCACGGCCGGGCCGAGTGATGTCGCAACCGGTTCGTCCGTATGCCCGGCTTCGCTCACATGGTGCACGCGGTTGAGCACGCCCGGCGCACCTTCGCCACGTCCGAAGGCGGCCCGCTGCCCGCCGAGCTGGACGAGAAGCCGAACACCGTGGGCGAGTGCGCGCTCGGAGGGACCGTGGAAGCGTTCACGGTGGGGCGCACTCCAAGCACGACCCGCTCACCGGCGAGCTGCGAAGGCAATGCGGTCACCCCAGGCTGGGGGCGGTCCGTCGGACGGCCCGCCCCCAGTACAGCTTCCGTGCGAGGAGGAATCGCGCCTGCCGCGGGTCTGGTCAGCGCTGGCGGCGTGCCCACGGACCGGTCGGATCCGAGGCACTTCGCCGCGCAGTGTCTCCAGGCCGGGTCCGGCGGAGGTCGTTGGCCGTTCCGCTGAACACCGGCCACTACATGTCCACAGTGTCCTCATCGGCCGTGCCGCCGCCGGCTTTGCGCTGCGCATTCGGATGAACCATGTCGCGGAAGTGCTGCAGCGCGAGTCCTCAGAGTGCTGACCTGGGGCGGAAGCGCCGTGTGAGCCGAGTTCTATCGCCCCACGATCGGCGGCTAGACATTGCACACTCTGTGTACTCGACTTTAAACAACGGGTAGTAGGGGGTGTGATGGGAGCACTGTACATGCCGATTCTGAAGGGCAAGGGCGGCGAGTTCGAGGCACTTGCCCATATGGCCCGAAGTACGGCGAGTTCAGTCACGCCGCTGATCGAAGCGGTGCCAAAGTCCAGCGCTACAGAACTTGACGTGTCCTGGTTCGTCCGTGAAATCAGGACCGTTTGGCCGCTTAGCGAGATGGTGGTCATCGATCTCTGCCATCTTGGCGCCGCCGGTCAGCCAGCGTTGTGGGAAGAGGTGCTCAGCGAGGCTCGGCACTACCAGGCCAAGGTCGTTCCTGCCGTGCATTTCGATGACGAAGCATCAGTTGTGGAGTTGCTGGCTCGGGCATTGGCGGTGGACAGACGTGGCTGCTGCTTGCGCGTGGACGCGGCGGACCTGCTCGCTGACCTGCGCATCGAGCCCGATGAAGCGGACTTGGTCCTTGACTTCGGCGCGCTGAGCGACGACCAGACCGTCTCACACGCAATCGAACGAGCCATCGAACATCTAGAGCGGCTTCCGCGGCTGGAGCGGTGGCGTTCTGTCGTGGTCGCCGGCGGAGCTTTTCCCGAGAACCTGTCGAAGGTGGATTCGTGGTCGCTGACGTCGTTGCCCAGGCGGGAAGCCGACCTGTGGGCAGGCTTGGCATCGCGGAAGAGTTTCTTTCGTCAGCAGCCTATTTTTGGCGACTATGGCGTCGCCTACCCGCCGCACACTCGCCCAGTTCGGGCCAATCCTCCGCCGAATATCCGCTACGCAGTAGATGGTCACTGGATGGTTTTGCGTGGCAGGAAAAACGATCCGCGAGGAAACGAGCAGTATCGCGAGATCTGCCGGGTCATGTCTCAGCTACCGGATTTCGGGGGCGCAGGACTGAGCTGGGGCGATGTGTGCATCGCCAAGGTCGTCGCCAACGAGATAGGCCCGGGTAATCCTAAAAAATGGCGGGCGTACGGGACGAGTCATCACCTCGAATACGTCACGAGCAGGCTTGCCAGTCTGGGCGCGCCATGATTGCAGCGTGCACGGTTCGCTGAATGTCATCGATCGACATCGTGTCCGCCATGCGCTCCCAGAGCCGGAAGCGAGTCGCCGAAGAGAGCCCCCGATGGAGGCCGCGCAGGCGCAAGGCGGCCATAGCCTCGTCGCGCCAGAGCAACTGAGCGACGGTGTAGGGGTCGGGGGACGGATTGCGTAATGCCCCACGTATCGGCTGGAAGGTAATCTGGCCGTCGCGGTCGTCGGCTACCCAGATGCCCCACCAGGCGGGCAGCATGGCTGATGCCTTGGCTTCGTGACGAGGTCCGCAGACTAGGGTGGCAAAGTCGAGGACCTGGCTGTATCGATCGATCTGGCCTGGCAGCCGGTCAAGCCTGTCGCGGTCACTCTTGATCTCGAACCCGGCGAGAGTATGCCCGATGACCGCGATATCGACTCGGGTGTCTCCCAGGCACAGCCCGAGTTCGTCGCGGATGATCGCACCGCTTAGCGTTGCCGACTCGAGGTGCGCGCGCAAAGCAGTCCGGATGTCGCGGTCGTTCACTTGAGCACCATACGTCACATCTGCTCAGCCCAGCCGCGGGCCGACTACTACCTGAACGCTCCAGGAGCTCGACCCGCGGCAGTGGCGCGGCCAACTCGGGCCTCCGAACGCCAGCTGGACCGACAAAGCCTCCCCCTGTCCTTCCGTATACGACCAGCCGGACGGTCTGCGGCCAAGTGCTATCGGGACGCTCGCGGCGAGGCTCACGGACACGGACCAGGCGGCAGTCGTAGCTCGATTAACCCATCAGGTTCGTCGTTGGCCTGGCAAGAGGTGACCGACCTCGTTCCACTCGGCAGGTCAGACGATCGGTTTCCCCACGGAGCAGCAAAGGCCGGTGGCTCTGATCCTCACAAGGATCAGAGCCACCGGCATCGAGACACGGGTTCAAGTCCAGAGGGACTTGAACCCCCACGTGCCCGAGGGGGGACTCGAACCCGGAATTGTCGCATCCATGCGCAGGATGCGTGTTCATGCGACGAATTGTAGCTGTGTTCGGCGACGACGCAATCGTGTCTTCGGCCGGGTTGAGCATGGGGCGAGATGTCCATTGTGTTCGTGCAAGTTTCCCCGGCTGCTGGTCGTCAGCCGTCGGTGTGCGGGCGCGGGCGGGGAGCGCCTGTGGAGGCGGATGGGGGTCGGGGCGCAGCCGTGGTTCGATCGGGTTGCGCTACGGGCGTGCCGAGGGGGCAGTGCCTGAGGTCGGCTCGGCTGCAGGCACGTCGGTCGGTCTGGTTGGTCGGCCCGGTGCCGGAGTGACCGCACATCGTCTGGAAGCTCGCTACCTGGACATGACGCCGACTCTGCCCGGCCTGATCGTCGAGCTCGCCCGTGCCTCCGCCCAGGGCACAGGCGAGTCCCGTCGTCACGCCAACGGCCCGCTGACCCTGGCGTACCGCGCAGCGGACGGCATGGCGTACAAGTACGGCTTCCAGGATCTCTCCGCGCGCATGATCGACCGGATGCGCGCCGCCGCGCTGAAGGCGGAGGATCCGCTGCTCGTCGCTGCTGTGGCGTATGTGCGGACCGAGACGTTCTTCGCGACCCGGGACCTCGAAACTGCGACCGGAGCCTTGGTCAGGGCAGCCGACACTCTGCGTGAAGCCGGACCTACTGGCGTGCCGGGTATCGCCGCGGATGGCGCGCTCCACATGCGTGCGGCTGTCGTCAACGGGCGAGCAGGCAGGTCCGACTCGGCATGGAACCACCTCGCCGAAGCACGGCGGGCAGCCGCGCGTGTGCGTGACGGCGTGTACTTCGGCACTGTGTTCGGGCTGTCCTCGGTCGGGATCCACGACCTCGCTGTCGCGACCGAGCTGAAGGAGAGCGGCACTGCTGTGGAACGGGCCGGATCTTGGACCCCTCCCGTCCGCCGCCCGGCTGAACGACGATCGCACTACTACATCGAGCTAGCCGGAGCACAGCTCGACATCGGGCTTCACGAGGACTTCTGCCGATCGGTGGAGCTTGCTCGGGAGATTGCACCGCAGCACACACTGGAACATCCCGGGGCGCGGTCTCTGGTCAAGCTGGTGCAGAGCCATCCGCGTCCGAGCGCGAATGCGCTCGCCCTCGCGGACTGGGCCCACGTCCTCTGAGTTCCGACGGCTCTCACCCGGCAAGAAGCACCGGCAGTTCGTCGAGAGAGCTGATGACCCAGTCTGCATGCTGGCACGTTGTGGGGTCGTCAGCCCAGAGATGTCCCCACGGACCGCGCCGGATCAATGCAGTGCGCAGGTCCGCCGCCTTCGCGGGCACGACGTCGTTGTCACGGTGGTCGCCCGCGTAGACAATCTCGTCAGGCGCGCCGGGGGCCAACTCCGCGAGCCTCTCGAAGAAGCGCGGATCCGGCTTCGCCACTCGCCCGACGTGGCAATGTGGTCGACCGGCAGCTGCAAGGCCCGCAAGAGGCCACCGGCACGGACGGTCTGGTTCCCGGCGATGCCCAGCCAGAGCCCGAGTTCGCGAAGAGCGCAGAGCGCGGACCGCACGTCGGAATACAGATCGCTCTCATCGATCTGCTGACCGCAGCCGGTCTCTTCGCGCAGCTCCCGCTCGCGCGCGAGATCGAAACCGGGACGGAAGTACTCGAAGGTCTCGGCGTTGTCCCGGCCCGCCACTGTGACCGCACCGAGCACCGCGGAGAAAGTATGACGGCGCACATTGAGCCAGTCGGCCCACGCACCCCATTCGCGCGAGTCGTCGAGCAACGTTTCGCCGACATCGAACACCACGGAAGTGACCATGTACTACTCCTACGCCGTAATCGCCCCAGACATTCTGCCGGGCGGGGTCCTTCCTCGCGAAGCCCCTGCGGCGGAGGTCTGATGGTCGCTGACCTGCGAGGAATGACGCAATGCCACGGTGCAGGCGGCACGATCGTTTGGGCGAGCTGAGCACGGGGCCGCTCGAGGCTACAGTCCGCGGAGGCGAGTGACAGAGCTACGGCGATGCTGCATCCGCCGCAGCGCAAGGGCCTGAACGCCTCGTACGGAGGCGGAACCTGATCAATCGCGGCGCGCCCGTGCACCTGACCGCGGCTGTCGCGCGCAGCCGGAATTCCTACCCGCTCAGCCATCGCCCCCCTAGGCGCCGACTCGCCAATTGACATCGACACTAACTGGGATAAACACTCACGAGGCCTGTTAGACGTCCCGCCGGCGCAGTGTCAGGTAGCCGCCTAGCACGGCTGCCACAGCCCAGCACAGTGCGATGACGATCGCCCCCGGCCTGCCGTAGTACTCGTTGGGAATCCCGGACATCAGCACCGATCCGGCCTTGCCCTGCAACATCGCGCCGACCACCTTCAGCCCCACCGAGGGCAGCAGGGACGGCAGGATCAGCAGCAGGACGAACGCGGCCACGGTGGCGCTCGCCGCGCTGCGCAGCATCGTGGCCAGCCCGAGGCAGAACACCCCGACCATCGGGAGGTAGAGGGCGATGCCGAGGACGACCTCGGTCGCGTAGGACAGGGGGTAGGGCTCGCCGAACTCGCCGAGCCCGATGATCGCCCCGCCGATTCCGACCACGCCGACCGCCAGGCCGACGAGGAACAGGATCGGCACCAGGACCAGGACCTTCGACATCAGCATGCGCCCTCGGTTGGGCACCCACTGCAGGGTCGTGCGAATGCTCCCGGTGCTGTACTCGCCGGCGATCATCAGCACCGCGAGGATCACCGCCGCCCACTGCACCAGGAAGTCCGCGGTCTGCGCCGCCACGTACGGCGCCGAACTGGAGAAGGCGTCCGCGCCACCCGCCGCGTGCTGTGACCTCGTCGACACCGACGCGACGATGACACCCGCGGCGAGCAGGGCGAACGCGACGCCGAGGGTCCACCAGGACGAGCGCAGGGTGCGGAACTTCGTCCACTCGCTGCGCACGGCCCCGAGCAGGCCCGCCTTGCCTCGTCCGGTGTCCGCGCGGCCGGCGGCCACTTCGTGCGCGACCGTCATGACTGCCCCACCTTCGCCTTCTGTTCCATCAGCGCCCCGGCTTCGGGGACCCGCTCGACCGGTGCGGCGTACTCGGCCGCTCCCGCTGTCAGCTCCATGTACACGTTCTCCAGCGAGGCTTCTGAGCTCTGCAAGCGGTGCACCGGCACGCGATGGCGGAAGCACGCGTCGCCGACTTGCTCCGGTGCAGCGCCGCGGACCACCAGTTCGTAAGGCGAGGGACGGCGGACGTCGTGGAACGCCGCGCGCAACTGCTCGGCGACGGCGCCGAGCCCGCGCGTCTCCGGGCTGCGCACGGTGACGGTGTTGCCCTCGTTGTTCCTGATCAGGTCGGCCATCGAGGTGTCCGCGATCAGCTCGCCCCGGCCGATGATCACCAGGTGGTCGGCGGTCAGCTGCATCTCGCTCATCAGATGGCTGGACAGCAGCACGGTCCGGCCTTGCCCCGGCCATCGCGCGAACCAGCTCGCGCACCCAGCGCACCCCGTCCGGGTCGAGACCGTTCACCGGCTCGTCGAACATCAGCACCTCGGGATCGCCGAGCAGCGCGCCGGCGATCCCGAGCCGCTGGCTCATGCCCAGCGAGAACTCGCCCGCGGGCTTGCCCGCGACCTCGGTCAGGTGCACCTCGTCCACCCGGCGAGCGGGAATGCCGTGGCTGTGCGCTTGGGCCAGCAGGTGATTGCGGGCCGAACGCCTCGGGTGCAGCGATTTGGCCTCCAGCAGCGCGCCGACCTTGCGCAGCGGGTCCTTCAGCTCGCGGTAGGGCTTGCCGTCGACGAGGGCGGAGCCCGACGTGGGGCTGTCCAGCCCGAGGAGCATCCGCATCGTGGTCGACTTCCCGGCGCCGTTGGGGCCGAGGAAGCCGGTGACCTTGCCGGCTTGCACGGTGAAGCTCAGGTCGTTGACGGCGACCCGGTCACCGAAATGCTTGGTGAGTCGTTGAATGGAGATCATGGTCGTCCTTCGGTCGCATGCGAGCGCAGGGGGCAGACGGCACGCCGTTCCCGTTGCTGCCGCAGCTGGTCCTCGACGTGGTGCCGGAAATGCCCTGCGGTGAGGGAGACATCCGGGTCCAGTGCGCTGTCCGGGAAGCGGACGCCCAGCTGTTTCTCCAGCCGCAGCACCAGTTCCACCACGCCGATCGAGTCCAGGCCCGCTTCGGAGAGGTCTTGGTCGTCGTCGATCGTGGGCTCGTCGGCCAGCGCGGGGATCAGATCCCGCATGATCCGGTCGAAATTCGCCCTCTGGTCGGTTGAGCGCATAGGCCACCTCCACAGTGGACGCGGCACCGGCTCGGTGCCACGGAGGTGCGGCCCTGGAATCGGAGTCAGACCCGGATTCCAGGGCGACGTACGGTCACCGGTGATCGCGGCTGCGCGGGTCGAAACCGGGCCGCGGCTCGGCGCGGCCGTCCGAGGGCCAGGCGGTCTGTCCCCGGTCCGGCGGCGTCTGGCGGGACTGCGGGGGGCCAGACCTGCGGGGCTGGTCGCCGTAGCCGTGGTCGGCGGGCCGGTTCTGCCGCGGGTGCCGCATCGGTTCTTGAACGTTCGGCGCCTGCCGCGGCGCGGGGCGCCCCTGCGGCTGCATCGGCTGGCCCTGCCGTGGCCTCCGCAGCTGCTCCGTGGGCTGCTCGGCCGGGTTCGCGACGCGCCGGGCCGAGGGAGCCCTGGCGGCAGCACGCTCGCTCGGTTCCGCCTGGGCCGGGGCCTCGGCCGTGAGCAGCTTGCCCACCAGGGGGTGGCCGGTGAACCGCTCCACGAGGCCGGTCATCACGCCGGTCGAGAAGTACACGGCCGCCGCCGCGACCACCGCGCCGAGCAAGAGCCCGACGAGCACGTCGTGCGGGTAGTGCACACCGACGAAGACCCGGGAGAAGGTCATCAGCAGCGCGATGGCGATCACCCACGGCATCAGCTTGCGCCAGGCGAAGATCAGCCCGACCGCGCCGGCGGCCGCGATCGTGGCGTGGTTGCTCGGCATCGACCAGTCGCCGACCTCCGGGCACTCCACCACCGTGGCGGTGCCGGGCAGTCCCCGGCACGGGCGGTCTTCGCTGACGAGGGTCTTGACCACTTCGCTGATGATGTAGGCGACGCCGGTGGCCAGCGGAGCGAGGATGGCCAGCGCAACCTCCCGCGGATTGCCGGGACCGCGGCCGCGGGCACGCCACCAGGTCACGAGGTACAGCACGGCGATGATCAGCAGACCCGCCTTGGTGAACGCCGCGCCGAGGCTTTGCATCCACGACGGCGTGCTCGCCGCGAACTTGATGACGGCGTCGTACAGGCCGTTGCCGGTGCCCGCGCCGATCGCGTCCGGATCGGCGGCGGCGTAGGCCGGAGCCGCGCCCAGCACACCGATCGCGGCGGCGATCCCGCCGGCCGCACCCACCTTCTTGATCATCGCTGTCCTTCCCCGTTCGGCTCGCGGTGTTCGCCGCGCTGCCTGGCTTTCATGATCACCACGGTAGGTAACCGAACGGGTCCGGCGCTGCGATCGATCGGCAACGGCCGCCGCATCCTTCGTCAGGTCCTCACCTGACTTTCGTTATAAAGCCCTGGTCACGACCTTCCAGGTAGCCGGCGAGCAGACGTCCGATCCGGCCGGTGGGCGCGGACTCGGTGAGCAGCTGTTCGTGCTCCGCGTCGATCTCGTGCGTGCGCACCTCGCCTCGCAGGTAGGGCGCCCAGGAGTGCGGCCCGAGCACGCCGGCCAGCTTCGCCGGGACTCGCGCCGCGGTGAACAGCACGGCTCCGCTGTCCAGCACCCCCGGCCGGTAGCCCCGCATCAGGCGAACGTTGTTGACGTAGACGTCCTTGAGCCCGCCGACGCGGTCCTCGCCCACGCCGCCCATGGCCTGGCCGGTCTCGGCCAGATGACGGACGAACCGGGCGAGCACGGCATCGGGGTCCGCGGCCAGTTCGCGGTCGTCGACCTCGAAACCCGCCGCCCGCAGGTTGCCCGCGACGAGGGAGTGCTCGTCCAGGTCCCCGGGATCGAGCCCCTGCTGCGGAGGGAAGGCGTCCACCAGCGCCAGCAGGGACACCTCCTGACCGCTGTCCTGGAGCAGGCGGGCGGCCTCGTGGGCCACGAGTCCGCCGAACGACCACCCGAGCAGCCGATAGGGCCCTTCCGGCTGGATCCGCCTCAGCTCGGCGACGTAGCCGGCGGCCATTTCGGGCACGCTCGCCGCGAGCGGGTCGGCCCGGTCCAGCCCGCGGGCCTGCAGCCCGTAGACGGGCACTGTCCGCGGCAAGTGCGTCATCAGCCCGGCGTAACACCAGCTCAGCCCCGCGCCCGGATGGACGCAGAACAGCGGCGGCTCGTTTCCGGTTCCGCGCAACGGAAGCAGGGCGTCGTACGAGCCCGCCGAGCGGCGCTCGCCGCCACGCCGGACCTCCTCGGCGAGCAGCCGCACCGTGGGTGCTTCGAACAGGCTGCGCACCGACAGTTCGACGCCGACCCTGGACTTGATCCCGGCGACCAGCTTGGTGGCACGGAAGGAATGGCCGCCCAGCGCGAAGAAGTCGTCGTCGATCCCGGGCTCCGGCACTTCGAGGATCTCGGCGAACAGCCCGCAGAGGGTCCCCTCGAGCGGGGTGCCCGCGGCAGCGCCGCCGCCCGCGCTCTCGGGCTCGGGCAGGGCACGCCGGTCGAGCTTGCCGTTGGGGGTCAGCGGCAGCGCTTCCAGCACCACGAACGCCGAGGGCACGAGATAGCCGGGCACCCGTTCGGCGAGATACTTGCGCAGGACTCCCGCGTCCGGCGCGGCCAAAGCCGGCACGACGTAGGCGACGAGCCACAGTTCCCCTCCCGCCGCGCGCTTCGGCACCACTGCCGCCCGCGCGAGCTGCGGGTGCTCGGCCAGCACGGCCTCCGCCTCGCCCGGTTCCACCCGGACGCCGCGGATCTTGACCTGGGCATCGGACCGGCCGACGTACTCCAGCAGCCCGTCGGCACGCCAGCGGGCCAGGTCGCCGGTGCGGTACATCCGCGAACCCGGCACCCCGCCGGTCGCGGCGACGAACCGCTCCGCGGTCAGCCCTGGCCTGCGGTGGTAGCCGCGGGCCAGCGCGGCGCCGGAGAGGTACAGCTCTCCGGGCACGCCGGGCGGGACGGGCCGCAGCGACGCGTCGAGCACGTGCGCGCCGGCGCCCGGCACGGGCCTGCCGATCGGCGGTGCGGCGGGCCACCGGTCCGGATCGCCTGCGACGGCGGCGCTGGTGACGACGTGGCTCTCGGTCGGTCCGTACTGGTTGACCAGGTCCCGGTCCGGCCCCGTGCGGTACAGCGAACGCAGCGCGGCGCGTGGCACGAGCGCCTCGCCCGCCTGCACGATCCGGCGCAGCGCAGGCAGTTCCGCACCGCGGGCGAGCGCGGCTTCGGCGACGGCCTCGATCACCAGGTTCGGGGCGAACAGCTCCACGATCTCCTGTTCGGCCAGCCAGCCTGCCATCCGGTCCGGGTCCGTGCGCACCTCCTCCGGGCAGACGACGAGGGTCCGGCCGGTGGCCAGTGCCAGCAGCATTTCCTGCACCGAAACGTCGAATCCGACGGCAGTGGCCAGCGCGGTCCGGGTGCCCGGCTCGGCGGGCAGCTGCGCCCGCTGGCCCTCGATGAGGTTGACCATCGCTCCGCCGGGCATCGCGACGGCCTTCGGCTGCCCGGTCGAGCCGGAGGTATAAAGCAGGTACGCCAGCTGCGCCGGTCGTACTCGCCCGGAGAGGGCGGCGGCCGGCTCGCCGAACGCGGCGAGGTCGAGCCTGATCGCGTCGGTCTCCTCGGGCAGCAGCCTTTCGTGACCGGGGGCGACAAGCACGACGGCGGGCTCGGCGTCGGCGAGCATCAGCTCGATGCGTTCGGCGGGCAGGTCCGGGTCGAGCGGGAGGTAGGCCAGGCCCGCGTGCACCGTGCCGGCCAGTGCGACGACCAGCTCCGCCGAGCGCGGTGCGAGCACCGCGACGACGGCGTCCGGCTCGGCCCCGGCGGCGAGCAGCGTGCCTGCCAGCCGTCTGGCGGCGAGGTCCAGTTCGCGGTAGGTCAGCCCGGTGTCCGCCACGGCGACGACGTCCGGGGTCCGCGCGACCTGGTCCCTGAGCAGGTCGGACAGCGTGCGGCCGGGCAGCGGCCGGGGGAGCCCCGACCATTCGGCCAGCGGCCCGCGCTCGGACTCGTCGAGCAGGGGAGCCGCGCCGATCCGGCGGGCGGGCGCGGAGACGAGCGCGTCGAGCAGCCGGACCAGCCGCGACATCATGACCTGCACCGTGCCGCGGTCGAACAGGTCCGCGGCGAACTCGGCGGACCCGCTGATCCCGCCGGGCAGGCCGGTCTCGGCGTAGCGCTCGGCGAAGGACAGCATCAGGTCGAACTTGGCGATCTGCTTGCCCGGGAGTTCGGGGGTGACCGCGAGCCCGGCCGGGCCCGTGGCGAGCGCGCCGTGATCGTTGTTGTCCCAGGAGAACATCACCTGGAACAGCGGGTGCCTGGCCAGCGAGCGCTCCGGGTTGAGCGCCTCCACCAGCCGCTCGAACGGCACGTCCGGATGGTCGAACGCCGCGAGGTCCCAGTCCCGCACCCGGCCGACCAGTTCGGCGAACGCGGGGTCGCCGGAGGTGTCCGTGCGCAGCATGAGGGTGTTGACGAAGAAGCCGACCACCCGGTCCAGCGCTTCGTCGGAGCGGCCCGCGACGGGAGTGCCCATGACGATGTCCGGCCCGGCGCCGAGCCGGGACAGCAGCGCCGAGACCGCCGCCTGCACGACCATGAACGCGCTGGCCCGGTATCGCCGCGCCACGTCGAGCACCTTGCGGTGCACCTCGGGAGGCACTTCGAAGCGCACCGAGCCCCCGCGGTGCGAGGCGACCGGGGGCCGGGGCCGGTCCGCCGGAAGCCGAAGCTCCTCCGGGGCGTCGGCGAGCGCGTCCCGCCAGAAACCGAGCTGACCGGCGACGACGCTCGCCGGGTCGTCCTCGTTGCCGAGAAAGTCCCGCTGCCACAAGGCATAGTCGGCGTACTGCACCGGCAACGGCGTCCAGCCGGGCGCGGTGCCGCGGTCGCGGGCCTGGTAGGCGGTCAGCAGGTCGCCCGAGAGCAGCGGCAGCGACCACCCGTCGCCCGCGATGTGGTGCAAGACCAGGACGAGGACGTGCTCCTCCGGCCCGATTTCGAGCACGGCGACCCGCAACGGAGGTTCGGTCAGGTCGAACGGTTCGTGGACGATCTCGTCCACGGCGGCGGCCGCCTCGTTCGCGTCGATCCGGGCGACCCGCACCGGCGGAGTCTCCGTCGCGGGCAGCACTCGCTGGAACGCGTCCTGCTCGCCCTCGCCGAACACGGTGCGCAGTACCTCGTGGCGCGCGACGAGGTCGGCGACCGCCGCGCTCAGCGCGTCCACGTTCAGCTTTCCGGACAGACGCAGCACGACCGGCATGTTGTAGACCGGGCTGGCGCCCTCCAACCGGGCGAGGAACCACAGCCGTCGCTGCGCGAACGACAGCGGCAGCCGGTCCGGCCGCTTGGCTCGGACGACCGCGGGCCGGACCGGCCCGTCGCCGTCGAGGATCTCCGACAGCGCCGCGACTGTCGGAGTGGAGAACAACTGGCGCAGCCCGAGCTGCGCGCCCAGCACCGAGCGGACGCGGCTGACCAGCTTGGTGGCGAGCAGCGAATGCCCGCCGAGGGCGAAGAAGTCGTCGTCGATGCCGACCCCGCCGACGCCGAGCACCTCGGCGAACAGTCCACAAAGGACCTCTTCGCGGGCGTCGCGCGGGCGGCGGCCCGCTCGGGCCAGCTCGAAGGAGGGCGCGGGCAGGGCGTCGCGGTCGAGCTTGCCGTTCGGCGTCACCGGCAGCACCGGCAGCGGCACGAACGCCGCGGGCACCATGTAGTCCGGCAGCTCGCCGGCTAGCTGCTCCCGCAGCACCTCGGCATCCGGCGCCGCGGCGTCCCCGGTCGCCAGGTACGCGACAAGCCGGGGAGAGCCGGGCTGGTCCTCGCGCAGCAGCACCGCCACCGAGGCCAGCCCGGACACCCGGGACAGCGCCGTTTCGACCTCGCCCAGTTCGATCCGGAAACCCCGCAGCTTCACCTGGCCGTCGGCCCGGCCCGCATACACCAGGTCGCCGGATTCGGTGGCCCGTACGAGGTCTCCGGTGCGGTACAGCCGGTCACCGGGACGGCCCCACGGGTCGGCCACGAAGCGGGAGGCGGTCAGCCCCGGCCGGTCGTGGTAGCCGCGGGCCACGCCGGTCCCGCCGAGATACAGCTCGCCGAGCGTCCCGGCCGGAACGGGGCGCAGGCTCCGATCGAGGACGAGGGCACGCGTGTTCTCCACCGGCACGCCGATCGGCACGGCCTCGGACACCGTGTCTCCCGACCACGCGGTCGCGTACACAGTGGCTTCGGTGGGGCCGTAGATGTTGGCGATCCGCGCCGTCGGCGCGGTCGCGCGGAGCTGGTCGAACAGGGCAGGCGGGAAGGCCTCCCCGGCGAGCACGACGGTGCCGGCGCCGTCCAGCGCCGCCGAGTCGATCACCGGCGCCAGCGCGCTGGGCACGCCGCTGACCAGGCAGCCCGCCGGCAGACCGGGCAGCTCGCCGACGGCGAGCGCGTCCCGGACGACGCGGATGCTGCCGCCGCAGGTCAACGGGGCGAACAGCTCGAAGACCGACACGTCGAAGTTCAGCGAGGTGGACGCGATGACGTGCACCGGCCCGAACTCGCGGTGTGCCCAGGCGAGCAGGTCCGCCACGCTCTGCTGGGCCACCACGACGCCCTTGGGCCGCCCGGTCGAGCCGGAGGTGTAGATGACGTAGGCGGCGTTGCCGGGCCCGGTCGCGGTGACCGGGACGGTGTCCGGGCGGCCCGCGGTGTCCGGCAGCCGGTCGAGCACCAGCACCGGCTTGGCGTCCGCCAGCATGAACTCGATCCGGTCGGCCGGGTAGCCGGGGTCCACCGGCAGGTAGGCGCCGCCCGCGGCGGCCACCCCGGCGAGATAGCTGTTGGTGGAGAGCACGTCGTGCCGGTAGGCCGCGCCCACCAGCTCCGCCCTCTCCGGCTTGAGCTCGTCCAGTTCCACATAAGCGCTTTCGCGCAGCAGGCGCGCGGTGATCGCCCGGTTGTCCACCCCGTCGAGCTCCGCGTTCTCCGCCCGCAGACCGGCCAGGTCGTCGAGCAGCATGGCTCCGAAGAACACTCGGTGCGGCGGAGTGCCGTCGCGTTCGAGCAGCCTGGTCAGTGCCAGCGCGTGCGCGGCTCCCGCGCAGTGTCCCCAGATCAGCAGCGGGCCGCTCGTCGCGCGGCCCAGTTCGCTGTGCACCCGCCGGGCGATGTCCTCGACGTCGGTGAGATCGTCGCCGACGGCGAGATCGTGGCCGGGCAGTTCGACGCCGTACACCGCGATCCCGTCCTGCTCCAGCTCTTTGGCCAGCTGCTGGAAGTTGACCGCGTTCCCGCCCGCGTAGGGGAAACACACGAGCGTCGCGGTCGCGCCGTCCACTGTCCCGGACAGTTGCTGGAGCAAGCCGGAACCGGCGGGCTCGGACCCGGCATCGGCCGCGTCGATGGCCGCGGCCAGATCCTTCAGCACCGGGGTGCGCACGAGGTCTTTCAACGAGACGAGCCGGTCCAGCGCCACCACCAGGCGCACCGCGGCCAGCGAAGTGCCGCCGAGCGCGAAAAAGTCGGCGTCCCGGCCGACTCGCTCCAGCGGAACGGTCAGCACCTCGGCCCACGACGTCGCCAGCAGCCGCTCGGTCGCGGTGTCCGGCGCGGCGTAGGAGGCCTCCCCGTGTCCGAGCGTGCCGGCGAGGTGGGTCAGTGTTTTCCGGTCGACCTTGCCGTTCTCGGTCAGCGGCAGCTTGTCCAGGCGGTGCACATAGGTCGGCACCATGTAGTCCGGCAGAGATTTGCCGAGGAACTCGCGCACCGCGTCGCCGCCGAGATCCGCCGGGCCGCCGAAGAAGCCGACGAGGTTGCGGCCGCCGTGCTCCCGGTCGATCACCACGGCCGCGTCGCGCACGCCGGGCATCGCGAGCATCCGGTTCTCGATCTCGCCGATCTCGATCCGGAAGCCCCGGATCTTCACCTGATGGTCCTTCCGGCCGAGGAACTCGACCCTGCCCTCGGGCAGCCAGCGGCCGAAGTCGCCGGTGCGGTAGAGCCGTTCGCCGGGGAAGTACGGGTCCTCGCCGAACGCCTGGGCGGTCCGCTCGGCGTCGTTGACATAACCGCGGCCGACGCTGATCCCGGCGAAGGCGATCTCGCCCGGCGAACCGAGCGGCACGAGCCGCAGCCGCTCGTCCAGCACGTAGACGCGGACATTCCGCAGGGCGCGGCCCACCGAGACGAAGTCGCGTCGCGGCGCTTCGGTCAGCACCTCGTGCATCGTGTCGTCGGAAACCTCGGTTGCGCCGTAGGCGTTGACGAGCGCGATCTCCGGCTGCACGGCGAACCACCGCTGTACCAGCTCCAGCTTCAGCGCCTCGCCGGTGATCGAAATGACGCGGACCGCGCCCAGCGCGCGGTGGTGCTGTTCCAAGTGGGACAGCACGATCTCAAAATAGGAGGGTACGAGCTGCAGCACGCCGACGCCGGCGGTGACGATTTCGTCGAGGAAACTCGGCACGTCCAGCAGCACGTCAGTGTCGATGATCCGGACCCGGCCGCCGACCAGCAACGGGGCCGCCAGCTGCCACAACGAGATGTCGAAGCACTGTGACGCGGTCTGCGCGACGAGGTCGCCCTCGGCCAGCCCCAGGTCGTCGACCTTCATGTGGAGATGGTTGAGCATGCCCCCGTGCTCGCACATCGCGCCCTTCGGCTTGCCGGTGGAACCGGAGGTGAAGTAGATGTAGGCCAGGCTTTCCGCGGCGATCGCGACGCCAGGATCGGTCGTGGGCCTGCCTGCGGCGTAGACGGCCGAGACGGTGAGCGCGACGGGCCCGTCCGGCCGGGCGGCCAGCGCCGCCTCGATGTTCTCCGTGCCGTGCTCCGCGCTGATCAGGAAACGGCAGCGGCTCTGGTCGAGCTGCGTGCCGATGCGCTCCGCCGGGAATTCCGGCTTGGTGGGCAGGTAGACGCCGCCTGCCTTCAGCACGCCGAGCATCGCCGCCAGCCAGTCCAGGTCGCGCTCCATCACGACCGCGACCACTTCCTCGGCGGCGAGCCCCCGGCGGAGCAGCTCGTGCGCGATCTGGTTGGCCCGGTCGTTGAGTTCGCGGTAGGTCAGCCGCAGGTCGCGGTGCGCGGCGGCCTCGGCGTCCGGCCTGGCTCGGACCTGCGCCTCGAACTGCCGCACGAACATCTCGTCCGGCAGCGGTTCGCGCTTGCCTGCCAGTTCCTCGAGCTGGGTGTGCAGTTCCGGCTCGGACAGCAGCACGGCGGCCCGGTGGTCGGCCGAAGGCTCGTCGAGCAGCGCGGCGAGGGCGCGCAGGTGGTAGCCCGCGACCCGGTCGGCGTAGCTCGCGTCGAGGTGCCCGCTGTCGTAGCCGATCCGCAGCCGGAGTTCGCCCGCCTCGCCCTCGTAAGCGATCCACAAGGCGGCGTCTCCGTCGCCCGGCTGGGCGGGAGCGCCGAACGACGAAAGATCCAGCACCGCCCCGTGCGTGGTGCCGGACCTGGCCGAACGGGCTTCGAGCCGGGCACGCTCGGCCAGCGTCCGCCGGTAGGTCTCGGCCGCGAAAGCGACCAGTTCGGCCCAGGAGCCCTCCGGCAGCTCCACGGTCACCTGGGCCGGCGGCCCGCCGTCCGCGCGCAGTGCCGTGCACAACTGCGGCTCGCCGGTCAGCACGCCGAGCACCTTCAGATGCACCGCGAGCAGAACAGCGCCCGGAGCCGTTCCCGCCTCCGCGGTGAACCGCTCGATTCCGCCGGCGAGCCGCCCGGGGACCGCGATCATGACCTGGGCTCGTCCCGGCTCGGCCGCCGCCCCGGCGGGCAGCCACGAAGGCACGGGTGTGCACGCCTGCTCATTCTCTGCCACTTCGTCTCCCCAGTCGGGCGGTGCGGCCGCTGCGAAAGAAATGCGAAGTGCCATGCCGAATGACGTTCGCCAATTCCTTCGGGGACGCACCGTCAAGCCCTGAACATAGTCAAGCCCATTTGATCGTGAAGCTAGTCAGTCGGAAGAAGGGCGGTCAAGCCCTGGCGGAGCGGTTTAATGCTGTGGCAAAACTGTCCTTTATGGATAGTCAGGTCCGGGTGCGGGCATTGCGCAGGACGCTGGAAATGGGTAGCCTTCGGGAAGATTCGGGGATTTTTCCAGCCATTTCGGCGACTGCCTTTCTCGGGCGGGGAACCTGCGCGGAGAAAGGACGAGGGGACTTCATGGGCGACGTGGTCGTGGAGGCCGTCGAGGTCACGAGAACGTTCGGGCGGGTACGCGCCCTCGACAACGTCAGCCTCGCCGTGCCGAGAGGTGCGGTGCTGGGGCTGCTCGGGCACAACGGCGCGGGCAAGACGACCCTGGTGCACATCCTGGCCACGCTGCTCCCGCTGACCAGCGGAGCGGCGAGCATCGCGGGCTACGACGTCTGCACGCAGGGCCGCGAGGTGCGCAGGCGCATCGGGCTGACCGGGCAGTACGCCTCGGTCGACCAGCAGCTGTCCGGCCGGGAGAACATCCGGCTGATCGCCAGGCTGCTCGGCGCGAGCAAGGCCGAGGCGCGGCAGCGCACGGACGAACTGCTCGAGATGTTCGACCTCGCGCACGCCGCCGACCGGACGGCGAAGACCTACTCCGGCGGCATGCGCAGAAGGCTGGACCTGGCGGCGAGCCTCGTCGGCAGGCCGGACGTGATCTTCCTCGACGAGCCGACGACCGGGCTCGACCCGACGAGCCGGACCGCGCTGTGGGAACACGTGGAGCGGCTGGTCCGGGACGGCGCCGCGGTGCTGCTGACCACCCAGTACCTCGACGAGGCCGACCGGCTCGCCGACCGGATCACCGTTCTCTCCCAAGGAAAAGTGGTGGGAGCCGGGACGGCGGCCGAGCTCAAGGCGCAGGTGGGGGAGAAGGCGCTCCGGATCACGCTGCCCGCGGACGCCGACCTCGCGGTGGCGAGCGACGCGCTGCGCCGCAGCGGGTTCACGCCCGCGGCCGACGAGAAGGACTACGCGCTCAGCGTCCCGGTGACCGGATCGGCTCGACTGTCCACTGTGGTCCGCGCGCTCGACGAAGTCGCTATCGACGTGGTCGAGGCCACCGTCACCGAACCGACCCTCAATGACGTGTACCTGAACCTCGCGGGGGAAACCCCGGCAGCGGCGAGCACGGCGGGAGCGACCGCATGACCACCCTCGACACGACCGCCGCCACGCGGCACCGAAGCTGGCGCGGCAGCAGCGTGCGGGTCCAGCTCGCCGTCCTCACCGGGCGCTCGCTGCGGGCGATGGCGGCCGAGCCCCGGCTGATGATCCTCGGCATGCTGCAGCCGCTGCTGATGCTGCTCGTGCTGAGCGAGGTCTTCGGCAGCATGGCCAACCCGGCGCTGTTCCCGCAGGGGGTGGCCTACGTCGACTATCTGATGCCCGCGATCCTGCTCAACACCGGTCTCGGCGCCGCGCAGGTGGCGGGCATGGGGCTGATCAAGGACATGGACAAC
The DNA here is from genome assembly GCF_039536925.1 of Amycolatopsis ultiminotia. Lineage (NCBI taxonomy): Bacteria > Bacillati > Actinomycetota > Actinomycetes > Pseudonocardiales > Pseudonocardiaceae > Amycolatopsis > Amycolatopsis ultiminotia. The sequence continues at coordinate 183,507 of NZ_BAAAZN010000016.1, read as the reverse complement.
GGGGTGCTCGCCCGGTTCCGCTCGCTGCCCATCACGATGTTCTCGGTGCTGTTCGCCCGCAGCGTCGCCGATCTCGGGGAGGAACGACCACTCGCCGCGCACCCCGGAGACCAGCTTGGCCAGCACGTTGGTGAAGCCGCTGAGCTCGTAGGCGAACCCGTGCCCGTCCACCGTCTCGGTGAGCCGCTCGTCGGCCCTGGAGCCGTCGGTGAACCAGGTCTGGCGCGAGGTCCCCGGCCGGTCCCAGCTGCCGGTCTGGCCGCGCACCTCCGCGACGCCGGGGAACGGTCCCCACGGCTTGAACACCCGGGGGAGGTCGATCGGCGCGATGACCCGGTAGGTGTGGGCTGGGCTGGCCGCGGTACGGGCGAAGACGGTGATCGGAACGCTCTTTTTCATCATGCCACGAGCATCGCGGGCCGCGCGTGCCCGAGGCAGACACCTGTCAGTACATACCCTCGCGCGAGGGCCGGCTTGGCGGCCTTTGCGGCGTGGTCCGTGAGGGAATCAGACTCCCTCAGGGTTCCCTTCACGGACGAGCTTCCGCGCGGTCTCAGCCGAGGGTGACGGTGAGGTCCGCGACGGCGGATTCGGCCGCTGCCACCGCGTCCAGCAGGGTCCGGTTCGCAGCGACCACGTAGGCGACCCGGTCCCGGAACGAGCCGGACGGCCGGACCGGGGCGCCGGGTACGGCGGACGGCTCGGCGATCGCGATCCCGGGCCGTGAGCGGGCCGCGTCGAGCCCGTGCACGCCGCGCAGCACACCCTGTCCGGCGGGCAGGACGAACCGCACGCAGCCGGAGCCGGGCCCGCCCGCGGGCGCGGGCCGGTCCTGCCCTGTCGCGGCCGCGACCACCGCGTCCACCAGGTCCAGTCCCGTGGCGGCCCGGATCATCGCGGGGATCATGCCGCCCGCCAGCCGCGGGTTGACCTCGATCACCGCCGGACCCGCGGCGGTCAGCCGCAGTTCGGTGTGCGCGGCGCCCCAGCCGAGGCCCAGCGCGGCCAGCGCCGCGCGGGTGGTCGCGGCCAGCACGCGCCGGTCGGCCTCGGGGACGGGGGCCGGAAAGTCGTGCCCGGTCTCCACGAAATGCGGTGCGGGGCCGAGATGCTTGGCCACCACCGCGACCGCCTCGCCGTCGAGGGACTCCACCGAGAACTCGGGGCCGTCGGCGAAGGATTCGACGAGGATTCGCGCCTCGGCGGGCAGTCCTCGCTCGTTGACCGTCGTGCCGAGCAGCTGCTCGGCGTGGCTGGCCACCTCCGTGCTCGTCGCGCACAGCCGCACCCCGACCGAGCCGGAGCCCGCGGTGGGTTTCACTACCGCGGGCAGGCCCAGCTCGCCTGCCGCCCGCACGGCTTCGGCGACGGAAGTCGCGATCCGGAACTCTGGCTGGCCGACACCCGCGCCGGCCAGCACCTCGCGCTGGCGGTCCTTGTTCCGGCACCGCGCGATCGCGTCGGCGTCGGGGCACGGCAGGCCGAGCTTCGCCGCCACTCGGGCGGCGACCGGCACGAAATACTCCGAGCTGGAGCTCACCCCGGCCAGTCCCTGCGCGGCGAGGTCGTGGCAGCGGTCGGCGACGGCGTCGGGATCGGCCGTGTCGAGCACCAGCACGTCGATGCCGTCTTCGGCCAGGTAGGGATAACGGGCGGGGTCGGCCGCGAGCACGACCGGGCGCAGCCCGCGGGCGCGGGCGGCCCGGCAGAATTCCCGGCCGGACCCGGTGGTGTTGCTCTCCACCAAGGCGAACCATTGTTCTCGCCGGGTGCTCATTTCGCGGTCTCCCCGTTCATCATCGCGGCGACAGCCATGTCGAGTTCCTCGCGGGCCGTTTGCTGGGCCGTGCGCGCCGCGGCGAGCCAGCTGCGGTGCTCGGACCAATCTCGGCACGCTTCGGCGAACACCTCGTCGAACGCGCCGGGCCCGCCACCGAAGGACGCCGCTTCGGCGGCCGCGGCGACGTCGTAGGACCGGCCGGACATCGCGGCGCGATGGTCCTGCGGCAGGTCCGCCGCCTCGACGGCCGAGCCGCCGCGTTCGAGCGCGGCGCGGACCGCGGCGCCCACGAGATGATGCGCGGCCCGGAACGGCACTCCCGCCCGGACGAGATCGTTGGCCAGTGCCGTGGCGGTGACGAATCCGCGCTCCGCCGAGGCCCGCATCCGGTCGGGCATCGGACGGGCCCCGCTCGCGACCACTTGCGCCAGCAGCACGCCCTCGGCCACCGCGTCCAGGCCGGGCCAGATCGCGGCGACCGCCTCGGTGCCGGTTTCGATGGAGTTGGTGAACGGGGTCGACTTCATCGTGCTGGCGGCCGCGGTCCACGCGCCGATCGCGTGCCCCGCCTTCGCCTTGAGGTGTTCGAGCAGGAACGCGTTGCGCTTTTGCGGCATCGCGGAGCTTCCGCCGACCAGCCGCTCGGGGAACGTCACGAACCCGAACTCGGCCGACGACCACAGTTGCAGGTCGGTGGCGAGCCTGCTCAACGTCACGCCCAGCCCGGCGACCGCGCCCAGCACCCGCAGCGGGACGTCCCGGCTGGCGACCGCGTCGAGCGCGTGCCGGGCGGGCCGGGCGAACCCGAGCAGCCGGGCGACCGCCGCCGGATCGATCGGCAGGTCGGTGCCCGCGACCGCGCCCGCGCCCATCGGGCACCGGTCGAGCCCGTCCGCGGCCTGCCGCAGCGCGGCGAGGTCACGGCCGAGCAGCTGGGCGATCCCGGCGAGGTAGTAGCCGTAGGTGATCGGCATGGCGGGCTGGAAGTGCGTGTGCACCGGCATCACGGTGTCCCGGAACGTCCTGGCCCGGTTGAGCAGAACGGCCTGCAGCCGCACGGCCTGCTCGCCCGCCTCGCGCACCCAGCGGCCCAGCCGCAGCGCGGTGCAGGCGGCCTTGAGGTCGTTGCGGGACCTGCCTGTGTGCAGCATCCCGCCCGTCCGCGCACCGAGTTCGGCGACCAGGAAGTCCTCGTACATCAAGTAGAGCCCGCGCGGGGCGGGCCGGCCGGCCACTTCGGCGAAGTTCCCCTCGCGCAGCCGCGTGATCAGCCGCAGCAGCTCGGCCGCGGCGGGTCCGTCGAGCAGGCCCTGCCTGGCCAGCATCACCACGTGCGCGAGGTCGACGGTCGTGCTCAGTTCGAGCTCGGGAGCGATGTCGTGCTGACGGGACGTGCCGAAGACAAGCGACCCCGTCCGGCGACCGAGTCCTGCCTTCAGCCGTCCGGTGTCGGTCACTGCCGCCCCGCCGAGGGCGCCGTCCCGAGAACCTCCGAGTACTCCCGCCTCGCCCAGCGGAACCGGTTCCAGTCGCCGTCGGCCGCGCGCGGTTCGGACACCTCGACCGGCTCGGCGGCCGGCAGCACGGCCGTGAGACCCTGACCGGCCAGCCACTGGTCGTCGTAGACGGTCTCCTGGTAGCGGTAGCCCTCGTCGGGCATCATCACCACGCACAGGGCGTCCGGGTTCTTGGCCGCCCACCAGCGCGCCGCGACGTAGGCGGCGCCGCTCGTCGGCCCCTGGAACAGGGCATGCCTGCGGTGCAGCTCGCGGGTGGCCGCGTACGCCTGGCCCGCCGAGCACCAGTGCACCTCGTCGAAGATCCGGTGGTCCAGGTTCGCGGGCCAGAGACTGTTGCCGAGCCCGCGCAACGGGCGGACCCCGTCCTCGTGTCCGAAAAGGACACTGCGATGGGTGTCCACCGCGACCGCGGCGGTCAACGGCGACCCCGAACGCAGCGCGGACACCGTGCCGCACAACGAACCTCCGGAGCCGACCGGCCCGATCACGCAGTCGATCTCGCCGAGCGAATCCCGCAGGTGCTCGGCCACGACCTGATAGGACTTCGGGTTGTCCGGGTTGGTGTACTGCTCGGGGCAGAACGTGTCGGGCCGCTCCGCGCGGATCTCGGCGAGCCGCCGCAGCCGCGCGCCCTGATGGCCCCCTTCGGCGGCGGGCTGGTCGACGATTTCGACCTCGGCCCCGAGATCGGTGAGCCTGCGGTACAGGTTCCGGTCGATCACCGGATCGCTGACCAGCACCAGTTCGCGTTCCAGCAACGCGGACTGCATCGCCAGCGCCAGCCCGAACGTGCCGGACGTCGTTTCGACGATGACCGTGTCCGGCCCGATTTCGCCCCGGTCGTAAGCGGACCGGAGGATGTAGCGGGCGGGCACCAGCTTCATCAGCGTGAACACGGCGCCGTAGAGGTTGGGACCGAGCCGGACCAGCCGGGGCAGCGACTGCGCCTCGGTGATTTCCCGGAAAGGTGTTTTCGCTGCGGTCATGACTTCCTTCGTCGGGTGTGGTGGACGGTCAGCGCAGCGCCGCGGGCTCGAACGGGTCGGCGAAGGCCGCCACGACGTCCCGTTCGCCGCGGTAGGGCTCCCTGCTGTGCGCCATCCGGATGTTGTCGACCAGCCGCAGGTCGCCGCGCTGCCACGGTTCGCGCGAGGTGTGCTCGCCGTAGACTTTGTTGACGAGGTCCACAGTGGCCCGGTCGAGAGGTTCGCCGTCGCCGAACCTCGTGGTGAACGGGAGCCCGGCCGGGCCGAACGCCGCCAGCAGGTAGTCGCGGACGTCGGGTTCCATGGTGTGCTCGTTGAGGAAAGCCAGCTGGTTGAACCAGCAGCGCTCGCCGGTGCCGGGATGTGTCACCACACCGGGCCGGAGCTGGCTGGTGCGCAGCCCGCCGTCCGTCCAAGCGAACTCGATGTCGTTGTCCCGGCAGTACTTTTCGACCGCGGCGCGGTCAGAGGTGCCGAAGGCCGCTTCCCAGGGAACGCCGATCTCCTCGTGGTAGTTGCGGTCCAGCCACCACCCTTCGCCTGCCACCCGGCGCACGAGGTCGCCGGGCAGATCGCCGAGCACCGCGGCGGCGTCGGCGACGGCCGTGGCGCCGCCTTCGCCCGGCGCGGTCAAACACGAGAACATCAGCAGGCTCGGCGCGGTGCGCAGGTAGCTGAGCTCGTGGTGCATGCACATCACTTGGTCCGAGGGCCATTTGGTGCCGGAGTAGAGGTGGCGTCTGCGCTGTTCCCTCGGCGCGAAGCCTTCTCGCTCGACCATGACGCTCGTGCTGAGCAGCCTGCTGGCCAAATCGATCCGGGGCAGCTCGACCAATTCGAGCCCGCGTACGACCACGGCGCCGTGGCCGGCCACAACGGACCGGATCCGGTCGCACTGCCGCTCGACCCACGCTTCGGGACCGCCGACCCGCTCCGGCTTCGCCAGGATCACGGCGGGCTTTCCCCGCTCCGTTACGACATCGAACTCTTCGCGGCTTTCCGTCATGCTGTGTGAGTCCCCCTAGAAGTGGCAGAACGGCCGGCCCGGCCATGACATCGTCAGCCCCGCGCCGATTCAACCTGGCTCCGCGCGGAGCCGACAAGGCTTTAAGCCGACCGTTAACCACGTGGTGTCCCGCTCCGGCGGGCACTAGCGTTCGAGCCGAAACCGGTTCGAGACGAGGTGCCCGCCGTGCCCAGCAGGATCGACGTGGTCTGCCCGACCTACAACAGGGCCGAGCTGCTCAAGGCCGCGGTGCTGAGCGTGCTCGAACAGAGTGTGCGCGACTGGCGCCTGATCATCGTGTCGGACGGGTCGACCGACGACACCGAGGAAGTCGTGCGGTCGTTCGACGACGCGAGGATCAGCTTCGTCGCGGCGCCGCACAGCGGGCACCCCGGCGGACCCCGCAACCGGGCGCTGGAGTTGGCGACCGCTCCGTACGTGGCCTATCTCGACGACGACGACCGCTGGCGGCCGAACCACCTCGAAGTGCTGCTCGGCCTGCTGGAGCGGGGTGCCAGGTGGGCGGGCACCGGCAACGTGCACGTCGCCGGGGACGGCAGGGAACTGAACAGCCCCAGTCTGTTCGGCACCGTGTGGCATCCCGATCTGCAGCTGATGCTGCCGATGTACGAGCCGTCGCGGATCGGCCACGTGCGGGGCATCGCCGAGGCCGCGGGCGGCTGGGCGACCGAGCGCATCGCCATGGAGGACTGGGATCTCTGGCTGCGGCTGGCCGAAGCGGGCGAGCGGCTGACCGTGACCGGCGAAATCACCGTGGTCACCAGGTTCGACCCGAAAAGCAGGCAGCGCACGGCCGAAGAGGGCTTCGCGGACCTCGTGCTGGGCACCGTGCCCAGCGAAGAAGCCGCCGAGCGAGTACTGGCCGAAGCGCGCTCCGCGCCCGTTCGCGCCGAGCTGCGCCGGTTTTTCCACGAGGACATGCGGAAGTGGCTGCTGGACATGTACTCGTCCGGGTCGATGTCGCTTCCCGCCGGCCGTACCGATCGCGATCTGGTGCGGGCGTGGGACGAGATGGACGCCAAGATCCCGGTGACCGCCGAACTTCCCCTGACCAGTGCGCTCACCTTCCGGCCCGGCGCGGGCGGCTATGCGGTCGTGATCCCCGTCCCGTGCCTCGGCGGCACGCACGCCGACCGGGTCCGCACCTTGCTGTCCACAGTGGACCGCCGGCGGCTGGACCGGCTCCGCGACCTCGTCTTCTCCGGCAAGGACGAAGCCGCCTCGGGACGCTAGCTCAGTTTCTCGACCACTCCGGCCTCATAGGCGATGATCGCGGCCTGCACGCGGTTGCGGACGTCGAGCCGGTTGAGGATCGTGCTGACGTAGCTCTTCACCGTGCCCTCGACGAGGTAGAGCTCGCGCCCGATTTCCTGATTGGAGCGGCCCGCGCCGACCAGCGCGAGCACCTGGAGTTCCCGCTCGGACAGCGCTTCGATCCGTTGCCTGGCCGCGTCGCCGCGGGCGGTCCGGTCGTCGTTGAACGAGCCGATCACGGTCGTGGCCGCGTGCGGCGAGAAGTAGGCGGCGCCGTCGGCGACGGCCCGCACCCCGGCGATCAGCTCGCGCGGGTCGCCGGACTTCACCAGGAACCCGCTGGCCCCGGCCCGCAAAGCCTTGGCGATGTAAGTGCTTTCGGAGAACGTCGTGAGCATGATGACCGCGGTCCGGTTCGACTCGGTGGCGCAGATCCGTTCCGCCGCGGCGAAACCGTCGAATTTGGGCATCCGGATGTCGAGGACGGCCACGTCGGGCCGGTGCCGGGCGACCAGTTCGATCGCCTCCAGCCCGTTGCCCGCCTCGGCGACCACTTCGATCTCCGGATCGGTGGTCAGGATCCCGCAGACCCCAGTGCGCACCATGGCCTCGTCGTCGGCGAGCACCACTCGGATCATGCTTGTGCCTCCTCATGTTCCGCGGCCATGCTAGCGGACCGCCGTTGTCCGCGGCGCCGCCGCAACTATTATGGACCTTGTGAAGATCGCCGCCGCCCGCGTCGCGAGATTACGCGCGCTCGCCACCGACAGGACGTACCGGGAACTGGGCATGTGGGCCGGGCTGATCCTGCTGGTGCTGGCCGAGCGCACGCTGCAGGGGGAGCGGGGCGTGCCGTGGCTGTCCCTGCTCGCCGGGGTCGGCGCGCTCGCCGTCGCGGGCGCGCTCGCCAGAGCGGTGCCGCTGGTCTCCTGGCTGCTCGTGGGAGCGGTCGCGCTGACGCAGGTCTCGAACCTGAGCATCAGCCCGCCGTTCCTGCTGTCCTACGTCGTCGCGCTGGTCGTGGTGAGCTACCGCATCGGCCGCACGGTCGATGCCGTCCGCGGGCCGCTGCTCGGCTTCTCGTTCAGCGTGCTGGCCGGGCTGCTGGTCGCGGTGGCGGCGGGAGTGCTCAGCGGCGGCTCGCTGCCGCGGATCGCGAGCAATCTGCTCTACTGGTTCTACTTCCTCGCCGCGCTGCTGTTCCTCGGCGTGCTGCCGTGGCTGGCCGGCCGGTACCGCAGGCTGTACGCCGGATTGATCAGCGCGGGCTGGGAGCGGGCACGTCAGCTGGAACGCGAGCAGGAGATCACCGCGGAGCAGGAACGGCTGCGGGAGCGGGCCAGGATCGCGCAGGACATGCACGACTCCCTCGGCCACGCGCTGAGCCTGATCGCCTTGCGGGCCGGGGTTTTCGAGGTGGACCCGGCGGTGGACGAGCGATGCCGCGAGTTCGCCGGGGACATGCGGCTCGCGGTGACCAACGCGACCAAGGAGCTGCGCGCGGTGGTCGGGGTGCTGCGGCACGATCTGGCGCCCGCGCCGGCCGAGCCGGTGCACGAGAGCGTCGCCGAACTGGTCGAGCGCACCCGGGAATCCGGTCTCGCCGTCCGGCTGGAGCACGAGGGCGAACCGGTCGAGCTGGCCCCGCTCGCCGACCGGGCCGCCTACCGGGTCGTGCAGGAGTCCCTGACCAACGTGACCAAGCACGTGCCCGGCGCGCAGGTGCTGGTCAAGCTGGTTTACCACGCTGATCAGACGGAAGTGACCGTGACCAACGGCCCCGCTCCGGGCAGCCCGCCGATCTCCGCGGTGCGGGGGCGGCGAGGACTGATCGGCTTGGAGGAGCGGGTGCGGCTCGCGGGCGGCGAATTCGCCGCCGAACCGCACGACGGCGGATTCCGGGTCACTGCACGGCTTCCGCACGGCGAGGGGATCGCTGTGCGGACGTCGGCGGGCGCGGCGGGCGAAGCCGGGTCGCCGACGGCGCGCGGAATGGCACGCGCCCAGCGGCGCATCCGCTGGCGGCTGGTGAAGGGGATCGCGCTCCCCGTGGGCATCAGCGCGGCCGCGACGATGCTGGTGCTCGGCGTCTACGCGGTCTGGGTGTTCAACACCGTGCTCTCGCGCGCCGACTTCGACCGGCTGAGCATCGGCGAGACCAGCGAACAGGTGGAGAAGTCGTTGCCAGCCTTCGAATTGAGCGCACCTGAGCTCACTGACGAGGTGCCTCAGCCCGCCGCGGCGTCCTGCCGCTATTACCTGACCGGGGCCGCGATCGTGCCCGCGCCGGAGTCGTTGTACCGGTTGTGTTTCCGGGACGGTCAGCTGGCCGGCAAGGATTTCGTGCGCACTGGGCTGGGCTGAGCGCCAACCGTCCGCCCCAGCACCGCGTCCCCGAGCTGGGTTCCCGGGGTGCTCAGGTCGAGCGGCAGGTCGAAGTGGTTGCGCTCCCGCGCCACGAAGTCGGTCAGCGACGCTGCCCTCGGGCGTGCGGCGGCCACGAACTCGTCGTGCTGCCAGGCGAAGGCGTCGGTCTCGTTGTCGCCACGCGCGACCACGAGCGGCGGCAGGCGCTCCGGCAGCAGCGCGATCGGGCTGTTCCGGTCGGCCGCCTCGGCGTCGAGGCCGACAGCGTCGTTGATGTAGGTCCCGCGCAGCGGGTCGAGCAGGTAGACGCCGCTGAGCAGGGTCGCGCTGGTGAAGACGTCCGCGGGGTGCAGTCCGTCCGGCAGCCAGCCCGTCAGCAGGGCCATCGCGATCAGGTGAGCGCCGGCGGAGCTGCCGCTGAGATGGATCGCGCCCGGCCGTCCCGGCAGTCTGCCCGCCGTGCGGAGCAGCCAGAGCAGGCCCTCCCTGACCATGGTCACGATCTCGTCCAGCGAGTAGCGCGGGGCGAGGCCGTAGCCCAGCGCGGCGAAACCCGCGCCCGCCCGCAGGAAACCTGGCGCGGGGAAGTGCGAGTCGTTCTTGTCGAGCTGCTGCCAGTACCCGCCGTGGATATAGACGTGCAGCGGGGCGCCCTCGCCGGTCGGCGGAAAGTAGTCCAGCAGCTGCTCGGGACGGGGACCGTAGCGGAGGCAGTGGCGCCGGGGGAAATAGGCGCGGACCTGCCTGCTGCGCACGGCGTACTCGTCGAGATAGACGCCGATGTCAGGAATGCGCGAGCTGGGCGAGTATTCGCGGTCGAGAGTGTCGCGGTCGAGTGCCGGACCGAACGCCATGACGAGTTCCCCCTCGGTGCGCGAGCGGGCGGAACTGCCGCTCCACGCCGAATGATCGGTTCGCCGCCGCCGGGCCGTCAATCTGTTTAAGCAGGGAGTTAACATTTCTCGCGCCGCATATTTAGGCTGTTCTTGACCTGCTTGACACGTTTATCGTCGACTATAGGCTGCCATTGTCCGAGGGGAGGTCAGCGGTGGTGGAAATGGCTGCGGTGAAACTGGACCTGGTCGACGGCTTCGCGTGCTACGCGACCGTCGATCCGGCAGGCAAGTACGCCGAGATCAACTTCATCTACGACGAGGTGTTCACCCGGCGAAGCTATCTTCGGGAGGGGATCGACATCCCGGACCGCGCGCTGGTGGTGGACGTCGGCGCGAATGTGGGACTGTTCTCCTTGTTCGCGAGCAAGGAGGCGGCCGAGGTCGACGTGCTGGCCTTCGAACCGCATCCGGCGCTCGTGGCGGCCCTGCGCGCCAACCTGGAACTGCACGGAGCCGACCGGGTCCGGGTGTTCCCGTCCGGGCTGGGCGAGCGCGCGGAGGCGGGGGTGGACTTCACGTTCTACCCGCAGCTGCCCGGCAATTCCACGCGGTACCGGGAACTCAAGGAAGGCCCGCTGCTCGATCTGGTCGGCGAACGGGTTTTCCAGGAGGTGACCACGACCGGAGCGTTCCGGAGCGAGACGGTTCCGGTCGAGATCAGGCGGCTGTCCGACGTCCTCGCCGAGGTCGAGCCGACGCGCCCGATCGACCTGCTGAAGGTCGACGCCGAAGGCGCCGAGGTGGACGTGCTGCGCGGACTGGACGAAGGCGACTGGGCCCGGATCCGGCAGGTGGTCGCCGAGATCCAGGACACCGGCGGGGCGCTGGCCGCCGCCGAGGCGCTGCTCGGCGAGCGAGGTTTCACTGTCACGGCCGTGCTCGCCGACGACCTGCCGGACGGCATCGCCATCTATACCCTTTACGCCTCGCGCTGAGCGTCCGCGCGAGTCGCTCCGTTTTCGCGGTGCGCGGGCCTTTTGCGCGCCGCCGAAGCCGAACACATCCGCGGCTAGCCGGGAGATCGGCCCCGGTGCACCTGCCGCCGTCGTCGGAGAGGCGAAGTTTTGGCCGAAGACATGGACAATCTGGTCGACGGCGCCACCTATCTCGACGGCCTGCCGTTCTCGCTGTGGCAGTGGATGCGCGAGTACGAGCCGGTGGCCTGGCACGAACCGGCGGCGTTTCCGGGATTCTGGTCGGTGACCCGGTACGACGACGTCAAGGCGGTCCTGCGCGACCCGGAGCACTTCCGTTCCTCCTCGGGGATCGTACTGCGGCCTTCGGCGCAGGGAGCCGATCCCGGCGGCAATCGCACTTTCGCGCTGTCTGATCCGCCGAGGCATGCGGTGATCCGGGAAGCGGTCGCGGCCTGGTTCGCCCCGCGGCATCTGAATACCTTGCAAGCCGAGCTGGACGTCGCTGCTCACCGCATTGTGCAGAAGGCGGTCGAAGCGGGCACGATCGACTTCGTCGCCGATGTCGCCGCGCAGTTGCCGGTGGATTTGATCTGTGCCTTCCTGGACCTCCCCGAGGCGGACCGGCCCGCGGTGGCCGGCTGGACCAATCAAGCCTTCTGTGCCGGCACCGCGAGAGAGCGCAGCCTCGCGCATGCGAAAATCCTCGGCTATTTCGCGGACCTAGCGGCGGAGCGCCGGGAGAAACCGGGAGACGACCTGGTCAGCGCGCTCGCTTCGCTTGCGGTCGACGGCGAGCTGATGTCACTCGACGAGGTGGTGCTCAATTGCGACAACCTGCTGGTCGGCGGAACGGAAAACGTCCGGCTCGCCACAGCGAGCGGAATGCTCGCCCTCCTGGAGCACCCGGAGCAATGGGAGCTGCTGCGCCGGCGTTTCGACGCGGTGGAAAGCACTGCTGTCGACGAGATCCTGCGGTGGACCTCAAGCGCGACGCATATGATGCGAAAGGCGGTCGCCGACACCAGGGTCGGCGATCAGCAGATCCGCGAAGGCGATCTGGTGGTGTGCTGGCTGCCGTCGGCGAACCGCGATCACCGGCAATTCGGCGATCCGGACGTGTTCGACCTCCAGCGCTCTCCTAACCGGCATCTCGCGCTGGGAGCCGGACCGCATTTTTGCGTGGGCAGCCGGCTGGTGCGGCTCGAGATGCGGACCATCTTCCGGGAGCTCTGCGCACAGGTCGGCTCGGTCCGGTCCGCGGGAATTCCGGAGCGGCTGGATTTGATCGTGGTCAACGGTCTGCGAAGCCTTCCACTGACGTTACAGCCAAACAAATAATGCGCGACGCTCGTCAAGGAGTCTTTCGAGTTCTTTGCCGTGCGGCCGAAGTATCTGTAAAGTCCGATCTGGCGCAGGCAGGCGCCGGTCCGTGAGACAGTCAGGCGAGCGTACGGCCGCCTTCGAATGTCCCTTCCAGTTTTCCTTTGAACGTCATTGTCGCGGTGGGCGCGCGAACCAGGAGCGCGGGACGGCCGACCACGTGAACTGAGGTGCTGATGTGAGTGCGAAGAACCCTGACCGGGTGGTCATTGTCGGCGGCGGCACCGCCGGGTGGATGACCGCCTCGTACCTGAAGGCTGCGTTCGGCGACCGGTTGTCGGTGACCCTCGTCGAATCCGGGAAGATCGGCACTATCGGGGTCGGCGAGGCGACTTTCAGCGATATCCGGCACTTCTTCGAGTTTCTCGACCTCAAGGAAGAAGACTGGATGCCGGCGTGCAACGCCACCTACAAGCTCGCTGTCCGGTTCGAGGACTGGCGCGGGCCGGGCCATCACTTCTACCATCCGTTCGAGCAGCTGCGCTCGGCAGGCGGGTTCCCGCTGACGGATTGGTGGCTGCGGAACGGACCGAGCGAACGCTTCGACAAGGACTGCTTCGTGATGGCGTCCTTATGCGACAACGGACGCAGCCCGCGGCGGCTGGACGGCTCGCTGCTGGATCAGGATTTCGCGGAGGGGGCCGGGGAACCCGCCGGGCTGACGATGTCCGAGCACCAGGGCAAAACCCAGTTCCCGTACGCCTACCACTTCGAGGCGGCGCTGCTGGCCGAGTATCTCGCCGGGTATTCGATCGACCGGGGAGTCCGGCGCATCGTCGACGAGGTGCGGCACGTGCGGCTCGACGAACGGGGCTGGATCGACCACGTCGTCACGAAGGAACACGGACAGATCCACGGCGACCTGTTCGTCGACTGCACCGGGTTCCGCGGCGTTCTGCTGAACCAGGCGCTCGACGTCCCGTTCGTGTCCTATCAGGACACCCTGCCCAACGACAGCGCGGTAGCCCTGCAAGTGCCGCTGGACACGGAAAAGGCAGGCTTCCGGCCGTGCACCACCGCGACCGCGCAGAAGGCGGGCTGGATCTGGACGATCCCGCTGATCGGCCGGATCGGCACGGGTTATGTGTACGCCAAGGACTATTGCGAGCCGGAGGAAGCCGAACGCACTCTGCGCGAGTTCGCCGGCCCGAGGGCGGCCGAGGTCGAGGCCAACCACATCCGGATGCGGATCGGCCGCAGCGAGCAGTCGTGGAAGAACAACTGCGTCGCCGTCGGACTGTCCAGCGGATTCGTCGAGCCGCTGGAGTCCACCGGGATTTTCTTGATCCACCACGCGATCGAGCAGCTGGTGAAGCACTTCCCGGCGGCTGACTGGCATCCGAGGCTGCGAGAGCGGTACAACTCCGCCGTCGCCAACGTGATGGACGGCGTGCGGGAATTCCTTGTCGTGCACTACAAAGGCGCGGCCCGCGACGACACGCGGTACTGGAAGGACACGAAGACCCGCGCCATGCCCGACGCGCTGGCCGAGCGCATCGAACGGTGGCAGGTGCAGTTGCCGGATTCGGAGAACGTGTTCCCGTACTACCACGGGTTGCCGCCGTACTCGTACATGTGCGTCCTTCTCGGGACCGGCGGCATACCGCTGCGTCCTTCTCCCGCGTTGAACATTTCCGACGAAACGGCCGCGCGCAAGGAGTTCGCCGCGATCCGGGACAAGGCAAAGTTCCTGGTGGACACGTTGCCGAGCCAGTACGAGTACCTCGCCGAGCTGCGCGCATGACCGGTATCGAGGCCGTGCTCCGGACTTCGCACGTGCTCGCGGCGCTGGTCGTCGTCCTCGCGATCGGCTGGCTGGGCCGGACCGCGGCGCGACGGCTGCGCCAGCCGGAGGTGATCGGCGAGATCGTGGCGGGCCTGCTCGCCGGTCCCGTCGCTGTCGCGCTGCTGGGCCAGGCGTCGTTCGCGACGGTCCTGCCCGCCGAGGTCAGCAAGATCCTGTCGCTGTTTGCCGAGGCGGGTCTGGTCCTGTTCCTTGTCGGGCTCGCGCACAAGCTTCGTCTCGGCGGACAGCAATTCTCCTGGCGTACAACGGGATGGGTCGTCGCTGGTGGGTTCGTGCCCGCGCTGCTGTCGGGAGTGCTGTTCGCGTGCTGGGTCATCTTCGTCGAGGACGGACAGGTGCGCGGCAGCGCGCCGCTGCCTGCGTTCGTGCTGATGTGCGCGGTAGCGCTGTCGATCACCGCGGTGCCGGTCCTGGCCAGGATCCTCGCCGACCGGGGCATCAGCGAAACGGCGGAGGGACGGCTGTCGATGACGGCCGCGGTGGTCATCGACGTCGCGGGCTGGTTGCTGCTGTCGGTCGCGGTCGGGCTCGGTTCTGGCCGGATAGACGGCTTCCTCCAGGCTGTCGCGGTGCTCGGCGGCGGTGCGCTGGCCGCCTTGGCGGTGCGGTACGCATTGCGCAGCCGGGCCGCGAGTGTCCTTTGCGGACGCTGGCCGATGGTCACCGCTGCCGGGCTCGGGACGCTCGCGGTCGGGGTCGCGATCGCGGTCGAACGGCTTGGCCTGACAGCGATCTTCGGCGCCGTGCTGGTCGGGCTCGCGGTGCCGCACGATGCTGCGTGGGCGAAGGTGGTCACCGCGGTGACCAGAGTGGGAAAAGCGCTGATTCCGGTGTTCTTCGTGGTGACCGGCCTGACCGTGTTCTCATCGGGGATCGGTTCTCTGCCTTGGGCGCTCATTGCCGTCGCGGTGCTGATGGCCGTCCTCGGCAAGGGCGGCGGAAGCTACCTCGGCGCCAGGCTGGCCGGAGAATCGAACCGGACGGCCGCGAAGGTCGGGACCTTGATGAACACCCGGGGTCTGACCGAACTCGTCGTCCTCAAGGTCGGATACAGTGCGGGGCTGCTCACCGCGCCGATCTTCGTCGCGCTGGTCGTAACGGCGGTCGTGACGACGATGATGACGGGTCCCTTGCTGTCGCTGCTCGAGCGGAAGCCGGTCTTGGCCGGCTTACCGGATCCGGAAGGCCTTTCCGGCTCGAATGGTGATTCGCCCGATACGACGCGCACTCCGCGCGAAAAGTCTGGGAGTTCCTGACGTGCAGGACAGAAAATTCCGTTGTTCGCATGAACCCGGTGAGTCCGGGAAATCCGCGGCTGACCGGGCCGGCCAGGCGCTGGAGTGGATGGAGAGCTTTGTCGCCGCGCCGCACCCCGATCTCGGCAGGCCGGGCGATGTCTGTCCGTTCATGCGCAACGCATTGCGGAACGGGCGAGTGGAGCTGCGGCAGTGGGACGCGACCGCAGGCCGGGCCGAGCTGGACCGGATTCTGGTTAGCGTGCGCGAAGAACTCGCTGGCGACGAGTCGGCCGAAGCAGCCCGCCGAAGCGTCGTCGTAGTGCCCTACGGCATTCCGGACGACGAGCTGATCGGCCTGGTGCAAAGTGTCCAGCGCGAATTGAAGTCGAGCTTTGTCGAGTCCGGGCTCATGCTCGGGGAGTTCTTCCCCGGCAATGCCGCGGCAGGCCTGCACAATTCGGAATTTCACCCGTTGGCGAGCCCGGTGCCGCTGCTCGGCGCGCGGCATATGGCACCCACGGATTTGGCCTTCCTGGCCGCTTCGGACATTCCTGGGGACGAAGCCCTCCGGTTGCTCGGGCACTATCGGCGGATCTTCGCCGGTACGCTCGGCGATGCCGCGGAACGCAAGCTGGCCGAGGCGGAAGAGCGGGCGCGCGCGGTGGTTCTCGCTCCTTCGGAGGCGCGCAGGCTGCGTTCGCTGGCCGACCCGGCTCCCGGGCGGGTGCTGCACGCCCTGGCCGTCCTCGGGGTGGCCGATCACCTGGCCACGCCGCGGTCCGCCGTCCAGCTGTCCGAACTCGTCGGTGCACCGGTACCGGTACTGGACCGGATCCTGCGGGCCGCGGCGACGCTGGACGTGGTGGCGCCGGGGCCGGGGGACGAGTGGCGGCTTCTTCCCGCGGGCACGCTCCTGGCGACTGACACGCCGGGAAGCCTGCGGGCGGAGTTCGCCGACAACGACATGTTCGCCCTGTGGACCGGCTTCATGCACAGTGTCCGCACCGGCGAACCCTGCTATCCGGAGGTGTTCGGCGCTCCCGTGTTCGAGCGGATCACGGACACGCCCGAAAAGCTCGCCGCGTTCCATCGCCAGATGCACAGCCGCGCGCACGAAATGTACGAGCCGTTGCTGGAACTGCCGGTGTGGCCCGGCACCGGGCTGATAGTCGATGTCGGCGGCGGCACCGGCGCCCTGCTGGAGCTGCTGCTCGGTTTGCGCCCCGGGCTGCACGCGGTCTTGGTGGACCTGCCCGAAGTGGTGGCGCTGTCCGCACTTCCGGAGCATCCGCTGCTGTCGGACCGGGTGCGCCTGCGAGGCGCGGACATGCTGACCGACGAACTTCCCCGGGGGGATGTCGCTGTACTGGCCGCGGTGCTGCACAACTGGCCGGACGAACGCGCTGTCGACATCCTGGCCGCCTGTCGCGACGCGGCCCCGCGCCTGCTGATCGTGGACCGGGTGCTGGCCGAGACCGGAGACCGGTCCGGGCGCCTGAACGATCTCCTCATGTTGTCAGCCTGCGGAGGCAGGGAAAGAACCCGATCCGGCTGGAGCGAACTGCTGGGTGCGGCCGGGTTTCGGCTCGAAGGCGTGCACGAGATGCCGGGCGCTGAGCTGTCGGTGATGGAATGCGGCGTGGCTTGGCCCGGCCGCGCGGGGAGGCGACCTTGAGACCGGCGAGCCGTGGCGCAGCTGGCGGTCCGTCTATCCCGGTCCTGTTCCGGCGCTGGGTGCGCGAAACTCCGGAGGCCGTCGCGGTCGAACTCGGCCGGCGGAAGCTCACCTACCGTGAACTGGGCGCCGCCGCGAACCGGGTCGCGCGGGCCCTTGTCCAGGCAGGCGCGGCCGCGGAATCGGTCGTCGCGGTCGCAGCGGAACGCTCCCCCGACTGGGTCGCCGCGGTACTCGGCGTGGTCCAGGCCGGGGCGACCTACCTGCCGCTCGACGCGGACTACCCAGCAGAACGCATCAGCTTCATCGTGTCCGATTCCGGCTGCGCAACGGTGTTGACGGACTGTGCGACCAAGGCGAAGCTGCCTGAACTGGCAGTGCCCATACAGGAGCTGCCTGTACAAGAGCTGCCCGAGCTTCGAGCCGGTGCTGTGCGGCTGCCCGAGGTCAGGTCCGCGCAGTCGGCGTATGTCATCTACACCTCAGGTTCGACCGGGCAGCCGAAAGGCGTGGCGGTTACCCATTCCGGCATGGAGGCGCTCGTCGCGCAGGCACGCGGCCATCTTCGGATAGCGCCGGGCAGCCGGGTCCTGCAAGCCTCGTCGCCCGCGTTCGACACCTCGGTGTGGGAGCTGTTCGCCACGCTGCTGTCCGGCGCGACGCTGGTGCTGGCGAAGAAGGAGGAACTCGAGCCGGGCCGCCCGCTGGCCGGCACGATCGACCGGAACGGGGTGACCCATGTCGCGCTGACGCCCTCGGTCGTCGTCCCGCTGCGTCCGGAATGGGTACCGGGCCTGCGATGCCTGATCGTCGCCGGCGAGACGACCAACCCCGATCTCGTGGGGACCTGGGCGCCCGGACGCACGATGATCAACGCCTACGGTCCGTCGGAGACCACAGTCTGCGCCAGCATGAGCGGTCCGCTGGCCGTCACCGGGAAAATGCCCACGATCGGCCGTCCGGTCGAGAAGGCGTCGATTCAGGTGCTGGACGGACGGCTCGCTCAGGTCCCGCCCGGTTCGATCGGCGAGCTCTACGTCGCCGGACCGGCATTGGGACGCGGCTATCTGAGCCGCCCGAAGCTGACGGCGGAACGGTTCGTCGCGAATCCGTTCGGCGGTGCGGGCGAACGGATGTACCGCACCGGCGATCTGGCCTCGTGGACGGCGGGCGGCGAGCTGATGTTCCACGGCAGAGCCGATTCGCAGATGAAGATCCACGGCGTCCGGATCGAACCGCACGAGGTCGAGGCGGTGCTGACCGGCCATCCGGGGGTCGCGGACGCACTGGTGACTTCGCTCGACCTGCCGCGGGGCAAGCAACTTGTCGCCTATGTCGTGCCCGCCGCGGAGACCGGCCTCTCGACGAGCCGCGATTACGGGTCCATCGCGCTGGATTCCGAATTCGTGCACAGCGAATTGCGCCAGCTCGTCCTGAGCAGGCTTCCCGCCCCTTTTGTCCCCGCCTCTTTTGTCACGGTGGACCGGATACCACTCACGCTGAACGGCAAGCCGGACCTGTCCGCGCTTCCTCAGCCCGCGCCCCGCCGCACGGAGTACCGGGCGGCGCGCAATGAAATCGAAGAGAGCTTCGCCGCGCATTTCGCGGAAGTGCTCGGGTTAGGCCAGGTCGGCATCGACGACGACTTCTTCGCCATCGGCGGCGACAGCATCCAGTCGATTCAGGTCGTCTCCCGGGCAAGGCGGCACGGCGTCGAGGTCAGTGCCAGGGAGATCTTCGAGAAGCGAACGGCCGCGGCGCTCGCCGCTCTGGTGGCATCGCGATCGGCCTCCGGGGCCGCGCCTCGCCCGCCGGAACTCGAGCACGGCAGTGCGGGCTCGTTCCCGCTTCTGCCGGTCGCGCAATGGATCCGGGGCTGGGGAGCGGGCTTCGACCGGTTCCTGCAAGCGATGGTCGTGCAGTTGCCGGAGGGGATCGACAGCACGACGCTGACTGCGACATTGCGAGCTGTTCTCGAGCATCACGACATGTTTCGGATGCGTCTGACGGCCGACGAGATCGTCCTGGCGCCGCGGGGGACTGCGGAGCCTGCACTGGACCGGGTCGAGTGGACCGGCCAGTGGGGCGCTGAGTGGCAGGCCAGCGTGCGGCAGGAACTGGAACGGGTCGCGGCCGGACTGAACCCGGCTACCGGTGACGTCGCCCGGTTCGTCTGGTACGACGGCGACCCGGGAAGACTGCTGATCGCGTTGCACCACTTGGTGATCGATGGCGTGTCCTGGCGCATCCTGCTGGCCGACCTCGAGGACGCGTGGGCAGCCGTTCGCGAGGGACGCCGGCCCGAACTGCCGAAGGCCGGGACTTCACCAGGCGTCTGGGCGCGCGCCCTTGCCGAAGAAGCACGCAGTTCGCGGCGCGCGGCGGAGTTGCCGCTCTGGCAGTCGATCTTGGCGGGTCCGTCCTCGTCGCTCGGAACGCGGTCGCTGGATCCGGACGTCGATACGCTGGAAACCGTTGTCCGGACCTCGATTTCGTTGCCGGCGGCGGTCGCCGAGTCGCTGCTCACCGCGGTGCCGACGGCATTCCGTGCGGAGGTCATGGACGGCTTGACCGCCGGTCTGGCTCTCGCCTTGGCGAAGTGGCGAAGCGACAAGGGAATGGACGAAAGCTCTCTGCTGCTTCATGTCGAGGGGCATGGCCGGGAGGAGGAAGCTGTTCCCGGCGCGGAGCTGTCCCGGACCGTGGGTTGGTTCACCACGGTGTTTCCGATCCGGCTCGATCTCGCCGGAGCCGACCTCGAAGACGCATTCGACGGCGGTGCCGCAGCAGGCAAGGCAGTCAAGCTCACCAAGGAACTGTTCCGGTCGATTCCCGACAAGGGTCTCGGCTATGGATTGCTCAGGCATTTCAACCCCGACACCGCCGCCGAACTCGACGGCCCGCCTCTCGGCGAGATCTGCTTCAACTATCTGGGGCGCTTCGCGCCGACGGACTCCGGAGCCTGGAGCCAAGTCGAAGTGCCCGCGCTGACCGTGCTGGATGCCGCGCAGGACCCGAAAATGCCCGCTTCGGCGAGCCTGGAAGTCACTGCGTTGCTCAAAGCCGGTCCGGAGGGGGAACGGCTGCAGGCTGTGCTGGCGGCGCCGAGCGGCCTGCTGTCCCAGGACGAGCTGACCGCACTGGCCGGTCTCCTGACGGCCGCGTGGACGGGGCTGGCCCGGCACGCGAGGGCGGCGGCCTCCTCGTTGACTCCGTCCGACGTGCCGCTGGCTCCGGTCGCGCAGGACGATCTGGACCAGTGGGCGCACGAACATCCGGGTCTCGCCGAGGTGTGGCCGCTGCTGCCGTTGCAGGCGGGGTTGCTGTTTCACAGCCTGCACAGCAATTCCGGCGCCGACGCCTATCAGATGCAGTACGTTTTGCGCCTGACGGGCGACCTCGACCCCGGGCGGATGCGGGCCGCGGCACAGGCGCTGCAGGACCGGCACGCCGGATTGCGGACGACCTTCGCCCCGGACAGCCGCGGCGAGCTGTTTCAGCTGGTGCTCGAGTCGGCGGCGCTGCCATGGGAAACGAGGGATCTGTCCGCCCTCGACGCGGCCGAAAGGGATCGGCTATTCGAGCGTTTCCTCGCGGAGGATCTGCGCGATCGGTTCGCTCTCGGCACGCCGCCGATGGTGCGAATGACCCTGATCCGGATGTCGGAAGGCGAATCCGAACTCGTCCTGACCGTGCATCACGCGATTCTCGACGGGTGGTCGGTGCCGGTTCTGGTGCGAGATCTCTTGCTGCTCTACGGTTCGGCGCCTGCCGGACTGCCCAGGGCCGGAAATCAGCGGGATTTCCTGGCCTGGTACGCGAAACAGGACAAGATCGAGGCCGAACAAGCCTGGAAGCGCGAACTGGACGGCGGGCAGCCGACGCTGGTCGGCGACGCGGCGGGACGTCCCGGCGGCACCGACACCATCCGAAAGGCGCACGTGCCGCTCGACGCCGCCGACTCGCGTGCGCTCGTCTCGGCCGCCGCTGATCTGGGCGTCACCGCCAATACTGTCTTCCAGGCCGCTTGGGGCATGCTGCTTTCGCAGTTGACCGGCCGTGCGGACATTATCTTCGGCGCGGCGGTTTCGGGCCGGTCGTCGCCGGTTCCCGGCATCGAAACAGTGGTGGGCATGCTGCTCAATACGGTCCCCGTGCGCGTGGACTGCTCCCCGGAGCGCACCGTCGGCGGTTTGATCGTCGCGCTGCAGGCTCGGCAGGCCGCATTGGTGAGTTATCAGCACCACGGGTTGAGCGAGCTTCAGCAACTGACTCGCAGGCGGACCTTGTTCGACACCATGGTTTCCTTTGAATCGTTCCCGCTCGATCGGGCCGGGATCGCGCAAGAGGGGGAAAGCGCCGGCGTCAGCGTGACCGGCATCCGTGCCTTCACGCCGAATCACTATCCGTTGTCGCTCGTGGTCTATGCGGATTCGGAGAGTCCGTTGCGCGCCATCGTGCACTACCAGAGCCACATTTTCGATGCCGACGCGGCGGCATCGATCGCGAACCGGCTGGCCGCGATCCTTCAGCAGATGGGAAAAGACGTCGCGAAAAAGGTCGGCGCCTTGCTGCTCGAAGGTGCTGCGGGAGACGCGAGTGCGGCTGACATCAGGAGGCTTGGATGGAACGCGAAGTGACAGGTTCGAACAGCGTCAATGCGGGCGCACCGCAGGACCTCAAGACCGCTTGGGAGCTGTTCGCGGAACAGGTTGCGGCACACCCTGAATCCATTGCTTTGGCCTGCCCCGGGGAGCAGGTCTCTTACCGCCGGTTGGCGGCCGACGCCGAAGGGCTGGCCGCCGAGCTGCTCCGGCGGGGCGCGGGCCCGGAGTCGATCGTCGCGCTGAGTTTCCCGCGTGGCCGCGCCCTGATCACGGCGATGCTCGCGGTGTGGCGCGCTGGAGCGGCGTACTTGCCGGTCGACCACACCTATCCGGCCGAGCGCATCGAGGCGGTGCTGAGCCAGGCCAGGCCCCGGCTGCTGGTGCGCGCCCGGGACATCGCGGTGCCCGGCTCGGAATTCGACTGGCTGCCGACCGTGGTCGTCGATGACCTGGCGGGCGGCGACCCGGCCGGCGAAGTCCCGGCCGTCCCGCCTTGCCTGCCCGCGCATCCCGCGTACGTGATCTATACCTCCGGCACGACCGGGGTGCCCAAGGGCGTGGTCGTCACCCATCAGGGCCTGGCGAACCTGGTCTTGTCGCATGTGGAGCCGCTGAAAGTCGACACTCGGTCCCAGGTGCTGCAGTTCGCGTCCACGAACTTCGACTCGCCCATGGCGGAGGTCGCGATGAGCCTGTTCGCCGGCGCGACCTTGGTGGTCGCCCCGGCGGAGCAACTCACGCCTGGCCCGGAGCTGGTCAAATTGGCCGCCCGCACCGGCACCACCCACTTGACGGTGCCGCCCTCCGCGCTGTCGGTCATGAAGGAGACCGAGCTGCCGTCGGTGACCACGCTCGTAGTCGTCGGCGACACGGTTACCGGCTCGACGGCGGAGCGCTGGGCACCCGGTCGCCTGATGATCAACGCGTACGGTCCGACGGAGAGCACGGTGTGCGCGACGATGAGCCGAGCGCTCGCCGGCGCGGAGCGGCCGCCGATCGGCAGCCCGATCGCCGGGACGACGGGGTACGTGCTCGACGATGCACTGCGCCCGGTTCCTCCCGGCACCGTCGGCGACCTCTACCTCGCGGGCACCGGCGTCGCCCGGGGCTACCTGCAGCAGTTCGGTCTCACCGCGCAACGCTTCGTCGCGTGCCCCTTCGGGTCGCCCGGCGAGCGCATGTACCGAACCGGCGATCTCGCCCGCTGGCGCGACGACGGCCAGCTGGACTTCCTCGGCCGCACCGACGACCAGGTCAAGGTGCGCGGCTACCGGATCGAACCGAACGAGGTCGAGTCGGTGATCGGCAGCCACCCGGATGTGGTGCACGTCGCGGTCGCCGCGCACGAAGACCTGCTTGTCGCCTACGTCGTGCTCGCTCCGGACCGCGGGGACGCGAAGACGGTGAAAACCTTCGCCAAGAGCAGGCTGGAACCGCACCTGCTGCCGGATCGGTTCGTCGCGACGGACAAGCTTCCGCTGACCCCGTACGGAAAGATCGACCGCAGGGCCCTGCGCGCCCCGGCCGGCGAGTACGCGCCGAAGGGCGAGGCTCCGAGCACGTCGTCGGAGCGCGGGCTGTGCGAGGTGTTCGCCGAGGTGCTCGAGTTGCCGTCGGTGGGCGTCGACGACGATTTCTTCGACCTCGGCGGGCATTCGTTGCGCGCCACCAGGTTGATCATGCGCGCGCGGGCACGGCTGGGGCTGGAGATCACGATCCAGGACCTGTTCGATTGGCCGACGCCGGCGGGTTTGGCACGGTTGATCGACGGCGTCCCCGATCAACCGCCGCCGGGCCCGGAACCGGCGCCGTTGTCCTTCGGGCAGCGCCAATTGTGGTTCCACCACCGCTTCCACGGCCCCAGCCGGACTTACAACATCCCGCTGGCCTTGCACCTCGAAGGCAGGCTCGACGTCCCGGCGCTGCGATCCGCGATCCGCGATGTCGCCGACCGGCACGAAACACTCCGCACGATCGTGGCGGAAAGGGACGGCGATCCCTTCCAAGAGCTCGCCTCAGCCGAGCGAATCGAGTTCCGGCACCACGAAACAGCGGCGGCCGACCTCGACGCCCGGCTCGCGCACGCCGCCCGGCTTCCGTTCGACCTGGAAGCCGAGCTGCCGCTGCGAGCGGAATTGTTCACGACTGGGCCGGAATCGCATACTCTGCTTCTTCTCCTGCACCATATCGCCGCCGACGGATGGTCCTTTCGCCCGCTTCTCGCCGACCTCGGCACGGCGTACGACGCGCGCCTGGACGGCACTTCGCCGAAATGGGCGGAGCTTCCCCTTACCTATCGCGAATACACGCGTTGGCAAGCGGAGCGTCTCGGTGAGGTGACCGATCCGCACAGCATCGCGCATCGCCAGCTGGACTACTGGCGTGACGCCCTTTCCGGAGCGCCCGCGCAGCTGGAATTGCCGGTGGACCGTTCGCGACCGGTGGTGCCGGCTTACGAGGGGGAGGTGCATTCCTTCGGAATCGACGCCGCCCTGCGCAAGCGGCTTCTCGCCCTGGCCAAGGACACCGGCACGACCCTGTTCATGGTGATGCAGGCGGGCCTCTCCGCATTGCTGACGCGGCTCGGCGCGGGCACTGACCTCCCGCTCGGCACTCCGATCGCCAGCCGCGCGGACGAACGGGCGGACGATCTGGTCGGGTTCTTCATGAACACGATCGTCCTGCGGACCGATACCGCCGGCAATCCGGAATTTCGCGAACTGCTCGGCCGGGTCCGAAAGACCGGACTGGCCGCCTACGGGAATCAAGACCTGCCTTTCGAATTGCTCGTGGAACACCTCAGCCCGCATCGCTCCGGCACCTATCAGCCGCTGTTCAACGTGATGATCACGATGGACCGCGATGACGGCGCCGAAATCGATCTGCCGGGTCTGGCCGTGCGGTCGAGCTTCGTCCCTTTCGGAGTGTCGCGGTTCGACCTCTCGCTGTCGGTCACCGATCGGCCGCGCGGCGGACGCGGGGAGGGCGAGATCGAGTGCCATCTGGAATTCAACACCGCGATTTTCGAGAAGGAGACGATCGCCGCCTTCTCGTCCCGGCTCCTGGGCATCCTCGGGCAGGTGGCCGGCGGACCTGACATCGCGCTCGATGCCCTGGACGTGCTGACTCCGGGTGAGCGGGCGGCTTTGACCGCGGCGGACCAGGCCGGTGCCGACCACGGCACGAGCGGCACTGTCGCGAGCGCATTCGAAGAGCGGGCAGCGGAAACGCCGGACGCCGTGGCTCTCGTCGCCGGTGCGCAACAGCGGACCTTCTCGGAGCTCAATGCCGCCGCGAACCGCCTCGCTCGCGTGCTGGCCGGTCATGGCGCCGGGCCGGAAACCGTGGTCGCCGTGCAGTTGCGCCGCGGTCTGGCGCTGGTCGAAACCCTGCTCGCGATCAGCAAAGCGGGCGCGGTCTATCTGCCGGTGGATCCGGACTATCCGGCCCATCGCGTCGCCAGCATGCTGAACGACGCGAAGCCGATCCTCGTCGTGCGCGACTCCTCGACGAGCACGCCGGCTCCAGGCGACTGCCCGGTACTGCTCGTCGAGGAGAATCCCGGAGACGTGCGGGCGGACAATGTCGCCGACGCTGAACGACGTTCGGCGCTGCGTCCGGACCACCCCGCGTATCTGATGTACACCTCCGGTTCGACCGGACGCCCCAAAGGGGTGCTGGTGCCGCATCGCGGCGTGCTCAACCTGCTCGCCGGGTCCCGGACCCAGCTGGGCCTGCTCGGGCCGGACACGGTCCTGCTCCACTCCACGTCGCCGAGTTTCGACACGTCGTACTGGGAAATCGTCGTCACGCTTCTCGCGGGCGGGCGGGTCGTCCTGTCGCCCGCGGGCGGCTGGAACGCGGGGCGCGACCTGGTGCCGCTGATCGCCGAGCATGCCGTCACGCACGTCCCGGTGCCGCCCTCCTTGCTCGCGGCTTTCCCGGCGGACGCCATCCCGGACGGCACGACGATCATCGTCGGCGGCGAGCCGTGCCCGCCGCGTCTCGTGCGGGAATGGAGCGGGCGGTGCCGGATGTTCAACGCCTACGGCCCGACCGAGGCGACGATCGCCGCGACGGCCGCGGGCCCGCTGACCGACGGCCCGCCGCCGATCGGCAAGCCGCTGCACGGCGTGCGGACCTATGTGCTCGATCAGCGGCTGCGCCCGGTGCCGACCGGCGTCGCCGCGGAGCTTTATCTCGCCGGCGCCGGTGTCGCCCGGGGCTACCGCGATCTTCCCGCCGCCACCGCGGAGCGGTTCGTGGCCGACCCGATCGGTCCCGCCGGCTCCCGCATGTACCGCACGGGCGACCTCGCGCGGCTGCGTCCGGACGGCGAGCTGGAGTTCGTGGGCCGGTCCGACGAGCAGGTCAAAGTCCGCGGCTACCGGGTCGAACTGGGCGAGGTCGAGGCGGTGCTTCAGGACTGCCCGGGCACGGCGGGTTCGGCCGCGACGGTGCACCGGGGCACAGGCGGCGCGCACCTTGTCGGCTACGTCGTTCCCGGTGCGGGCGAGGCACTGGACCCGGCCGCGATCCGCGCCTTCGCGGCGGATCGGCTGCCCGCCCACATGGTGCCCGGCACGGTACTGGTGATCGAGGCGCTTCCGTTGTCTCCCAACGGGAAACTGGACCGAGCTCAGCTCCCTGAGCCGGATTTCGCGCAGCTGGCGGACGGGCGCGCGCCGCGGACCCCGCTGGAGGAGGCGCTGACCGGTCTCTTCTCGGACGTGCTCGGCGTGCCATCGCTGAGCATCGACGACAACTTCTTCGATCTCGGCGGGGACAGCATTGGCGCGATTCGCCTCAGCAGCCGCGCGCGCAAGGCGGGAGTGGAGTTCGCCCCGCGCGACGTCTTCCGGCACGGAACGGTCGCCGGACTCGCGCTGACGGCCAGGCAGGCGAGCGAAGAATCGCCCGCCGAGCCCGACGACGGCATCGGCGAACTGCCGCTCACCCCGGTCATGCACTGGCTTCGGGAGCTCGGAGGGCCCAGCGCGGGCTTTCACCAATCGATGCTCGTGGTGACGCCGTCCGGGCTCGGCCGGGACACGCTGGAGTCCGTGCTGCGGGTCGTCGTGGACACTCACGACGCCCTGCGGCTGCGGCGAACCGTCCGCGGCGCCGAATGGTCGCTCGAGGTCGAGCCGGCGGGAGTGCCGGTCGAGCTGCGCCGGGTGGAGGTCGCGGGACTGACCTCCGGCGCACTGGCCGATGTCGTCGCGGCCGAGTCCTCGCGTGCGGTGCGGAAACTTGATCCCGACGCGGGCCGGGTCGTGGTTCCGGTCTGGTTCGATGCCGGCGAGACAGCGCAGGGACGCCTGTTCGTCGCGATACACCATCTCGCGGTCGACGGCGTGTCGTGGCGGGTTCTTCTGGACGACCTCGGCGACGCGGCCGCCGCGGCGGCCACGGGCCGGTCGCCGCTGCTGCTCCCGCCGCGAACGTCGTTCCGGCGTTGGGCGAAGACCCTGACCGCCGAGGCACGCCAACCGCGCCGAGTCGGCGAATTGCCGTACTGGCGGCAGGTTCTTTCGCATCCGGAACCCGCCGATCTCGTGCCGGTTCCCGGCCGGGACACCACGGCGACGACGGACCGGTTGACGGTCACGCTGGCCAGTGACCACACCGCGCGGCTGCTCGCGGAGGTGCCGGCGAAGTTCCATTGCGGAATCGACGACCTGCTGCTCACCGCGCTGGTGCTCGCGGTCGCCCAGTGGCGAGGCGACTGTCCGGTCATCGACGTCGAAGGGCACGGCCGAACCGATCTGGCGGACGTCGACACCTCCCGCACAGTCGGCTGGTTCACCAGCGCGCACCCCGTGCACGCGGACCTCGGGGGCATCGACGCGGGCGCGGTGCGGCAGGGAGGCCCGGCGCTCGGCACCGCGATCAAACACGTGAAGCAACAGCTGCGCCGCACTCCGGGCGACGGCCTCGGTTACGGTTTGCTGCGGTACCTGAATCCGGAGACCGCGCCGCAGCTGGCCGGACGGCGGCCGCGGATCGCTTTCAACAATCTCGGCCGGTTCTCGCTGGGGCAGAACAAGGATTGGTCGACAGCCCCGGACGCCGGATCCTTCGGCGGCGGTGCCGGCCCCGAGCTGCCCCTCCAGCACGGGCTGGCCCTGGACACGATCGTCGAAGAGCGTCCGGAGGGGCCGCTGCTGCGCGCGACCTGGACCTGGCCCAGCGCGCTCGTGCCGGAAGCGACGGTCGGCGCCTTGGCCGGCTCGTGGCTCGCGGCTCTCGTCGCCATGGCCGCGCTCGGGGACGACGCCGGCGGCTTCACTCCGTCCGATCTGGCGCTGGTCGAACTGGACCAATGCCAGATCGAACGCCTCGAGAACGCTTGGCGGCGGCCATGACGGCATCCGGGATCGCCGATGTGCTTCCGCTGTCCCCGTTGCAGGAGGGCCTCTTCTTCCACACCCTGTACAACGAAGACGGCCCCGACGTCTACGTCACCCAGCTCGTGGTGGAGCTGACCGGCAGACTGGACCGGGACGTGCTGCGCGCCGCGGTCAACGCGCTGCTGTCCCGGCATCGGCACGTCGGCGCCGCGTTCGTGGTGGAGCATGTCGAGCGCCCGGTGCAGATCGTCCCGCGCGAAGTCGCGGTTCCGGTGCGCGAGGTCGACGTCGCCGATCAAGCGGAGCTGGCCGGACAGCTGGCCGCGGAAAGGGAATCCCGCTTCGTTCTGTCCGAGCCTCCGTTGCTGCGGCTGCTGCTCGCGCGGCTGGGCCCCGAGCGCAGCGAACTGGTGCTCACCGGTCACCACATCCTGCTGGACGGATGGTCGCTTCCGGTCCTCGTGCGGGAACTGCTGCAGCTGTACCGGACCGCCGGAGACGTTTCCGGATTGCCCGCCGCCCTGCCGTACCGCGAATACCTGCGGTGGCTGGCGGGCCAGGACCGGGAGGCCGCGCGCGCGGCGTGGCAGGCGGAGCTGTCGGACCTGGACGAGCCGACGCTGGTGGGTTTGCCGCGGCACGCCCGGAACCAGCCCACGCTGCCCCGGCAGGCCGTCGCGGAACTGTCCGCGGGCACCACCGCGGCGCTGCTCCGCAGGGGACGCGCCCGCGGCGTGACCCTCGCCGATGTCGTGCAGGCAGCGTGGGGCATCGTGCTGGGCCGGTCGACCGGCCGGGACGACGTGGTCTTCGGCACGGTGACGACGGGGCGGCCGCCGGACCTGCCGGACGTCGAGCAGATGGTCGGGCTGTTCGTCAACACCGTCCCGGTCCGGCTTCGCCTGCGCCCGGACGCGCCGGCGTGGGCCGTCGCGCGGACGGTGCGGGACCGCCAGCTCGAGATGACGCCGTTCCAGCATGTGCCGCTCGCCGAGATCCAGGCCCGCGCCGGGCTGGACGAATTGTTCGACACGATCGTCGTGTTCGAGAACTATCCGGTCGAGCCGCTGGACGCCGAGGACTTCGGCGGCGTCCGGGTCGCCGGGGTGCGCGGGCTGGACGCCTCGCATTACCCGCTGATGCTGGCCGCGATCCCCGGCGAACGGCTGCGGCTGCGGCTGGACTATCAGGCGGACGCGGTCGGCCGGGACGCCGCGGAGACGATGCTCGCCGCGCTCGAATCGGTTTTCGAGACCCTCGCGGCGGATCCCGGCCGCCTGCTCGGCAGCCTCGACCCGCTGGGACCGCGGTCGCGAACGTGGCTGGAGACGGGCAACGCGACGGGGCGGGACCTCCCGGCCGCCACTGTCGCCGAGCTGATCGAGGATCGCCGCGCCCGCCATCCGGACCGCGTCGCGGTGCTCGCCGGACCGCTGGAGCTGACCTATGCCGAGGTGAACGCGCGGGCGAATCAGCTGGCCCGGTTGCTGGTGGCCCGCGGGGCCGGTCCCGAGCGGACCGTCGCACTGGCGCTGAGCCGGTCGGCGGATCTGGTGGTGGCGCTGATCGCCGTGCTCAAAGCTGGCGCGGCCTACCTGCCGGTCGACACCGCTTACCCGGCCGAACGGATCGCTTACCTGATCGGGGACGCCCGGCCGGTGCTCGTGCTGACCGACGCGGACGGGATCCCGGCGACCGAGGCGCCGGTGGTGGACCTGCGGGACGTCGTGCTGACCGGGTTCCCCGCCGGCAACCTCGCGCCCGCCGAACTGCCGGGCGGTCGCACCGCGGAGTCGGCCGCGTCGGTGCTCTACACGTCCGGCTCGACCGGCCTGCCCAAGGCGGTGATCGGCACTCAGGGCGGGCTGGTCAACCAGGTGTCGTGGTATCGCGATCTGCGTCCGTCCGACGGCGACGGCGTCGTGTGCGCGCGGACCTCGATCAGCTTCGTCGACGGCCCGCTTGAGCTGCTTCGCCCGCTGGCGCACGGCGGACGCGTCGTACTGGCCGACGAGGAGACGGCGCGGGACATGGCGGCGCTGGCGGACCTGATCGCGGCGAGCCGGTCGAGCGTCCTCACCGCGGTGCCCACGGTGTTGCTGGCGTTGCTGGACGAGGCGGGCGGAGACCACCGGCTGGCGACGCTGCGCCTGGTGGGCAGCAGCGGCGAGCCCATGCCCGCGGAGTTGCCCGCTCGGCTCGCGGCCGCGAGCCCCGATGCCAGGCTGGTCAACCTTTACGGCTGCACGGAGGTCAGCGGCGACAGCCTGTTCGTCTTCTGCACCGAAGACGACCGGCCGGTCGGCCGTCCGCTGTGGAACACCCGGGCGTACGTGCTGGACGGGGCTCTGCGGCCGGTGCCGATCGGGGTGGCCGGAGACCTGTACCACAGCGGGATCGGCGTCGGCCGGGGCTACGCGGAACGGCCGGGAGCGACTGCCGCGCGGTTTGTCGCGGATCCGTTCGGCCCGCCGGGCGAGCGGATGTACCGGACCGGGGACCGGGTCCGGCGGCGCCGGGACGGCGCGCTGGAGCATCTGGGGCGGGCGGACGATCAGCTCAAGGTGCGGGGCGTGCGGATCGAGCCGGGCGAGGTCGAGGCCGCGCTGGCGCGTCATCCCGGCGTCGAGCGCGCGGCGGTCGCGGTGCGCGCCCGGCCCGGTGCCGGACCGGCGCTGGTCGGGTACATCGTCGGCACCGCGAAAGCGGCGGGCCTGCGCGCGCACGCCGCCGAAGTGCTGCCCCGCGCGTTGGTGCCGAACGACTTCGTCTCCCTCGACCGGCTGCCCACGACGCCGAACGGGAAACTCGACCGACGCGCTCTGCCGGTGCCGGAAGCCTCACCGGAAGCGTCGCCGCCCGCTACTCCCGCCGAGCAGGTGATCTGCGAATTGTTCGCCGAAGTGCTCCAGCTCCCGTCGGTCGGCACGCAGGATGACTTCTTCGCGCTGGGCGGCCATTCACTGCTGGCCACCCGGTTCGTAGCCCGTGTGCGAACAGTGCTCGGCTACCGGCCGACAGTACGGATGTTGTTCGCCGCGCCGACTCCCGCCGCATTCGCCGCGCGGCTGGGAACCGCTGCCGCGGAAGGGTCCCTCGACGTGCTGCTCCCGCTGCGAGCCGGCGTCGGGAGGCCGCTGTTCTGCCTGCCTCCGGCCAGTGGATTCAGCTGGTGCTACGTGGGTCTGCTCCGCTACCTCCCCGTCGACCGGCCGATGTACGGGCTTCAGGCCCGTGGCCTGACCGACCCCGGCCGGATCGACGCGACGATCGAAGACGTGGCCGCCGACTATCTCGCGCAGATCCGTGCTGTGCAGCCGAAAGGACCGTACGACCTGCTGGGCTGGTCGCTCGGCGGCCAGTTGGCCCATGCCGTCGCCGTCGGGCTGCGCGGACTGGGGGAGGAGGTGTCGCTGGTGGCGATGCTGGACTCCTATCCACCCGGACAAATTCCGCTCGGCGAACCGGCGGCCCCGGATCAGGGCCTGCGGGCGCTTCTCGTCGAATACTTCGGTCTCGACGCGGTGCCCGAAGGGCCGCTTCGGCCGGCGGCGGTCGCGGAGATGCTGCGAGCACGCGGGATCGCGGATCTCAGCGAAACGCTCCTGTCGGCGATGAGCGAAGTGCTCACGGCGAGCGTTTCGCTGGCGCGGTCGCACCGGCCGGAAATGTTCGACGGCGACGTCTTGTTCTTTCGCGCCGCACAGGGATGGCCCGGCGCCCCGCCCGATCCGCAGGCGTGGCGCACCCTTGTGTCCGGCCGGATCGAGGTGCACGACGTGCGGGCAGCGCACGGAGCGATGACGAAACCCGCGTCGCTGGCCCAGATCGGCCAGGTGCTGCGCACCCGGCTCGGCCGATGAACGCCGGAAGCGAACCGGTTCCCGGTCCCGTGCCGGGAAGAGCAGAGGAATTGTCGATGAGTTACCGAAGGAATGGCTTTTCCGGTGTTCGGCCCTTGGTGGACCCGGCCCCGCTCGAGGACCGGGGCGGGGGAGGGCCGGAGATCGGAGCCGCGCACCGGGTGTACGAACACTTGATTTCGCTCTGGGCTCCTGGCGTGATCGAGGCGGCGCACGACCTGGGCGTGTTCGTCGAGCTCGCCGGGGAGCCGCGTTCCGGAGCCGAACTCGCGCGGGCCCTCGACGCGGATCCGCGGGCGATGTCGGTCTTGCTCGACGCGCTGTGCGCCTACGACCTGCTCGTGGAGGACGGGAACGCGCGCTACGCGCTGCCCGCCGAACTCCGGGAATGCCTGCTCCCGGACGGATTGTTCAGCCTGGTCGGGAAAATCGAATACGACCGGACCCTCGCTTGGCGCGCGTGGCGGAACCTCGCCGATACGGTGCGCGCGGGCACCCGCGTCGAAGACGGCTCCGATGCGCCGAACCAGATCGGCGAAACCGAATACCGGTCGCTGGTGCACGGCATCAACTTCTGGGCGCCGCCGATCGTGAACGTGCTCGCCGGAGCGCTCGCCGAGCGCGGCTGGACGCCCCGGCGGCCCGTGTCGCTGGTCGATGTCGGCTGCGGCAGCGGCATCTACAGCCACCTGCTGCTCCGCCGGTTTCCGGCGCTCACCGCGACCGGGATCGACGTCCGGCGGATCATGCCGCTGGCGCTCGCCCAGGCGGACCGGCTGGGGGTCGCGGACCGTTTCCGGCCTGCGGTGATGGACTTCTGGTCGGAAGACTGGGGCCTCGGCTACGACCTCGCGCTGTTCGTCAACATCTTCCACCTCCAGACCCCGGCCTCGGCTGAAGAACTGTTGCGCAGGGCGGCAAAGTCGCTGGCAGGCGGCGGCCTGGTCGCCGTTGTCGACCAGATCGTCACCGGCGACGCGCACTCCGCCCAGAACCGGTTCTCCCGGCTGTTCGCCGCGTCGATGCTGGCCACCGGCGGCGGCGGGGCGTACCGGACGGAGGACTACGACCGCTGGCTCGACGGCGCCGGGCTGACCAGGGTGGCGCTCCTGGACACCCCCATGCATCGCGTCCTGCTCGCCGGGCCGCGGTAGCCGGAGGATGACCATGGAAACCGGAGAACCGTTCGGCCCGTTGCTGTGGCGTTACGGCAGCGGAAACCCGGAACGCACGTTCGTGCTGGCGCCGTACGCCGGGGGCAGCAGCTTCGGCTTCGCCGAGTGGGTGCCCCCGCTGGTCGGGCCGGACGAGGCCGCGCTCGTGCTCCGGTACCCGGAACCGCGGTCCGGGGAGGACAGCGCGCTCGCCGCGTTCGCCGCGGAGGCCGCCGAAGCGGTGGCCGAGGCCGCGACGGGACCGCTGGTGCTGCTCGGGCACAGCATGGGCGCGCTGGTCGCCTATGAGATGGCTGTCCGCCTCGGCCGCCGGTCCCGGTCGCCGCTGCTGCTGGTGGTGTCGGCCAGCCGGCCGCCCGGCCAGCCGGCCGCCCGGCCAGCCGGCGATCACCGAGGCGGAGGTGCTGGGCAGGACCGGCGAGCAGTGGCGCGCAGAGGTGCTCGCGCAGGGAATTGTCGACGAGGAAATGCTCGATTCCCCGCGAGTGCTGGATTTCGTGGTGTCCCGGCTGCGCGCGAACTGCTTGCTGGCGGCGCGGTACCGGCCGAGTGCCGAACGGGTTTCGTGCCCGCTGCTGGCGATCGGCGGAGACGCTGACGCCTTGGCGCCTCCTGAGCTGCTTGCCCGCTGGGCCGCGCACACCTCGCGCGACTTCCTGTCGAAAACCTATTCCGGCGGCCATTTCTACTACCGGGACCAGTTGCCGTCGGTCTGCCGGGAAGTCTTGGCCGCGGCCGGATCGGGCGCTGCCCGGAGAACGGAGCGACCGTCTTGACAATCGAGGGCGAGAATCAGAAGGCTGGAGATCGCACGATTTATTCGGCCGGCGGCGGCGAATCATTTCGGCGGGCCGGCGACGCGCGTTCCGTGCCTCCGAAGAACGGGGTTGCCGCGATGGCGGAGCACGATCTGTGCATTCATGAGCTGGTGGCGGAGGCAGCGGCCCGGAATCCCGATTCGGCCGCGGTGGTCGCGGGCGAGACCGTGCTGAGCTACCGGCGGCTCGACCGGGCCGCCGCCGTGCTCGCCGGGGACCTGCGCGCACTCGGCGTCGGTCCCGAGACGGTCGTCGGCGTGCACGCCCGCAGATCGCCCGCCCTGGTCGTCGGGGCGCTGGCCGCGCTCAAGGCAGGCGGCGCGTACGCCCCGATGGACCCGGACGGCCCGGCGACCCGGGCGCTCGGCCGGAATTGGGGCGCGATCCTGACCGAACGCGAGTCGGCCGCGCGGTTCACCGGTAGCGGCCTGCCAGTGCTGGATCTCGACGAGAACCGCGACGACCGGACCCCGGCTGGGCTTCCGGGCCCCGCGGCCGCCCCCAGGAACCTGGCCTACGTCATCTACACCTCCGGGTCCACCGGGCGGCCCAAAGGCGTCGCCGTCGAGCACCGCTCGATCGTCAACTCCACCCGCGCGCGGCTGGCCGCTTATCCGCCGTACCGCAGGTTTCTCCTGTTGTCGTCGGTGGCGTTCGACAGCGCCGTCGCCGGGGTCTTCGGCACGCTGGCCGGCGGCGGGACGCTCTACCTGCCGCCGACAGGAACCGAAAGCGACGCACGGGCGCTCGTCCGCCAGATCGCCGACCACCGCATCGACACGGTGCTGGCGCTGCCGTCCCTGTTCGATCTCGTGCTCGAAGCCGCGGGCCCGGACGAGCTGGCCTCCCTGCGGACAGTCGTCCTGGCAGGCGAAAGCTGCCCGCCCGCACTCGTTCGCCGGGCGCGGCAACGGGTTCCGGACGCGCGGCTGGCGAACGAATACGGTCCGGCGGAAGGCACCGTGTGGAGCACCGCCTGGCACGCGCCGTCCGGTGTGCTGCCCGAACTCGACACCGTGCCGATCGGCCGCTCGATCCCCGGCGTGCGAGTGAGCGTGCTCGACGAGTCCGGCCGTCCGGCGCCCGCGGGCGAGATCTACCTCGCCGGTGCCGGGCTGGCGCGCGGATATCTGGGCAGGCCGGGCGAGACGGCGGCGGCGTTCGTCGCGGACCCCGACGGCGTTCCGGGCGCGCGAAGGTACCGGACCGGCGACCGCGGCCGGTGGCGCCCCGATGGCGAACTGGAGTTTCTCGGCCGGACGGACCGCCAGCTGAAGATCAACGGCTACCGGGTGGAGCCCGGGGAAGTCGAGGCGGCGCTCCTGGAGTTCCCGGGCCTCCGGCAAGCGGCGGTCGTCGAATCCCCGCGCGCCCCGGGCCGCGCGCTC
Source organism: Amycolatopsis ultiminotia (assembly GCF_039536925.1). Lineage (NCBI taxonomy): Bacteria > Bacillati > Actinomycetota > Actinomycetes > Pseudonocardiales > Pseudonocardiaceae > Amycolatopsis > Amycolatopsis ultiminotia. The sequence goes on along the minus strand of NZ_BAAAZN010000016.1, from coordinate 148,456 downwards.
GCGGCCTGCGTCGCGCCGTCCGGGACCGACCTGCCGGCCTTGCGGGACTTCCTCGCCGGCCGGCTGCCCGCGTACCTGGTCCCGCCGGACATCCGGCCGGTGCGAGCGCTCCCGGTCAACCTGAACGGAAAGGCCGACTACGCGGCGGTGCGAGCGCTCCTCGCGACGCCGGTGCCCGCCGCGGTGGAACCGCCGCGCGGCGCGGTGGAACAGGCGGTCGCGCGAGTGTGGTGCGACGTGCTCGGCCTGCCGGACGTCAGCCGCTCGGCGGGCTTCGCGGACCTGGGCCGCTCGATCGACGCGATGCGCATTTCCTTGCGCCTGTCCCGGATCTTCGGCGTCGAGGTGCCGCTGCTGTGGGTGTACGAGGCCGCGAGCGTGGCGACTCTGGCCGCCTGGCTTTCCCGCACCGCCCCGGACGCCGGCGTCGCCGCGGAGAAGCGGCTCGCACTCGACCCGCCCACCCCATGAGGGACGAACAAACGACACGAGGGACGCACATCATGGATCAATCGGCACACCCCGAGTTCGACGTCATCGTGGCCGGCGGCGGGCCCGGCGGGGCGACGGCGGCGACGCTGCTGGCCAAACGCGGACACCGGGTCCTGTTGCTGGAGAAGGAAAGGTTCCCGCGCTACCAGATCGGAGAGTCCCTGCTGCCCTCGACCGTGCACGGGGTGTGCGAGATGCTCGGGGTCTCCGACGAGCTGGCCCGCGCCGGGTTCCCGGTCAAACGCGGCGGCACTTTCCGCTGGGGAGCCAATCCGGACCCGTGGACCTTCACCTTCGCGCTGTCGCGGAAGCTGGCCGGGCGCACCTCGACGGCCTACCAGGTCGACCGTGCGCGGTTCGACCAGATCCTGCTGGAGAACGCGCGCAAGCACGGCGTCGACGTCCGCGAGGAGCACGAGGTGCTCGCGCTGATCGAAGAGGACGGCCGGTACCGGGGCGTCCGGTTCCGCGACGATTCCGGCGCGGTGGCCACCGCCGCCGCGCGGTACGTCGTGGTGGCGGCGGGGAGCTCGACCGCGCTGTACAAGGGAGTGGGCGAACGAGTCTATTCGGACTTCTTCCGGAACGTCGCGGTATTCGGCTATTTCGAAGGCGGGAAACGCCTTCCCGCGCCGAACGAAGGCAATATCCTCTGCTCGGCCTTCGACGACGGCTGGATGTGGTACATCCCGATTTCGGACACGCTGACCAGCGTCGGAGCCGTGGTGGCGAGCGAGCGGGCGGCTACGATTCAGAAAGACCGCGAAGGCGCTTTGCACGGTTTCGTCGACTCGTGTCCGATCGTGCGCGATTATCTTTCGGAAGCGCGGCGCGTGACCTCCGGGAAATACGGTGAGGTGCGGGTGCGCAAGGATTACTCGTACCGCAGCACCCGATACTGGCGGCCGGGGGCGGTCTTGGTCGGGGACGCCGCGTGTTTCGTCGACCCGGTGTTTTCCACCGGCGTCCACCTGGCGACTTACAGCGGTGTGCTCGCCGCGCGATCGATCAGCACCGTCCTGTCCGGGAGCCTGCCGGAAGCGGAGTGCTTCCGGGAATTCGAACGGCGGTACGCCCGGGAATTGGAGGTGTACCACACGTTCCTGCAGGCGATGTACAACATCAACGAATCGGAATCGTCGTACTTCTGGGAAGCGCGCAAGGTGCTCGGCACCGACCAGCCGGACGAGGAGGCGTTCGTCGACCTGGTCGCCGGGGTGTCCGCGCCCGGCGCGTCGCGGTTCGGGGACGCGCTGCGAGACGCGACGCGGCCGGAATCGCTCGACGAGGGGGACGCCGTGTTCGCAGGCGAAGGGACCAGATTCCTCGGTTCCGTGCTGCGCGAGGCCGGGGATCTCCAGTTGCGGGCGGTTGCCGGCGAACAGGACGGGCCGGAGCCGGGAATGTTTCCCGACGGGCTCGTGTCCTCGGCGGACGGTCTCTCCTGGGAACGCCGCGCCTGACGGGTCCAGTGATCGGTATTTCTTTCGCGCGCGAAATTCGACGGGAACCGGCCGCGCCTTCGAAGCGGCCTGGACGAAGTGGAGGCCACAACGGATGAAATGCTTGAGCGGTGGACCGGGCGCGAGCGGATGTCGGCCGGAGGCACGGTGAGCGGGGTGCCGAGGCCGGCGGATTTCCGGGAACTGCCCAGCGTTTTCGGTGCCGTCCGGAGGCTGGGCGGTCAGCCCGTCCCGCCCGCCGATTCGCCTTATGTCCGGGTGCTGCGCGCCCAGGCGTCCGGGGACGCACTCGACGTGGCGTTCGACGAGATGTGGTGTCACGTGCGCCCGGACGGCGCGTCCCATCCCGTGCAGGGCTGGAAGATCCACGTCTCCGCGACGACCGAGGCGGCGGCCGAAGTGCTGGACCGCTCGGCGGAGGTCCTGCTGCGGAACCGGTGCGTGTTCAAGTTCGCGAGTTCCCCGGACCGGCTGGCCCTGCTCAATTCCGCCCATTATCCGCGGCAAGGCGCGGCCAAGTTCATCACCTGCTACCCGCGTGACGACGAGCATTTCCGGCTGCTCGCCGAAGAGCTGCACGAGGCGGCCGAAGGACTTCCGGGTCCCCTCATCCTCTCCGACCGCGCGTACCGGCCGGGAAGCCCGGTGCACTACCGCTACGGCGGTTTCTCGCCGCGCCGGATGCTGACCAATGACGCGGAACTGGTCGGAGCGCTGGTGGTTCCCGGCAGCGGAACGGAACCGGTGCTGGTTCCCGACCGCCGCGAGGCCTGGTTCGCCCCGCCGCCGTGGGCGCGGGATCCGCTGGCGGACCCCGCGGCGCCGAGCGCCGCGCCCACCGGGCCCGCTCCGCGGGTCGAAGTGCTGCTGGGCGGCCGGTTCGCCGCGGCCGAGGCGATCCGCCACTCCAGTCGCGGCGGGGTGTATCTCGCGACAGACCGGGAAAACAGCACCGGCGTCATCGTGAAACAGGCCCGCCGGCATGTCACCGGAAACTCGGGAAAAACCGCGCAGACGGCGCTGCGGCACGAGGCCGCGGTGCTCGGGGAACTCGAAGCGCTGGGGCACACTCCGGCGAAGCTGGCCCTGTTCGAGCAAGACGGGGATCTCTTCCTGGCTGAGGAAAAGATCGAGGGAGCGGCGCTGCGGCGGTGGGTCCGCGAGCACAGCGGGGTCGTCGGCGCGCAGACGCGTCGCGAGCCGGGCGTCCCGCTGCCTGCCGCGCGCGCCATCCTGCGGCAGCTGGCGGACGTGGTGGAATCGGTGCACCAGGCCGGTTGGGTGCTGCGCGACCTGAGTCCCGGCAACGTCATGGTGCGGCCGGACGGCACCGTCGCTCTGGTCGACCTGGAGTTCGCCGCCCCGGCCGGCAGCGACGCGCAGCCGGGCGGCACACCCGGGTACGCCGCCCCGGAACAGCTCGACGGCGCCCCCGCGGCCGCCGCGGCGGACTGGTACAGCGTCGGCGCACTCGGGTTTTTGCTGGTGATCGGCACGGACCCGGTGTTCCCGGCGGACAGCCCCGAGCCGCGTCCGGCGCGGGACCGGATGTCGCCCTGGCTGGCAGCTGCGAACTCGGCGGGGGCGGCCGCGCTGACCCCGTTGATCATGGGGCTCGTCGATCCTGACCCGCAGCACCGGTGGACCGGCGGCGAGATCCGCGCATTTCTCGCCGCCGAGACGCCAGCGGCGCGGCCGGCGACGCCCGGTCACTGGCCGGATTCGACCGCGCGGCGGGTGCTCGCGGACGGCCTCGCCCACCTTTGCGCCACTTTCGACCAGCAGAACACGAAGCACGGGCCGTGGCCGAGGACTTGCACGACCGGGTTCGTCGACCCGGCCAACGTGCAGCACGGCGCCGCCGGTGTGCTCGCCGTGCTGACCACTGCCCTCCGGCAGCAGCCGGACCAGGGACTGCGCGACACCGTCCAGACGGCTTCGCACTGGTTGCGCGACTACGTGGCGACGGAGTCCCGGCGGCTTCCCGGTCTGCACTTCGGCCGCTCGGGCACGGCCTGGGCCATGCACGACGCCGCCGGAGCGCTCGGCGACCGGCAGCTCGCCGACGCGGCGGTCGCACTGGCCAAACAGGTCCCGACCGACTGGGAAAACCCCGATGTCGCGCACGGGGCCGCCGGAGCCGGGATCGCGCAGCTGCGGTTCTGGCAGGCGACCGGCGACCCCGAATTCCGGGACCGGGCCCAGTCGTGCGCCGAAGGTCTCGCCGCCAGGGTCGTCCGCACCGGAGACGGAATCCGCTGGCCCATTCCCGCCGCATTCGCCTCGCGGCTCGCCGGGCTGACCCATCTCGGATTCGCGCACGGCACCGCGGGAATCGCCTGTTTCCTGCTGAGCGCAGGACTGATCTGCGACCGGGACGACTGGGTCTCGCTCGCGGCCGACGCCGGCCGTAGCCTGGTCGCCGCCGCGGTCGGCGCGGACGCCACCGCCGCGTTGTGGCCGTCCTCCGCGGACGACGACAGCGATCCGATGGAACACTGGTGCAGCGGATCGACCGGTGTCGCGACATTCCTCCTCAGATTGTGGGAGGCGACCGGCATCCAGGAATTCTTCGACTTCGCCGACCGCGCGGCCACCGCCGCTTACCGGCGGCGGTGGCACGCCTCCCCAGTGCAGTGCCACGGGCTGGCCGGAAACGGGGAATTCCTGCTGGACCTAGGCGACGCGACGGGCGACCTCCGCTACCGGCAATGGGCCGAAGAACTTGCCTCGACCGGCTATCTCCGGCACGCGCTGGTCGAGGGCAAGGTGCTGATCCCCGACGAAACCAGCGTCGGATTCGGCACTCAGTACGGTGTCGGCATGGCCGGGTATCTCGGCTTTCTCCTGCGGCTGAGGTATTCCTTGCCACGACAATGGATGGTGACGACGCCAGCACCGCGCCGGCACCGGGACGGCGGTGCCGCCCCGGCGGAACTGTCGTCTGAATTCGCGTGATTCCACCACACAAGAAAGGGAAAACGGAATGGTCACGACCGACGTTTCTCAGCTGCAAGTTCTGCCCGAGCGAGAAGCTCTGCCCGCCGGCGCGCATGTTGCCTTGTCGTGTCACGTAACCTGCCCGGTCGACACGAGCGACTCGCTGCCCAGCGACAACTGCCTGGGCTGATTGACCAGCACCCGAAACCGGAGGAGCGCGGTTGGCCGCGGTCAACCGCGCTCCGCCGGATCTCTTCCGCGGCAAGCCGGCAGCGGACAGTGCTCGGCCACACCGGCCGCCGCGCCGCCGTGTCCCGCCGCTCGCCACGCGCCGCCCGCCACTCGCCGCCCGTCGCCCGTGCGGTCCGCGGCAGTGCGGGTGGGTGTCGTGAGTGTTTATCCCGGTTCGAGCCAACACTCAATTGGTTGCCTATCTGTGACCTGGGCATGCAGGCAAGGGAACCCGGCACCCGCCACTGCGACTGGCCGCAGCGTCAAGCATTGTTGATCAATATCTAGCCGCCTGCTGGCGACCCCGGCAGGCGGCTAACCTTCCTGGCGCAGTCCCCCCGATAGTGGATCGTCGTTCTCGCGCTAGACCGCGAGTGCGCAGCTCGCGCTCCCGCGTGACGGAGCCTGCCCTCCGTCCCCTCAGGAGGCGTCGGCTCCGTTGCCAGAAAAGCTGGAGGGGCCGTTGACGTAGATGTTGGGCGAGTCCTTCGTAGCCTGGGAAAAAGCCTTGGATTCGGCAAGGGAAGAGATATCGGATAGCGATGTGGGTGAACAGCCAGCAAACTGGATTGCGATAGCCGCACGCAGCGAATCCTGCACAGCGATATTTTGAACTTGGTCAATTACGCCAAGCGCACTGATGAATTGCCTGTCAGCTTCACGATCAGTCCGCAGGCGATCGATCATGGCAATCATCAGGTCTCTCGCTTTGTCAGCGCGCTGGAAGAACAGGAACCCGATTGCCTCGTTGACTGCTCCGGCAACGGTGGCGATGATGGCACCGCCCGCCTGGTCCGGGTTGCGCAGGTAACTGGCCGCGGCGAGGCCGAAGACGACGAACCCGATGACAGCGAAGGAGATGCTGAGCATAAAGCTAATAGCGGTTTGTTGACGGGCGTGCACGTAGTATTTGACTGTGAGTCGAGCGTTGCCGTCGGAGTGCTCACGTAGCGTCTCGGCAAGTTGCTCGGTCGACATAGTCTGACCGGAGGATATGTTGATCTCGACTGGCTGGTGGGCTGTCGGACTTGCCGGGGAAGAAGCGGCATCATCTTGGGCTTGCCCTTCGACCCCCTCTGTCGCCCGCTCGGCATCCCCTGGAGGCATTGCAGGCTCGGCCTCGTCCGGCGATGGTTCGACGTTGAGGGCTCGCAGTGTCCTGCCCTCTCTGTTGTGGATTCCGCAGCGTTGCCAGGGTAGGCGAACCGAATTCCGGCATGTGTCGCCAGATCGGGCGGTAGCGCCACATCGCCACATTGGCCGCAGTCCCCGTAATCGCATAAGGGAAGCTTGCCTTATTGCCCGCCGGCATCCGACCGGGCCCGCCTGGAGCAGTCGCCGCCTGGCGGCGACTGCTCCAGGTCCGACATAGCTAGTAAGCCGCCAATCGGGGCGGGAACAGGCCGGCGTCTTGCGAAAGATGAGCCGAAAAGTCAAACAGCCTTCCCGTTGCGGCCTCGTGTATATTATTTTTGATAATTCCACTTGAAGGACTTCCGGAAACATCCTCAGTATGGTGCGATTGTACCGCTGCGCAATGGGCGCAGATTCAACCGATCAGTCACTGTTGGATGAAATTCGTTGCTCGCACACCGCGTGGCAGATTATTGACGACCATGGGTAACATCGCAAGCTTTCGGTTTAATGGAACGAAATAGAACAGGATCGTGCATGCTGATGCCTGAAAGGAAGAGTGCGGGCTGCTGCAAGTTCAGTCGGCGTGGTTATCGTGACCAGTCGGGCTCGCCTGCGGCGCGCGAGGCGGTCTGCTGAGCAGGGGTTTTCGCTGACCCAGGGGGTCTGTCGGGGATCGTCTCTTGGATGACGGGCCGTAGGCGTCCGGGACGACCGTGCGAGCGACGCCCCATCGACGCTGGTGTCTGGACGGCTATGATTGATCGACGGGACTTTGTTGCCGAATTGCGAACCGTGGGGTTGGAGTAGTTGTTCGAAGTAGTTATTCGACAATGGGGTCATGTGCGCACTGATGGAGATCTGTCAAATATGGAACCGGTGTCAGGCTCGGGTTCTAGGTCGATTTCACGCAGGCTTGCACGTAGGCGCTGATAGGTGCTGTAAGCGGCATCAGGTCGGCCTAAATCGCGTTGCAGGATAATGGTACGCCGATAGAGCGCTTCAGTGTAGGGGTCCCAGGAAATCGCTATGGCGAGCGCATCGAGGGCTTCGTCCGGGTTGTCGCTGCGGACCGCGTCTGCGAGGGCAACGAGTGCGTCTATGACGTGGCTGCGCCAGTGTTCGGCCACTGGTTCGGCCCAGGAGTAGGTAGCACCGTCCAACGGCGCTCCTACTCGGCACAGTTGCGCGAGCTGGCGCAGGAATTCCAGACGGATGGCGGGTTCGCTGCTGGTGCGGGCGAGAATGAGGGTGCGGTCGAGGTCCCAGACGTCGGCGACGACGCTGGCCGGGTCGAGGCGGTAACGGCCGGATTCCGTGAGCACGAACCGTTCGTCGTCGAGGCCGGTGGCGGTGCGCAGCGCGCCGCGGGCGAAGGAGACGGCCTCGTGCAGGCGTGCGGCGGGTTGCTCGGGCAGGATTGCCTCGTGCAGGGCGTCTGCGGTGGTGCCGTTCTGGTGGGCGGCGAGCTAGGCCAGGACTTCCCGGGCTCGGGCGCGTAGTCCTGGGACATGGTTGCCGCGCGTCTCGACGCGCACACCTCCGAGCAGGCGGACCAGGACGGCTGGTGCTGCCGTTGCTTCGGTGCTGTCCGGTGGGGGGTCACCGGCCAGTTCGTCCGGGTCATCGAGGTCGTGGGGCTCGGTGTCTGTAGCGGGGTGTGGGGTGGGTCCGCGGGCTGAGGCGAGCAGGCGCCACAGTTCGTCTGCCTCTGCGGGGCTTAGGACTTCGGTACGGGCTCCGACTTCGATGCTGTGTTCGCCGCGCGCGGTCTGGACTGTGCCGTCAGCGTCGACGGTCAGGCCCGCGAAACCGGCGTTGTGGAGATCGTCGTCGCCGAGGAGCAGGATGTGGACGCCGACGTCGCTTCCTAGAGCGCCGACCGCGGCCCACTCCCGGTGGTGCTGCGCGGACGGCAGCGCTAGCACCAGCAGCAGCGGCACCGGGGCAGCGTGCTGACTTGCGGAGCGGGTATCGGGCTGGACATCGGCGTCGAACTGGTCGGTGTCGCGGAGCCGGACGCGCTGGGCAATCACGGTGTTGAGCTTCGCCAGCGCGGTTGTCTCGTCGTCCACGATCTCGACGCCGGGAGCTTCGTGCAAGGACGTCTGACCAGGGAATCCGGCGATGAGTTGAGCTGTTTCGGGGCTGGCTAGCAGTGCTTCGGTCGGGTAGCGGGCGTCGACCGCCAACACAGCGGCAAGCACGGCTCGGGCCGCAGATGCCGCACCGGGGCCAGCCAATACAAGTCCGCCGGACTCGCCCAGGTCCGCGGATTGCGTGGTGGTGCCGGCGTATGCGGTGAGGACAGGAGCGGGAGGCGGCCACACCCGGCGGTTTCGTGCCACGACGTCGATCGTCCTGCTCGAATCGGCTTCGTCCTCGTCCAGGTCGGCGTGGTGAGCGGCGGTTGCGAGCGTTGCGACAGCGGCACCGGGCGGGAGCGCTTCGGCTCCGTTGACGTCGGCTGGCGGCATGAGGCAGCCGGTTGGTGTGCGGCGTGCTCGCCGACGGCGACGGGCCAGGTAGAGCAGGACGAAGACGCTGAGTGCGAGCCCGAGACCGACGAGGCCTCCTCCGGGAAGTGACACCTGTTCGGCAGTGGGCCGGGTGTCGTGCGCGGACTTGGGCGACGACGAGTTGGTGTTGGGTCGCGGAGCGGTCGATCGGGGCGGTCCGAGCGGCACTGGCTCGGCCGCGGGCCGTTGTTCGTGGGGTTCGGCGAACGGCGACGCGACAGGCAGGTGCAGTTGCCAACCGGGAAGCAGTTGGCTGGGGTCTCGCAGCGCGCGCCCGTCAGGTTGAACGCGGCCTGCGTTGAGGTCGAAGAGAGTCCGCCAGACGTACGGGTTGCCGAGTTCCCGCTCGGCGATGCCGGTGAGCGTGTCCCCGGGTACTACGTCCACGGTGCGGCCGGTTGGCGCGGTCTCGGCGGGCCGAGGTAACCCCACGGCATCTTCGGGGAGCTGAAGCGTCCACCCTGGCTCCAGTTCGTCCGGTGTCGTGCGCAGGCTGGGGTTGAGCTGCACGATTTCGTGGTAGCGGATGCCCTGGCCCAGATGCCGTTGGGCCAAGCCCCACAAGGTGTCCCCGTGCACCACGACGTACGGCACGACGTGCTGGCCGTGCTGTTGGTCGGAACCTGTTGCGGCGTCGGGGATCGAAACGGTCGCGGCCTGCAGGCGAGGTTCGGGCGTAGCGCGATGGCGGTCGGGCCACGGCGGAGCAGTGGCCGCGACTGGTGCCGCCGGAAGGCCGGAAGCAGCAGCGGTGCCTGCGGAGGCGGCGATGAGCACGGCGGCGACGAGGCCGGCGATCCATCGGCCGCGCGGAACCCGGTTCAGCAGCCCGCGCGCGGTACGGACACCTTGTCGAGTCTGGCGGATCACCTCGACAACGACGGAGACGGTCAGCAACAGCCAGCCTGCCCACGCCGCGGCGACGACCAGCCAGAGCACGAGGTCGCCGGTCAGCCACGCCCAGCGCAAGGAGGTCCAGATCCGTCCGGGCCACTGGCTGATCGGCACCGGGTCGGGCCAGCGGTCCGGAAGCAGCCGCGAGGGATCGGCGCCGAGTGCAAGGAATCCGCAAGGCACCCCGGCGACGAACGCGAGCAGCGCCAGCGCGGCCAGCGCCCCGCGTATCCGTTGTGCCGCTGTGGCGGTCATGGCAGATTGCCGCTGCGCGTGCCGACGCCGAGTACGGCGACGGCGGTGCTGGTCGCTTCGATGGTGCCGCCGAGCAACCCGATAGGGGCTGGTTCGGTCACCGTCACGGTCACCCGCACTGTGCGGGGGCCGGTGATGGTGACCCGTCCGGCGTGTCCGGCATGGGCGAGGTAGCCGGACGCGGTGCGGGCAGCGGCGGTGGTGTCGATCCCGATGCTGGAGCTGCGGATGTCGACGGCGGTGTTGGCCGCGCGGGCACCCTCTGCGGCGAGGGCGTCGGCGCGGGCGATCGCGCGCAGCCGTGCGGAACCGTCGACGACCAGAGCGAAGACGAGCAGCAGCGCGGGCGCTAGGACGGCGGCCATGATGCTGACCGACCCGGCGTCCCGCGGCGTCTTCCGGGGAATCATGTGATGCCTCGGTACGGGTCTGCGGGGCTGGTGAAGCTGCCGGTGATCGTGCGGGTGCCTTCGGGAAGGGGAAGGGCGAGGTCGCTGAGCGCGACGCGGCACTCGACGGTGGCCCGGACGTGTCCGGCGCGGCCGAGGGCGATCTGGCTGGCATCAACTTCCACCCGGGAGTCCTGGCTGGACATGCCTTCGTGCTGGAGTCGTTCGCGGGCCACACGGGTTCCGGATTGCTGCGCAGCGGCGGGGCTGCGCGCGATGGAGGCAGCTCTCGCTGCGGCGCTGGCGGCGTTGTCGACTGCCTGCTGCGCCGAGCTGACCCGGGCTCCCGCGACGATCAGCAACCCTGTGAACAGGACGACAGGCACGAGGACAGCGGCCTCGACGCTGACTGAACCCTCGTCGCCCCAGCTGCGGCTCGTTCGGGTCCGGTGGTTCACGATCCACCGCCGGTGGCGAGCGCGGGAACGGTGAAACGCTCCCGAACAGCGCGCGCAGACGCTTCGACGCGGAAATCCAGCCCCGGAATCGGGACCAGGCGGGCGGCGGTGCCGGACACGGTGACCCGGACGGTGTCCACAGAGACCGTTGCGCGGATCGCTGGGTTGGTGAGCACACCCCGTCCGGCACGCGCAGCGAACGACCGAGCAGCTTCGGCTGCCGTGGCGTTCGTTCCGTCGACCGGACGTCCGGCGTCGACACCGGCCTGCGCGGCTTGCGTGACGATGGCATGCGCGTGCCACCACAGACCTCCTTGCACCGCCGAGAGGATCAGCACCAGCACGACCGGGAACAGCACGGCCAGCCCCGCCGACTCCGACCCGCCGTCAGCACTTGCCTTCGCGCGGGAGAAAGCTCTCCGCACGATGCGTTCCGCTGTCCGGATCGGCGTCTCGGGCTGCATTAGGCCACTTCCTTTGACGATGTTCCAACTGTCTCTGGCGTGCGAGGAGGTGCCTTTGGCGCGGCGGTGTTTTCGGTGCTCGGCGCGCGGGGCGCGGGCGGCTTCGGCCGCTGGACGTTGTTCGCGCCGGATACACGGGCTGGCTTCTTTTGCTTCGTGCGCCGGGTTTTCCGGTTCTTCACCTGGCTGTCTCGCCATCGGGCGAGGGCTACTGCCGGGATGTCGGTGAACTGCGAGAGTTCGCTGATCTCGATGACGGTGCTGGAGTTCACGAGGACTTCGCCGAGTTCCCGTTCGACGTCGTCGAGTTCGTTGACGATGGTGGTGCGGCGTGCTGCGAGTTCGCCGATTCGTTTCGCCACGGTCGTCCTCTGGGCGGTGCGGGGCGAGTCGTGGGATTCGACGCGGTTCTCGATTTCTTCGCTAGTGGCCATCGCGGGTCCTGTCTCCTTTGTGCTATTGGTGATCTGGCCTTGGTACTTCTGCACGACGGCGCGGATCGCGAAAGCGAGTCCGATGGCGACTGCGAGTCCGATGGCGACGAGGACGGCTTTGTCCACGCTCTCCGATCCGCGGTCGCCGGTGGCGCGGATGCGTTCCCAGCGGTTCGCGAGGGCAGCGGACAGCAGCACGAGGCTGCCGACGGTGAGTGCGAGGTGCGCGGCGCGGTGGCGCGCGGCGGTGAGGTCGCGGTCCGGAATCGTGTTCATGACGGTTCATCTCCCTGGTGGTTCGACGTGATCTGGTGCGCTGCAACGCTTTTGCGGTCATCCGCTTGCGGGCAGCAGGCGGGTCAGTGCCGGGTACATGGCTGTGAGGAGGAATGCGACGAGCAGAACGGCGACGGGGAGCGCGAGGCGTTGGGAGCGGGAGTTGGCGTCGGTTTTGTCGGCGGCGAGCGCGGCGGAGCGCAGCGCGCTCGCTTTCGCGATGAGGGTGCTGTAGATCGCGGCCCCGTCGGCGGCGGTGGCGAGGATGTCGGCCAGGTCGCAGAGTTCGACCACGTCCATCCGTTTGCCCAGCCGGGACAGGGCTTCCCAGGGTGTGTGTCCGGCGCGGGTGGCTCGTCCGAGCGTGCGGCTGATCGGTGCGAACGCCCAGGAGTCGCCGACGGCGGCGGCGCCCAGCGCTTGGCTGGGCGCGCGTCCGGTCGCGCGTTCCTGGGCCACGAGGTCGAGGTAGGCGGCGGTGGCGCGCCGGAATTCCTCTCGGGCGCGGTCGGCGTCGCCCCGCACGGCCAGGACCGGCACGACCGACCCCTCGACGGCCGCGGCGAGCACCGCCAGCGCCGTGACCGGACCGGGCACGCCGATGCCGCCTGCCCACGCGAGCACCGTGACCGCCAGGACTGCGGCGGCGGCGCCGGCGGCCCATGCCAGCCGACGGGTGAGGTAGCGTTCGGCGGTCTGGTCGAGCACGTCGAGGTCGCCGGCCGGGACGCCCCACCACCGGTTGGACGAGCGGGCCGCATACCGGGCCAGGCGGCGCATCCGAGCGGCCCGGCGGCTATCCGGCACGGCGGGGTCCGTGTCGTGCGCGGCGCGGTCGTCCAGTGCCGCGACGGCGGCGGCGAGGTTGACCGGTGCCGGACGCATCAGCGCGAGGATCAGGCATACCAGCGCCGATCCGGCCAGCGCGCCGAGTATCGCGGCGACGGCTCCGGGGCTCATCGTGGCGCCTCCGCATCGGGCTGGGCGACCGCGGACGGTGCGGGTGTCGTGCCGGTCGGCGTGCGGGACGCGGGGCCGAGCAGCCGGGCGGGGCGTTGGGTCCGGGTCAGGAGGTGCATCCACCATCCGGCCGCGGCGAGCAGACCTGCGATCCCGGCCATCACCGCTTGGCCTGTCGCCCCTTCGAAGGGGGAGAGGAATTCCCGGGCGAACAGGACGAGCCCGGTCAGCAGGACGATCGTGATGGCGAGGATGGCGCGCACGTCGGTGCGCGGTTTCGCGCGGTCGGCTTCGACGTCCCGGCGCGCGACGACCTCTCGTTCCAGGGCGGTGGCTTTGGCGTCGAGGACGTCGACCAGGCCGCGTCCGCCGGCTCGGGCGCGCAGGATGAGGGCGAGGACGACCTCGTCGGCGGCGTCGTCGGCGAAGGCGCGCAACGCTTGTTCCAGGCCGCGGGTGCGCAGCCGCACCGCGAGGGTCTCGACCTCGGCGGCCAGGGCGTCGGGGGCGGTGCGGACCGAGCTGGTGATCGCCTGTTCCAGTCCGCCCGTGCCGGAGGCGAGCACGTCGGCCAGCCGCCGGACCCAGGTGGCCAGCGCGTCCAGCCGGGCGATCAGCTGTTGCGCGTCGTGTCGGCGGGCCAGGGTCGGCACGGTCACTGTCCCGGCGACGGCCACGGCCGTCGCGACCGGCCATCCCGTGGCCCACCACACCGCGGCGCCCACCGCCAGCGCCGCCGCGACCCGCCGCACCGGCCAGTGCCGCACGAGCGAGCGCGACCGCGGCCCGCTCGGCCGTGCCGGTCGGTGAGCGGCGGGGAGGAAGGCTGCGATCGCGCAGGCTAGGGCCGCCACGACGGCGATGCCGGGCAGTCCCGGCCACACGCCCGTCATCGTCGGTCCCCGGCCGGGAAACCGGTGACGTTCCCGGAGCTTGCCCGCGTGTCGGCGGGGTCGAGGCGGGTGCGGTCGAAACCGTGCCGTTCCAGGCGTTCCAGGCGTTCCAGCAGATCACGGCTGGGGGCGTATGCGGGCACCGCGGGGCCGTCGGCGGGGTGCGGCGCGAAGATCCTGGTGGTGTCCGGGCGGCCGGAGTCGCCGACGGGGCCGACTTCGACGATCTCGCAGACGTGCCGCTGTCGAGGGCGGGGTCGTTGCCGGTGGTGGCCGCTACCTGGTTTATCTGGGCGAGTTGGTCGCTGGCGACGGCGCGGCGGGTGGAGGGGAGTCGGGCGGGTTTGGCGACTTTGCGGGCGGGGTTGTCGGCGGTGGTGATGAGGTTGTCGTCTTCGGCGTGTTTGTAGAGGCAGCGGAGGGCTGCGATGAGGTGTTCGCCTGCGCTGCGTCCGCCGCGGGCGTTGCGGCGGGCGACGACGTTGGTTTTGGCGTCTGCGAGGAATTGTTTGATGTCGGTGGGGGTGGGTTCGTCGAGGCGTCGGTCGCCCCAGCGGTCGACGATCCGGTTCCAGTAAGAGCCGTAGACGCGGCGGGTGCCGGCGGTGACTGCGGCGGAGACGACGGGAACATATTCGGCGAAGGTCGGCAGCGGCCGTTTCGCGCGTGGTGTGTTGAGGAGGTCTTGCGGGGTGAGGCCCATCCGGTCGAGCAGCAGCCGCGCGGCGTCGAGGTCGGCGTTCCGGCCCGGGTCGGTGCTGTGGTGGTGGGTGGTCATGCGGGATCACCGCCCAGCAGGGTTGCGTGGCTGTCGGCGAGCAGTCGGTCCAGCTGTGCGGGCGGGTGGGCGAGGAGCACGCCGTGTCCGGGATGCGCGGCGAGGAGTATGCGGTCGCCGGGGGCGAGGCCGCAGCGGTGCCGCACCGAGGCGGGCAGGCGCAGATCGCACTGGCGGGTCATGGCGAGCACGCCGCAGGGGTCGGCGGCGATCACTGCGGTGTCGTGTTCGACGTTGAGGGCCAGCCGTGTTCCGGGTTCCCAGCCCAAGGCGGCGAATACTGTGCGGTCGCCGATCCGGCCATTGGAGCCCACGGCCGCGAGCCCGTACACCGCAGTGCTTGTTCGAGGGAGAAGGACGGCCGCCAGCGGCAACGGCCCGGTCAAGGAGACGCTGTGCGGCCGTCGATCACGAGCCGACGTAGAAGGAATCGCCACAGGGGCGATCACAGTCCCGGTCATACCCACCACCGCCGAAGCGGTGGCCGACGAAACGCCGGTTCAGGGTGTTCAAGCGCCTTCTGGCACCAGTACGCTGTTTGGAGCGTGTACGCAACAAATCTGTGTCCGAGGGGGGACTTGAACCCCCACGCCCGTTAAGGGCACTAGCACCTCAAGCTAGCGCGTCTGCCATTCCGCCACTCGGACTTGCTGGTGAAGACACTATACGACGGCTCGGTGGGTCTTTCAGGGGGGTGGGCGTCCTTTCGGTGTGGTGGCGTGGGATGGTCAGGTGTTGCGGGCATCCGGGTGCGGGGGCTACTTCTCCAGGCCCAGGTGGTGGCGCAGGGTCGGGCCTTCGTAGTCCGTGCGGAAGGAGCCTCGTTCCTGGAGCAGGGGGACGACTCGGTCGGCGAACTCGTCCAGGCCGCCCGGGGTTACGTGGGGGACCAGGATGAAGCCGTCGGCTGCGTCGGCTTGGACTAGGTCGTCCAGGGCGTTTGCGACGGTTGCCGGGGAGCCGATGAAGTTCTGCCGGCCGGTCACCTCGATGATCAGTTCGCGGCTGGTCAGGCTCTTCGCCTCGGCCAGTGCACGCCATTCGTGTGCGGTGGCGATCGGGTCCCGGTACATGCGGACGCTGGCGCGGCCCTTGGCGATCAGGGAGTCGCCGACCACCGGGTCGAAGGCGGGCAGCGGGCCGTTCGGGTCGTGCGCGCTCAGGTCGGTGTTCCAGAGTTGTTCCAGGAACTTGATCGCGGTTTGCTCGCTGACCTGCGCCAGGCGCACCTCGTGGGCCTTTTCGTGGGCCTCGGCGTCGGTGTCGCCCAGTACGAAGGTCGCGGCGGGGAGGATCACCAGCTGGTCGTTCGTGCGGCCGTGTTTCGCGAGGCGGCCCTTGACGTCGGAGTAGAACGCCTGGCCGGCTTCGAGGGTGCCGTGCCGGGTGAAGATGGCGTCGGCGGTGGCGGCGGCGAATTCCCGGCCTTCCTCGGAATCGCCTGCCTGCAGGATGACCGGGCGGCCCTGGGGGCTGCGCGGTACCGGAAATCGGCCCTGGATGTCGAAGTGCCGGTCGTGGTGCGAGAACGCGCCGGCGTCCGGGTTCGAGAGGAAGCGGCCGGTTTCCTTGTCCGCCACGACTTCGTCGCCGTGCCACGAGTCGAACAGCTCCCACGCGGTACGCATGAACGTCTCGGCGCGGGAGTAGCGCTGGTCTTGCGGCAGGTAGCCGCCGCGGCGGAAGTTCTCGCCGGTGAAGGCGTCCCACGAGGTGACGACGTTCCACGCGGCGCGCCCGGCCGAGAGGTGATCCAGCGAAGCGAACTGGCGGGCGACCTCGAACGGCTCGTTGAACGTGGAGTTGATGGTGCCGGCGAGGCCGAGGCGGTCGGTCACGGCGGCCAGCGCGGCCAGTACGGCGAAGGTGTCCGGCCGCCCGACCACGTCGAGGTCGTAGATCCGGCCGTTCTGCTCGCGCAGCCGCAGGCCTTCGGCGAGGAAGAAGAAGTCGAACTTCGCGCGCTCGGCGGTCTGTGCCAGCTTCACGAACGAGCTGAACTCGATGTGGCTGCCTGCCTCGGGATCGCTCCACACGGTCGTGTTGTTGACGCCGGGGAAGTGGGCCGCGAGGTGGATCTGCTTGCGGGGCTTGGTCATCTCGTCTCCTCGGGCTCAGGCGGCGTAACGGTTGGCCGGACGGGAGAGGCCGAGCAGGCCGCGCAGCGTCGGCGCCTCGTAGCCGGTCCGGAACGCACCGCGTGAGCGCAGTTCGGGCACCAGCCCGTCGGTGATGGCGGTGAGATCGTGCGGCAGCGCGGCGGGCCGCAGGCGGAAGCCGGACAGGCCGGTCGCGTGCCAGTCGAGCAGCAAGTCGGCCAGCTCGGCCGGGGTGCCGGTGAAGATGTGCGCGTCCGAAGTGAATTCCGCGCCGGCCCGTTCGTCGAGACGGGCCTTGCGGTCCGCGGCGGCCTGCGCGGTCTCGTCGAGGAACACCACGAGATCGGCGAAGACGTGCAGGGAATCGCCGGTACGGGCGGCCTGCGCCTCCTGCACCTCGGCGAGGATCGACGCGCTGCCCGCACGGTCGGCGGGGGTCACGTAGACGAGGTCCGCCTGCCGGGCGGCGAGGCGGTAGGCGACCGGGATGTGCGCCAGCGCGGCGACCAGCGGCTGGCCCTGCGGCGGACGGGGCGTGATGGACGGGCCCTTGACCGAGAACCAGCGGCCCTCGAAGTCGATGTAGTGCAGTTTGTCGCGATCGATGAAGCGGCCGGTGGCGACGTCGCGGATTTCGGCGTCGTCCTCCCAGCTGTCCCACAGCCTGCGGAGGACCTCGAGGTAGTCGGCGGCCTCGTCGAACAGCGCGTCCACGCCTTCCGGCTCACGGCGGCCGAAATGCCGGAATTCCTCCGCGCTGCCGGATACTTGCGCCCGGATGCCGGCGCGCCCGGAGCTGACGTAGTCGAGCGTCGCGATCGCCTTGGCGGCGTGGAACGGCTCGGTGTGGGTGACGACGGTGGTCGGGACCAGCCCGATGTGCGAGGTGAGCGGTGCGACGCGGGAGGCGATGAGCACGGCGTCCAGCCGGGTCTGGACGACGTCGGTGCGCACGGTGGAGTCCGACGGCGTGCGCAGCGAGAGGAAGTCTTCGAAGGTGACGAAGTCGAGCCGGGCCGCCTCGGCCTGGCGGACCAGGTCGGCCCAGTACCCGGCGGTCAGCACGTCGCCAGGACGGGCTTCGGGCTCCCGCCACGCCGCCGGATGCCAGCCGGTGCCGTCGAGCGCGACCGCGAGCCGTGGTCCGGTAACCCCTGTCATGGTGGCGTCCTTCCTCGTCGTCCGACACCCGAAGTGTGCGCCGGATCGTCGATCGCGGCAGCCGTACCCAGCGTCTGGGATTTCCGCCGCGACCGGGAATAACCGGCGGGATGGCGGAAAACCGTCCGCCGGTCCGGGTAGTCGCGGGCGGGCACGGGTTCCGGTACCCCGGCGAGGCGGAAATCCGCCTGGGGACGCACTGGTGGTGCGGTTGCCTCGTCGTGGCTGGGCAGCAGACGGCATCGAGCACGAACAGCGATGGCTGCTGCGGCGGTCCGACAGCTGACGGGGCCGGTCGCCCGGCAACCTCCTGCTGGAACGTGGACGGCTGATCCCAGCTGCGGTACTACCGCGAGACGAACCCCGTGCCGGTGCGCAACGCTCGGCACACCATCGGCGCGGTCATTCGAGATCGACGCGGATGGTCAGCAGGTCGGCGCCGAGGGTGCGGACCGCTGCGCTGTTGAGCCGGGGCAGTGACTTCAGCCGGGCGCGGGCGTCGTCCTCGGGCAGCAGGTGGGCGACGCCGCGGTGCCAGCGGCCGTGCAGGCGCAGCCGGACGTGCGGGTCCGCTTCGATGTTGCGGACGTAGTGCGAGCGCAGGCCGAACTCCGACACCAGCCAGAACTGCCCGCCCGTCCGGCGGCCGCCCAGCGGAGTGCGGCGGGGGAGTCCCGAACGGCGGCCGGTGGTCTCCAGCAGAGTCTGGCCGGGCAGCCGGGAGACCAGCGGGTTGCCGAGGTGCCGCTGAAATCGGGTGACGATGCGGTGCTGGCGCGCGCCGCGGTCGGTGCCTGCCGCGACGCGCCGCAGCCGGGCGGGGATCAGCCTCCGGTGGAACGGCACGGCGAGCGACCACAGCAGGCGGGCGGGGGACCGGTCGAAATCGACGTCGGTGGTCCACCGCACGTGCGTTTCGTCGAGCCGGACCACGTTGCGGGAGGTCATGATCCGCGCCGGGACGGTGAGCACGACGTGGTCCGGTCCGGACTCGGCGACCGTCCAGCCCAGCACCCGCTCCGGCGCGGGATCCGCTCGCAGCCCGAGACAGCGCCAGCCGACCCGCAGGAACGTCCGCACCGGCCGTGGCGCGTCTTCCCAGACCGCGCGGGCCCACTGCTGCGCGGTCCGCCGGTCCCCGGCCGGGCGCGCGATCTCCAGCGTGGACGTGTAGTCCGGCACGACGCCCCCTTGGTGCACCTGTGTCTACCGGCGCGACGCTAGCACTTGCTGTACACGTGTCAAATAAGCTGCCGGGATGAGCAGGCGACGCCTCGCCCCCGAACAGCGGCGGGCCCAGCTGATCGACGTCGGCGCACGGCTGTTTGCCGAGCGGCCCTACCACGAGGTGCAGATGGACCAGGTCGGCGCTGCGGCCGGGGTGTCGCGCGGGCTGGTGTACCGCTATTTCCCGAGCAAACGAGACCTCTTCGCGGAGGTCTACCGGCGCGCCGCCGACGAGCTCGTCACCGCGACCGGGGCGAGTGCTGCGGGGGCGCCGGAGGACTGGGTTGCTGCCGCGCTCGACGCGCATTTCGACTACTTCACCGCGAACCGGACGACGGTGCTCGCCGCCAACCTGGACCTCGCGGGCGACCCGGTGGTCCAGCGCATCATCGCCGACGAGCTGACGACCCTGCGCGCCCGGTTGCTGGATGCGCTGGACCTGTCCGGGCACCGCCGGGAGGTGGCCGGTGTGGCACTGCCGGCGTGGCTGTCGTTCGTGCGGGTCAGCAGCGTGGAATGGTTGCTGCACGGGCGGATCAGCCGGGCCGAGCTGCGCGCGCTGTGCCTGCGCACGTTGTCCGCCGCGCTCGGGTAGCTCGGGCAGTTCGGGACCGCGGAGCCGACGTTCAGGCCGCCGGTTTCCACCCGAGCGCCGGGCCGAGCCGGGTGGCCAGATCGGTGAGGATCTGGACGTAGTCCTCGTGCTCGAAGGTGAACGGCAGGGCGAAGGCGACCTCGTCGATCTCGCGGAACGCGGCGTGCGCGTACAGCCGTTCGGCGAGTTCGGCGGAGGTGCCGACGAAATCCGGGGAGAACAGCATCCGTGCCGGTCCCTGCGGCTCGGTGGTGCGGGGCAGGCGTTTCGCCGCGTACTCCTCGTACTTGGCGCGTTGTTCGGAGGTCGCGGTGTCGGTGGGGATCACCACCAGGCCCTGTGACACGCGGGCGCGCTCGCCATCGGGGTGCTGTTCGCGGAACGCGTGCACGTGCGAGCGCTGGATCTCCTCGAAGCTCCCGGGTCCTTCGGCGCGGACGACACTGCTGGTCAGGAAATTCATCCCGTGCGCACCGGCCCACTGCGCAGAGCGGGTGCTTGCGCCGCCGTACCACATCCGGCGGCCGAGGCCGGGTGAGTGCGGCTGCACGCGGTCGGAAAACTCTTCGATGCCTTCGGTGCCGTGGAAGGAGGACGCCGGCTCGCCGCGGATGAGGGACAACAACCGGGACACCCGCTCGTAGCCGAAGTCCTCGCGGTCGCCGGTGTCCGGGTACAACGCGGTCTGCACCCGGTCGTAGTGCATCGGCGGCCCGACGCTCAGTCCCGGGTTGAGCCTGCCGCCGGAGAGGATGTCCACGGTGGCCAGATCCTCGGCGAGCCGCAGCGGGTTCTCCCAGCCGAGCGGGATGACGGCGGTGCCGAACTCGATCCGGCTGGTCCGCTGGGTGGCCGCGGCGAGCACCGCGACCGGTGAGGAAATGCCGTACTGCAGGTGCCGGTGCCGCACCCAGGCGCTGTCGAAGCCCAGCTTCTCACCGAGCTCGATGATCCGCAGCGTGGATTCGTGACCGGGACGGGGATCGTCGCCGTCGAACAGCCCGATGGTGAGGAAACCGAGTTTCCGCAGGGGTTGTGTGGTCGACGGCACGGCGGGTCCTCCCTCGTGGACAATCCTGTGCCGGGGCCAACACCGGACCCGCGGATGTTGTTCCGGACGGGCCGTGCCGGGGGATACCGCCGGACGGGCGGACCCTGATTGCGGGCCACCCGACGTTCGTCGGTGGGGACTTGACAGCACGCGCAAGTGGTATGAACCTTTCTTGCGGCCCGGTCGTGCGCCCCCGCGGCGTTCCGCCCTCGTGCCGAGCCTGTTCGACCGTGCGCCGCCGCCGGTGGCTGTGCGGGCCGCTCGTCGCGCCAGGAGGAACCATGCCTGCCATTACCCGCCGCCGGACCGCGTTCGCCGCGGTCCTCGCTCTCGCCGCGCTGGGGCTCACCGCCCCGTCGGCGACAGCCGAGACCGCCGGCAGCGCCCCGCCCGATGAGTTCTGGGGGGACACCGGCTCGATCCCTCCCGCCCAGAACGTGCTGACCGTCAAGGTGCTCAACCAGACCAACGGCAAGTACCCGGACGACCAGGTCTACTGGACCTTCGGCGACCAGACGCACTCGATCGCCGAGCAGCCGACGGTGGACATGGCGGCCAACTCGGCCGGGCGGATGGTTTTCCACCTCGGCTCACCGGACAGCGAGTACACCGACTTCGTCGAGTTCACCGTCGGCGACGACGTGTTCAACGGCAACACCACCCGGGTCGACGGGTTCGGCCTCAAGCTCGCCATGCGGCTGCACGCGCACGACGGTTACGACGTGCAGGTCGGCGACGACTACGAGACCTTCCAGGAGGACCGCGACGCGACGTTCGCGAAGTTCAAGGACGAGGTCCCGGACGAGTTCAAGGGCCTCGCCGACAGCAACGCACCCGCGTTCATCCCGGCTCCCGGCAAGAGCCCGGACTTCCAGCCGGACGGCAAGTCCGGGAACTACTTCACCGACTACGCGAAGTCCGTCGGGGTGGACGAGACGACCGCGAACATCGCCGCGTGCGCCGGCTCGCTGGCCGAATCCGCGGACAAGTGCGCGGCGCTGAACCGGCACACCGCGGACCTGCCCGAGGACCAGCAGCAGGACCCGGCGAACTACTACAAGGCCGCGCCGGCGAACTACTACGCGAAGTTCTGGCACGACCACGGCATCGACAACCGCGCGTACGGGTTCCCCTATGACGACTCGGCCAGCCAGTCGTCGTTCGTCTCGCACAACGACCCGGAGTGGCTGGAGGTCGCAGTCGGCTGGTGACCCCTGCTCGTGCCGCCGCCGGTCCTGCGAGTACTGCTCGCGGGACCGGCGGCGGCGTGTCGGCCGGTTCATCTGCGCCGGAGAGCGGCAACCTCCACCGCGGGCGGTGTCGCCGCGTAGGTGTCCGCGGGGTCGAGGTCGGTGCCGGGCGGCACGATTTCGTCGATGCGGTCGAGGACGTCGCCGGGCAGCGTGCGGCCGGCGCCGGTGAGCAGGCCGTCGAGCTGCTCTGGAGTGCGCGGTCCGAGCAGTACCGTCGTGACCGCCGGATGTGCGCGGACGAATGCCGTCGCGAGCTGGGGGAGGGTGATTCCCGCTTCGCCGGCGAGCGCGGCGAGTTTCGCCACTGCCTCGGTTTTCGCGGCCCCGGTCGGTGTCGTCGGGTCGTAGTGGGCGGGCAGCACCGGGGCCATCAGCGCGGCGCGGT
Source organism: Amycolatopsis ultiminotia (assembly GCF_039536925.1). Lineage (NCBI taxonomy): Bacteria > Bacillati > Actinomycetota > Actinomycetes > Pseudonocardiales > Pseudonocardiaceae > Amycolatopsis > Amycolatopsis ultiminotia. Next base: position 126,105 of record NZ_BAAAZN010000016.1, on the reverse strand, counting down.
GGCTCTGCCCGAGCTCCGGCCTGCCGGAAAGCCAGCCGCTGTTGAGGGGGCTGAAGGCGAGCACGCCCATTCCGTGGCGTTGCACGGTCGGGAACACTGCGGCTTCGGGACGGCGCGTGAAGACGGAGTACATGGTCTGTTCGGTGCTGAACCGGTGCGAATGCTGCTCGCGTGCCGCCCACTGCGCCTCCACGACCAGTTCCGCCGGGAACATCGACGAGCCGAACGCCCGGATCTTCCCGGCCCGGACCAGATCGGTCAGTGCCTGCAGGGTTTCCTCGACCGGCGTCCGGTGGTCCGGGCGGTGCAGCTGGTAGAGGTCGAGGTGATCGGTGTCCAGGCGGCGCAGGCTGTCCTCGACGGCACGCACGATCCACCGCCGCGACGCACCACGCCGGTTCGGGTCGTGGCCCATCGGACGGCCGAACTTGGTCGCGAGCACGACCTCGTCGCGCCGGCCCCGGATGGCCTTGCCGACGATCTCCTCGGATTCGCCGCGGGAGTAGACGTCGGCGGTGTCGACGAGGGTGATCCCGGCGTCGAGCGCGCGGTGCACCATGCCGATCGCCTGGTCGTGGTCGGGGTTGCCGAGCGAGCCGAGCATCATCGCGCCCAGCCCGAACTCGCTGACGGAGATGCCGGTAGCGCCGAGAATCCGGTGTTCCACGGGAGAGTTCCGGTCCTTTCCTTGCCGGTGAGCGGGTGGTTCCCATCCGATCACCGGAGCCGTGCCCGGACGTAGCCACATCCGGGCACCGGCTTGCCCGATCGTGGCGGGTTGCCGGGGGTGCCGGTGGCGGCGTCCCGGCCGGGGTGCTTGGCTCGGCACGTGCACCCGCTCGACGAACTCCGGCACCTGGTGGTGCGGCACGCGGGCGGCCGCGGACTGCGGAAGGTGCGCGTGCTCGACGGCGTGTCGGTGACCTGCACCGACGAACCGACCGAACTGGTGCCCGCCATGTCGGAGCCTTCCCTCGCGATCGTCGCACAGGGCGTGAAGCGGACCGTGCTGAACGACGTGCCCTACGACTACGCAGCCGGTCAGTACCTGGTCGTCTCGGTGGATCTCCCGGTTTCCGGGCAGGCACTCGCCGCGTCTGCCGACGAGCCGTTCGCCGTGTTCAGCATGGCGCTCGAGCCGAAAGCACTCGCCCCGTTGCTGCTGGAGACGGCCGATTCGACGACGCCGCAACGGTTTCCGGGGCTCGCGACGAGCACCGCGACACCGGATCTGCTGGATCCGGTCGTGCGGCTGCTGCGGCTCGTGGACCGCCCGGCCGATCGCCGGGTGCTCGAATCCGGCTGCCGGCGGGAGATCCTCTGGCGGCTGGTGACCGGCGAGCACGGCGCGCTCGTCCGGCAGATCGGCCGGGCGCACGGCACCGCCGGGCACATCGCACGGGCGATCCGCCGGATCCGGCAGGAGTACGCCGAACCGCTGCGCGTCGCGGATCTCGCCGCGCTCGCCGGGATGAGCCCGTCGATGTTCCACCGGCACTTCCGCGCGGTCACCTCGATGACGCCGATCCAGTACCAGAAACGGATCCGGCTGCGCGAGGCCCGGGTGCTGCTGGCCACCGCAGCGGCGAACGTGGCGGAGATCGGTTACCGGGTCGGGTACGAGAGCCCCTCGCAGTTCAGCCGCGAGTACCGGCGGGAGTTCGGCGTCAGCCCGAGCCACGACACCGGTCGGCTGGTCCTCCGGTTCTGAACACCACGATCGACCAGGATCCCGGCCGGCGCAACGCCGGGTTGCCGGGCATCCTCAGCCGCGCCGCAGCAGGTCCAGGACCAGGGCGAGCGGCGGCCAGGCGGCCCGGCCGCGCCGGGTGCAGGTGTAGGCGCGCATCCGCACGTCCGGGCCGGTCAGCGGGAGCACCGTGACGTCCGGCCGGGTGGTCTGGTCGAGGGGGAGCAGGCCCACCCCGCCGCCTGCGGCGATCAGGTCCGCCACGAGTTCCAGGCTGTCCGCGCGATGGGTGAAGCGGGGTGCGAAGCCGGCCATCGAAGCGAGGGTGCGTACGACCTCCTCGTCCGCACTGTTGCGGGAGTTGCCGATCCAGTCGTGCTCGCGGAAGGCTCGGAATACCGCGAGTGTGCCGTTCCCGTGGAGGTGGCGGGTGTCTTCCGCGCGCACCCCGAGTCCCCACGGCGTGGTCCACAGCACCGCCGCGGCCACGGACCGCTCGGTCGTGGCAGGTGCGAGGTCGTAGTCGTAGGTCAGTGCGAGGTCGATGTCGTCGGCCATCAGCCGGCTCAGCGCTTCACCGGGTTCGTGTTCGCTGACCATGAGCTGCACCTCGGGATGGCGCCGGGTGAGCCGGTCGGCGACCGGCAGCAGGGAGCGGCGGACGGCGAGGCCGAATCCCGCGACCCGGACCGTCCCGGCGGGCTCGGCCTCCGGGTCGAGATCCACCCGCGCCGCCTCGACCGCGGCGAGGATGGTGACCGCGTGCTCGGCCAGCCGCCGTCCGGCGGGGGTGAGCCGCACCCGCCGTCCGTCCGGTTCCAGCAGCGGTGCGCCGGTTTCCCTGGCCAGCACGGCGATCTGCTGGGAAACCGACGAGGTGGTGGTGCCGAGCACATCCGCGACCGCCCGCATCGAGCCGAGCCGGGACAGCTCGAGGAGAAACTGCAGCCTGCGCGTGTCCATCGGCGCATTGTCCAGGATTCCCGGACGGTACGTCCACGATCGGCACGTGGACACGAACGGTCCGGATACGCTCTCCTGGGCCCGTGGTCTCCTCCTTCCTCTCCTCCGCAAGGGCCGGGGCGGCGCTCGCGGTCGGCTCGATGCTGTGCGTCCAGCTGGGCCTCGCGGTTTCGGTCGACCTGGCGAACGAGGTCGGCCCGGCCGGTGTCGCGTGGTTGCGGCTGGCCTGGGCGGGCGTGCTGCTGCTGGTGCTCGTGCGTCCGCGGCCCTCGTCGTTCCGCAGGCCAGTGCTGGGCGCGTGCGTGGTGCTGGGCGTCGTGACCGCCGGGATGACCATCCTGTTCATGATCGCGGCCGCCCGGCTCCCGCTCGGCACCGCGAGCGCACTGGAATTCCTCGGCCCGCTCACGGTCGCGATCGTCCGCGGCCGCGGCGGGCACCGGATCTGGCCGGTGCTCGCCGCGGCCGGGGTCGTGCTGCTCACCGAGCCGTGGCACGGTGGCGCCGACCTGATCGGGGTGGGCTGCGCGCTGGCGTCGGCGGTGTGCTGGGGCTGTTACATCCTGCTCACGCAACGGGTGGGCGACGAGGTGGCCGGCATCCGCGGCCTCGCGGTGTCCATGCCGGTGGCCGGACTGGTTGCGACGGTGGTGCACGGGCCGTCGATGATCGGCGGGCTGAGCTGGCCGCTGGTGCTGGCCGGGCTGGGCCTGGCAGTGCTGGTGCCGGTGGTCCCGTTCAGCCTGGAGATGCTGGCGCTGCGCAGGCTGACCACGTCGGCGTTCGGCACGCTGATGAGCCTGGAACCGGCGATCGCACTGATGATCGGGTTGCTGGTGCTGCACCAGACGCCCGCGGTGCCTGCGGTGGCGGGGATCGTGTTCGTCGTCGTGGCGGGCATCGGCGCACAGCGCAGCGGTGCCCGGGAACCGGTGACCGCGGGCTGACCGGGTGCCGGCGCGGCGCCCGTGTGCGCGCGAGAAGCCTTGCGGTCACGGGGTTTCCCGCGCCGCAGGTGCTCATTCACCGGGGATGCCCGCCGGTGGGATCCGCTCGGCGATCGCGCGCAGGGCCTCGACGTGGTGGCGGAAGCGGTCGCGTCCTTCGGCGGTGGCGCGGACCGAGGTCTTGGGCACCCGGCCGAGGTATTTGCGCTGCTGTTCCACCTGTCCGCTGTTCTTCAGCGTGCTCAACTGCTTGGACAGCGCGGAATCCGAGAGATCCACGGTGTCGCGCAGGAACGCGAAGTCGCACCAGTCCACCGAACACAGCACGGACATGATCGCGAGTCTCGTCGGATCCGAGAGGAGCCGGTCCAGGCCCTCGGGTGGTCCGGCCGTCATCGATCCGCTCGCTTGCGGAGGATCCCGAGCGCGAACTGGCTGAGCGCGAACAGCAGCGTGAACGCGGCGCCGAAGACCACTCCGGCAACGGTGTCGGGATAGCCGGGCAGCCCGACCGCGTCGGCCAGTGCGGTGGCAACGGACCCGCCGTAGCTGATGATCACCCAGACACCGGCGGCGCCGACGACGACCAGCGTGGCGAAAGCCCACTGCGGGATCTGCTGCCGCGGCTGCACGCCGCGGACCCGGCTCAGCGGCGCGGTTCCGCGCCCGAGCAGGCCGGCCACGAAGGTGACGATGAGCAGCACCACCACCACGGCGGCGATGAACTTGGCCCCGGCCAGGTCGACGAAGTCGTTCGCGGCGCTCAGCCCGGCGCTGGCCACGAACGTGAGCGCGTAGACCCACCAGGGCAGCCGCGCCGCCTTGTCCGCCCTCTCCTGGTGGGTGCGCACCGCGGCCAGCGCTTCGGCCGCCTTCCGCGGATCGTTCCGCTCGTCCATCACGACCTCCTCCGGCTACTTGCCTCCTCGGAATGTAGTCACTTCTTTCCGGATCGGCAAGTAGCTGGCGCGGGGGTCAGCCGGACCAGCCGCTGAGCCGGTTCAGCAGCCGTTCGAGCACCTGCGGGTCGGCGGCCACCGGCTCACCGGAGACCGGCTCGTCGACCAGGGTCCGGCGGCCCTGCCTGCGGGGGAGCTGCACCTGGCCCGCGGACATGCCGCCGGGCAACGGGATCTCGCACCAGCTCACCCGGCCGCCGCCCGACCGGGGGCGCACGCCGATCCGCTCGTCGTCCGGCGGTCTCGGTGCGGGCAGGTCGTCCTCGACCTCCACGACCAGCAGTTCGCCGCGTACTTGCAGCCGCACGGTGACGAAGGCGGGCGTGGACGGATGGCTCTGGTCCACCACGTCGCCCACCAGCCGCGTCGCGGTGGCCGAGGCCCGTTCCAGCATGGGCAGCAGGGACCAGTCCGCCAGGATCAGGCGGACGAACAGTTCGGTGCACGGGACCGCGCTCGGCTGCGCCACCAGCCGGAGGTCGTCCACCTGGGTCGTGCGCGTGCTCACCCGTCCCCTTTCCTCGGCGGCCCGCGGCCGGGGATGGCCGGGAAACCGTGCGGGCATCATGCCATCGGCTGTCCGGACCGGTACGGCGGGGCGGGGCAGTGCCGCGACGGCGGCCGCGCTCAGCTTCTCCGGCGCAGCCTGCGGCCCGCGGCGACCGCGGGGAACGCGAGCACGGTGCCTGCGGCAAGCGGAAGTCCTTGCTGCCACGCGGGTGCGCCGAGCGCTTCGGTCTGCTGCGCGTTCTGCGCGCTGACCACCCCCCATCGCGACGGCGGCAGCACGATCAGCCGGGCCTTGCCGATGACGTCGTCGACCGGCACCGTGCCGCGCACCCCGCCGCCGCCCTGGCAGCGGGAATCGCACGAGTTGCCGCGGTTGTCGCCCATCACCCACAGGCTCCCGTCCGGAACGGTGACCGGCGCGAACGGCTTCCGGTCCGGAGCGGCCGGGTTCGCCTGGTGCACATAGGGCTCGTCGAGCGGTTTCCCGTCCACGATCACCCGGCCCTGCGGATCGCAGCACTGCACGGTCTGGCCGCCGACCGCGATCACCCGCTTCACGAAGTCGTGTTCGTCCGGCGGTGCGAAGCCGACGAGGGAACCCAGGCCCTGCACCGCTTTCGCGAAGAACCCGGCGGGCTGCTGCGGCGCGATCTCGTTGGTGCTCCACGTCGGCGGGCCGCTGAACACGATGACGTCGCCGGCGCCCGGTTCGGTGAAGTCGTAGGTGACCCGGTCCACCAGCACCCGGTCGCCGAAACAGCCGGTGCAGCCGTGCAGGGTGGTCTCCATCGACGCGGACGGGATGAGGAAGACCTTCGCCAGGAACTGCTGGATGAGGATGGTGAGCACGAGCGCGGCCCCGATCAGGATCAGCAGCTCCTGCCAGAACGGCCGCTTGCGCTTGGCCCGCCGACCGTCCGAAGCGGACGGACCGGGCTGATCGGGACGGACCGGATCGGGTTCGTCGGGGACGGGGTCGTGCGCGAAGGGGTCGGCCACCGCGTCAGGTTACCGATTCCGCCCGACCGGCCCGCGCGGCACCGGCCGGGCGCCTGCGGGTGGGCGGCCGGTGCCCCCCGATCGGGGGGCGGCGTGCCCGGCTTTTCCACAGTGGACGCGTTCGGTTCACCCACGTGCGCCACACGGCCGATTGGGAATCGGCCGGGTGGGGCAGTTCATGATCACGACGACGGCCGGTCGGGGCGGTCGTGCGGCGGGACGGGAGACGGGCGATGTACCGGAGGATCACGGCAGTACTGGCAGGGGTGGCCGCGGCGGCGGCCACGATCGGGTTCGCCGGGAGCGCGGCGGCGAGTGTCCCGTGCGGCGCGCAGGCCAAAGCGTGCGTGAAACTGTCCTCGAACACCGCGTGGCTGATGGACGGTGGCAAGGTGGTGCGCGGCGGCGTGCCGGTGACCGTGGGCAAATCGGCGTATCCGACGCCGGCCGGGACTTTTCACGTGCAGTACAAGGACATCGACCACTACAGCAAGGAATTCAACGGACCGATGCCGTACTCGGTCTTCTTCACCACCACGGGGGTGGCCTTCCACCAGGGCAGCCTGAAGGTGCAGTCGCACGGCTGCGTGCACCTTTCCCACGCGGACGCGGTCGCCTTCTACGACACTCTGCACCCAGGGGACGTGGTGCAAGTCGTGAAGTGATCCGCGGCGGGCAAGAAGACCCCGCTCGGGCACGGTGCCGGTGCTGGACTGCGACGAGGTGCGCGGACGGCTCGTGGCTGCGTTGCTACCGGCGGTCTACATCGGACCTCGGGCGAAGGTGGTGGCCGGTGCTCTCGCCCGGCACTGGCGGCGGTATCCGGCGGTCCGGCACGGCTGGTGCGTGGCGGATCGTTCGCCCGGCAGGCGGGCCGGTGCGGCATCCCGGCAGGGCCCGTCGGGCAGGCGGAGCGTCCGGTGGTTTCGCGGATGCAGGCGCCGGATGTCGTGCTCCGGGGTCAGCCGACCGGCGCGGGCCGGCGGAGTTCCTGCCGGCGCAGCCGGGTGAAGGCGCGGGGGAGGTTGAGCGCGAACACCGCCGTGGTGCGGCCTTCGCGCCGGAAGGTGGCCGCGAAGGCGTCGTCCTCCACGGTGCCTTCGGTGAACACGATCTCGTCGCCGGGCTCGGGGTGCCCCGCCAGCTGCAGAGTGCCTGCGTACTGGTCGGACCACAGGTAGCCGCTCGGGGTGTACTCGCGGACCGGTTGCCCGGCCAGGAGGTTCGCCACCGCGACCGGGGCCTGCTCGCTTGCGTTGGTCCAGTGCTCGTGGCGGCACCGGCGCCCGGTTTCGGCCGAGGTGTATGCCGCGACGTCGCCGACCGCGACCACGTTCGGCAGGTCGGTGACCAGCCCGGCAGTGGTGTGCACGCCGCCCGCGTTCTCCAGCCCGGAACCGGAAAGCCAGCCGGTGGCGGGGACCATGCCGATGCCGACCACGACGACGTCCGCCGGGAGGGTTTCGCCGGAGCCGAGCCGGACTCCGGTCACCCGCTGTCCGGCGCCGTCCGCGACCGTGTCGAGCCCGGCGACGGCGGCGCCGCAGCGCAGGGTGGTGCCGTGCCGGTCGTGCAGCCGTGCGCAGGCTTCGGCGAGCTGTGGTCCGAGGATGCGGGCCAGCGGTGTCTCGAGCGCTTCCAGCACGGTGACCTCGAGGCCGAGTGCGCGGCACGTCGATGCCACTTCTGCGCCGATGAAACCGCCGCCGACGACCACGATGCGGGCTCCTGCAACGAGTTCCTGCTGCAGCGCGAGTGCGTCGTCGAGGGTGCGCAGCACGTGTACGCCGGCCACCGATTCGGTTCCCGGCAGGGTCCGGGGTCGGCCGCCGGTCGCGAGCACGATCCCGTCCGCGGCCAGTTCCCCGTCGGAGAGTACCAGCCGGCCGGTTGCCGGGTCGAGTCGTTCGGCGCGAGTGCCGAGCCGGAGTTCCAGTGCGGCGAGATCGTCGTCGTCGAGCAGGTCGAGAGATTCCCGGGACGCCGTGCCGGCGAGGAATCCCTTGGACAGCGGCGGCCGGTCGTAGGGCAGGTGTGGTTCCTCGCCGACGAGCACGACCCGTCCGTCGAAGCCCTGCGCCCGCAGCTCCTGTGCGGCCCGTGCGCCGGCGAGTGAAGCGCCGACGATCGCCACCGTCTTCACGCGGCCACCTCCGCGGCTTCGGTGCGCACGTAGATGACGCCGTCCTCGACGTGCACCGGGTAGGTCCGGACCGGCTTCTTGGCAGGCAGGCAGCTCGGGACGCCGGTGCGCAGGTCGAACAGCGCGGCGTGCAGCGGGCATTCCACGAAGCAGCCCTCCAGCCACCCGTCCGCGAGCGACGCGTCCTGGTGACTGCAGGTGTCGCTGATCGCGTACAGCTCGCCGTCGGCGTTGAACACGGCGATGGGCTCCGGCCCCGCGATCCGGACGGACTCACCCAGGGGCAGCTCGTCCACTGTGCACGCGCGCAGCATCTTGTCCTCCGACGAAGGGGATGGGTTGTTGCGTATTAAGGAACGCTGAACGTGATACGCAACAAAGTGTGGGCGGCCGGGAGGAGTGCCGTCAAGAGCTGCGGGCGACGAGTTCGGACGAGTTTTGTGGGGCGCCGGATAGGGGTGAAACCGGTGGTCGGAGGCCGTTCCGGTGATCGGGTGACGGCACGGCCCGCGGCTTGACAGCGCGCCCGGCTCGCCGCATCGTGTTCCGGACAGGGCAACGTGAAGCGCTATACGCAACAAATGAGCACGGCCGGCGAAGCCGGATGCGAGCCCGGACGCGGGGGTGCGGCCGGTTCGCCTCCGTCGCCGATCCGGTGCGCGGTCAGGCGGGGGAGGACCGGGCGGGGAAGTTCAGTCCCTCGGCGCCTCCTTCGCGGGACCGGCCCGGTCGCAGGGCCGGACCGACGGCGGAGTGGTCTCGTTCACGGGCGGGTGGCTTCCCGCGGCGTCCTGTTCTTCGGCGGGTTCCTTCGCCGGACAGGTTCGTTCCGGGGCGAGTCCGTGCCCGGCCACCCCGGACGGCCTTGAGCAATTCCCGACCCCCCCGACGACCTTGTCCTTCCCGAGAGGAGCACTGCCGGTGACCACCACCGACCTCCCGCAGAGCCTGCTGCCGACGTTGTCCGGCCGGCATTACACCGACCCGGGGATCTTCGCCCGGGAGCAGGAGCGGATCTTCGAAACCGAATGGTGCTGCGCGGTCCGCAGTGCCGACCTGCCCTCGGCGGGTTCGTTCGAGACTGTCCAAATCGGACGGGAAAGCGTGATCGTCGCGCGCGGGCGGGACGGACGGCTGCGGGCCTTCCTGAACGTCTGCCGGCACCGCGGCGCCCGGCTCTGCGCCGAGGAGAAGGGCTCGGTGAAGCGCGCGTTCCAGTGCATGTACCACGCCTGGACCTACGGGCTCGACGGGAAGCTCGTGGCCGCGCCGAATCTCACCGGGATGCCCGACGTGGACCGGACCGAGTACGGCCTGACCGAGGTGGCGTTGCGGGAATGGCTCGGTTATGCGTGGGTGTGCCTGGCCGCGGAGCCGCCGTCGTTCGCCGACACCGTGCAGGCCGACGTGGGTGCGCGGCTCGGCGGACCGGGGGAGATCGAGGCCTACCGGATCGACGAGCTCGAGCTGGGCCGTCGCATCGAGTACGACGTGCGGGCCAATTGGAAGCAGATCATCGAGAACTTCATGGAGTGCTACCACTGCGCCACGATCCACCCGGAGCTGACCGAGGTGCTGCCGGAGTTCGCGGACGGCTACGCCGCGCAGTACTACGTCGGCCACGGCGCGGAGTTCGGCGAGGACGTCTCGGGGTTCACTGTGGACGGCAGTGCCGGGGTGGAGCGGCTGCCGGGGGTCGGGGCGCACCAGGACCGCCGGTACTACGCGATCACCGTCCGGCCGCAGGTGTTCGTGAACCTGGTGCCGGACCACGTGATCCTGCACCGGATGTTCCCGCTTGCGCCGGACCGCACGCTGGTCCGCTGCGACTGGCTCTACCTGCCGGAGGTGGTCGCCTCCGAGGTGGACCTGTCCCGTTCGGTCGAGCTGTTCCACCGGGTCAACCAGCAGGATTTCGAGGCGTGCGAACGGTGTCAGCTCGCGATGGACTCCCGCGCCTACGCCCGCGGCGGTGTGCTGGTGCCGAGCGAGCACCACATCGGGCTGTTCCACGACTGGGTGCGCGGACGGCTCGAGGACCGGTGAAAACTAGATGAGGACCCGGATCGCCTTTTCGAAGCTGATCACGTGGTCGAGGGTGAGCTCCGCGGCTTTGTCCGCGTCGCCCTCGGCCACCGCGGTCAGCAGTGGCAGATGCTCGCCGACGTGGCCGGCCATCCCGTGCAGCCTGGGCAGGAACACACACCAGATGCGGGTGGCGAGGTTGTCGTAGTGGATCAGGGTGTCCTCGAAGAACGGGTTGTGCACGCAGCGGTAGATCGCCCGGTGCAGGTCGAGGTCGGTGCGCAGCAGTTCGCGATTGTCCGCCGAAGCCGCGGTGCCGAGCCGGTCGCGCAGCGCGGCGAGCTGCTCGCGGTCGTGGTCGGTCGCGTTGGTGGCGGCGGCCGCCGCGGCGGTGGGCTCCAGGATGTGCCGGACCTGGGAGATGTGCGCCAGATCGGAGATGTTGACTTCGGTGGCGAACGTGCCGCGCCGCGGGTAGGCGATCACGAGGCGTTCGGTCTCCAGCCGTTTCAGCGCTTCGCGGATGGGGGTGCGGCCCATGCCGAGCGCGCTGCTCGCCCACTCCTCGTTGATCGGGTCGCCCGGTCTGATGCCGAGCATGACCAGCTGGTCGAGGAGGAACTCGTAGGCGCGATCGGCCAGCGACGGTGCGGTGGCCGGAATGACGTGGTTGACCGTGGTACTCACCCGGCATACTCTACCTCGAAGATTGATATATCAGTAGTCGGCCAGCTGGTCCGCGAGGGAGGCAGGAATGGCGACGCACTCGCACGCAGGTGCTCCGATGACGGGTGCGCACCCGCCGGAGGACCCCGGGTTCCGGTGCCGCGGCCCGCAACCGCGGGGTGCGGCGTGGCTCGCGGACACCGCGCTCGACCACCGGGAGGCGCTGTCATGACCCACCACTTCACGCTCACCCTGCACTGCCCGGAACGCGCCGGGCTGGTGCACGCGGTGACCACCTTCCTCGTCGGCCACGGCTGCGACATCGTGGAGCACCAGCAGTTCGACGACGACGTGCACGGGGAACTGTTCCTGCGCACCGAATTCACCTGTGCCGCCACGCTGACCGAGGACGAGCTGACCCGCGAGTTCGCGCCGATCGCCGGGGACTTCGGCATGCGGTTCCGGTTCTGCTCGCCGTCGGCGGACCGGATACTGGTGATGGTGTCGAAAGCCGGGCACTGCCTCAACGACCTGCTCTTCCGCTGGCGGGCCGGCGGCCTCGGCGGGGACATCGCGCTCGTGGTGTCCAACCACGAGGACCTGCGGCCGATGGCCGAGGCGGCCGGGGTGGCGTTCGAGCACGTGCCGGTGACGCCCGCGACCAAGGCCGAGGCGGAGCAGCGGCTGCTCGACCTGGTCGGCGAGCATCGCATCGACCTGGTCGTGCTGGCGCGGTACATGCAGGTGCTTTCGGACGGGCTGTGCCAGAAGCTGCAGGGCCGGGCGATCAACATCCACCACTCGTTCCTGCCCGGTTTCAAGGGTGCGAAGCCCTACCACCAGGCCTATGACCGCGGGGTGAAGTACGTGGGCGCGACCGCGCACTACGTGACCCCGGAACTGGACGAGGGCCCGATCATCGAACAGGAGGTGCAGCGGGTGGACCACAGCCATTCACCCCGCGCACTCGCCACGGTCGGCCGCGACGCCGAGGCGCTGGCGCTCTCCCGCGCGGTGCGCTGGCACTGCGAACGGCGGGTGCTGCTGGGTGGCACCCGCACCGTCGTGTTCCGCTGACCCGTTCTCTTGCAGGGAGTTCTCATGACCCGTGTGGTGATCATCGGGGCAGGCATCGTGGGTGCGAACCTCGCCGACGAGCTGACCGCGCGCGGCTGGACCGACGTCACGGTGCTCGACCAGGGCCCGCTGCCGCTGACCGGCGGCTCGACCTCGCACGCGCCGGGCCTCGTGTTCCAGACCAACGCGTCGAAAGCGATGACCGAGTTCGCTTCCTACACCGTGGGCAAGCTGCGGGAACTGGAGGTGGACGGGCTGCCGTGCTTCAACCAGGTCGGCGGGATGGAAGTGGCGAGCACCCCGGCGCGATGGGAAGACCTGAAGCGCAAACAGGGCTGGGCCACCGCGTGGGGGGTCGAGGCGCGGCTGATCGACCCGGGCGAATGCGCCGAACGATGGCCGTTGCTGGACAGCACAACCGTCTTCGGCGCGCTGTACGTGCCCACCGACGGGCTGGCCAAGGCTTCCCGTGCGGTGGTGGCGCTCGCCCGGCGTGCCGAAGCCAACGGTGCGCGGTTCGTCGGAGCCACCCGGGTGACCGGCATCCTCGAATCGCACGGGCACGTCACCGGCGTGCAGACCGCCGACGGAGAGATCCCCGCCGACATCGTGGTGTCCTGCGCGGGCTTCTGGGGTCGTGAGATCGGCGCGATGGTCGGCATGCCGGTACCGCTGCTGCCGCTGGCGCACCAGTACGCGAAGACCGGGCAGGTGCCCGAACTGCGCGGCCGCAACACCGAGCAGAGCGAGGCGAGCCTGCCGATCCTGCGGCACCAGGACCGGGATCTCTACTTCCGCGAGCACGTCGACCGGATCGGGATCGGCTCGTACGCGCACCGCCCGATGCCGGTCGACGAGTTCGCCGAGCCGGGGCGGGTGACCGAGTCGGCGATGCCCTCGATGCTCCCGTTCACCGAGGACGATTTCGCACCGTCGTGGGAGGAGAGCAGGCTGCTGCTGCCCGCGCTGGGGCGGACGAAGGTGGAGGAAGGCTTCAACGGCATCTTCTCGTTCACCCCGGACGGTCAGTCGCTGGTCGGCGAATCGTCGCAGGTGCGCGGGTTCTGGCTGGCCGAGGCGATCTGGGTGACGCATGCGGCCGGGATCGCGAAGGCGGTCGCGGAAACCCTCGTGCACGGGCGTGCCGAAACCGATCTGCACGAGCTGGACGTGCACCGGTTCGAGGACGTCCAGCTGGCGCCGGAGTACGTGCGGGAAACCGCGCAGCAGAACTTCGTGGAGATCTACGACGTGCTGCACCCGCTGCAACCCCGGCTGTCCCCGCGGGAGCTGCGGGTGAGCCCGTTCCACGACCGCCAGCGTGAGCTCGGTGCAGTGTTCCTGGAGGCGGGCGGCTGGGAACGGCCGCACTGGTTCGAGGCCAACGCGCCGCTGCTCAAGGATCTGCCGCACGATTTCCTGCCGCCGGCGCGCGACGGCTGGGCCGGGCAGTTCCATTCGCCGATCGTGGCCGCGGAAGCGTGGCACACCCGCAACGGCGTGGCGCTGTACGACATGACCCCGCTCAAGCGGGTGGAGGTGAGCGGCCCGGGTGCGCTGGAGTTCCTGCAGGGGCTGACGACCAACCAGCTGGACAAGTCCGTCGGCTCGGTCACCTACACGCTGATGCTCGACGAGGCCGGCGGGGTGCGCAGCGACATCACGGTGGCGCGGCTGGAACCGGAGCTGTTCCAGGTCGGGATCAACGGCGGCATCGATGTCGCCTACCTGCGCGCGCATGCGCCGGAAACCGTCCGGGTCCGGGACACGACCGGCGGCACGTGCTGTATCGGCGTGTGGGGGCCGCTCGCCAGGGACCTCGTACAGCCGTTGTCCCGCGAGGACCTTTCGCACACCGGGCTCAAGTACTTCCGCGGCCGCCGGGCCCGGGTCGCCGGGGTCCCGGTCACCATTCTGCGGCTGTCCTATGTGGGCGAACTCGGCTGGGAGATCTACACCGACGCGGACAACGGCCGCCGGTTGTGGGACGCGCTCTGGGCGGCCGGACGCGAACTCGGCGTGATCGCCGCCGGACGCGGGGCGTTCAACAGCCTCCGGCTGGAGAAGGGCTACCGGCTGTGGGGCACGGACATGACCACCGAGCACGATCCGTACGAGGCCGGGGTCGGCTTCGCGGTGCGTCCGGCGAAGGGTGAGTTCGTGGGACGCTCGGCGATCGACGGCCGCAGCGAGGACACCGCGTCCCGGCGGTTGCGCTGCCTCACCATCGACGACGGCCGGACTGTGGTGCTGGGCAAGGAACCGGTGTTCGTCGGCGGAGCAGCTTCCGGGTACGTGACCAGCGCGGCCTACGGCTACACCATCGGGCGGCCGATCGCCTACGCATGGCTGCCCTCCTCGGTGGGCGTCGGCGAACCGGTGGCGATCGGCTACTTCGGCCGCCAGGTGGCCGCGACGGTCGCCGCCGAACCGCTGGTCGATCCCGAGATGACCCGTATCCGCCGCTGAACCGGCCGACCCGTCCCGGCAACCGGGACCGAACGGGAGGAGGACCCGCCGTGCGGGACCAGATCGTGAGCGATTTCCTGAACTCGCTGGCGCGGCCGGCGGTGCCGGTCCCGGCCGGGGCGACGGTCGCGGCACTCGCCGTCGCGCAGGCCGCTGCGCTGCTCAGCCGGGCCGCGGGCGGAGACGCCGAGGCGGACCGGCTGACCCGGCACGCGCTGCGGCTGGCGGAGAAGGACGCGCATGCCGTGGCGCATCCGTCCCGATCGTGGGCGGACCCGGCCCTCGAGGTGATCGGCGCAGCAGGCGAGGTGATCGGGCTGGCCGAGCGGTTGCTGTCCACTGTGGACCGGGCAGCGCTGGTCGACGTGTCCGCGGCCGCGGAGATGGCACGCTCGTCCGCGATCGCCGCGCAGGTCGCGGTGGAGGCCCGGGACGGCACCGGATCCGACGTCGACGCACTGGCCGAGCGGGCGGCGCGGGTGACCGGGACGGTCCGCGCGACCGGCGTGCGCAGCGGGGTGTGAGCGGGGCGGGGCAGGGGAGTGGCAAGATCGGCGGTGTTCCCGCAAGACCGCAGACGTCAGAGACCCCGCAGACCCTGCAGTGAGGATCGCCGGATGGCTGTGCCGCCCCTGCTCACCCTGAACAACTCCGTCACCGTCCCGCAGCTCGGATTCGGCGTCTACCAGGTCCACGCCGCGGAGGCGGAAAAGGTGGTCTCGACCGCGATCGAGGCCGGTTACCGCAGCATCGACACCGCCACGCTGTACGGCAACGAAGCCGAGGTCGGCGCGGCGGTCCGGGCGTCGGGCCTGCCCCGCGAAGAGTTCTTCGTGACCACGAAGCTGTGGAATTCCGAGCACGGCTACGACAACGCCCTGCGTGCCTTCGACCGCAGCGCGGCGGCGCTCGGGCTCGGGACGGTCGACCTCTATCTCATCCACTGGCCGCAGCCGGGGCTGGACCGCTACGTCGAGACCTGGCGGGCGCTGGAGCAGCTGCTTCGGGACGGGCGGGTGCGCGCGATCGGCGTGTCGAACTTCGGTGTCGCGCACCTGCGCCGGCTGCTGGACGAGACGGACGTGGTGCCCGCGGTGAACCAGGTCGAGCTGCACCCGTGGCTGCAGCAGGTGCCGTTGCGGGAGTTCCACGCCCGGCACGGCATCGCCACCGAGGCGTGGAGCCCGCTGGCCCGCGGGCGGCTGCTGGGCGACCGGGTGGTCACCGCGCTGGCCGCGAAGTACGGCAAGACGCCCGCGCAGCTGGTGCTGCGCTGGCACCTGCAGCTGGGCACGATCGCGATCCCGAAATCGGCCACCCCGGCGCGGATCCGGGAGAACCTCGCCGTGTTCGACTTCGAACTGGCCGAGGACGACCTGCTCGCGCTGGCCGAACTGGACGACGGCACGCGCACCGGACCCGATCCGGAGCGGCTGGGCTGATCAGCGGGCCGCTGCGCCCGCGGCCGCGAGATCGGCCAGCTGCGCGGGCTCCTTGAGGAAGGCGCGGAAGCTCTGCGTGGCGCGCTGCCGGGTTTCGTCGGTCGACGGGCCGTTCAGCGCCACGAACAGGTAGCCGCCTCCGGCCGGGCCGCCGCCCACGGACATCGCGGGCGAGCCGATCACGTCCGGGGTGGTCTGGCTCAGCTTGGTGACCCAGTACGGCGATTCGGAGATCCAGCCGTCCGGCACTCCGCCGATGGTCTCCGGCCCGGCTTTCCCGCTCAGCGCGGTGAGCACCTCGGGAGCGGGCCTGGACTGCACGTCCACGTGCACGCAGCTGCCGTGCACCACGGTGAGGTCCTGGTTCCAGCGGGTGGCCGCGGTCTGTACCGGGCGGGCGACCTGCGGGGTCACCACGATCCGGACGTCGGTGCGGCCGCCCGAACAGCTGGCGGCCTGCGCCTCGGCGCGGTTGTTGAGCTCGCCGTCGGCCCAGTTCCAGCCGACGATGCCGAGCGCCACGAGGACGACCAGACCGGCCACGGCGATCGGCCACTTCGCAATCCGCCGCCGGGTGCTCTGCTTCCCGACGACCCGGTGCGAACCGGTCGTCTCACTGCGGCCCGCGGACCGCGAAGGCGGGTCGAGGGGGTGCGGCACCGGCTCCTCGGCCAGGTTGTGTCGCCCCATCGTTGTCCTTTCGTGACGTAAACATTACGTGCGGTAATGCAACTCCATCGTTATCACTCTAACAGGTCAGAAACCCGCGGTGAACATTGTGACTGAGAGTTGCCTGGTTACTCGAGTGGCGCGAACCGCCCGTCGAGCAGCGTGCGGCACACTTCGATCAACCGCGCGCGCAGCGGCTCGGCCCGCCGCGTGAACGCCGCTTGGGCCCGCGCGTAGTCCGCCCGGCCTTCCGCCGTTTCCACCCGGACCGGCGAGTAGCCGTACCCGCTCAGATCGTACGGGCTCGCGCGCATGTCCAGCTCGCGGATGTCCGCGGCGAGCTCGAAACAGTCCCCGACCAGCTCGGCAGGCACGAACGGATCCAGTTTGTACGCCCACTTGAACAGATCCATGTTGGCGTGCAGACAGCCCGGCTGTTCCAGTTCGACCTGGCTTTCCCGGGTGGGTGCCAGCGTGTTGCGCGGCCGCGCCGGTCCGGTGAAGAACCGGAACGCGTCGAAATGCCCGCACCGGATGTCCATCGATTCGACCACGGCGTCGGTGTCCGCCGAGCCGAGCCGCAACGGGACCTGCGCGTGCCGCACCGAGTCCGCCGGTTCGCGATAGACCATGGCCCACTCGTGCAGCCCGAAACAGCTCAACCGCGGCGACCGGGACGCGGTGGCGGACAGCAGCCGCAGTACGAACTCCGCGGTCCGCGCGCGCCGTCCGGTGAACGCGCCCGGATCGAGCGCGACGCCGTGCGCGGACTCCGCATACCCGGCCCGGTCGAGGAACCGGCGCCCGGCCGGGCCCGCGAGCACCACCCCCGGTCCCGGCTGCCAGCGCTCGAGGTGCCCCGGCCGGTACGAGTAGTAAGTGAACAGGAAGTCCAGCACCGGATGCTTTTCGCCACGGGCACGGCGTTCCTGGTGCGGAACCGTCCACGCCCGCATCCGCTCGGCGTGCGCCAGCTCCCGCGCCCGCCACTCGCCCTCGGCGAGCACGACCGCGGTACTCATGCCGCCTCCGCGGGAGGGAGTGCGTCGGCGGTGTTTGTTGCCGCCTCCGCGGGAGGGAGTGCGTCGGCGGTGTTTGTTGCCGCCTCCGCGGGAGGGAGTGCGTCGGCGGTGTTTGTTGCCGCCTCCGCGGCAGGAAGTACGTCGGCGGTGCTCATGCCGCCACGTGGGTGCCGTCGCGCACGGTTCCCACGTACTCCTCGACCAGGTCTTCGAGTGCCACCACACCGACGGCGCGGCCGTCGGTGTCGAGCGCTCGCGCGAGATGGCTGCCTTCCTTGCGCATCGCCGACAGTGCGTCGTCCAGGCGTGCGTCGGAGCGCAGTTCGGTGAGCGGGCGGGTCCGGCGGTCCGGCACCGCGGTGTCCGGGCTCTGTCCGACGAGATCCAGAATGTCCTTCACGTGCACGTAGCCGGTGAGCGAACCGTCGTCGGTGCACACCGGGAACCGGGAGAAGCCGGTGGACGACACCGCGCGTTCCACGTCGCCCAGTGTCGGACGGCACGGCAGCGTGGTCAGCTCTTCAGTGCGCACGAGCACGTCCGCGACCGTCTTCGCGGCGGAGGACAGCGTCTGCGTGAGCCTGCGGTGCTCGGACTGTTCCAGCAGTCCTTCCCGGCGGGATTCGCTCAGCAGCTCGGCCAGCTCGGCGGAGGTGTAGGCAGTCTCCAGCTCGTCCTTCGGCTGCACCTTCACCGCCCGCAGCAGCGAATTCGCGACGAAGTTGAGGAACACGATCACCGGGCTCGCCAGTTTGACCCACCCCACGTGCACCGGGACGAGCCACAGCGCCAGCCGCTCCGGTTCGGCGATCGCGAGGTTCTTCGGCACCATCTCGCCGGCCAGCACGTGCAGCATCGTGATGAACGCCAGCGCGAGCGCGAACGAAATCGGGTGCAGCAGCTGCTCGGGCAGGCCGAGCAGATCGAAGAAACCGGAGAGCCGGTGTGCCACCGCGGGTTCGCCGAGCCTGCCGAGCAGCAGGGAACAGATGGTGATGCCCAGCTGGGCGCCCGCGAGCATCCTGGACACGTGCCTGCTCGCGTTGATCACGATCCGCGCGCGGGTTTTTCCCTGCTCCAGCAACGCTTCCAGCCGGTCGCGCCGGGACGAGATCAGGGTGAATTCGGCGCCGACGAAGAACGCGTTGGCCAGCAGCAGGACCACGACGAGTGCGATGTTCAGCCAGTCGTTCACGCGACCACCTCGCCGGCCGGCTCGACCGGCCGCACCTGCACCTCGGCGATGCGGTGCCGGTCCATCGAGGTGACCGAGAGCCGCCAGCCCCCGACCTCGGCCGCGTCTCCCTCGTCCGGGATCCGGCCGAGCCGTTCGAGGATGAGCCCGGCGATCGTCTCGTAGTCGCCCTCGGGCATCCGGAACCCGGTGACCTCGCTGACCTCGTCCGCACGCAGCTGGCCCGACACCAGCCAGCGGTCCTGCCCGACCTGCTGCGAGGCGGGTGCTTCGCGGCCGTCGTGTTCGTCGCGGACGTCGCCGATGAGCTCCTCGACCACGTCCTCCAGGGTGACCAGTCCGGCCGTGCCGCCGTACTCGTCGACCACGATGGCGACCTGGAACCGGGAATCGCGCAGCCGGTTCAGCAGTGCGTCGCCGGACAGCGACTCGGGCACGGTGGGCACCGGCCGCATCGCCGAACGGATCCGGGTGGTCGCACGGTCGGCCGCGGGCACCGCGAACGCCTGTTTGACGTGCACTGCGCCCTGCACGTCGTCGAGGTCCTCGGTGTAGACCGGGAACCGGGAAAACCCGGTGCGCCGGGAGATGTCGATGAGGTCGTCCACGGTGTCGTCCACGGTGAGCGACTCGACCTGGACCCGCGGCGTCATCAGCTCGTCCGCGGTGCGGTCGCCGAAACGCAGCGAACGGTCGAGCAGTTCCGCGGTGGAGGTGTCGAGCTTCCCGCTTTCCGCGCTGGAGCGCACGATCGAGCCGAGCTCCTGCGGCGACCGGGCCGAGCGGAGTTCCTCCTGCGGCTCCACGCCGAACTTGCGGACCACGAAGTTGGCGCTGTTGTTCATCAGCGTGATCAGCCAGCGGAACAGCGCGGAGAACCGCGCGTGGTACCCGGTCACCGCGCGCGCGGTGGGCAGCGGCCGCGCGATCGCCAGGTTCTTCGGGACCATCTCGCCGAGCACCATGGACAGGAAGGTGGCCAGCAGCAGCGCGACCACCAGTGAGATCCCGGACGCGACCGGACCGGGCAGTCCGGTCGCCGCGAACAGCGGGTGCACCAGGTCGCCGATCAGCGGTTCGGCGAGGTACCCGGTGATCAGCGTGGTCAGCGTGATCGCGACCTGTGCGCCGGAGAGCTGGAAGCTGAGCGTGCGATGTGCCTTCTGCACGGCGACCGAACGGCGGTCACCGACCTGGCGGACGGCGGCGTCGACCGTGCTGCGCTCGAGCGTGGTGAGCGAGAACTCGGCGGCCACGGCGAGGCCGGTGCCGATGGTGAGCAGCAGGAAGAGCACTACCCCGAGCACGGAGAGCAGGACGTGGGTCATGCCGCACCGCCGGGGAGGAGCAGTCGGGCGGTGGACGGGAAGCCGGGTCTGGAACCCGGCCCGGTACTGTCACCGGGCGATGGCGCGGCGCGCACGGATGGAGTCACTCCTCGGACAAGCGGTGTGTACTGCGACGATGCCGGTAATCGTACCGGGTGCACGGGCGGACCCGCCGGGGAACGCGCGGTTTCAGCGCGGGCGCCTGCCCAGCAGTGCCACCAGCCGCGCGGGGGCGCCCGCGGCGGGGCTGACCGCGACCGGCGGATCGACCAGCCCGCTGCCCTGGATGTCCTCGACCATCGGGCGGACCACGTCGAGCAGCCGGGTGGCCAGCTCCGCGGGCACCGGGTTCGGCTCGCCCAGCGCGGTGGCCAGGTCCCAGCCGTGCACCGCGAGGTCGATCGTCATCTGCCAGCCGTACTCCTCGGCGGGCAGGAGACCGGCGGACACGTGCACGGTGCGGCCCGGCACACCGGGGGAGAGCCAGGCGGAGCGGGCGGCGGCCGCGGCACTTTCCCAGGTGGCGACCGGATCGGTGCCCAGCACGTCGCCGTCGAAGCGGTCGCCGACCTCGTCGAGTGTCGCCCCTGCCAGCAGGTGCGGGGCCCAGAGCTGCTCGGCGACGAGGTGGTTCACCAGATCGCGGACCGACCAGGCGGTGCACGGCGTGCCCCGGTCCCAGTCCTGCGGCCCGATGGCGTGCACGGCCCGGTCGAAGAGGTCCAGTGCGTTCCCGTGCGCGGCGAAGAGATCCACAGCCACATTCAACACGAAGTGCCCGGCGCCGCAGTGCGGGGAACCGTCCGCGCGGCGCCGGGACGGTGCCGGCGCACCGTCTCCTCCACCAGGTCGAGCACCGGGCCGAGATCGTCGCCGGGAAGGCCCATCGCCAGGTGCGAGACCAGCCCCTCCAGTACCAGCTCCAGGAACGCGGTGAGCACGTCGACGTCCACGTCGTCGCGCAGGTTGCCCGCCTCGCGCTGGCGTTCGAGGCGTTCCCTGGTCGCGGTGGTCAGCTGCTGTGAGCGCTCGGCCCAGCGGGCGCGGAACTCCGGATCGGTGCGCAGCCTGCGGGAGACCTCCAGCCGGGTGCCCAGCCAGTCCGCCGGATGCGCGCTGCGGCCGGCCAGCAGATCACGCATCACCTGGACGAGGCCCTGTTCGGCGACGACGTCGGCCATCCGCACCGCGTCGTCCTCGGCGAGCGCGAGGAACAGCGACTCCTTGTCGCGGAAGTGGTGGAAGATCGCCCCGCGGGACAGGCCGGTGGCCTCCTCGAGACGGCGCACTGTGGCACCCTCGTAGCCGTGCCTGGCGAAGCACACGCGTGAGCCGTCGAGGATCTGGCGCCGGCGTGCGTCGAGGTGATCCTGGCTGACCCGTGGCATCCTGGAATCCTGACACTAGGAACCGGGTTCTCGCAATCCGTACGTACGTACTGTGACTGTCGGTGCCCGCCGTGCCGTGCGGTCCTCGTCACGCCTGTGAAACCCCTGTGTTCGGCTGACACGGACTTGCCGTTTGGCTAGGCTGGCGCATCGTCACGATGCGTGATGCACGGGGAAAGGAACGGCCTTGGCCAACGGCGGAGCGGACCCCGCGGGCAGCGGCTTCGCCATGGACGCGGCCGAGCTGACCGCGGTGATCGGCCTCTGGGAGGACCAGCTCGAGAAGGTCGCCGCGGACGGCCGCGCGATCGAGGAGATCCTGGCGGTCTTCCGCGCGCCCGCGGCGGACCCGGCGAGCGCGGAGTACGCCGCCTCCGGCGCCGATTCCCTGCGCACGCTGCGGGACCAGAACGAGTCGATGCGCCGGTATGTGCAGGACTACCTGGGCAAACTGCGGGCGGCGCGGGACCGCACGGTCGGCACGGACCGGGAGAATGCCGAACTCGGCCGGATGCGGTGACCGGCGCGCTGCGCGTACAAGACTGCCCGGTACGGGCTCCGGGCGGGGCACGAAGGGAACCAGGTGGACGGCAAGCAGATCTTCGACAACTTCCGCGGCGGTGACACGTCCGGCCTGCGTGCCGCGGCGGCGAAGGTGCGGGAGCTGTCGGCGGCCTACCTCGAGCGCGCGCACGGCATCAAGGATCTGCAGGACCGGATGGCGCGATCCTGGACCGGTGCGAGCGGGGAGGCGGCGCACGCCGGAGCGGGCCCGCTGGAGACCGCGTTCCGCGAGTCGGCCGATCCGCTCGACATGACCACGGCCTCGGCGGACACGCAGGCGAGCAGCTTCGAGCGGTCCGCGCACGAGGTCGTCGACGTGCCGCCGAGGCCGGAGCGGCCACAGCCGTGGGCCGCCGGGCTGCACGCCGCCGCGCCGCTGACCGGCACGACGCCTGCCGCGGTCGTCCCGCAGTCCTTTCAGGACGGTCTGGCCGGCCACCACGCGGCGAACGAGACCAATGTCCGGGTCATGGAGCAGTACCAGGGCGTCACCACGAACACGAAATCCGTGCTGCCTGCGCAGTACCGGCTGGTCGGCCCGGATCCCGCCCCGGTGCGCCGGGCAGGCGGGGACGGGACGAGCACGCAGGCGGCCGCGGCAGATCACGGCGCGGCCGGCACTGCCGTCACCCCGCTGCCTGCGGCGCCGGCGGAACCGGCACGGGGCAGCGGGCAGGCCGGCGCCATGGCAGCCGCGCCGGGGACCGGCCGCGGTGCGGCCGACCGGCGCCGCGATCGACCGGATTACCTGGTGGAGCGCGATCCCGAAAGCACCTTCGGCGCCGACCGGCCGGCCGCCCCGCCGGTGCTCGGGGAGGAGTGACGGGTGACCAGGCAGGCGGACCGGGTGGACGTCCCGGTCGAAGCTCTCGCCGCGCTCGCCGAACGGGAACAGGTCGGCAGGCTGCACGTGACGTTGCGGCCGGATCCGGTGTGGCGGTCGGAGACCGAACACGACGACGCCGCCAAACGGGTCGACGACGCGCTCGGGGTGGCCGGCCTCGTGGACGAGCGTGGCCGGGCCACCGCCGAACTGCTCGACTGGCTGCCGCTGCTGGTGCATCCGGTGCTCGAGTACTACGGCTGGGTCGCCACCGGGGACCACACCTACGGCGTGCTCGCCGCGGCCAGCGGGGTGCAGGCGGTGCTCGCGGTGTCCGACGGGGACCAGATCGGTGTCCAGGAGATCGATCGGGACCAGGTGCTGGAGACGCTCGTCGCGCAGCTGCCCGCGGTCGGCCCCGGTGGCGGGCAGCCGCGCAGCGTCCGGGTCGGAGATCTCACCGAAGCCGCCCGTCTCGGCGCGGACGCCCATCCGCTCGATCCGGTGCTCGCCGACGTGGTCAGCCTTGTGCAGCGTCCGGTGCACGGCAGCGGGGAGCTGTATGCGGGTCGCCGTGACGAGGTCGGCCGGTACACCCGGCTCGAAGAACCGCTGCACTACGCGGACACCGACTGGGGCCGTTACCTGAGCTACACCGTCGGCGCCGGCTCGGACGCGATGATCCGGATCAGCCCGGCCGGGCCCGCCGAGCTCTGCGGTGCGCTGCGCGAGCTCGCCGGTGGTTTGTCCTGATGCGCTACCCGGAGATCGAGCCGTACGAGCACGGCGTGCTCGACGTCGGCGACGGGCACCGCGTGTACTGGGAAGCCTGCGGCAACCCCGGCGGCAAACCGGCGGTCGTGGTGCACGGCGGGCCCGGTTCCGGCTGCAGCACCGGAATGCGCCGGTTCTTCGACCCGCAGCGCTACCGCATCGTGCTTTTCGACCAGCGCGGCTCTGGCCGCAGCACCCCGCACGCCGGGGACACCGTCGAGGCGCTGAGCGCGAACACGGCCGGGCACCTGCTGGGTGACCTGGAACTGCTGCGCACCACGCTCGAGATCGAAAAGTGGCTGGTATTCGGCGGTTCCTGGGGCTGCGTGCTCGGCCTGACCTATGCGGTACGGCATCCCGGCCGGGTGAGCGAAGTGGTGATGTCAGGACTCGCCACGGACCGGCGCGCGGAGATCTCGTTGCTGACAGGCGAGCTCGGCGGCCTGTTCCCGGATGCGTACGCGCAGTTCAGCGAAGGCGTCCCGGAAGACGAACGCGACGGCGACCTGGCGGCCGCCTACCACCGGCTGTTGATCGACCCGGATCCTGCGGTGCACGAGGAGGCCGCGCGGCGCTGGTGCGAGTGGGAGACGGCGATGCAGCCAGGCGTGCCGCCGTCGCCCCGCTTCGCCGAACCGCGGTTCCGGCTCGGATTCGCCCGTCTCGTCACGCACTACTTCTCGAACGGCTGTTTCCTCGAGGACGGCGCGATTCTGTGCGACGCCGGACGGCTCGCCGGCATCCCGGTCGTGCTCGCACAGGGACTGCTGGACCTGAGCAGCCTGGCCGGCACCCCGTGGCTGCTGGAGCGGGCGTTGCCGGACGCGGAACTGGTGCTGGTCGGCGGCGCCGGGCACACCTCCTCCGCCCCGGCGATGGAGGACGTGCTGATCGGCGCCACCGACCGGTTCGCACTCAGGGGATGGTGAGCGCCGGCGCTCCGCCGGGCGTCATCGCCTCCTCGGCACGTGCGGTACGGGTGGTCTCGGCCAGCTTCAGCCCGGTTACCCGCGGCGGCACGCGGTCGAGGTTCCATTCGGTCAGCAGCAGCGCGACCTTCGCCTGCATTTCGGTGCGCAGCCGGAGGAACGAGTCCGCCGGGTCGGCGCCGACCTCGCCGAGCAGCAGCCACCAGGCCCAGGCGGCAGCGCCTGCGTTCGCCACGAAGTCCGGGATCACCGCGACCCCGCGGGCGGACAGCGCGGCCTCCGCCTCCGGGGTGGTCGCCGCGTTCGCGGCCTCCACCACGACCTTGGCCTTCACCAGGTTTTCGTTGTCCACGCGGAGTGCGTACGAGATCGCAGCCGGCACGAAGATGTCGGCATCGGTGCTGACCACGGCGTCGCGCGGCAGGCTGCGCACGCCCGCCGGCAGGCGGTCGCGGTCGACCTCGCCGAAGCGGTCGCGCAGGTCCAGCAGCGCCGGCACGTCCAGGCCCTCCGGGTCGTAGAGGGTGCCCGCGGCGTCCGCGACCGCGACCACCTTCATCCCGGCCTCGTGCAGGTACCAGGCGGCCCCGCCGCCCATGGTGCCGATGCCCTGGATCGCCACCGAGGTGTCGCGCACCGCCCAGTCCCACGCGTTCGCCGCGCCGAGGCAGGCCTGCGCCACCCCGTAGCCGCCGATGACGTCGCCGAGCAGCAGCCCACCGGGCACCGGGGCGTTGAGCCCGGCCTGGACGCGCCGCAGGGTGCGCGCCGGTTCGGCCGAGCGGTGGATCGCCGCGTGGTAGGACTGCTCCAGGCCCAGCTCGGCGAAGACCTCGTCGATCAGGTGCTGCGGCACGCCGAGGTCCTCCGCGGTGACCCAGCTGGCGTCGAGCCACGGGCGCAGGAACTCGCAGAACCGGGTCAGCACGCCGAACGCGCGCGGGTCCTTCGGGTCGAAGTCGAGGCCGCCCTTGGCGCCCCCGACCGGGAGATTGAAGGTGGCCGTCTTGTTCGCCATGCCTCGGGCGAGGTCGGCCACCTCGTCCATGGTGCAGCCGGCGCGCATCCGCGTGCCGCCGGTCGCGATGCCGGAGACGAGGGTGTGCACGACCAGGTAGCCGTGCGCGCCGGTGACGGGGTCGGTCCACGTGAGCCTCATCAGCGGTTCGGCGTTCCGCGGGAGCATCTGGCCACTCACCTCCAAGTATCCGGGGCGGCACCGGTGCACCGCCTTCCCTTTCGAGGGTGCGTCCGGGGGACCGGTGGCGTCCATTTAACGAAGCTGCACGAACTTGTTTAGGCTTCGTGCATGGAGCTTTCGCTGCACCGTCTGCGGATGCTGCGCGAGCTGCGCCGGAGGGGGACGGTCACGGCCGCGGCCGCGGCGCTGCACTACACGGCTTCCGCGGTCTCCCAGCAGCTCGCGCAGCTGGAACGGGACGTGGGCGCGAAGCTGTTCGAACGGCTCGGCCGCCGTGTGCAGCTGACCGAGCTGGGTGTCCTGCTGACCGAGCACGCCGAGGAGATCCTGGGCTCGGTCGAACGTGCGACGCTGGCGCTCGAGGAGGCGCAGGGCAGCATGTCGGCGCGGCTGACCGCGGGCGTGTGGGCTTCGGTCGCTTCGGGGTTGCTGCCGACCGCGCTCACCGCGTTGGCCGCCGAACATCCGGGAATCCAGGTGCGTACGCGGGAACTGGCCCCGGAGGCCACTGCGGAGGCGGTGCGCGACGGCACGCTCGACCTGTCGTTCGTGATCGACTACTCGGACGCGCCGATGCGGTGGGACACCGGGCTGGAACGCGCAGTGGTCGCCGTGGAACGGTTGCACGCCGCGGTGCCTGCGGGTGCGTTGCCGACGGCCGCGGTGTCGCTCGACGCGTTGGCCGAGCACCCGTGGATCCTCGCGAGCGCGAAGTCGCACTTCGGCCGCGCCGTCCGGATTGCCTGCCACCGGCACGGTTTTCAGCCGAAGATCAACCACGAAGTCGAGGAACAGTCCACCGCGATGGCGATGGTGGGTGCCGGTCTCGGTGTCACGCTCGTGTCGGACCTCGGGTTGCGGCTGTTGCGCCCGCCCGGCATCGACGTCGTCGCGCTGACGACTCCGTTGCTGCGCACGGTGTCGATCGCCTACCGGCGCACGGAGGTCCGGCGTCCCGCGCTGCAGCTCGTGGTCGCCGCGGTGCAGACCGCCGCGGCGGAGCTGGGGCTGGGCACCGAACCGGAGCTGCCCTGAGCGGGGCCACCCGGATGGAGCAGCCCCGGCGGACCCGGTGCGGATCGGGAATCGCCTGGTCGGCGGTGGTTACGAGGTTCTTATCGATCGGCTCCGGCGGCGTACGGCCCTGATTTTGTCGGACCCCGCGTGTAGCGTCCGAAGCCGAAAGGTCCCGACCCGTGGACCTCCCTACGAGGACGGCAGAAGATGACTACGATGCACGATTTTCCGGAGAGTTCCGGGAGTGTGTCGGACCTGGACGCGCGGGCGCTGTCGAACCGCGCGGCCGGGGAGAGGTACGTCGCCTCGGTGTGCTTCAAGCACGGGCCACCGCGGCTGCTGGGCGTGGAACTGGAATTCACGGTGCACCACACCGGGGACCCGGCCCGCCCCCTCGATCCCGACCTCCTCGCCACCGCGCTCGGCCCGCACACCCCGCGGACCCTGCGCCCCGAAAGTCCCGCGGTCCCGCTTCCGGCCGGCTCGCCGGTGAGTCTCGAACCCGGCTGCCAGGTGGAGATCTCCGCTCTGCCGCAGGCCGCACTGGCCGATCTGCACGCGACCGTCGAAGCCGATCTCGCCCATCTCGTCGCGCTGCTCGCCGAATCCGGTCTCGAACTCGGCGAGTCGGGCATCGACGCGCACCGTCCGCCGCTGCGGCGGCTGCGCACCCCCCGCTACGCCGCCATGGAGCGCCGGTTCGCGCCGCTCGGCAAGGGCGGGATCACCATGATGTGCAGCACCGCGGGGCTGCAGATCTGCGTGGACGCGGGAGAAGCAGACCAGACCGCGTCCCGCTGGGCGGCCGCGCACCTGATGGGCCCGCCGCTGCTGGCGTTGTTCGCGAACTCGCGGGTGCACGACGGCCGCGACACCGGGCACGCCTCCGCGCGCTGGCTCGCGGTGCTGGAGACCGAGCCGGTCCGTACCCGTTCGGCCGAGCCCGGTGCCGATCCGGCGGGTGAATGGGGCCGCCGGATGATGGACACCCCGCTGATGGTGCTGCCGCGGGGCGACCGGCCGTGGGATGCCCCGGAGGGGCTCACCTTCGCCGACTGGATCGGCGGCCACGGCGCGGCCGGGATGTTGCGCCGGCCCACTGCCGCCGATCTGGACTACCACCTCAGCACGATGTTCACCCCGGTGCGTCCGCAGGGTTACCTGGAACTGCGGTACCTCGATGCACAACCACCGGGGCAGTGGCTGGCGCCGGTCGCGCTGGTCACCGCGCTGTTCGCCCGTCGGTCCACAGTGGAGGAAGTGAACCGGCGCTGCGCACCGGTGGCGGGACGCTGGGCCGAAGCGGCGCGCTGCGGGCTGGCCGCGCCCGGAATGGCCGACGCCGCACGGGATCTGCTGGAGCTCGGCATCTCCGCCCTGGCCGACACCGGACTGCCCGCGGAAACCATCGCCGAGATCACCACCGGGCTGCGCGCCCGGATCGACGGTTCGAGGAGGTACGAGCCATGAGCGTCACCCCCGAGCAGAACCCGCTGCTCGAGCTCAGCCCACAGGACCTGCGGGCGCACGCGGCCACCGCATTGAACAGGGCCCGCGCGCGCAGCGTCGGTCTCACCGACGCGGTCGACGACGAAGACCTGGTGCGCCAGCATTCGAAGCTGATGTCGCCGCTGGTGTGGGACCTCGCGCACATCGGCAGCCAGGAGGAGCTGTGGCTGGTCCGCGATGTCGGCGGCCGCGAGCCGCTGCGCCCGGACATCGACGATCTCTACGACGCCTTCCAGCATCCGCGGGCGGACCGGCCGGCGCTGCCGCTGCTGGGTCCGGCGGAAGCCCGCGCGTATGTGCGCGAGGTCCGGGAGAAGGCGTTCGACGTGCTGGAGACGGTGCCGTTGGACGGGCGCAGGCTCACCGAGAGCGCATTCGCCTTCGGCATGGTCACCCAGCACGAGCAGCAGCACGACGAGACCATGCTGGCCACTCACCAGCTGCGCAAGGGCGAACCGGTGCTGCACGCGCCGGAGCCGCCGCGCGCGCCGTCCGGCCGGCTGCCCGCCGAGGTGCTGGTGCCCGGCGGCCGGTTCACCATGGGCACCAGCGCAGAACCGTGGGCGCTGGACAACGAGCGCCCGGCGCACGAGGTGGACGTGCCGGCGTTCGTGCTCGACACCACCCCGGTGACCTGCGGGGCGTACCTGGAGTTCCTCGACGGCGGCGGGTATCACGAGCGGCGGTTCTGGAGCGAGCCCGGCTGGGCCTACCGGCAGCAGCACGACATCGTCGCGCCGCGGTTCTGGTACCGGGAGCCGGACGGCTGGTGGCGCACCCGCTTCGGCGTGCGGGAGCCGATCCCGGTGCGCGAGCCGGTGATGCACGTGTCGTACTACGAAGCCGAGGCGTACGCGAACTGGGCGGGCAAGCGGCTGCCCACCGAGGCGGAGTGGGAGAAGGCCGCGCGGTTCGACCCGGCCGAAGGCCGGTCGCGGCGGTTTCCGTGGGGCGACGAGGAACCGACCGCCGAACACGCCAACCTGGGCCAGCGGCACCTGCGCCCGGCCGAGGCCGGGGCGTACCCGGCAGGTGCGTCGCCACTGGGCGTGCACCAGCTGATGGGTGACGTGTGGGAGTGGACCAGCACCGGCTTCCACGGTTACCCGGGCTTCTCGGCATTCCCCTACCGGGAGTACTCCGAGGTGTTCTTCGGCGGGGACTACCGGATGCTGCGCGGCGGGTCGTTCGGCACCGACGGGGCGGCCGTGCGCGGGACGTTCCGCAACTGGGACCATCCGATCCGGCGGCAGATCTTCGCCGGGTTCCGCTGCGCCCGCGACCCGCGTCCAGGGGAGGCGGGCTAGCCGGGATGTGCCGTCACCTCGGGTATCTGGGTGAGCCCTGCGCACCGGCCGAGCCGGTGTTCGCCGCCCCGCACGCACTGCTGGTGCAGTCGTACGCGCCGCGGGACATGCGGGGCGGCGGGTCGGTGAACGCCGACGGGTTCGGCCTCGGCTGGTACCCGGAGCCGGGCGCGCCACCGCAGCGCTACCGGCGCCGGGAGCCATTGTGGACCGACGAGACGCTGCCCGCGCTCGCCGCCTCGGTGCGCAGTACCGCGTTCGTCGCCGCGGTGCGCAACGGCACCACCGGGATGCCGGTCACCGAGGCGGCCGCGGCTCCGTTCACCGCGGATCGCTGGCTGTTCAGCCACAACGGGGTGGTGCGCGGTTGGCCGCAGTCGATGGCCGGGCTCGGCGGGCGGCTCGACGTGACCGAACTGCTGACCCTGGAAGCCCCCACCGACTCGGCACTGCTGTGGGCACTGCTGCGCGCGCGGCTGCGGGCCGGCGAGGACCCGCTCGCCGCGGTCACCGCGCTCGTCGGCGAGGTCGAGGCGGCAGCGCCCGGGTCCCGGTTGAATTTCCTGCTCACCGACGGCGAAACGCTTGTCGGCACGGCGTGGACGCACGCATTGTCGTGGCGGCGTACCGCGACCGGTGTGCTGCTGGCGTCCGAGCCGTGCGACCCCGACCCGGCGTGGCAGGCCGTACCCGACCGGCATGCGGTCCGGGTGAGCACGGCCGAGGTCGAAATCCTTCCCCTGAAAGTGGAATCCCTCGAACGGAGTCCCGTCCGATGACCGAAGCTGATCTGGAGAGTCATCGCACCGACGTAGCCGCCGAGCTGCGCGCCGACGTGCGGACCGGTCTCACCGCCGAGCAGAAGTGGTTGCCGCCCAAGTGGTTCTACGACGCCGAGGGCAGCGAGCTGTTCGAGAAGATCACCGCGGTACCGGAGTACTACCCGACGCGCAGCGAACGGGAGGTGCTCGCCGCCCGTGCCGCGGAGGTCGCCGCGCGCACCGATGCGCACACGCTCGTGGAGCTGGGCTCCGGGTCGAGCGAAAAGACCCGGTTGCTGCTCGACGCGCTCACCGCGCACGGCACGCTGGAGACGTTCGTGCCGATGGACGTGTCGGAGTCGGCGCTCGCGGAGGCGACCGCGGCGATCTCGGCGGACTACCCGAAGCTGGAGGTACGCGGGGTGGTCGGCGACTTCACCCGGCATCTGCGGCTGTTGCCGGGCACCGCGCCGCGGGTGGTCGCATTCCTCGGCGGCACGATCGGCAACTTCCTGCCCGCCGAGCGTGCCGCGTTCCTGCGGTCGGTGCGGGAGGTGCTGGCCGCGGGGGAGTGGCTGCTGCTGGGCACCGACCTGGTGAAGGACCGGGAGACGCTGGAACGGGCGTACGACGACGCGGCCGGGGTCACCGCGGCGTTCAACCGCAACGTGCTGCGCGTGATCAACGCGCAGCTGGGCGCGGACTTCGACCCGGACGGCTTCGACCATGTCGCGCGGTGGGACGCCGGACACGAGTGGATCGAGATGCGGTTGCGCGCGCAGCGGGACACCACTGTGCGTATCCCGGGGGCCGGCCTGGTGGTCGAGTTCGCCGAGGGGGAGCACATCCGCACCGAGGTCTCCGCGAAGTTCCGTCCGGCCGGGGTCACCGCGGAGCTGGCCACGGCCGGATTCGCGGTGGAACGCCAGTGGACCGACTCCCAGCAGCGCTTCGGGGTGAGTTTGGCAAGATCGGTGCGTGCCTAACCCCCTCGCGTCCCTCGCCCGCAAGCTCGGTACCCAGCCACGGGTGATGGCGGCCTCGCGCGCCATCATCGCGACCGACCAGCGGCTGCACCGGTGGTTCGGGGGACGGGTGAGCCTGGTCGGCATCGCGGGCCTGCCCTCGCTGCGGCTCACCACCACCGGGCGCCGCAGCGGCCTGCCCCGGAGCACCAACCTGCTGTACTACCCCTACGGCCGCGATTTCGTGCTGACCGGCTCCAACTGGGGCCGTCCGCAGAACCCCGCGTGGACGCACAACCTCCGCGCCAATCCCAGCGCGACGGTCTCACTGCGCGGGCACGAGGTGGAGGTGAAGGCCCGCGAACTGGAGGGCGAGGAGTACCACCGGATGTGGGCCGAGCTGCTGGAGTTCTGGCCGGGTTACGCGATGGAACGGACCGCCGCCGCCCGGGAGCTGCCGGTGTTCCTGCTGACCCGGCAGTGATGGCTTGGCCCGATGGTGATGGCCTGCCCGGCGGTGCCCGTCTGATCCGGCGGTGATGGCCTGACTCGGCGGGGACGGGCCTGACCCGGCAGTGATGGCTTGGCCCGATGGTGATGGCCTGCCCGGCGGTGCCCGTCTGATCCGGCGGGGACGGCCTGGTTCGGCGGTGACGGGCCTGACCGGGCAGTGATGGCTTGGCCCGATGGTGATGGCCTGCCCGGCGGTACCCGTCTGATCCGGCGGGGACGGCCTGACTCGGCGGTGACTGTCTGATCCGGAAGTGATCGCCGGGTAAGCCGATAGTGGCAGGTGCTCCCTCCTTTCGGACGGTGCCGGGTTGGCCGGTTTGTGCCAGTCTCGGCCCCGTTGGCGTGTCGTGCCCGGCTTGCGGTGCGACAGGGGAGCAGGGAGGTCGATGTGCGGGGATCGAGAGCGGTGCGCGCGGGCACGCTGGTCGTGGGGGTGGCCATGGCGGCGGCCGCGGTCACCGGCACCGCGTCCGCGGCGCCGGGCGGCGCCGGGGTCCGGGCGGCGGAGGTCGCCACCACGGCGGCGGTGAAATGGGGCGAATGCACGAAGGACCAGCTCGCCGGCGTGCCTGCCGACCAGGTCAAGCTCTACAGCTGCGCGCGCTACGGGGTGCCGATCGACCACGACGACGCCTCGCTCGGCACGATCGACATCGCGCTGATGAAGCGTGCCGCGAAGGTGCCCGGCCAACGGGTCGGCTCGCTGTTCCTCAACCCCGGTGGCCCCGGCGGGTCCGGGCTGACCATGCCGACCGCCGCCGACCAGTACTTCCAGCCGCAGGTAGCCGACCGCTTCGACCTGATCGGCTTCGACCCGCGCGGGGTCGGCGAGAGCAATCCGCTGCGCTGCTTCACCACGGCTGAGGACGCTGCGGACGTGCAGGGCGCGCTGGTGCCGGTTCCGTTGTCCCGCACGGAGATCTCCGGCACCCTGGCGGCCTACCGCGACTACGGCGAGTTCTGCCACCGCAACGCCGGAGCCCTGCTCGACCACATGTCCACCCGGGACGTCGTGCGGGATCTCGACACCCTGCGTGCGGCGGTCGGCGACCGGCAGCTGACCTACGTCGGCTTCTCCTACGGCACGCTGATCGGCTCCACCTACGCCGCGATGTTCCCGGAGCAGACCCGGGCGATCGTGATCGACGGCAACGTCGACCCGCAGCTGCGCACGAACGACGGCGTGACCTACGACCTCGGCCGTGCGCAGGGCTTCGAGATCTCCCTGGACGCCTTCCTGAAACGCTGCGGCGAGGCAGGCAAGGCCTGTGCGTTCAGCTCCGGCACCCCACGGGCGAAGTTCGACGAGCTGCGGGAGCACCTGCGCACCGAGCCGATCACCCTGCCCGACGGCAGCAAACTGAACCTCAGCGCGTTGACCAGCCTGGTATCCGGCGCGCTGTACTCGCCGGCCAGCTTCCCCCAGCTCGGCGAGGCCCTGCAGCAGGCCTACGACGTCCTGCACCCGAGCGCGCAGAGCCAGTCCCGCGGGAAGTCCGCATTCGCCGGGCTGCCCACCCACGGCGGGGTCGCGGACGTGCGCCCGGACAGCCCGTACACCGCCGATGATTCGTACTTCGGCGTGAACTGCGCGGACAAGCCGATCGGCATCAGCCAGGACCAGGTGCCCGGCATCGCCGCCGACGCGGACCGGCAGTCCCCCACTTTCGGGCGCTACCAGGTGTTCTCGGACATTGCGGCCTGTCCGGTGTGGCCGGCCGCGACCACTTCCGATCCGTACCGCGGCCCGTGGCAGTCGCACACGGCGACGCCGGTGCTGGTGGTCAGCAACTACTACGACCCGGCCACCCAGTACAAGTTCGGGCAGCGGATGGCGGCCGAACTCGGCAACTCCCGGCTGCTGTCGGTCGACGCGTTCGGCCACTGCATCCTCGGCGACTCCCAGGGCGTGGACGACGCGACCGCGGCGTACCTGATCGACCTGAAGGTGCCCGCCGACGGTCAGGTGTTCCAGCCGGACGTCCAGCCGTTCAGCACCCCCGAAAAGAGCTGAACGCGAGACGACCTTCGGACGGAAAACCGGGCATAACGGGACAACCCTCTTGTCACGGATGGCCGGACGCGTGAAAGTGTCCGCCAGATGTTCACCTGAGGGGAGTTGACGTGCTGCGGTGCGTGGTCCGGTGCGGGGGCTCCGCCCTCGTTGTCACCGGGGTCCTCGCCACCGCGGCGGCCTGCGCGGACGAACCCGCGCAGGCCGGTCCGATCGAGGTGTCGCGGGCGGCGTGCGGTGCGGGCTGGACTGCGCCGTCCGCGGGCCCGCAGACGCTGCGGATCCGGAACAACGCCGCGGTCACCATGGAGGTCGAGGTCGTCGATCCGGCGACCGGCACGGTGTTCGGCGAGCTCGAGGGCGTCGGGTCGGGTACCACCCGGGCGTTGCCGGTCAACCTCGGCAACGGCGCGTACGCACTGCGGTGTGCACCGGAGGACGGCACCCCGTTCGTCGGCCCGGCGGTGCGGGTCAGCGGGGGTGCGGAACGTCCCGGCCCGGCCGTGGTCCCGGTGACCAACGCCGACCTGCTCGCGCCGCTCAAGCAGTACCACGCGTACGTGGCAGACGGGCTCGCCACGCTCGTCCAGCAGACCGGGTCGCTGAAGCAGGCGGTGCACGGGGGAGACCGGACGGCCGCCCGGAACGCCTGGCTCACCGCGCACCTGACCTACGAGCGGCTGGGGGCTGCCTACGACGCGTTCGGTGATGCGGACGCGGCGATCAACGGCACCACCGACGGGCTGCCCGATGGCGCGGTGGATCCCGGCTTCGCCGGGTTCCACCGCCTGGAGAACGGGTTGTGGCACACCGAGTCCACCGCCGCGCTCGCCCCGGTAGCCGATCAGCTCGACGCGGATGTGCGGCAGCTGCAGAGCGACTTCGCCGACGCCCAGGTCGACCAGAACGACCTCGGCCTGCGGGCACACGAGATCATGGAGAACACGCTGCAGTTCGAGCTGACCGGGCGGACCGACTACGGCAGCGGTTCGAACCTGGCCACCGCGGGTGCCAACCTCACCGGCACCCGTGCCGTGCTCGACGTGCTGCGCCCGCTGCTGACGACCCGCTTCGCCGGGCTGAAGGACCTCGACGCCTGGCTCGCCCGCACGGAACGCGACCTGCATGCGGCGGCGGACCGGCCACTGTCCGCAGTGGACCGGCAACAGCGGGAACGAATCAACGGCGACGTTGCGGAGCTGACCGAGCGCCTCGCACCGATCGCGGCGATCGCAGAGCCGAGGAGAATCTCGTGACACTGGCGAGGCGCGCGTTCCTGCGCGGCGCGGCCGCCGCGGGTGTCGGCGCGGGACTGTCCGGGCTGGCCGGCAGCGCTGCCGCGGAAGATGCCGCCGGGGCCGTGCCGTTTCACGGACCACGTCAGGCGGCGGTCCTGGCCGAGCCGGCACGGCATTCGGTGGTGGCGGCGTTCGACGTGATCGCGCAGGACCGGACGGAACTCACCGAACTGCTGCGCGCACTGACCGACCGGGCCAGGTTCCTCACCTCGGGCGGCCCGCCGGCCGCGCTGGGCATCACCGGACCGCCTGCGGACTCCGGGGTGCTCGGGCCGGAAGTCCCGGGTGGCGCGCTGTCGGTGCTCGTCGGTGCGGGGGCAACCCTGTTCGACGAGCGATTCGGGCTCGCCGCGCGGAAGCCGCCGAAGCTCAAGCCGATGCCCACGTTCCCGGACGACGCGCTCGACCCGCAGTGGTGCCACGGCGACCTCAGCCTGGTGCTGAACTGCGCGGAACCCGACACCGCGCTGCACGCACTGCGCGACATCGCCCGCGCCACCAGGGGCGGGATGCAGCTGCGGTGGAAGATCGACGGGTTCAGCTCACCGCCCCGGCCGTCCGGCACCCCGCGGAACCTGCTCGGGTTCAAAGACGGTACGGCGAACCCGGAGCCTGCCGAACGCGACCGTCTGGTGTGGACCGGCGACGGCGGCAGCTATCAGGTCATCCGGCTGATCCGGATGCTGGTGGAATTCTGGGACCGGGTCTCGCTCGCCGAACAGGAGAACATGATCGGCCGCCGCCGCGACACCGGCGCCCCGCTCGACGGCGAGGCCGAATCGGACGCGCCGCGCTACGGCCAGGATCCGGTCGGCACCGTGGTGCCGCTGACCAGCCACATCCGGCTGGCGAACCCGCGGACCGCGCAGACCGACGGCGAGCGCATCCTGCGCCGGTCGGTCAACTACGACCGCGGCGTGGACTCGAACGGCAACCTCGACATGGGGCTCGTCTTCACCTGTTACCAGCGCGATCTCGAGCGGCAGTTCGAGACCGTGCAGGGGCGGCTCGCCGGCGAGCCGCTCACCGACTACGTCTCGCCGTTCGGGGGCGGGTATTTCCACCTGTTCCCCGGCGTGACGGATCCGGCCGACCACTACGGCCGGGCACTGCTGGGCTGAAAGGGAAGGGGCACGGAGTGGACGGGACCAGAAGGCGGCGCACGACGGCCGCGGCCGCACTGGCCGCGACGGCGGCACTGGCGGCGGCGTGCTCGAGCAGTTCGGCGGCACCGGCGCCGCCTGCGCACGCGGTGGCGGCGGAGACGTTCGCCACGGCCACCCCGATCAAGCACGTGGTGGTGATCTTCGGCGAGAACATCTCCTTCGACCACTACTTCGGCACCTATCCGAACGCCACCAACGAAAACGGCACCCCGTTCCAGGCCGCACCGGGGACCCCGGCGGTCGACGGGCTGACCCCGCAGCTGCTGCACGACAACCCCAACGCCTACAACCCGAAGCGGCTCGGCCCGGACCAGGCGCTCACCTGCGATCAGGCACACGACTACAACAAGGAGCAGGCCGCCTTCAACGGCGGGAAGATGGACAAGTTCGTGGAGAACACCGAAAAGGACAAGTGCACCGGGCAGCCGGTGCTGTTCGGTGAGCCGGGCCTGGTGATGGACTACTTCGACGGCAACACGGTGACCGCGATGTGGAACTACGCCCAGCACTACGCGCTGAACGACAACTCCTTCGACGCCGTGTTCGGACCGTCCAGCCCCGGTGCGATCAACCTGGTCTCCGGCCAGACCCACGGCCTGCAGCCGGTGGATTCGGTGACCGGGGACCCGAAGGTGGACCCGAACACCGCGGCCTCACCGGATTCCCGTGGCGTCGGCACGATGATCACCGACCCCGATCCCGCGTTCGACGACTGTTCCGACAACAATCACGCCGCCACCGACAACCTGGGCGCGTTCCAGGGCCGCAACGTCGGTGACCTGCTCAACGACCGGCAGGTCACCTGGGGCTGGTTCGAGGGCGGTTTCCGGCCCACCGGCGAGAGCAACGGCTACGCGGTGTGCGGTACGAAGCATCCGAACGTCGGCGACCAGGAGGCGGTGGACTACAGCCCGCACCACGAGCCGTTCCAGTACTACCGCTCGACGGCCAACGAGAAACACCTCCCGCCGTCCTCTCCGCAGGCGGTGGGACAGCCCGACCAGGCGAACCACCAGTACGACGTCGCGGACTTCGACGACGCGCTCGATTCGGGCGCCATGCCCGCGGTGAGCTTCCTCAAGGCACCGTCCTATCAGGACGGGCACGCCGGGTACTCCGACCCGCTCGACGAACAGGCCTTCGTGGTCGACCAGGTGAACCGGATCCAGGCTTCGCCGCAATGGGACTCGACCGCGATCGTGCTCGCCTACGACGACTCCGACGGCTGGTACGACCATGTCCCGTCGAAGATCGTGAACGGTTCGCAGGACGACGGTCAGGACTCGCCGGTGTGCAGCTCGAAGCCGGTCGGGCTCGGCGGTTTCGCGGACCGCTGCGGCTACGGCCCGCGGCTGCCGCTGCTGGTGCTCTCGCCCTACAGCAAGGTGAACCACGTCGATCACACGATGACCGACCAGACCTCGGTACTGCGGTTCATCGAGGACAACTGGCAGCTGGGCCGCATCGGCGGCGGCTCGTACGACGCGCTCGCCGCACCGATGACCGAGATGTTCGACTTCTCCCATCCCCAGGCGAAACCACTGAAACTGGACCCGAAGACCGGGGCGGTGGTCGGCTAGCGGCGGTCCGGCACGCGGTCGCGCCGGACCGCCGCCCCGGCCACGTGCCGGACTGCTTCTAGGTTCGCCGGACCGGCCGCCCGGTCCCGGCCGCGGTCCAGCTCTCGCCGAATGCCAGGGGGACGACCTCGATCGGGTCCTCGGCAAGGTTCGCGGCGAGTTGTGCCGGCATGGCGTCGCCGGGGACGTGGTGGACGGGGAGCACGGTCGAGACCCCGAGCCAACGGGCTGCCACCGCGGCGTCCGCGGGCGGCAGTTCGACGACGCGGGTCGCGCCCAGCCAGATTCCGCCGATGCCGAGTACGGCCGTCTCCGGACGGTAGAGCTCGCCCCAGGTCCGCAGATCCTGGGACAGCGAGGTGTCACCGCCGCAGAACACCCGTGCGCCCTCGGCTGTGGTGAGCAGAAACGACTGCGGCTGGTCGGCGACGAATGCTCCTTCGGCGCTCATGCTCGACTCGTGCCGGGCGGGCAGGGAGCGCAGCGTCACGTCCCGGTGCCGCACCTCGACGCCGGAGACGGTCACCGCAATCCGTTCCCCGGGGACACCTGCCGCGCGGGCGGACGCGCCCAATGCCGTTCCGCACACCAGGACGGCGTGTCCGGAGGTGACGATTTCCAGCGCCTGGCCGCGGTGGTCGAAGCCTGCGTGGGTCACCACCACCACGTCGACGTCGGTCAGCTCGGCCGGCCGGATCGGACTTTCCGGGAGCCCGTGGTGGATGCCCTCGCTGCCCGAAAGGT
Source organism: Amycolatopsis ultiminotia (assembly GCF_039536925.1). NCBI lineage: Bacteria > Bacillati > Actinomycetota > Actinomycetes > Pseudonocardiales > Pseudonocardiaceae > Amycolatopsis > Amycolatopsis ultiminotia. The sequence goes on along the minus strand of NZ_BAAAZN010000016.1, from coordinate 87,448 downwards.
AGGGATCCACCAGGATTCTGGTCCCGCGTTCGGTGGTGACCACGTAGCTCGCCCAGCCGACCCGCCGGATGGTCAGCGGAGCGCGTACCGCATCTGCCGGACGACGGGCGAGGTGCTCGGTGGTGAACTCGGCGATCCTGTCCAGCAACTGGCTCGCCGCATCTGTACCGAGGACCGGGAAGCCGTGCGGCATGCCGTCGTACAGTTCGAGGGTGACCTCGGTGCCGGCGGCCACGGCCCGCTCGGCAAACCGCACCGTGTCGTCCAGCAGCCGCTCGACGCTGCCGCAGGCCATCATGAGCGGGGGCAGATCCGGGCACACCCCGCTCAGCGGCGAAACCGCACCGGCCGGGTCGGCGTCCCCGAGAAGCGCTTCCCGTACCTGGTAAAGCTCCTGGTTCGTGACCACGTCATCATCGCCGATCGCGATGCTCGCACCGCTGAAGGTGAAGTCGGTGATCGGTGAGACAGTGACCGCCGCGGCCGGCAGCGGCGCACCGGCCGCGCGGAGCCGCAGCAACGCCTGCAACGCCAGCGTCGCCCCGGCGGAGTGGCCGACGAGCACGATGCGGCCGGCGGGAAAACCCTGTTCCAGCAACGCCCGGTAGGCATCGAGGGCGTCCTCGAGCGCGGCCGGGTGGGGATGCGCGGGGGCGAGCCGGTAGCGGGGCATCAGCACCGGCCACCCGGTGGCCGCGGAGAGCTTGCCGGCGAGCACGTCGGCCGGCTCCTCGAACTGGAAACGACGGCCGTGCAAGTACAGGACGACTCCGTCGACAGCGGTGCCCGGCGCGGCGACCCATTCGCCGGTCAGACTGCCGGTGCGAAACGGTCCGGTCGCGATGGTCGGTGAAGTGTCCTCGCCGGCGGCAATGCTCACGAGGACCTCTCCGGTGTCGACGGCGCCCTGTGCGCTCGCCCGGACTTTCGCCATCCGCAAGGCGTCGCTCTCGGACAGGGGATGATGGGTGGCGTGCACAGCAGAACTCCTCACCGGCTTACCCGGCCCGGTCTTCCCCTCGCGGCGGCATCGACCGGGTCCGGCGGATCCTGAGTAGTGTGTGCAATCCGGCGGCGGGTCACCAGTTGCCGGACCTTCCTGGTATCTGCGATTACCCGGCTCGGGCGGAGTGTTCTGTGGCTATCGACAATCCTGAACGCAGGCGGGAACTTGCCGCTTTCCTGCGGGCACGGCGCACCGCGATCGATCCGGCGGCCGCGGGCTTCCCGGTGACCGGCCGTCGGCGGACGGCCGGGTTGCGCCGGGAAGAAGTGGCAGCACTGGCCGAGATCAGCACCACGTTGTACACCTGGCTCGAACAAGCACGCCCGGTGCCGGTTTCCGCCGCCGCGCTCACCCGTGTCGCCGCGGCACTGGCTTGCACCGACGAGGAAACACAACTGGTGCTCACGCTGCTCAGCGGCCGCGGACCGGCCGCACCGGCGCACGACGGCGCGGAGGGCGCACCCGAAGGGCTGGTCCGCTTGGTGGCGCACCACGACCCGGCCCCGGCCTGGCTGATCGGGCCGCGCTGGGAAGGCTTCGGCCAGAACGAGAGCGCGCGGCTGCTGTTCGGCGACTGGACCCGGCTGGACGTCGCCGACCGGGGCCTGCTGACGCTGATGTTCACCGATCCGTTCATCCGGACGCTGTTCCGGGACTGGCGTACCCAGGCCCGGCGGCTGCTCGCGGAGTTCCGGCTGAGCACGGCGCTGCATTCGGGCGATCCCGTGCTCAGCGCCATGGTGGACCGGGTCGGCCAGGCGAGTCCCGAGTTCCGCCAGTGGTGGCAGGAATACCCGGCGCAGACCCGCGGTGAGGGCACCACCACGCTCGACCATCCCGAGCTGGGGCCCCTCGTGCTCCAGTACGTGCCCATGCGGACCCAGGACGGCACAGGTATCCGCGCAACCTTCCTGGTGCCCGCCGACGAAGCGACCGCAGACACCCTGCGGTCGACCGGAATCCGGCCCCGCTTCAGCCCGACAGCGGCCGCCAACCTCCCGGCAGACAGGCACTGATGCCTGTTCCAATGCGTTGACCAGTGAAGCCGTTGAACGTCAGAACGGTGCTGCTGCCCGTCGGCGAGAAGGCTGGCCGTCCATGAATGTGGAGCGAACGTCAGCTTCCCAACGGCATCTCCTGGCGGACACGGGTTGGTTCGTTCTGGTGTGAGGTTTCGTTGGATTACGGCTGCTGGCAGGGCGGCGACCCGAAAAGCCTTCTCCGGAAAGCGCCTTGTCCGGAAAGCACTGTGGCCCGCCCCGGACTGTCGGGGCGGGCCACAGCTGGTGGTGCGCGTCAGGCGTTGGTCATCTTCCGCAGCACGTACTGCAGGATGCCGCCGTTGCGGTAGTAGTCGGCCTCGCCGGGGGTGTCGATGCGGACGTCTGCTTCGAACTCCACCTTCGTGCCGTCCTCCTTCGTGGCGGTGACGTGCACGGTGCGCGGCGTTTCGCCGTCGTTGAGCTTCGTGATGCCCGAGATGTCGAACGTCTCGGTGCCGTCCAGCTTCAGTGACGCGGCGGATTCACCCTGCGGGAACTGCAGCGGGATGACACCCATGCCGATCAGGTTGGAGCGGTGGATCCGCTCGAACGACTCGGTGATCACCGCACGCACGCCGAGCAGCGAGGTGCCCTTGGCTGCCCAGTCGCGCGACGAACCGGAGCCGTACTCCTTGCCGCCGAGCACGACGAGCGGGGTGCCCTGTGCCGCGTAGTTCTGCGCAGCGTCGTAGATGAACGACTGCGGGGCGCCGTCCTGGGTGAAGTCGCGGGTGTAGCCGCCCTGCACGTCGTCCAGCAGCTGGTTGCGCAGCCGGATGTTCGCGAAGGTACCGCGGATCATCACCTCGTGGTTGCCGCGGCGGGAACCGTAGGAGTTGAAGTCCTTGCGCTCGATGCCGTGCTCGGTGAGGTACTTCCCGGCCGGGGTGTCCGCCTTGATCGCGCCGGCGGGGGAGATGTGGTCGGTGGTGACCGAATCGCCCAGCTTCGCCAGCACCCTGGCACCGGAGATGTCCTGCACCGGTGCCGGTTCGGCGGTCATGCCCTCGAAGTACGGGGGCTTGCGCACGTAGGTCGATTCGGTGTCCCACTCGAAGGTCTTGCCCTCCGGGGTGGGCAGTGCCTTCCAGCGCTCGCCGCCGTCGAACACGTCCGCGTAGTCCTTGGTGAACATCTCCTGCGTGATCGAGGAGTCGATGGTCTGCTGGATCTCCTGCGGCGTCGGCCAGATGTCGGACAGGAACACGTCGTTGCCGTCGGTGTCCTGGCCCAGCGGCTGGTGCTCGAAATCGAAGTCCATGGTGCCGGCCAGCGCGTAGGCGATCACCAGCGGCGGCGAGGCCAGGTAGTTCATCTTGACGTCCGGGTTGATCCGGCCCTCGAAGTTGCGGTTGCCGGAGAGCACGGAGACCGCCGTCAGGTCGTTCTCCTGGATCGCCGCGGAGATCTCGTCCGAGAGCGGGCCGGAGTTGCCGATACAGGTGGTGCAGCCGTAGCCGACCAGGTGGTAGCCGAGCTTCTCCAGGTACGGCCAGAGACCGGCCTTGTCGTAGTAGTCGGTGACGACCTGCGAGCCCGGCGCCATCGAGGTCTTGACCCACGGCTTCACCGTGAGGCCCTTGTCCACCGCGTTGCGCGCCAGCAGCGCGGCACCGAGCATCACCGACGGGTTCGAGGTGTTGGTGCACGAGGTGATCGAGGCGATCACCACGGCGCCGTGGTCGAGCACGAAGGAGCCGCGGTCACCGGTCGTGACCCGGATCGGGTTGGTCGGCCGGCCGGACGCGCCGTTGGCGGCGGACTGGAGGTCGACCGCGTCCTCGTCCTTGAACGAGAGCGAGGCCGGGTCGCTGGCCGGGAAGGACTCCTCGACGGCCTCGTCGACCTTGGTGTGCGGGGTGCGCTGGTCGTCGTCCACGTAGTCGTGCACCGACTTGCGGAACGAGGACTTCGCGTCGGACAGCTCGATGCGGTCCTGCGGGCGCTTCGGGCCGGCGATCGAGGGGACGACCGTGGACAGGTCCAGCTCGATGTACTCGGAGTACTGCGGCTCGTGCGCCGCGTCCTGATCAGCAGAGTGCCAGAGCCCCTGTTCTTTGGCGTAGGTCTCGACCAGCGCGACCTGCTCCGGTGAGCGGCCGGTCAGCTTCAGGTAGCGGACGGTCTCCTCGTCGATCGGGAAGATCGCCGCGGTGGAGCCGAACTCCGGGCTCATGTTGCCGATGGTGGCGCGGTTGGCCAGCGGCACCGAGGCGACACCGTCGCCGTAGAACTCGACGAACTTCGACACCACCCCGTGCTTGCGCAGCATCTCGGTGATGGTGAGCACCACGTCGGTCGCGGTGACGCCGGTCGGGATCTCACCGGTCAGCTTGAAGCCGACGACGCGCGGGATGAGCATCGACACCGGCTGGCCCAGCATGGCCGCCTCGGCCTCGATGCCGCCGACGCCCCAGCCCAGCACGCCGAGGCCGTTGACCATGGTGGTGTGCGAGTCGGTGCCGACGCAGGAGTCGGGGTAGGCCTGGCCGCCCCGGGACATCACGGTGCGCGCAAGGTGCTCGATGTTGACCTGGTGCACGATGCCGGTGCCCGGCGGGACGACCTTGAATTCGTCGAAGGCGCCCTGGCCCCAGCGCAGGAACTGGTAACGCTCGCGGTTGCGGCCGTACTCGATCTCCACGTTGCGCTCGAAGGCGTCCGCGCGGCCGAACACGTCGATGATCACCGAGTGGTCGATGACCAGTTCGGCAGGCGCCAGCGGGTTGACCTTGTCCGGATTGCCCCCGAGGTCGGTGACCGCCTCGCGCATCGTGGCCAGGTCCACGACGCAGGGCACGCCGGTGAAGTCCTGCATGATCACGCGTGCGGGCGTGAACTGGATTTCGACCGACGGGTCCGCTTCGGGATCCCAGCCGCCGAGTGCGCGGATGTGCTCGGCGGTGATGTTGGCGCCGTCTTCGGTCCGCAGCAGGTTCTCGAGCAGGATCTTCAGGCTGTAGGGCAGTCGCTGCGAGCCTTCGACCTTGTCCAGGCGGAAGATCTCGTACGAGTTCTCGCCCACCTTCAGCGTGTCTTTGGCGCCGAAGCTGTCCTTGCTGGCAGGTGCAGTCACGTCTAACTCCAGTGGCATGGACTCGCGCCGCGGCGGCGTGGGAGTCCCGGGTCAGTTCGGTGGTGTCGTGGCCGTCGGGCCGGCCTCGACCGAGTCTTGCGCACCCCCACGGTAGGGCCGGAAGCGGGAGGGCACACCTCGTCATCGCCCTAAACAGTACGCGTGTCCTGTATTTCGTTCAAGCCGACCCGCGGGATCGGCTCCGCCGTGCCGGACGCGCCGCGCACAGGTCCCCCGATGTGGGGAAATGGTGTCTACGGTGTGGGAGTTCTCAGTGGGGCTTGTGATAGTCGTGTGACTACGGTGACATGCGATGTGTCCGGCGCCGGTGGCGCTCGTGAGCGGAGGTGACGGGTCGTGCAGGTCCGGCGGGGACGGGACGGCGCATCCGGAGCGCGCGGCAGGCGCAGCGCGACCGGGGTTCGCCGTGGGCTCGCGATCGGCACCTTCGCACTGGTCGCGTTGTACGGTGCGGCGGGAACGGGGCTGGCGGTGCCGCCCCCGCCGCCGAATCCGAGCGATTCGGAGATCGACTCCTCGAAGGACGCGGCGAATGCCAAGGCCGGTGAGGTCGGCAGGCTGACCAACCAGCTCGCCCAGGCGGAGCAGAAGCTCAGCTCGCTGCAGGACGACGTCGAGCTGAAGCAGGAACAGGCGATGAAGGCGCTGGTCGACCTGCAGACCGCAGAGGACGCCGCCACCAAGGCGCAGCAGGACGCGCAGTCCGCGCGACGCGAGGCGGATGCCGCGGCAGGTGCGATCGAGAAGTCCCGTGAAGACCTCAAGAAGTTCGCCGCCGCCAGCTTCGAGCAGGGCAGCACGATCGGCTCGGTCTCCGCCTACCTCACCTCGGACAGCCCGAAGGACCTGCTCGCCCGCGCGCAGCTGCTCGACTCCATCGGCGGATCGCGGCTCAACGCGCTCGACCGGCTCGAGCAGGCGCAGACGGCGAAGGCCAACAAGGACGCGGCGGCCCGCAAGGCACTCGAAGTCGCCGAGGAGAAGCAGGACGCGGCCACCAGGGCGAAGAGCGGGGCGGATGCCGCACAGGCCGCCGCCGTGTCCGCACAGCAGGAGCAGGCGACCCAGAACACCAAACTGGAAGCCGACAAGAACTCCGTGGAGCAGCAGCTCTACACGGCACAGTCCAAGGTCAACGGCCTGCAGGGCCAGCGGCAGCGGTACCAGGACTGGGTCGCGCAGAAGCAGCGGGAGGACGACGAGCGCGCCCGGCAGGCGGCATTGCAGGCGAGCGGCAGCCACTCCAGTGGCGGTGGTGGCGGCAGCAGCCGTCCGTCGCCCGCGGCCGGCAGCTCGATCGAAGCGGTGATCGCCAGGGCGCTGTCGCAGCTCGGCCGCCCGTACGCATGGGGCGGCGGCAACGGCAGCGGCGCGACGCGCGGTATCCGCGACGGCGGGGTCGCGGACATGTACGGCGACTACCGCAAGATCGGCTTCGACTGCTCCGGCCTGATGATCTACGCCTTCGCCGGCGTGAAGTCCCTGTCGCACTTCAGCGGCTACCAGTACACGTCCGGACGCCACGTCCCGCTGTCCCAGATGCGCCGCGGCGACATGCTGTTCTGGGGTGGTTCCGGCGGTATCCACCACGTCGCGCTCTACCTGGGCAACGGCCAGATGGTCGAGGCACCGCAGTCGGGTTCGCACGTGCGGGTCGCGTCGGTCCGCTACGGCGGCATCATGCCCTACGCGACCCGGCTCATCGGCTGATCGGCAGCCGGGCGTACGGCGTCGTCGTGGTGACCGCGACGAAGCCGAGCCGTTGCAGGATCGGACGGCTCGTCGGGAGCGCGTCCACGAGCAGGTACCGCACGCCGTGCGCGCGGGCGACGCGGACCCGGTGGGCGACCAGGGCGCGGTAGAGGCCGCGGCCGCGCCAGCCGGGCAGTGTCGCGCCGCCCCAGAGCCCGGCGAAACCGGTACCGGGAACGAGTTCCAGCCGTGCTGCGGAGACGAACCGGCCGTCCACCTCCGCGACCACGTGTGTGGTGATCCCGGTGTCCGCACGGGCCCGCGCGAGCAGATCCGCGGCGACAGCGGCCTCGTCGTGGCCGAAGACCCGCGCGCTGAGCGTCGCGATGCGGAGCAGATCGTCGGGTCCGGAGGCTTCCCGCACCCGTACGCCGTCATCGGGCGGCGTGGTGGCCGCGATCGCCTCGGCCGGGGCGATCAGCACCGTTTCGGTGGGTTCGGCGGTGAATCCGGCTGCGAGCAGCCGTTCCGGCAGGTCCGCCGGACGGTCGTGGCCCCTGGTCTTCCACTCGAACTCCTCGCCTCTGGCGGCGAAAAACGCGCATTGCCGGGCGATCAGCGATTCGAGGTCCGCACCGTGCACGCCGAGGTCCGGCGGTCCGGCGACGAGCCCGCGCCGCCCGCCGGTGAGCCGGGTGAGCGGGCCGTCGGTGCTCAGCCGCAGTCCCGGCTCGGGGCGGGTCAGCTCGGCGGGGCGCAGCTCGGTGTCGTAGGCGGCGAGCAGCCGGGTCGCTTGGCGCACCTGCGCAACCTAACCCGGGCGAACCCCGGTCGCGCAGTGGCTTCCGGGACCGGCACGCTGGGCACATGACGGAGCTGATCGAAAGGGTCGACCACACCGGGATCACGGTGCCCGACCTCGAGGCCGCGCTGCGGTTCCGGCGGGACGTGCTCGGGTTCGAGGAGACCCACCGGGGGCGGCTCGACGGCGAGTTCGCCGCGGAGGTCGTGGGCGTGCCGGAAGCGGACATCCGGATGGCTTCCCTGCTCGGCCACGGGCACCGCATCGAGCTGCTGCAGTACGACGCCCCCGCGGACCGGCAGCACCTACGGCCCCGGTCCTGCGACGTCGGGTCGGTGCACCTGGCGCTGCGTGTACGGGATCTCGACGCGTTCGCGCGGCTCGTGGCGCCGCACGGCTGGGAGGCGGCCGGGGCACCGCAGACGTTGGAACGGGGAGCGCGGCAGGGGAGCCGGTTCGGCTACTTCCGCGATGCCGCCGGCACGACGATCGAAGCGATCCAGCCGGCATGAGGTTCGCCGGGATCGTGCTGGCCGGCGGGGCCGCCCGCCGGATGTCCGGAGTGGACAAACCGGAACTGGTCGTGCGCGGCAGTTCGCTGCTGGCACACGCGCTCGCCGCGCTGGCCGGGGCACGGCCGCTGGTCGTGGCCGGGCCGCAGCGCCCCGGCTATCCCGGCGTGGTCTGGACGCGGGAGCCGGTGCCGGGAACCGGCCCGGTGGCCGCGCTGGCGGCGGGACTCGAACCGGTCACGGACGCTGCGGTGACCGTGGTGCTCGCCGGAGATCTGCCCGGGATCCGCGCGTCCACAGTGGAGCGGCTGCTGGCTGCGCTGGACGCGACAGCCGACGGGGCGGTCCTGCTGGACGCGGCCGGACAGCGGCAGTGGCTGGCCGGTGCGTGGCGCACCGCGGCACTGCGCGCGGCGGTGCCGGACGACCCGGAGAACCGGTCGCTGCGTCGCACCCTGGGCGTGCTGCGGATCGCCGAAGTCCCGGCGGAGCCGGGCGAGGCGGACGACATCGACACTCCCGAGGACTTCGAACGGCACCGCTGAGACCGGCTTCACAGCTGTCACACCGGCGGTGCGGTTGGCTGGCACCAGCGACCGTCGCGGATTCAGCGTGCCGCGCGGACGGCGGCCGCCGCGAAGCAGTACGGTCGCGGGCGAGTCCGCAGACGTGGAACCACAGGAGGAAGAGTGACCGAGCCCGGCTACGCCGAGGGCGGGAACGGGCAGCAGCCCGGCACCCCGGCGCGGGACGCCCAGCTGCTGGAACGGACCGTGTTCGAGGTCAAGCGCGTCATCGTCGGCCAGGACCGGCTGGTGGAGCGCATGCTCGTCGGGCTGCTGGCGAAGGGGCACCTGCTGCTCGAAGGCGTGCCGGGGGTCGCGAAGACGCTGGCCGTGGAGACCTTCGCGCGGGTGGTCGGCGGATCGTTCTCCCGCGTGCAGTTCACCCCGGACCTGGTGCCCGCGGACATCCTCGGCACCCGTATCTACCGGCAGGGCGCGGAACGGTTCGACGTCGAACTCGGCCCGGTCGTGGCCAATTTCGTGCTGGCCGACGAGATCAACCGCGCACCGGCGAAGGTGCAGTCGGCGATGCTCGAGGTGATGGCGGAGCGGCACGTGTCCATCGGCGGCAAGACCTTCCCGATGCCCGATCCGTTCCTCGTGCTCGCCACCCAGAACCCGATCGAGAACGAGGGCGTGTACCCGCTGCCCGAGGCGCAGCGCGACCGGTTCCTGTTCAAGATCCTGGTCGAGTACCCCTCGGCCGAGGAGGAGCGCGAGATCGTCTACCGGATGGGCGTCACCCCGCCCAGTCCGCACGAGGTGCTCAGCCCGGCCGAGCTGGTCCGGCTGCAGGGCGTGGCCTCGCAGGTGTTCGTGCACCACGCGCTGGTCGACTACGTGGTGCGGCTGGTGCTCACCACCCGCACGCCGAACGACCACGGTCTCGCGGACGTGGCGGGCTGGGTGTCCTACGGTGCTTCGCCGCGCGCGAGCCTCGGCATCATCGCCGCGGCGCGGGCACTGGCGCTGGTGCGCGGCCGGGATTACGTGCTGCCGCAGGACGTGGTGGACGTGGTGCCGGACGTGCTGCGGCATCGGCTCGTGCTGTCCTACGACGCACTCGCCGACGGTGTGCCGGTGGAGCACATCATCACCCGCGTGCTGCAGACCGTGCCGCTGCCGCAGGTTTCGGCCCGTCCGCAGGGCGGGACCGGCCCGGTGGCCGCCGGTGCGCCCGTCAGGTAGCCGCGTGGCAGGCAAGAACCAGAGCGACCGGCGCCCGTCGTGGGCGCCACCCGTGCTGCGCGGCGAGCGGATGGCGGCCGGGCTGCGCACACTGGAGCTCGACGTGCGCCGCCGGCTCGACGGGCTGTTGCAGGGCAACCACCTCGGCCTGGTGCCGGGTCCGGGATCCGAACCCGGGGAGGCCCGGCCGTACCAGCCGGGTGACGACGTGCGCCGGATGGACTGGGCGGTCACCGCGCGCACGACCACCCCGCACATCCGCGAGACGGTGGCCGACCGCGAGCTGGAGACGTGGGTGGTCGCCGACTTGTCGGCCAGCCTCGACTTCGGCACCGCGCTGTGCGAGAAGCGGGATCTGGTGGTCTGTGCGACGGCCGCGGTCGCGCATCTGACCGGCGGGGGCGGCAACCGGATCGGCGCGCTGATCTCCAACGGCCAGGGCAGCACCCGGATTCCCGCGCGCGGCGGGCTCGCGCACGCACGCGGCCTGGTCCGCCGGCTGGCCGAGACCCCGCGGGCGCCCGAGGGCGTGCGGGGTGACTTCGCCGGTGCGCTGGAGCAGTTGCGCCGTCCGCCGCGGCGGCGCGGTCTGGCCGTGGTGATTTCGGACTTCCTCGGTCCGGGTGACTGGGAGCGCCCGCTGCGCGCACTCGGTGCCAGGCACGAGCTGATCGCGGTCGAGGTGCTCGATCCACGGGACGTCGATCTGCCGGAGGTGGGCACGGTCGTGCTCGCCGACCCGGAGACCGGGCGGCAGCGCGAGGTGCACGCTTCGGCGTTGCTGCGCAAGGAATTCGGCGCGGCGGCGCATGCGCACCGGCAGCAGGTCGCGACCGGGCTGCGCCGCGCCGGGGCCGCGCACCTGGTGCTGCGCACGGACTCGGACTGGATCTCCGACCTGGTGCGGTTCGTGGTGGCCCGCAAGCGCCGCTGGTCGGGGGGTGCCGCGTGAGCACCGCCGACGTGGTCTTTCCCGCGGAGGCGGCGGTGGATGCTGCCGACGTGGTCTTTCCCGCGGAGGCGGCGGTGGATGCTGCCGACGTGCTCTGTCCCGCGGTGGCGGTAGTGGGCACCGCCGATGTTCTTCTTCCCGCGGAGGCGGTATGAGCTTGAGCGGATTCACCGCGCCGTGGTGGTTCCTGCTGCTGATCGCGGTTGCCGGGGTCGTGGTTGCGTACGTGCTGGTGCAGCGGGCGCGGCGCAAGCGGGTGTTGCGGTTTGCGAATCTGGAGCTGCTGGACCGGGTGGCGCCGAAGGCGCAGGGCTGGATCCGGCACGTGCCCGCGATCCTGCTGGTGCTGTCGATGCTGGTGCTGACGGTCGCGCTGGCCGGGCCGACGGCCGAACAGCGGGTGCCGCGGAACCGGGCGACCGTGATGCTGGTGATCGACGTGTCGTTGTCGATGAAGGCCACCGACGTCGCGCCGACCCGGCTGAAGGCGGCGCAGGACGCGGCGAAGCAGTTCGCGGAGAACATGACCCCCGGTATCAACCTGGGCCTGATCTCGTTTGCCGGTACGGCGACGGTGCTGGTGAACCCGACCACCGACCGGGCGGGCGTGGCGAAGGCGATCGACAATCTGAAGCTGTCCGAGTCCACCGCCACCGGCGAGGGGATTTACGCGGCGCTCCAGTCGATCCAGAACTTCTCCGCCGTGGTGGGCGGGGCGGAGGGCCCGCCGCCGGCGCGGGTCGTGCTGATGAGTGACGGCAAGCAGACCGTGCCGCAGGACCTCTACGCACCGCGGGGCGCCTACACCGCGGCGCAGGCGGCGAAGCAGGCGCAGATGCCGATCTCGTCGATTTCGTTCGGTACCACGCACGGTTCGGTCGACATCGAGGGCAAATCGCAGGACGTGCGCGTGGACGACGATTCGCTGCAGGAGATCGCGCGGCTCTCCGGCGGCCAGTTCTACAAGGCGGCGAGCGCGGACGAGCTGAAACGGGTGTATGCCGATCTGGGCGAGCAGATCGGCTACGAACTCAAGGACGCGGACGCGAGCAAGCCGTGGCTGGTCGCGGGCACGCTGATCCTGATGATCGGCGCGGGTGCGGCACTGCTGGTCGGACAGAGACTTCCCTGAGCCGGCACCGGGTCAGGGGGTGCGGAATCCGTTCTGCCGCCACGCCTCGTACAGGCTGATCGCGGCGGTGTTGGCCAGGTTCAGCGAACGGCTCGTGGGCAGCATCGGCAGCCGCACCCGCTCGGTGATCTCCGGGGCGTGCTGCACCTCGGCGGGCAGGCCGGTGGACTCCGGGCCGAACAGCAGTACGTCGCCCGGTTCGTAGGCCACCTCGGTGTAGCGGCGGGTCGCCGACGCGCTGAACGCATACACCTTGGCGGGCATCAGCGCGTGCCACGCGGAGGCCAGGTCGCGGTGCACCCGCACGCGGGCGAGGTCGTGGTAGTCGAGCCCCGCGCGACGCAGTTGCCGGTCCTCCAGCGTGAAGCCGAGTGGTTCCACCAGGTGCAGTTCGCAGCCGGTGTTCGCGGCCAGCCGGATGGCGTTGCCGGTGTTCGGCGGAATTTCCGGATGGTAGAAGAGCACGCGGAACACGAGCGGCCTCAGTCGTTGTCGGCGGCGGGCAGGAACGACGCGTAGCGGTCGCGGATCTCCGCCGGCGGCCGGGCCGGCCGCATGGCCACCCGGTCGACGAACACGTAGCGGGTGCGGACTTCGGTGGTGAGCAGCTCGCCGCGGCGGATCTCGAACTCGAGGACCAGTGACGTGGTGCCGAGGTGGGTGAGGAAGGCCGAGACCACCAGCTCGTCGTCGAACCGGCAGGGCGCGAGGTAACGGAGGTTCGACTCGGCGGCCACCAGGTCCACCCCGGCCGCGAGGACCGTCTGGTGCGAGCCGAACAGCGCCTTCTCCACCTCGAACGCGGTCATGTCCACGTAGGCCAGGTAGTGCGCGTTGAACACGACGCCCTGGCCGTCGCATTCGTGGTAGCGCACGCGCAGGGGCATTGCGGCGAGGGCGCGGCGATCGGTCACCCGCCCAATCCTGCCACTGCCGATCACCCGTGGAGGGCGCGGTAGGTGCCGGCCGCCCCGGGATGCAGCGGAACCGGTTCGGTGCCGATGAGGGTGCGCACGTCGAGGAACTGCGTGCCGACCGCTTGCGCGGGCACCAGCGCGGCCGCCCGGCCGGTGAGGACACCCACCACCGCCGCGGCCACGTCGGTGGCCAGCCCGGGGGAGCAGACCAGCAGGTTGGCGACCCCGATCGTGGCGAGTGCCCCCATCCCGCGGTAGGCGCCCGCCGGCACCTGCACCTGCTCGTACAGCGCGCCGTGCGCCTGCCGCAGCCGAGGCAGCAGTGACGCGAGCGGGAGCAGTGCGAGCGGGGTGGTGCGGTTCAGCTCGGTCAGTGCCGGTGTGGGCACGCCGCCGGACCATACGAAGGCGTCGATCTTCCGGTCGCGCAGTGCGGCGAGGGCATCGACGAATCGCAGGCGCAGCGCCCGGACGGACACGTCGGCGGCGGCGAGTACGCGTTCGGCCAGCTGTGCCGCGCCCGAACCGACGGGGCCGAGCGAGACCGGACGGCCGGCGAGGGCAGATAAGCCGGTGATGTGTCCGTCGGCGCGGACGACGAGCTGGAGGTAGTTCTCGTAGACCCGGCCCAGTGCGCGCACCGGGACTGCACCGGGGAACGGCGGTTCGCCGGCGAGCGCGGACTGCGCGACGTCGGCGAGGACGAGCCCGAGATCGGCCGTTCCGTCCCGGACCCGCTCGACGTTCTCCACGCTCGCTTCGGTGGGAAGGGCGACGCATCGCAGCCGTGGTTCGGCCCGGGTCACCTCGGCGGCGAGTACGTCGGCGAACGCGAGGTAGAAGCCGCCGGACTCGCCGGCTGCGATGGTGACCGTCCGCTCCGGACCGCGGTAACCGCTGTCGCAGGCACCGAGTGCGAGGCCGAGACCGCCGAGGAGTGCGGCGCGCCGGGTGAGACTCATGACGTGCCCACCGCCGGCAGAGTGACCCGCACCTGGAGCCCGTGCGGCTCGACCGCGCGCAGTTCCAGCACGCCGCCGCGAGCACGGGTCTGCTCGCGGGCGATCGCCAGCCCGAGCCCGGTGCCCCGCGGCGCACCTTCCCCTCCGGCGCGCCAAAACCGTTCTGTGGCACGGGAAAGATCCTCCGGAGGCAGACCGGGTCCGTCGTCGGTGACCAGCAGCGTGACAGTTGCCTCGCCGGTTTCCCATCCGGCGGTGATCGTCGCGCCGCGGCCCGCGTGGTGCACGGCGTTGTCGAGCAGCACGTCCAGCAGCTGGGCCAGTTCGCTTTCCGGCGTGCACACCAGAACCGGGTCGGTGTGCCCGGCGCGGGGCACGAGGGTGGCGCCGGCTTCGTCCGCGGACAAGCGCCAGGCGTCCACACGTTCGGCGACGACTGCGGCCAGGTCGGCGGGTTCGGCATCCTCTCCGGCGGCGAGCCGGGTCGAGGTGCTTTCCGCGGTGGCGAGGGTGAGCAGTCCGTCGAGGATCCGGTCCAGCCGTTCCACCTCGGCGACCGCCGCGTCGTAGGTGGGATGGGCGCCGACGTCGGCGGCTAGGGAATCCAGCCGCAACCGCAGCGCCGCCATCGGGTTCCGCAGCTGGTGGGAGGTGTCGGCGACCAGGCGTCGCTGCTGGCCGGCGGCCTCGACCACGGCTTCGGACATCCGGTTCACCGACGCGGCGAGCGAACGCAGCTCGCGTGGCCCGGACCGTTCGGGCACCTGGGCCCGGCGGCCGCCGGCGACGGCCAGCACCCCGTTCTCCAGCTGGACCAACGGCCGCACCATCCACCGCGCGAGCAGGATCGACAACAGCACGAACAGCGCAGCCACCAGTAATGCGCCTGCCGCGACGGCGCCCCAGCGGGCGCCGACGTCCGCGGCGGCCCGGGTTGCGGACGCGCGCAGCACGACCACCCCGGACACCCGGGTGCCGGTACCGACCGGCCGGGTGAACAGCACCGGCTCGTCGGACCACGGCGTGACCTGCTCCACTCGCGGTCCGGGCTGATTGCGCAAGGTCGCCTCGACCAGGCCCTGCAGCGACGGATCTTCGGCAGTGAGACCACCCGTTTGCACGAGCGGAACCCGCTGCGTGTCCACCACCAGAACCGCGTCGCCGTACAGCCAGGAGTAGCGCCGGGCCTCCGCGGTCAGCGCCATCAGGTCCCCGGAATCCACCGCCTGCTGGGCCAGCACGACGAACCGTTCGACATCGCTGCTGCGCGAGATGATCAGCTGCTGGGTGCGCTGGTCCGCGGTCGCCGACAGCAGCGGCACGGCGAACGCGGCCACCCCGGCGAGCGCGAACGTGACGAGCACGGCCAGCAGACGGGCGCGCACCGCTCAGCCCCGGCCAAGGCGGTATCCGAAGCCGCGGATGGTGGTGAGCAGCCCCGGCCGGTCGAGCTTGGCGCGCAGCTGGGTCATGTGCACGTCGAGCGACCGCGAGACGGCGAGGTAGGCGTCGCCCCACACCTCGTCCATCAGCTGCTGCCGGCTGACCGCGGTGCCCGGCCGCGCGGCGAGTACCGCGAGCACCGCGAACTCCTTGGCGGTCAGGGCGGCGTCGTGCCCGCCGACCAGCACCCGGTGCCCGCCGAGGTCGATCTCGACGTCTTCGATCCGCACCACACGTTCGTCCGGCGCGCTCCCGCGGCTGCCCGCCCGGCGCACGACGGCGTCCATCCGGGCCAGGAGTTCGGCCAGCCGCACCGGTTTGGTGAGGTAGTCGTCCGCGCCGAGGCGGAGGGCGCGAACCACGGACCGTTCGTCGTCGCGGGCGGTGAGCACGATCACCGGCACCGGCGAGACCTGGCGGATCTTGCGCAGCACGTCCACTCCGCCGAGGTCGGGCAGCCCGAGGTCGAGCAGCAGCACCTCCGCGTCCCGGTGCCGGTTGAGTGCGTCCGCGCCGCGGCCGACGGCAGTGACCGTGTGCCCGTGCGCGTGCAGTGTCTCGGCGAGTGCTCGGGCGACTCCGGTGTCGTCCTCGACGAGCAGCACGCGCACGGTCGTCCTCCCGGTCAGTCCTCACCGCGTTCGAGAGCGGACGAACGCGACGTTTCCCGCATTGTCGCGTACACGATCAGCGACACGAGGATGCAACCCGCGACGTACCAGAAGAACAGCGACTCGTGCCCGGCCTTCTTCAGCGCTTGGGCGATCAGTTCCGCAGTACCGCCGAAGACGGCGACGGTGAGCGCATAGGGCAGTCCGACGCCGATCGCACGGATCCTGGTCGGGAAGAGCTCCGCCTTCACGATCGCGTTGATCGAGGTGTACCCGGTCACGATCACCAGCGCGGCCAGCAGCAGCAGGAACGCGAGCACCGGCTGGGAGGTGTGCGCCATCGTGGTCATGATCGGCACGGTCGCCACCGTGCCCGCGATGCCGAAGAACAGCAGCAGCTTGCGCCGCCCGATCCGGTCGGAAAGGCGGCCGGCCAGCGGTTGCAGGATCGCGAACAGCAGCAGTGCGACGAAGAGGAGCACGGTCACCGTGCGCCGGGGGATGCCCGCGGTGTTCTCCAGGAACTTCTGCGTGTAGGTGGCGTAGGTGTAGAAGGCGACCGTGCCGCCGAGCGTGAGGCCGACGACGAGCGCGATCTCCCTCGGGTACTTCACGAGCTGCCGCAGCGTGCCGCGTTCGCCCGCGGCCCGCCCGGACCCGGCGTCGTCCGCGACGCGCCGGTAGCTCTCCGATTCGTCCATGCTCCGGCGCAGCACCATCACGATCACCGCGGCGAGCGCGCCGACCACGAACGCGATCCGCCAGCCCCATTCGCCCATCTGCGTGTCGCTGAGCGTGCTCTGCAGGATCAGCTGCAGACCGAGTGCGAGCAGCTGCCCGCCGACGAGCGTCACGTACTGGAAGCTGGAGTAGAACCCGCGGCGCCCGGGACTGGCCACTTCGGACAGGTAGGTCGCGGACGTGGAGTACTCACCGCCCACCGAAAGTCCCTGCAGCAACCGGGCGAACACGAGCAGCACCGGTGCGGCGACCCCGATCGTGGAGTACCCCGGCGTGGCGGCGATGAGCAGCGAACCGCACGCCATCATCGACACCGACAGCACGAGCGCGGAGCGACGGCCGAACCGGTCGGCGAACCGGCCGAGCAGCCAGCCGCCGAGCGGGCGCATGAGAAATCCCACGGCGAACACTGCCGCGGTGTTGAGGAACTGGGCGGTGGCGTCGCCGCCGGGGAAGAAGGATTTGGCGAAGTAGGTGGTGAACGCCGAGTACGCGTACCAGTCGTACCACTCGACGAGATTGCCCACCGAGCCGCGCAGCACATTGCCTGCCACGCGCCGTTCGTTTCCGCGTGCGCCGGAACCCTGGATCCGGGTAGTCATCGTTGACCTCCTGTGTTGCGGCTCACGGTGACCAACCGGCGGGTGACCGGCAAGGTCGGGACGCGGTTCCTTACCTGCGCTTAGGACGGTCGGACGCCGGGTGCGGTGCCCGTGCGCGCGGCCGATAGCCTGCTGTCGCGCAACCGCGACAGCAGACGGACGAGCAGGGGAGTGGCAGTGGGACGGTCGGTCTTGGTCACCGGCGGCAACCGGGGCATCGGGCTTGCGATCGCCCGTGACCTCGCCGCGCAGGGACACCAGGTGGCGGTCACCCACCGTGGATCCGGCGCACCGGAAGGCCTGTTCGGCGTCGAGGCGGACGTGACCGACCTCGAGCAGGTCGACGTCGCGTTCAAACAGGTCGAGGAGCACCAGGGCCCGGTCGAGGTGCTGGTGTCCAATGCCGGGCTCACCGACGACACGCTGCTCATGCGGATGTCCGAGGACCAGTTCGAACGGGTGCTGAACGCGAACCTCACCGGTGCGTTCCGCGTCGCCAAGCGCGCTTCCCGCGGGATGCTGCGCGGCAAATGGGGCCGGTTCGTCTTCATCTCGTCGGTGGTCGGCCTGTCCGGGTCCGCGGGCCAGGCGAACTACGCGGCGTCGAAGGCCGGGCTCGTCGGGTTCGCCCGGTCGCTGGCACGGGAACTCGGCTCGCGCAACATCACCGCGAACGTGGTCGCCCCCGGCTTCGTGCGCACGGACATGACCGAGACCCTGAGCGAGGACCGGCGCAAGGAGATCCTCGGTGCGGTGCCCGCGGGCCGGTACGCCGAACCGGCCGAGATCGCGGCCGCGGTCCGCTACCTCGCCTCCGACGAGGCCGGCTACGTCAACGGCGCGGTGCTGCCGGTCGACGGCGGCCTCGGCCTCGGCCACTGAAATCTCCCCGAACGTTCCGAGACCAACCCAGGATCTGGAGGACCCGTTGCCCGGACTGCTCGAAGGCAAGCGGCTGCTGATCACCGGCGTCATCACCGATGCCTCGCTCGCGTTCCACGCGGCCCGGATCGCGCAGCAGGAGGGCGCGCAGGTCGTGCTGACCGGATTCGGCCGGCTGTCGCTGGTGGAGCGCATCGCGAAGCGGCTGCCCGAACCGGCGCCGGTGCTCGAACTGGACGCGACGAACCAGGAACACCTCGACTCGCTGGCCGACCGCGTGCGCGAGCACGTGGACGGGCTCGACGGGGTGCTGCACTCGATCGGCTTCGCGCCGCCGAGCTGCCTCGGTGCGCCGTTCCTGGACGCGCCGAGTGACGACGTGAAGGTGGCGGTGGACGTTTCGGCGTTCTCGTTCAAGTCTCTGGCGGTGGCGACACTGCCACTGCTGGAGCGCGGTGCCTCGATCGTCGGCATGGACTTCGACGCGCGGGTGGCGTGGCCCGCCTACAACTGGATGGGCGTCGCGAAGGCCGCGCTGGAGTCGGTGAACCGCTACCTGGCGAAGGAACTCGGCCCCCGCGGCATCCGGGTCAACCTGGTCAGCGCGGGCCCGATGAAGACGATGGCCGCGCGGTCCATCCCCGGTTTCGAGGAGCTGGAGGCCGGCTGGGACGAGCGTGCCCCGCTCGGCTGGGACTCCACCAATCCGGACGCGACCGCGAAGACCGTCTGCGTGGCGCTGTCGGACTGGCTGCCCGCCACCACCGGCTCGATGATCATGGTCGACGGCGGGGTGCACGCGCTCGGCATCTGAGGCCGGGGGCGACGGCCCCGCGGGATGGCTTCCGCGGGGCCGTCGTCGTCAGGCGGGGACGTCCTGCGGTTCGGATGCCGGGGCGGGAGCGTGCTCGCGGCGGTGCAGGAAGAGCGAGACGGTGAGGGCGGCGACCGCGAGCACGCCGAGCGCGACGCTCACCCACGCGACGCTCGCGAAACCCAGTCCCGCGGCGATCGCCGTGCCGCCGAGCCAGGGGCCGACGGTGTTGCCCACGTTGAACGCGGAGGTCGTGCCCGCACCCACGAGTGTCGAAGTACCACCGGCGATCGTGTAGGCGCGCACGTTCAGCGCCGGGTTGGCGGCGAAGCCGGCGGCGCCCAGAACGAGGACGGCGATGACTGCGACGACCGTGTTGCCGGTGGCGGCAAGGGTGGACAGCGCAGCGATGGCCAGTGCGAGGCTGCCGTAGAGAGTCGCGAACGGGTGGACGTCGGCCAGTTTGCCGCCCGCGACGATGCCGGCCAGCGCACCACCGCCGAAGAGCGCGAGCACGACGGGGACGCCGGACTCCGGCAGTCCGTCCACGGCCACCAGCAGTGTCGCCAGGTAGCTGAAGGTCGCGAAGACCATGGCCTGCAACAGTGCGATGACCCCGAGCGCCAGCCACAACCGGCCGTTGGCGAAGACGCGCAGTTCGGTGCGGACCCGGGCCGGTCCGGTGGCGGTACGGGGAACGAACGCGAGCACGGCCACCGCGGCCATCGCGCTCAGTGCGGCCACCGCCCAGAACGCGCTCCGCCATCCCGCGTGCTGCCCGAGCAGCGTGCCGGCGGGGACTCCGAGGATGTTCGCGACGGTGAGCCCGCCGACCAGCACCGACAGCGCCCGGCCGCGCCTGGCCGCCGGGACGATCGAGGCAGTGGTGGCCGCGGCGACCGCCCAGAACCCGGCGCAGGCGAGCGCGCTGACGATCCGGGTGGCGAACAGCAGCCCGTAGCTGCCGGCCATCGCGCCGACCACGTGGGTCAGCCCGAACACCACGAGCAGAGCGAGCAACGTCGTGCGGCGGGGCAGTCGCAGCGTGCCCACCGCCAGCAGCGGCGCGCCCAGCACCATCCCGATGGCGAACGCGGAGATGAGCAGTCCCGCGTCCGGGATGCTCACGCCGAGGTCGGCGGCCATACCGGGGAGCAGTCCGGTGATCATGAACTCGGAGGTACCCAGCGCGAAGATGCTGAGCCCGAGCACGAAGACGGCAATCGGCACGGAAATCTCTCCTTCTGGAACGCGTAGTACAAAATTTCCGCACGACGTTGTGCGCGGGATTCCGGGGCTGACCCGGGGCCGGGTTCAGCGGCGGGCGACCGCGGCCACTGCGATATCCGCCACGGCTTCGAGCGCGGAACGTTCCGCGCCGCGCCGGGACATCACGCGCAGTCCGGAAACCGTGCTGTGCACGAACTGCGCGAGGTCGTGGGCGTCGCGGTCGCGTGTGACGCTGCCGTCGGCCTGCCCGGTGCGGGCGACGTGCGTGATCGCGGAGAGGTAGGCCTGGCTGTCGGCCTCGACCTGCGCCGAGATCTCCGCGTCGGTGGTCCCGAACTCGGCGACGGTGTTCACGATCAGGCAGCCACGCCTGCCGTGCGCCAGTTCGTCTTCGATGACGTCGGTGAGCAGCCGGCGGATCGCGTCGAGCCCGTCGGCGGCGCCTTCCAGTAATGCGGCGCGGCTTTCGGCCCCGCGCAGCCGGTAGTGGTCGAGGGTGCGCCGGAAGAGCTCTCGTTTACTGGAAAACGTGTTGTAGATACTGCTGCGGCCGAGGCCGGTGGCGGTGCACAGGTCGTCGGTCGAGGTCGCTTCGAATCCGCGTGCCCAGAACGCGTTCATCGCGCCTTCCAGTGCTTCGGCTTCGTCGAACTCGCGTGGGCGGGGCATGGCGGCGACGTTACCAGGTTTTAGATCGTGCAGTACAGAACAAGGCCGCCTCGGCGTGCGCACCGCCACAGCGGCAAGATGGGCGGGTGGGTTACGACGCGTTGTTATGGCTTTCGTTCGGCGGTCCCGAGGGGCCTGACGAGGTGCTGCCGTTCCTGGAGAACGTCACTCGCGGCCGGGGGGTGCCGCGGGAGCGGTTGCTCGAGGTCGCCGAGCACTACCAGCACTTCGGCGGCGTCTCACCGATCAACCGGCTCAACCGGGCAGCCATCGCCGCGGTGGAGAAGCAGCTCGTGGCCGAGGGGCTCGAACTGCCGGTGCACTTCGGCAACCGCAACTGGCGGCCGATGGTCGAGGACACGCTGGCCACGATGAAGGGCGAAGGCGTGCGCCGCGCGCTGGTGTTCCCGACGAGCGCGTACGGCGGCTATTCCGCGTGCCGGCAGTACGACGAGGACATCGAGCGAGCCCGCGCCGCGGTCGGTGCCGGTGCGCCGGAGCTGGTGAAGCTGCGCCAGTTCTTCGACCACCCGCTGTTCGTTTCCGCGGTCGCCGACGCGGTCCGCGCCGCGCACGCCGAACTTGGCGACCGGCCCGGCATCCGCACGGTGTTCACCGCCCACTCCATTCCGGAGAGCGCCGATCTGGCCGCAGGCCCGCCCGCCGAGGGCGGCAGGCTGTACTCCCGGCAGATCGCCGAAGCGGCCCGGCTGGTCGCCGCCGAGGCGGGGATCGCGGAGTACGACGTGGTGTGGCAGTCCCGGTCGGGCCCGCCCCAGGTGCGATGGCTGGAGCCGGACATCGTCGATCACCTCGACGCACTGCACGAGCAGGGGGTGGCGGCCGTGGTGGTGAGCCCGATCGGCTTCGTGTCGGACCACCTCGAGGTGATCTGGGACCTCGACAACGAAGCGGCGGAACGCGCCGGGGAACACGGTATGGCCTTCGCCCGCGCCGCGACCCCGGATGCGGATCCGCGCTTCGCGGAACTGGTGGTGGAACTGATCCGCGAACATGTGGCGGACGCCCCGGTTCGTGCCCTGTCGGCGTTCCCGGCTGCCGGCTGCACGGTGAACGGTGCCCCGTGCGCGGCGGGTTGCTGCGAACCGGCGAAACGCCCGGCCCGCTGACCCGTCCGGCCCGCCCGGGTGGACTGCGGCAGCTGAACGGCGAACCGTCCGCCCGGTGACCCGACGTGCGGCGCGGACCTGAGGGGTGAGCTGTCCGGTGTGCTTTCGCGACAGCCGCTGAAGCCACTTCTGCCGGCTGTTGCGGGTACTGCTCGCCGGCC
Organism: Amycolatopsis ultiminotia; assembly: GCF_039536925.1. Taxonomy (NCBI): domain Bacteria; kingdom Bacillati; phylum Actinomycetota; class Actinomycetes; order Pseudonocardiales; family Pseudonocardiaceae; genus Amycolatopsis; species Amycolatopsis ultiminotia. The sequence continues at coordinate 65,296 of NZ_BAAAZN010000016.1, read as the reverse complement.
GCGGTGTCGGAGGGAACCGGGCAAGGGTGTTCAGGGGCGCCGGTCGGCCTGCTCGGCGAAGACCCGGACCGCCTCGTTCACCGACGCCGTGCGTGCGGTGCGGACGGCCTCGGCGAGCGGGCGCAGCGCTTCGGCGCGGCGGTTCGCCGCCGAGGCGGACATCGCGCCGCCGGGGTCGTCGATCTCGGCGATGGCGAGGATCGCCGAGATCTCCTCCGCCCGCTGCAGTACCCGCAGCGACCGGCCGGGCATGCCGGCCGGCCACTCGACCTGCGGGCGGGCCCGCAGGTGCGCGGACAGTTCGGCCCGCACGCCCGGCCGGTCGCGAGCCACGTCCAGGGTCTGCAGCGCGCCCGCGCTCGCGCGGATCGCGTCGGTCAGGCCGTGCTCGGCGTCCGGCAGGGACTGGTACTCGAGCGGGACCGCCGCGCCGACCGAGTAGACCGTCCAGCGCATCAGGCCTTCCGCGATCGGCTCGGGCACCAGGCCGAAGCCGAGTGCGGACAGCACCACTGCCTCGCCGCAGCGCAAGCCGGCCTCGGCGAACGGGCCCGCCCCGCCGAGTCCGCGGACGTCGCCCGGGACCGGCAGTACGAGTTCGGCACCGGTCGCGCCGAGCGTGCGCAGCGCGAGCAGCAGCTGCACGGGCGTCGCGGCACGGTGGAAGGCCAGCGGCAGATCGAAGGCGTCGGCGGCGGCCGGATCGGCCGCGACGACGTCGTGCGCTTCACCCCAGGCCTGCAGGGCGTCGAGGACGTCGTCGGAAGCCGCGGTCCCGTTCAGCCATGCGGAGGACCAGACAGCGAAGGTCGCACTGGGTCGGCACACGACAGCCCATCTTAGAGGCCGCGGGGCGAACCCACTTCGCCGAGGGCGGCGGAGGGCGGAGCGATCCGGCCGGCCGCCCCACGCTGGAGTCGCTCCACGTCGACGGATGCCGGAACGGTCAGTAGCGTCAAGGGGGTGAACGCAGTTCCCGAGGCACTTCCCCGTACCGCAGGCGAGCTCCGCGCTGCCGGCCACACCCCGCGCCCGATCGCCCGCGAGATCCACGACAACCTCCTTGCCGCGCTGCGCGAGGGCCGGGACGCCTGGCCCGGCATCGTCGGGTTCTCCCGCACCGTGCTGCCACAGCTCGAACGCGCCCTGCTGGCCGGCCACGACGTCGTCCTGCTCGGCGAACGCGGCCAGGGCAAGACCCGGCTGCTGCGCACCCTCGCCGGTCTGCTCGACGAGTGGACACCCGTGATCGAGGGGTCCGAGCTGGGGGAGCATCCGCTCGAGCCGATCACCCCCGGATCGCTGCGCCGCGCCGCCGAACTCGGTGACGATCTGCCGGTCGCCTGGCGGCACCGCAGTGAGCGCTACACCGAGAAACTCGCCACGCCGGACACCAGCGTCGGCGACCTGATCGGCGACGTCGACCCGGTCAAGGTCGCCGAGGGCCGCAGCCTGGGCGATCCGGAAACCATCCACTTCGGACTCGTGCCGCGTGCGCACCGCGGCATCGTGGCGGTCAACGAGCTGCCCGACCTCGCCGAGCGGATCCAGGTTGCACTGCTGAACGTGATGGAGGAGCGCGACATCCAGGTCCGCGGCTACACCCTGCGGCTGCCGCTGGACGTGCTGCTGGTCGCCACTGCGAACCCGGAGGACTACACCAACCGCGGGCGGATCATCACGCCGCTGAAGGACCGCTTCGGCGCGGAGATCCGCACGCACTACCCGCTCGACGTGGCCTCGGAGGTCGCCGTCGTGCGCCAGGAGGCGAACCTCGTCGCGGAGGTCGGCGAGCCGCTGCTGGAGGTACTCGCCCGGTTCGTGCGGAACCTGCGCGAGTCGCCGGTGATCGACCAGCGTTCCGGGGTGTCCGCGCGGTTCGCGGTCGCCGCGGCGGAGACCGTCGCCGCGGCCGCGCTGCGCCGGTCCGCGCTCACCGGTGAGGAGCCCGCGGTGGCCCGGCCGGTCGACCTCGACGCGGTGCCGGACGTGCTGCGCGGCAAGATCGAGTTCGAACCGGGCGAGGAGGGCCGCGAGGTCGAGCACCTGGTGCATCTGCTGCGCCGGGCGGTCGCGGAAACCGCCCGCGAGCGGTTCGCCGGTCTCGACCTGCGGCCGCTGTCCGACGCGGTGGCCGACGGGCACCTGGTGGCCACCGGCGAGCGCGTACCGGCCAGTGAAGTGCTCGCCGCACTGCCCGAACTGCCGGTGCTGCACGAGGTCGCCCAGCGTGCCGGGGTGTCCTCGGACGAGCCCGCCGGCCGGATCGCGGCCGCGGTCGAACTCGCACTGGAGTCGCTGTTCCTCGCCCGCAGGCTGGCGAAGGACTCCGACGACGCGACGACGGTGTACGGCGAGTAATGCCCCTCCTTCCGGAAGGCTATGCCTACGGCCCGTGGCACGACGGGCCGGACCCGCTGGCGCCGCCCGCGGATCTGCGGGACGCGCTCGACGAGATCGGCCGCGACGTGATGGACGGCGCGTCCCCGCGTTCGGCGCTGGAAGAGCTGCTGCGCCGCGGTACCGAGCGCACCGCCGGACTGGACGAGCTGACCCGCCGGCTCTGGCAGCGCCGGTCGGAGATCCGGCGGCGGCACCGGCTCGACGGCACGCTGGAGGAGGTGCAGCGGCTGCTGCGCGAGGCGCTGGACGCCGAGCGCCGGGAGCTGTTCCCCGACCCGGACGACGAGGCCCGGTTCCGCGAGGCACAGCTGGACGCGTTGCCGCCCGGCACCGCGGCTGCCGTGCGGGAGCTGAACGAGTACGACTGGCGCTCGGCCGAGGCGCGGGACAAGTACGGGCAGATCCGCGATCTGCTCGGCCGCGAGATGCTCGACGCCCGGTTCCAGGGCATGAAGCAGGCGATGGAAAACGCCGGCCCGCAGGATGTCGAGCAGATCAACCAGATGCTCGGCGACCTCAACGCGCTGCTGTCCGCGCACGCGCAGGGGGCGAGCGACATCGACGAGCGGTTCGCCGAGTTCATGCGCAGGCACGGCGAGTTCTTCCCGGAGAACCCGCGCAACGTCGACGAGCTGATCGATGTGCTGGCCGCGCGTTCGGCCGCCGCGCAGCGGATGTTGAACTCGATGTCCGAGGAACAGCGGGCCGAGCTGGCCGAGCTCGCGCAGCAGGCGTTCGGCGATCCGCGGCTCGCCCAGCAGCTGTCCAACCTGGACTCGCAGCTGCGGGCGCTGCGGCCGGGGGAGGACTGGACGTCGTCGGAACGCTTCCGCGGCCAGGATCCGCTCGGTCTCGGCGAGGGCGCGCAGGCGATGGCCGACCTCGCCGAGCTGGATGCGCTGGCCGAGCAGCTGGGCCAGTCCTATCCCGGCGCCCGGTTGGAGGACATCGACCTCGAGGCGCTGGAGAGCCAGCTGGGCCCGGACGCGGGCGTCGACGCGCGGCGACTGTCCGAATTGGAGCGTGAGCTGCGTCGGCAGGGCCTGTTCGAGCGTGCCGCGGACGGCACGCTCCGCTTGTCGCCCAAGGCATTGCGCCGGCTCGGTGAGACCGCGCTGTCCGATGTGGTCAACGCGCTGCGCGGCAAGACCGGGGAGCGGGAGACCGAATCGGCGGGCGCGGCAGGAGAACCGACCGGGGCGAGCAGGGCCTGGCGGTTCGGTGACATGCAGCCGTGGGACGTGCCGCGCACGGTGCGCAACGCGGTGCTGCGGTCCGCGGCGGTCGGCTCGTCCGCGGTGCGGCTCGACGTCGAGGACGTCGAGGTGGTGGAGACCGAGCACCGGTCCCGGGCAGCGGTGGCGCTGCTGGTGGACACGTCGTGGTCGATGGTCCAGGAGGGCCGTTGGCTGCCGATGAAACGCACCGCGCTCGCACTGCACCAGCTGATCAGCACCCGCTTCCGCAACGACGCGCTGCAGCTGATCACGTTCGGCCGCTACGCGATGCCGGTGGAGCTGCCCGAGCTGGTCGGCCTCGAAGGCACCTGGGAGCAGGGCACGAACGCACACCACGCGCTGCTGCTCGCGGGCAGGCACCTGCGCCGTCATCCGGACGCCCAGCCGGTCGTCCTGATGGTCACCGACGGCGAGCCCACCGCGCACCTCGAACCCGACGGCGAGGCCGAGTTCTGCTATCCGCCGGAGCCGCGCACCATCCACAAGACACTGTCCGAAGTGGACCGGATAGCGAAGCTGGGTGCGTCGGTCACGGTGTTCCGGCTCGGCGACGACCCCCGGCTGGAGGCGTTCGTGGACATCATCGCCCGCCGGTCCGGCGGCCGGGTGGTGGCCCCGGACCTGGACGGTCTCGGCGCCGCGGTGGTCGGCGACTACCTGCGCACCCGCCGCCGCTGAACACCGCCCGCACCCGCCGCTGAACACCGCTCGCGGCGGTTGAAGGGGTGTCCGGTGAAGGTCTGCACGGCGGCCGCGGGCCGGGCAGCAGGGACGTGCGGCCACCGGCGATGCTCCGTGCCGTGCCGTGCCGTGCCGTGCCGTGCCGTGCTGGGCTGGGCGGGTGCGAGACCCTCGCCGCGCATCGCGGAGGTGGTGGTGTGCGAGCGCGGCCGGCGCACCTCGTTCGCGGGGACCGGGCATCGGGATGTACGTGCGTGAGGCCGTCCGGGCGAACGGTGGCGGCCAGTCGTCCTGATCGTGGTGGGCGGGGAACGACCAGGGGGCCTTCCCTCCCACCGGGTGAGAAAGCGTACGGCCGTCACGCTTACAGTCGGAGGTATGCAGACTTGGTCATCGGTGGCCGTGCCCCGGCTGCCCGGCACCCCCCGTCCTCTCCGGCTCCACGACACCGCGACCGGGCAGGTCCGCCCGACGGCCCCGGGGCCGACCGCCCGGATGTACGTCTGCGGCATCACCCCCTATGACGCCACGCACCTCGGCCACGCCGCCACCTACCTGGCCTTCGACCTGGTCAACCGGGTGTGGCGGGACAACGGCCACGAGGTGCACTACGTGCAGAACGTGACCGACATCGACGAGCCGCTGCTGGAGCGTGCGCACCGGGACTCCGACGACTGGGTCGTGCTCGGCATGCGCGAGACGGCGCTGTTCCGCGAGGACATGGTGGCGCTGCGGGTGCTGCCGCCGCGGGAGTTCGTGGGTGCGGTCGAGGCCATCCCGGAGATCATCGAGGTGATCGGGAAACTGCTCGCCGACGGCAGTGCTTACCGTGCAGACGATCCGGAGTTCCCGGACGTCTACTTCTCCCGCGATGCGACCGGCCGGTTCGGCTACGAGTCCAACTACGACGCGGAAACCATGGCGAGGTTCTTCGCCGAACGAGGCGGCGACCCGGACCGTCCCGGCAAACGGCATCCGCTGGACGCGCTGCTGTGGCGGATGGCGCGCGAGGGCGAGCCGTCGTGGGAGTCGGATCTGGGTGCGGGCAGGCCGGGCTGGCACATCGAGTGCAGCGCGATCGCCGCCAACCGGCTCGGGATCGGCTTCGACCTGCAGGGCGGCGGTTCCGACCTGATCTTCCCGCACCACGAGTACAGCGCGGCACACGCCGAAGCGGTGGCGGGGGAGCACCCGTTCGCGCGGCACTACGTGCACGCCGGGATGATCGGCCTCGACGGCGAGAAGATGTCGAAGTCCCGCGGGAACCTGGTGTTCGTCTCGCGGCTGCGCGCCGACGACGTCGACCCCGGCGCGATCCGGCTGGCGCTGTTCGCCGGGCACTACCGGGAGAACCGGGCGTGGACCGAGGCGTTGCTGGCCGAGGCGCAGGAGCGGCTGGCCCGCTGGCGCGAGGCGGCCGCGCTGCCCGCCGGACCGGACGCGGGCGACACCGTGGCACGGCTGCGTGACCACCTCTCCGACGATCTCGACACCCCGAAGGCGCTCGCTGCGGTCGACTCCTGGGCGACCGCAGCGCTGCGCCGGGACGGCACCGAGGCCGACGCGCCCGGCGTCATCCGCGCCGCGGTCGACGCCCTCCTGGGCATCGAGCTCTGAGAACGGCCCAGGGCGTGCCGGATGTATAACGACCTATACGCGCGGGCGTTGGTCAGCCTCCAGTAGGTACGTGGTCACCCACCCAACGCCCGCGCAGTTGCCGAACAACCCAAGCAACGACGACAGCGTCCGGCGCGCTGTCGAGCGCTTCTGACAGCTCCTGGAGCAGGAAGCCGACGCGATCACCGCCGGGCCGGGTCAGCCGGCTATTTCGCCGCTCTCTCCCCGGCGCAGCTCGGTCGCGGCCCGGTCCGCGGCCGCTTCGCTGTCGGCCAGGAACGAGACCAGTGCGGCGAGCTGCCTGCGGTCGAACGTGGCGAGCTTCTCGCCCAGCCTGCCGACCAGCGGTGCGTACAGCTCGGTGAGCTCGGCCATCCGCTCGGGGCGTGCGCGGACCCGCAGCCGCCGCCGGTCGCCGGGATCGGGCACCCGTTCGACGAGCCGGGCGCGTTCCATCCGGTCGAGCAGCCGGGTGAAGGCGCCGGTGGTCAGCCCGAGCAGCCGGGCCAGTTCGGTGGGGGAGTCGGTGACGCCGCTGTGCACCAGCTGCAGGCAGTGCAGTTCGGCCGGGGTGACGCCGAGCCGGTCCGCGACGGCGGTGTGGAACCGGACCGTGGAGCTGACGAACCGGGGCAGCGTCAGTGCGGCGGTGGTGGCGAGTTCTCGCTGGTTGGGCACGGTTCGTTCCTCGGCTGCGGGGTGACTGACACGCACAGTCACTGCTTCGTGCAGTGACTGTGCGTGAGAATAGCGGACCAGGTTGACGCCGGGGCAGCCGGATGCAACTGTGAAAGGACTCTTTCGAAATTATCCTTTCAGAAAGGTCGACGACTGATGGCCGAGCTGCCGCCGCGTACGCGGGTCGATGACGCGGACCTGCTGCGCGCTCTCGCGCATCCGTTGCGGTCTGCGCTGGTGCACCACCTGATGGCGGTCGGTCCGGCCACCGCGAGCGAATGCGCCGAGGCGGTCGGTTCCACGGCGTCGAACTGCAGCTGGCATCTGCGGCGGCTGGCCGGGCACCGGCTTGTCGAACGGGTCGAGGCCGATGACGGCCGGGAACGGCCGTGGCGAGCGGTACCGGTCGGTCTCGACCTCGGTGAGCCGGGCGCCGATCCGGCGCTCGACGCGGCTCGGCTGGCCGTGCTGGGCACGCAGCTGGCGGAGGAGCAGGAGCTCACCCAGCGGTACCTCGACACCGTCGAGGATCTCGAGCCGGACTGGCGCGCCGCGGGTGGCCTGGCGTCTTACTCGGTACGGGTGTCGGCCGCGGAGCTGGAGTCGCTCCTGGCGAAGATCGACGAGCTGGTGCGCCCGTACGTCAGCACGATCCGGCAGGACGCGCCGGCCGACGCTCGGCCGGTGTACGTCGGTCTGCGCGCGTTCCGCCGGATCGCGCACGACGGCACGCCGGCATCGTGAGACGGCTGTTCGCGATCCCGGCCTTCGCCCGGCTGTGGGTTGCGGCGTTCTTCAGCGAGACCGCGGAGTGGATGCTGCAGGTCGCGCTGCCGGTCTATCTGTTCGCCAGCACGGGGTCCGCGGTCACCACCGCGCTGAGCATCGTGCTCGGGCTGCTGCCGGCGGTCCTGTTGAGCCCGGTCGCCGGGGTGGTGGCCGATCGCCGGAACCGGCGTGTGGTGCTGGCGCTGGTGTGCGGCGGGCAGGCCGTGGTGGTACTGCCGCTGCTGGCCGGCGACGGGTTGCCGGTTGCGGTGATCTACCTGGTGATGGCCGCGCAGGCCGGCCTCGCGTCGGTGTTCGAACCTGCCCGGAACGCCCTGGTGCCGGAGCTGGTCGGCGTCGGGGAAGTGACCGCGGCGAACGGCCTGATGAGCGTGGTCGGCAGCGTTGCGCGGCTCGCCGGTGGCTGGGCCGGGGGAGTCCTGCTCGGCTGGGGTGGCCTGGGGCGTGTGGTGGCCGGGTACCTCGCGGCGCTCGCCGTCGCCGGGGTGGTGCTCGCGGCACCGTTGCGTGGCCGAGCGCCCCGGTCGCCGACGGCGGCGCGGCGGACGGAGTGGCTTGCCGGGTTCCGCGAACTGGGGAGCGAGCGGCTGCGGGTGCCGAGCGTCTCGACGCTGCTCACGTCGATCGCGCAGGGCATGTTCCTGGTGCTGTTCGTGGTCTTCGTGCTGGATCTGCTGTCCGGCAGCGAGGCCGACGCCGGGCTGCTGCGCGGGGTACAGGCGATCGGCGGCCTGGTCGCGGGGCTCGCGCTGACCGCCGTCGCGCGCCGGGTCGCCCCGGCCGCTCTGCAGGGCTGGGGCCTGCTCGCGATGGGCGTGGTGTCCGCGGTGATCTGGAACCTGCCGGGACTGACCACGGCGCTCGGCGTCTACGTGGGGCTGTTCATGCTCGTCGGGGCGCCCGGTGTGGTGGCAGGCGCCGGGCTGCTGGCCCACGTGCAGGCGGTGACCTCCGCGGACCGCGCGGGACGGGTGCTGAGCACCACGTTCGCGCTGATGGCGGCGGGCAACGCGGCCGGGTCGCTGCTGGCCGGTGCGCTGGTCTCGGTGACCGGTCCGGGGGTGCTGCTGAATGCGCAGGCCGGGATCCACGCGGTGGCGGGTTTGCTGGTGCTGGGGTGGGCTAAGGGGCGGTTCCGGCGTTCCCCGCGCGCGGAAGTCGTTACGGTGGGGTAGTGCCCTCTCTTTTCGCCACCTCCGACCTGCACGTGACCCACGAGGGCAATGGCCCGCTCGTGGACCGGGTAGTGCCCGACGGACCGGACGACTGGCTGCTGGTCGCCGGCGACGTCGCGGAACGCGCTTCGGTCATCCGGGACACCCTCGCCACGCTCCGCGAGCGGTTCGCGAAGGTGGTGTGGGTGCCGGGCAACCACGAACTGTGGACCACGCCGAAGGACGAATGCCAGCTGCGCGGCCAGGCCCGCTACGAATTCCTGGTGGAGCAGTGCCGGGGGATCGACGTGCTGACCCCCGAGGACGAGTTCCCGGTGTGGGCGCACGGACCGCGGCCGCTCACCATCGCGCCGCTGTTCGTGTTCTACGACTACAGCTGGCGGACCCCCGCGGCCGAGGGGCAGAGCCGCGAGGTGGCGCTGGAGCAGGCCCGCGAGGCCGGTGTCGTGTGCACCGACGAGTACTTCCTGCACCCGGACCCGTACCCGTCCCGGCCCGCGTGGTGCGAAGCGCGGTTGAAGGCCAGCCGGGACCGGCTCGACGCGATCCCGGCCGGCCACGGCACCATCCTGATGTCGCACTGGCCACTGCACCGGCATCCGACGGCACCGCTGTACTACCCGGAGTTCGCGCTCTGGTGCGGGACGACGGAGACCGAGGACTGGCACCTGCGTTACCGCGCGGAGCTGGCCGTGTACGGCCACCTGCACATCCCCCGCAGCACTTCGGCCGACGGCGTGCGGTTCGAGGAGGTCTCGCTCGGCTACCCGCGCGAGTGGAGCAAGCGGGCCCGCGGCGCGGTGCCGGTGCGGAAGCTGCTCACTGCGTGAGCGCTCCGCGCCGGACCCGACGTCCTGCGCAGGCGACCGCGCGCGTTGGGCGGCGGCGCGCACGAGCGTTCGGCGGCGCCGCCGGCCGGGCGTTCGGCCGCGGTGCCGGGCGGGCGGGTCAGCGCAGGCCGAATCCGCCGCTGTCCGGACCGGGCCGGCGACGCCGCAGGTAGCGTTCGAATTCGGCGGCGATCTTGTCGCCCGACATCTCCTCCATGGTGAAGTCGGTCTCCGCGTCGCCGCGCTCCTCGAGGCTGCGCACGTACTCGCTGATCTCCTCGTCCTCGTCGGCCATCTCGCTGACCGTCTGCTGCCACTCCTCGGACTGTTCGGGCAGCGCGCCGAGCGGGATCTCGACGTCGAGCACGTCCTCCAGCTTGTGCAGCAGCGCCAGCGTGGCCTTCGGCGACGGCGGATGCGACACGTAGTGCGGCACGGCCGCCCAGATCGACACACACGGCACCCCGGCCTGCACGCAGTAGTCCTGCAGCACGCCCACGATGCCGGTCGGCCCCTGGTAGTTGTTCAGCTCCAGGTGGAACCGGCTCGCGGTGTCCTTGTCGTAGGCGGTGCCGGTGACCGGGACCGGCCGGGTGTGCGCGGTGTCCGCGAGCAGCGCGCCGAGCGCGACGACGGTCTCCACGTCCAGCTGCACCACGTGCTCGACCAGTTCCGCGCAGAACGCCCGCCAGCGCATGTTCGGCTCCGGACCCTGCACCAGCACCACGTCGCGGTCGAGCCCCTCGGGACGGCAGACCGAGAGCCGTGTGGTGGGCCAGTCCATCCGGCGGCTCACCCCGTCCACCAGCCGGACCGAGGGGCGGCTCACCTGGAAGTCGTAGTACTCGTCCGGCTCCACCTCGGCCAGCGGGGTGGCATCCCAGGTGAGCTGGAGGTGCTCGACGGCACGGCTGGCCGCGTCACCCGCATCGTTCCAGCCTTCGAAAGCCACGACCATCAGAGGACGGTTCGATTCCGGGCGGTCGCGTTCCGGGGCTGCGGGGGTCTGCTCGACTGGGTCACTCACCTGGCCAGCCTACGACCTTCCGCCCCTACGCTGCGCGACGTCCCCGGCCCCGGCGGGTCACCGCCGGTCACGCTCCGGTGTGGCACCGGTCACCCCGGTTCTCGTGGGACCCTGGACCGCAAGGCGGTCCGCGCGGGCCGTCCGCCGGACAGCCCGCTGGGAGAAGGAGAAACCGTGACTGCACCGTCCTCGCCGGACGGACTGGCCGCCGTGCTCTGGGATATGGACGGCACCCTGGTCGATTCCGAGAAGCTGTGGGATGTCGCGCTGTACGAGGCCGCCGAGATGCTCGGCGGCACGTTGTCCGAGGAGATCCGGCTGACCCTGGTCGGGTCGAACATGGACGCCACCGCGACGGTGCTGCTCTCCGCGACCGGCCGCCCGGTGACCCCGGAGTCGGTCGCGGAAACCGGAGAATGGATCCGCCGCCGGACCGCGCGGCTGTTCGACGGCGCGCTGCCGTGGCGTCCGGGCGCTCGTGAGGCACTGTCCGCGGTGCGGGCCTCCGGCGTCCGCTCGGCGCTGGTCACCTCGACCGAACGGGCGCTGACCGAACTGGCGCTCAACTCGATCGGCCGCGAGTTCTTCGATGCCACGGTCTGCGGTGACGAGGTCGGTGGCGAGAACAAGCCGCTGCCGCGGCCGTACCTCAAGGCGGCCGAACTGCTCGGCGTGCGCCCGGCGGAGTGCGTTGCGGTGGAGGATTCGCCACCCGGTGCGGAAGCGGCCGAACGCGCCGGGTGCGCGGTGCTCGTCGTGCCGAACGACGTCGAGGTGCCTGCCGGATCGCGGCGGGTCTTCCGCGGATCGCTGGTCGGGGTCGATGTGCCCGCGCTGGCGGCCCTGCTGGCACAGGTGTGACCCCGGCGGCTTCCGGGTCACCCGGGGCGGCGCAGGCGCGGGCGGGATGGAAGGATCGCTCACCGTGAAGACCTTCGATGAGCTGTTCGCCGAGCTTGCCGGGCGCGCGCGTACCCGTCCCGACGGGTCCGGCACCGTCGTCGCACTCGACGCCGGGGTGCACGCACAGGGCAAGAAGGTGCTCGAAGAAGCCGGCGAGGTGTGGATCGCCGCCGAGTACGAGTCCGACGACCGGCTCGCCGAGGAGATCTCGCAACTGCTGTACCGGGTCCAGGTGCTGATGCTCGGCCGGGGGCTTTCGGCCGAGGACGTGTACCGCTACCTCTGACCCCTGCGCGTACCGGAAAATCGAGGAGAGAGCGAAATGCTGCGTGTTGCCGTGCCGAATAAGGGAGCCCTCGCCGTCGCCGCGGCGGAGATGCTCGCCGAGGCGGGCTACCGCAAGCGCCATGAGCAGCGGGACCTGACAGTGCTCGATCCGGTCAACGAGGTCGAGTTCTTCTTCCTGCGGCCCAAGGACATCGCCATCTACGTCGGTTCCGGGGAACTCGACCTCGGCATCACCGGACGGGATCTGGCACTGGACTCCGGCGCGCCGGTGGAGGAGCTGCTGGCACTCGGCTTCGGCGGGTCCACCTTCCGCTACGCCGCCCCGGCGGGCCGCGACTGGAAACCGGCCGACCTGCACGGAAAGCGGCTCGCCACGTCCTATCCCCGGCTGGTCCGCGACGATCTGGCCCGGCACGGCGTCGAGGCCGAGGTCATCCGGCTCGACGGCGCCGTGGAGATCTCCATCCAGCTCGGTGTCGCGGACGCGATCGCCGACGTGGTGGAGTCCGGCCGTTCGCTGCGCCAGCACAACCTGGTCGCCTTCGGCGACCCGATCTGCGCGTCGGAAGCGGTGCTGCTGCAGCGCGCGGGCAGCGACGCGGAAAAGGCCAAGACCCAGCTGGCGGCACGGCTGCGCGGGGTGGTGTTCGCGCAGCAGTACATGATGCTGGACTACGACTGCCCGCGGGATCTGCTGGACCGCGCGATCGCGATCACGCCGGGCCTCGAGTCGCCGACAGTCGCGCCGCTGGCCGACGAGAAGTGGGTGGCCGTCCGCGCGATGGTGCCACGCAAGGAAGTGAACCTGATCATGGACGAGTTGTCCGAAGCCGGTGCGAAGGCCGTACTGGCCTCGGACATCCGATCCTGCCGGTTGTAGCCCTTCGCCTCGGTTTCGCCGAGGTGCGCGAGATCGTGCGGTGCCGGTCCCTTCCGCCTGTGCGGGGAAGGGACCGGTTGCACCGCCCGGTCCGGAAACCGGTACGAGCTCGCGGCTTGCCGCCGGTTCGCCGTCCACAGTGCACGGTGCCGAGCAGACGGTGGACTCAGCGCGGGCGGCCCGGCCGTTTCGGCATCAGGTCGTAGAGCTTCTTGCGGGCGCCGTTGTCGTTGGCGTTGCGGGCCACCGCGACCTCGGAGATGAAGTCCTCGAAGACGAATTCGTCGTCGGCGGGTACTTCGGTCGGGCCGGGGTTCTGCGCCAGGTAGCTGTCGAGGGTCGCGGCGATCTCGCGGAACGAGACGGCCTGGATCGTCTCCGGCGCGTACGTGGTGACCGGTACCCCGTTCGCCGCGGCCTCGTTCATCACCACACCGAGCGGCACGTGCGACAGCATCGGGATCCCGAACGAGCACATTTCCTGCAGCGCCGCGGCCGCGTAGTGCGAGATCGGCCTGCGGTACAGGCCGGGCACGATGCCGTACCACGCGATCGGCCCGCGGCCGGTGGTCTGCTCCACGTAGCGGACCTGGTCGGCCAGCAGGCGCAGCGCGCGGATGCTCGTCTTGTCCGGCTGCACCGGGACCAGGATGCCGTGCGAGGCGGCCAGCGCGTTGTTGGTGAGCACGTCGAGTGCGGGCGGGCAGTCGATCACCACGTGGTCGTAGTGCGCGAACTGGACCACCCTGGCCAGCTGCCAGCCGGGCACCCGGAACTGGTCGAGCCTGCGGATCAGATCGAACATCCCGGGCGAGGTCGGGATCAGATCGAACGTGCCGCCGCGGCCGATGTTGCTGCGCGGATGCGGCACCGCCAGTTCCTCGACCGAACCCTTCCACAGCTTGGTGAGTGCCTTGGCCAGGCTCGGCTGGTCGGACGGGACCTCGGGCATGCCGAGCATCTCGGTCGTCGCGTGCCCCTGCGGATCCAGGTCGATCAGGAGCACGCGTCTGCCCCGTTCGGCCAGGGCCGCGGCCGCGCCCACGCTCAGCGAGGTCTTGCCGACCCCGCCCTTCTGGTTGACCACCGAGGTGATCTGCATGCCGGAGCGCTCCTTGTCGGTCGTTCCGCGAAGGGTATCGGACCCGCCCGCAGGCGCGCGCTCATCCGCCCCCGGCCTGTCGCGGCCGGACGAGCAGCGCCTGCGCCCCGGAGCCGACCGGCCCGGAAACGTCGTGCAGCGTACTCGTGGCGGTGCCGATCCCGTGCGGTCCGACCAGGGTGACCGCGTCCAGCCCGATCCACTCGCCTTCCGGCCCGCGGCGCAGGTGCACGGTCAGTTCCGAGTTGATGAACCACCACCGGCCGGCGTCCAGGAAGTGCGACACTCCGTTGCCGGAGTCGGCGATGGCGAACAGCCGCTGCAGCCCGCTCGGCTCCTCGCCGTCGACGAGCGGGATCCGCTGCCGTCCCCACACCGCGGCAGGCCCCGGCGCGGACACCGCGCCGCGGACTGCGCGCCATTCGATGGCCTGCAGATAACCGCCGTGCCAGCCGTCCGGGAACGCGGTGGCGGCTCCGGCGTCGGCGGAGGGCAGCAGCGGACCGCCGTCGGTCGCGATCGGTGCGGTGTCCGAGGTGCCGATGCGCCATGCGGACGCACGGGCGACGAGCCTGCCGTTCGCGGACAGCTCGGACTGCAGCAGCTCGACCGACCGGCCCGGACGCTCGATCCAGGACCGCTGTGCGAGCTCCGCGACCGGTGCCGGGCCGAGGATTTCCACGGTGACCCTGGCAAGCTGCGCGGGATGGGTGGCCTCGAGGCCTTCCAGCCCGCGTACGAGCAGCGCGGACGGCGGGCCGAAGTGCTGGGCGTCCGGATCCCACGGACCGCTGGTGTGCTCGGTGGCCGTGTACCGATCGTCGCCGAGCGGGACGAAGAACGCGTCGGCCATCAGTCGGCCCGGTCCAGTGCGGTCTCTTCGCCGGGATCGGGTTCGGGCCAGCCGGGGTAGTCCGGCGGGGTGCCGCCGAACTCCGGGCAGTGCGCCTGGTGGTCGCACCACGAGCACAGCTTGCTCTTGTTCGGCCGGAAGTCGCCGGACTTGCCCGCCCGGAGGATGGCCTGCCAGATCGCCTCCAGGGTGCGTTCGAAGCGCACCAGCTCGGCCTCTTCGGGGGTGTAGGCCAGCGACTGGCCGTCGGTCAGGTACATGAGCTTGAGCTGGCGCGGCACCACGCCCCGCAGCCGCCACAGCACCACGGCGTAGAACTTCATCTGGAACAGCGCCTTGGCCTCGCCGATCTCCCGCGGCGCGGCACCGGTCTTGTAGTCCACGACCCGGATCTCGCCGGTCGGCGCGACGTCCAGCCGGTCGATGTACCCGCGCAGCCGCACCCCGGAGCCCAGCTCGATCTCCACGTGCAGCTCGCACGCCTCCGGCTCCAGCCGCCGCGGGTCCTCGAGCTCGAAGTACGAGTCGAGGAGCTTCTCCGCGGACGAGAGCCACGCGTCGGCCTCGCCCGGCGCGGCATCCGCGAACAGCTCCGTCCACTCCGGACTGGCCGCGGACAGCTCGGTCCAGGTGGGCGCGAGCAGTTCCTTCGCGCGCGGCGCGCGGCGCTCGTCCGCAGGCAGTGCGAAGAGCCGCTCGAGCACCGCGTGCACGAGCGTGCCGCGCAGCTGTGCGCGGGTGGGCACTTCCGGCAGCCGGTCGACCGCGCGAAACCGGTAGAGCAGCGGGCATTGCTTGAAGTCGCTCGCCCTGGACGGCGACAACGCAGGCCGCCGTCGCCGGACGGGCGCGTCGCCGGCGTCCGGTGGGCTGGTGACCGTGGCGGTATCGGACATGGCCAGAGCGTAACGCCGGGCACCGACAGTTCCGTGACCCCGACGCGCGGACGGCCCGGACCGGCTTGCCGAAGCAGGCCCCGCGCCGTTTCGATGCCGGTATGCGCGGGACGACACCACTCGTCCGTGCTGCCCGGGTCACCGGGTTCCCACACCCCGGCCTCTAGGCTGAACGGCATGTCCGCGACCAGTCAGCACGGCGCCGGGCCCGCACGGTCGGCGGCAGGCGGGGACGGTGGTCTCCTGCTGTTCCGGGTCGGCGGGGTTCCGGTCGTGCTCGCCCCGTCCTGGTGGGTGGGTTCGCTGATCATCGTGGTGCTCTACGCACCGCTCGTGGGACGGCTGCTGCCGGAGGTCTCCACGCTCACCGCCTGGCTGCTGGCCGCCGCGTTCGCAGTGCTGCTCGGGCTGTCCGTGCTGGCGCACGAACTGGGCCACTGCGTGGTCGCGCTGCGGCTGGGTATCCCGGTGCGGAGGCTGCGGCTGTTCCTGCTCGGCGGGTTGTCGGAGGTCGCACGCTCGCCGCGGCGGCCGGGCCAGGAAGGCCTGGTCGCCGCGGCCGGGCCGGTGGTTTCGCTGCTGCTGGGCGGGTTCTGCGCGCTGCTGATGTTCGCGGTGCCGCCGGACGGCGCGGTCTGGCTGCTGGTCGCCGAATGCGCCGTGGCCAACCTTGCGGTCGGCGTGTTCAACCTGCTGCCGGGCCTGCCGCTGGACGGCGGCAGGCTGGTGCGGGCCGGGGTCTGGGCGGCCACCGGACTGCGGGCCAAGGGAACGCGGGCCGCGGTGGCCGGTGGCGCGGTGGTGGCGACCGGCCTGATCGTCTGGGCGCTGTGGGGGCTGGCCACGCAGAGCCCGGACCGCTGGCTCCGGCTGGGCGTGTGCCTGGTGACGGCCTGGTTCGTGATTCTCGGTGCCCGTTCCGAGCTCGCCGCGGAGGCCCGCCGGGGCTGGCCCGACGGGCTGCGGCTGGCCGAGCTCGTCCGTCCGGTGCTGCAGCTGCCCGCGGAGAGCCCGGTGTCCGACGCGCTCGCCGCCTCGGCCGGCCGCGGTGTGGTGCTGGTGCGTGCGGACGGGGTCGCGGCAGGTCTGCTGGACGAACAGGCGGCGCAGCAGCTGGCGGGCACCAGCCCGCACGCGCCCGCCGAACTGGCCGCGGAGCCGATCCGCGCGGAGACCGTGCTGCTGGCGTCGGAACCGGGGGAGGAGATCGCCGAGCACGTGCGGGAGACGCCTGCCTGGCAGTTCCTGGTGGTCGACGACGAGGGCCGTCCGGCCGGGGTGCTGCGCCGCGAGGACCTGCGTGCCGCGCTCGCCCGGGGGCGGCGGGCGTACTGAGCTCGCACCCGGGCACCGGTCCGTGCGGGCGACCTGCGAGGATTCCACCTCGGTGTGTCCCGTGGGTCCAGTGGAGGAAGAAGTTGTCGGTCAGCGGACCGTTTCGTGCAGGTGACCGGGTTCAGCTGACCGACTCGAAGGGCAGGCACTACACCCTCACCCTCACCGGCGGCGGGGAATACCACACGCATCGGGGTGCGCTCGCGCACGACGACCTGATCGGACGTCCGGAGGGCTCGGTGGTCACGTCCGCGGGCGGCAGCACGTACCTCGCGCTGCGCCCGCTGCTGCCGGACTACGTGCTCTCGATGCCGCGCGGTGCCCAGGTGATCTACCCGAAGGACGCCGCGCAGATCGTGATGTGGGGCGACATCTACCCGGGCGCGCGAGTGCTGGAGGCCGGTGCCGGTTCGGGTGCGCTGACCTGCTCGCTGCTGCGCGCGGTGGGCCCGGCCGGGCAGGTCTGCTCCTACGAGATCCGGGACGACCACGCCGAGCACGCCGAACGCAACGTGGCGAAGTTCTTCGGCGCGAAACCGGAGAACTGGACGCTCACCGTGGCCGATCTCGCCTCGCACGCCGGCGAGGTCGACCGGGTCGTGCTCGACATGCTGGCCCCGTGGGACCAGCTGCCGAACGTCGCGGAGCACCTGGTGCCCGGCGGGGTGCTGACCGTCTACGTCGCCACCGTGACGCAGCTGTCGCGGGTCACGGAATCCCTGCGCGAGCAGCAGTGCTGGACCGAACCGGAGTCGTGGGAGACGCTGATGCGGCCATGGCACGTGGTCGGACTGGCCGTGCGTCCCGACCACCGGATGGTCGCGCACACGGCATTCCTGCTGACCGCCCGGCGACTCGCCGACGGCACGGTCTCGCCCCGCGTGTCGCGCCGGCCCAGCAAGGGCAAGGGCTAGGCTTTCGATCCGCGGCTGGGTGGCCGCAGAGTGCGGCGTGCGCCGCGGTGGTCCTGGCGCGTCGGTGTCGCATCCGTTGACTGAGCGGGCGATCGTCGGCACAACTGTTCCCGGAATCGGGCTCCGGGACCGAAGCCCCCCGTCGACCGCTAGTCGGCGAGGCACCACCGGCCGTGCTCCCGGTGCAGCGGAAACGCGGTGTCCTGGTGCCCGCCGGTGGCCTCCACGTGGACCGTCACGGTGGCTTCCTCGCCGGACACCACCGGCGGGCCGGTGAGCGTGACGTGCATCGGTCCTGCCGCGTCCCAGCGTGACTGGAGTGCGGCCAACGCCTGCGCGGTCTGCGGCCGGCAGGCGAGCTTTCCGAATCCGGCCGAATCCGCATCCGCGATGGCCTGCACGAGCGCGTTCGCCAGGACGGTGGTCGCGACGCGATCCGCCTCCGGCGCCGGGGACGGTGCGGTGGTCCGCGGTGCCGGAGGCGGGACAGCGCTGGTGACCGGAGGGCCGGACCCGGCCCGTCCGACGAGGAACAGGCCGAGGAACCCGCCGGCCACCAGCGCCGCGAGCACGATCAGCGTTGCGGCGAGCCCGCGGTTCACTGGTGGTCCGCGGCGACCTTCCCGATGCACCAGAGGCCGCCTTGCCGGTAACCGGTCAGCGTGCCGTCGGCGGTCTTGCTTCCCTGGGTCACGTGGTACCGGGCGGTGGCCTGGTCGCCGGTTTCCTGCGGGCTGCCGGTGATCTCGAAGTGCACGCCGGAGGGCAGATCGCCGTCCGAGGGCTTCTGTCCCTTGGTGAGGTCGGTGCAGAGCATCGAGAAGAGGGTGTCCTCGTCCGAGTTGTTGTACGCCTCGGCCGCCGCGGTGAACAACTCGCCCGACGACGGCTTTCCGCCCGAAGCTGCCTCGCCGTCGCCGGTGCCGGTGCCGCTCGACGTCGGCGCGCTGGAGGCTCCGCTGCTCGGTTCGGTGAACCGCGGCGGGCCCGGCTCCGTCTGCGAGGACGAGGACGGCGGCGCGGCGGTGTTGTTCCCGGAGTCGTCATCGCCGCCGGAGAGCCCGATGACGAGCCCGATCGCGCCGCCGACCACGACCACGGCGCCGACTGCGATCCCGATGATCAGGCCGGTCTTTTTCTTCTTGGGCGGCTCCTGGCCGAAGTCGCCGAACTGCTGCGGACCGCCCGGCTGCTGCCCCGGCGCACCGAAACCGCCCTGGTTCCAGCCCTGCTGCTGGCCGCCCTGGTCCCAGCCGCCCGGCTGGGGCTGGCCGCCCTGCTGCCCGCCCTGGTTCCAGCCGCCGGGTTGCTGCTGGCCGTCCCAGCCGGGCGGTGCCTGGCCGGGTGGCGGCTGGTTCCAGCCGCCCTGCTGCCCCTGCCCCGGCGCGGGCTGCTGCCCGTAGGGATTCGGCTGCTGCGGCTGCCCACCTGGGTTCCAGCCCCCGGGCTGCTGCGGCGGGTAGGTCATCTCGATGCCCCCTGCGTTTTCGTGATCGTGGTCCCCGTCCACCGTGGTGGTGGTCACGACGGATGCTAGCCAGCACCGCCGGTACCGGCGCGGCCAGCCCGCAACGCTGTCTGTTTCGCCCGGATTCCGGACCGGTGCCGGATTGGCCGCGGTGGCGCCGGGGTCCTCGCCGGACGCTCGGGCAGCGCGGGCGGAACCCGGGGTAACGGTGCCGGGTCCGCGGTACCGAAACGGACGCTTGCGCGCTCGCCGCGGTCGTGCTGGGCGGGCACCGGAAACGCGACGCGCCGATCTTGTGATGCGGAAAGGCCTTTTCTTGTCGGTGATCGCCGGTACCGTGGAATGAAAAGCACTCCGAGGAGGTGCCCAATGCACCATGACCTTCCCGGAGGTCGGCGCGAGGAGGCCGACCCTTCAGCAACAAGCGGAACTGAGCAGACAAGCGATGAGCAGGCACGGCAGATCCGCTTTCTCGAGGAGGAAGTGGCACTGCTGCGCCGCAGGCTCACCGATTCACCACGCCAGAACCGCGTTCTCGAACAGCGCCTCGCCGAGGCAACGGAACGGGTGAATCAGCTCACCGAGCGCAACACCAAACTGGTCGAAACGCTGCGTGAGGCCAGGGGGCAGCTGCTTGCCCTCCGGGAGGAAGTCGACCGGCTCGCGCAGCCGCCGAGCGGGTACGGGGTGTTCGTCGCCTCGTACGAGGACAACACGGTGGATGTCTACACCGCGGGCCGCAAGATGCGGGTTTCGGTGTCGCCGGCCGTGGAGATCTCGTCGTTGAGCCGCGGTCAGGCGCTGCGGCTGAACGAGGCCCTGACCGTCGTCGAGGGCGGGGACTTCGAGCGCACCGGTGAGGTGTGCGCGCTGCGCGAGGTACTCGCCCCGGATGTCGAGGACGGCAGTCCGCGGGCGCTCGTGGTGGGCCATGCGGACGAGGAGCGGGTGGTCCTGCTGTCCGATCCGCTCGCCGAGCAGGCGCTGAAACCGGGCGATTCGCTGCTCGTGGACTCGAAGGCGGGCTATGCCTACGAGCGGGTGCCGAAGGCGGAGGTCGAGGACCTCGTGCTGGAAGAGGTGCCCGACGTCCGCTACGAGGACATCGGCGGGCTCGGCAGGCAGATCGAGCAGATCCGGGACGCGGTGGAACTGCCGTTCCTGCACGCCGAGCTGTACCAGCAGTACCAGCTGCGCCCGCCGAAGGGCGTGCTGCTCTACGGCCCGCCGGGCTGCGGGAAGACGCTCATCGCGAAGGCGGTGGCGAACTCGCTGGCCAAGAAGGTCGCCGGGGCCCGCGGTGAGGCGGCGGACGGGAAGTCCTACTTCCTCAACATCAAGGGCCCGGAGCTGCTGAACAAGTTCGTCGGCGAGACCGAGCGGTCGATCCGGCTGATCTTCCAGCGGGCGCGGGAGAAGGCGTCGGAGGGCACTCCGGTGATCGTGTTCTTCGACGAGATGGACTCGATCTTCCGCACGCGTGGTTCGGGCGTTTCGTCCGATGTGGAGACCACCATCGTGCCGCAGCTGCTGTCCGAGATCGACGGCGTCGAGGGGCTGGAGAACGTCATCGTCATCGGCGCCTCCAACCGCGAGGACATGATCGACCCGGCGATCCTGCGTCCCGGCAGGCTCGACGTGAAGATCAAGATCGAGCGTCCGGACGCCGAAGGTGCGAAGGACATCTTCTCGAAGTACCTGGCCGAGGGCCTGCCGATCCACTCCGACGACCTGGCGGAGTTCGGCGGGGACCAGAAGGCCACGTTCGACGCGATGATCCAGCACACCGTCGAGCGGATGTACGAGGAGAGCGACGAGAACCGGTTCCTCGAGGTGACCTACGCCAACGGGGACAAGGAAGTCCTGTACTTCCGCGACTTCAACTCGGGCGCGATGATCCAGAACATCGTGGACCGGGCGAAGAAATCCGCGATCAAGTCGGTGATCGAGACCAGCCAGCCCGGTCTGCGCGTGCAGCACCTGCTGGACGCGATCGTGGACGAGTTCGCGGAGAACGAGGACCTGCCCAACACCACCAACCCGGACGACTGGGCCCGGATCTCCGGCAAGAAGGGCGAGCGGATCGTCTACATCCGCACGCTGGTCACCGGCAAGAACCAGGAATCGGGGCGGGCGATCGACACCGCCACGAACACCGGTCAGTACCTGTAGGCAGTACCTGTAAGCAGCGCGATCCGAGGGCCCGCCGGCAGCGTCCGGCGGGCCCTCGGCGTTGTGGTGTGAGATAGGTCACCGTCCTGACTTCGCTGAGTGACCGCCACGCCGGGGAAGCGGGCGTAACCGGGAAATGGTCGTATAACGCCCTATACTCCGCAGCTGTGCCGACCGATGATTCCCGCCCGCGCCCACCGGTCACCGAGACCGACATCCTGGCCTGGCTGGAGACCACAGCCGCCGCGGTCCGCGCGGGGGAGCTGGCCGCGGACGAGCTCATCGAGCTGATCGGGGAGTTGCGGCGTGCGTCCGCGGCGTGCGCCGACGCGTCCGACTGGGCTCTCCTCGCGGCCCGTGAGGAAGGCGCGAGTCTCCGTCAGATCGCCCCGGTATTCGGCAAGGGCTACGTCCGGGCACCCGCCGCACGGCTGGAAAAGCTGCACCGGCAAGCCCAGAACTCCAGCCAATGGCTCGCCATCCTGCGGCACAACCAAAGTGTATAACGACCTATACATCAGGTGATTAGCCGAGTATCCCAACGACAACCGCCAAAACCCCGCAACGACGGAGAGACCTTCATGGAGCAGATCGCGGTAGGACTCGCGGCGCTCGGCCGTCCGGCCTACCTCAACCTGGGCCGGGACCTGCCGGTGGACCGGGACGTACCGGCGATGCGGGCGGCGACACACGCGGTGCTCGACGACGCGTATCGGGCGGGTGTGCGCTGGGTCGATGTCGCGCGTTCCTACGGCCGGTCCGAAGAATTCCTCGGCGGCTGGCTCGAGGAACGCGGCCATCGTGACGTGACGGTCTCGAGCAAATGGGGCTACCGCTACGTCGGGGAGTGGCGGATCGACGCGGATGTGCACGAGGTCAAGGAACACAGCCTCGCGCGCTTGCGGGAGCAGTGGGCGCGCACCCGTGAGCTCCTGAACGGGCACGTCGACCTGTACCAGGTGCATTCGCTCACTGTGGACAGTCCACTTTTCACCGATGCGCCGCTGCTCGACGCGCTGGCCGGGCTTTCCGCAGACGGCGCCGAGGTCGGCTTCTCCACGTCCGGACCGGCGCAGGCGGACGCGGTGCGCAGGGCGTTCGAGCTGACCGTGGCCGGGCAGCCGGTGTTCACCTCCGTGCAGTCCACCTGGAACGTGCTGGAGCCCTCGGCGGGCGCCGCACTCACCGAGGCACACGAGGCCGGGAACCGGGTACTGGTCAAGGAAACCCTGGCGAATGGGCGGCTCGCGGTCGAAGCACCGGAGCCGGTGCGGCGGATCGCGGCGGAGCACGAGGTGGGGCCGGACGCGGTCGCGGTGGCCGCGGTCCTGGTGCAGGACTGGGTTTCGGTCGCGGTGCTCGGGCCGTCGAGTACTGCGCAGCTGGCGGCGAACCTGGCCGCGGTGCGGGTGCCGAAAGCTGCGCTGGCCGAGCTGGGTGCGCTGGCACAGGATCCGGGGGAGTACTGGGCGCAGCGGTCCCACCTCCGGTGGAACTGAGCGGCTGCACTACCCTCGGGCGCATCGCGGACCCCGGGTGGTCCGGCCGCGGAGTGTGCGGAGGGGTGGCAGGTGCGTCATCGGCAGGTGCCGGCGGTCGCCGTACTGGTCGGGCTGGGGGCGTTGACGCTGGCCGGCTGCGGGAACCGGCCCAACGATCTGGAGACCTATTACGACGATCCTTCGCCGGTCCCGGAGACGAGTGCGCCGGCCCAGCCGCCTGCCGCGGCACCGGCGCCTGCACCCGCGTCGCCGAAGAGTTCCGGTGCGGTCGCCGATCCGCAGCGGGGGCTGCTGTCCGATGAGGACGTTGCCGAGGAAGGCGTGACACCGGGCGCGGGCCGGGTTTCCGGATGCCTGAGCGGGCTCGCGGCCGGGGAGCGGCGTTCGGCGAGCTGGGTGTATCCGAGTGGTTCGGTGCTGACGAACGATGTGACGGCGTACCCGGACCGGGCGGGCAGGGACGTGGTGTCGGGTGCGGAGTGTGCCGGCACGGTGGTTTCGCTGCCTGCCGCAACGGGAGTCGCCGAACAGCGGGCGTGGTGTGCAGGTGCCACCTGCTCGGTGTTGCTGGCGAAGGGAAACGTCGTGTCGGCGCTGAGCGTGGCGGCGAGTACTCCGGCTCGGGCGCAGGATGCGGCGAAGCGCCTGCTGCCGAAGCTGGCGGCGAAGCTGGCGGTGGTTCAGCCGTAGCGGCGGAACCACTCGTGTACTCCGGCGCGTCCGTCCGGGATGAACGGGCTGGCCGGGTCGTCGACCCAGGCGCGCAGCTGATCGAGCGGCATCCAGCGGCCGTCCACGATCTCCTCGGGCTGGTGGCGGATCGGGCCGTCCCAGCGGACTTCGAAGGCGAAGTTGTGGCAGCGCACGGTGCCCTCGTCGTAGATCTTGGTGAACAGCGGAGTTGGTTCCACTCCGTGGACGCCCAGTTCCTCGGCGAGTTCGCGGCGGGCGCAGGCGGCCGGGGTTTCGCCTGCCGCGACCACGCCGCCTGCCCAGCAGTCCCAGGTGGACGGGAAGACGTCCTTGTCGGCCGTGCGCAGGTGCACGTAGACCGACCGGCCGTCGCCCGATCGGACCAGCACGACGCCCGCCGCGTGCCAGAGGCCTTCCGCGCGCACGCGTGACCGCAGGGCTTGCCCGGCCGGCTGGCCGTCGCGGTCATAGAGGGCAACGAGTTCGTCACTGCCTGGCATGGGGGCATCGTCGCACGCGGTCAACCCGTAGGGTGGTGGGTATGCGTCGGATCATGGGAACCGAAGTCGAGTACGGCATCGCCGTGCCCGGGGACGCCACGGCGAACCCGGTGCTCACCTCGACTCAGGTGGTGCTGGCCTACGCGGCTGCGGCGGACATCCCGCGGGCGCGGCGGGCGCGCTGGGATTACGAGGTGGAGTCGCCGCTGCGGGACGCGCGCGGGTTCGATCTGACCGGTCCGGGCGGGCCGGGGCACGATCCGGACGTGGAGGATCTGGGTGCGGCGAACGTGATCCTCACCAACGGGGCGCGGTTGTACGTGGACCACGCGCATCCGGAGTACTCGGCGCCGGAGGTCACGAACGCGCGGGACGCGGTGATCTGGGACAAGGCAGGCGAGCGGGTGATGGAGGAGGCCGCGTTGAAGGCGGCGACCGTGCCCGGACAGCCGCCTTTGCAGCTGTACAAGAACAACGTGGACGGCAAGGGTGCCAGTTACGGCACGCACGAGAACTACCTGATGGCGCGGTCGACGCCGTTCACCGCAGTGATCGGGGGGCTCACGCCGTTCTTCGCCTCGCGGCAGGTGATCACCGGTTCCGGGCGGGTGGGGATCGGGCAGCAGAGCGAGGAGGCCGGTTTCCAGCTCTCGCAGCGGGCGGACTACATCGAGGTCGAGGTCGGGCTGGAGACCACGCTCAAGCGCGGCATCATCAACACGCGTGACGAGCCGCATGCGGATGCGGACAAGTACCGGCGGCTGCACGTGATCGTCGGGGACGCGAACCTGGCGGAGTACGCGACCTACCTGAAGGTCGGGACGACGGCGCTGGTGCTGGATCTGATCGAGGCGGGTATCCGGTTCGACGATCTCAAACTGGAGGAGCCGGTGCGCGCGGTGCACCGGATCAGCCATGATCCGACGCTCAAGGTGAAGGTCGACCTGGCGAACGGGAAGAAGTTCACCGGGCTGGACCTGCAGTTCGCCTACCACGAGGTGGTGGCGGCGAACCTGGAGCGCACCGGCGCGGACGAGGCGTCGAAGGAGGTGCTGCGGGTCTGGGGCGAGGTGCTGGACGCGCTGGCACGAGACCCGGCGGAGTGCGCGGACCGGCTGGACTGGCCTGCGAAGCTGCGGTTGCTCGAGGGGTACCGGGAGCGGGACCAGCTGGCCTGGGGTGCGCCGCGATTGCGGCTGGTGGACCTGCAGTACTCGGATGTGCGGCTGGGGAAGGGGCTGTACAACCGGCTGGTCACCCGGGGTTCGATGAAGCGGCTGGTCACCGAGGAGGAGGTGCGCGCGGCGGTCACCACTCCGCCGTCCGACACGCGGGCCTACTTCCGGGGCAGGGCGCTGGAGAAGTACGCGACGTCGATCGCGGCGGCGTCGTGGGATTCGGTGATCTTCGACGTGGGCCGGGAATCGCTGGTGCGGATCCCGACGCTGGAGCCGCTGCGGGGGACGAAGGCGCACGTCGGGAAGCTGCTGGACGCGTCGGCCACGGCGGAGGAGCTGGTCGAGGCGATCACCGGTTCGGACTAGCCGAAACCGGCACTGTGGCGGGCGCGTGGGCACCGATTGTCCGGCTCGCTCGGTAGGCTTAAGGGTATCGGCCACACCGGGAGGCGACATGGCGCAGGAGAAGATCGAGAAGCACGGTGGCGGGGACTCCGACGAGGAGTTCGACGAGACCGGCGCGGCGGGCCAGGAGCGGCGCGAGCAGCTCGGCGAGGACGTGGACACGATCCTGGACGAGATCGACGACGTGCTCGAGGAGAACGCCGAGGACTTCGTCCGCGCGTACGTGCAGAAGGGCGGCGAGTAGCCGCTTGCCCCGCGGTGCCGGTTCCGGATCGGGCCGGTGTCGCGGGCGGCACGGGTGGCAGGCATGCTTCGGTGCCGGTGGTGTCCTGGTGGGCGTCGTCGGTGCCGGACACGGGAGAGATGGGAACCAAGAGCACGTATGGACAACACCTCCGCTGGGGCGGGTTTTTCGGGGCCCGGCCTGCCGTCGGCCTATTTCTCGCCGGCGTCGTCGTCGTTTTCGGACTTCGTGCGGGCGGCCGCGCCCGAGCTGTTGCCGGGGCGGCAGGTCTCGGCCGGGGCGGCCGGCCTGGACGTGCCGCACGGCACCACGATCGTGGCGTTGACGTTCGCCGGTGGGGTGCTGATCGCCGGTGATCGGCGGGCGACGTCCGGGAATCTGATCGCGAGCAGGGACATCGAGAAGGTGCACGTCACCGACGAGTAT
Source organism: Amycolatopsis ultiminotia (assembly GCF_039536925.1). Taxonomy (NCBI): domain Bacteria; kingdom Bacillati; phylum Actinomycetota; class Actinomycetes; order Pseudonocardiales; family Pseudonocardiaceae; genus Amycolatopsis; species Amycolatopsis ultiminotia. Next base: position 39,099 of record NZ_BAAAZN010000016.1, on the reverse strand, counting down.
TCGGCGGTGGGGATCGCCGGGACCGCGGGGCTGGCCGTGGAGATGGTCCGGTTGTACGGGGTGGAGCTGGCGCACTACGAGAAGATCGAGGGTGTGTCGCTGTCGCTGGACGGCAAGACGAACAAGCTGGCCGGGATGGTGAAGGCCAACCTGGAGATGGCGATGGCCGGCCTGGCGGTGGTGCCGTTGTTCGTGGGGTACGACCTGGAGGCCGAGGACGCGAAGCATGCGGGCCGGATCGTGTCGTACGACCCTGCGGGCGGGCGGTACGAGGAGTATGCCGGGTATGCCGGGGTCGGGTCGGGTTCGCTGTTCGCGAAGTCGGCGCTGAAGAAGCTGTACGACCCGGATGCGGACGAGGAAGCGGCGGTGCGGGCCGCGGTGGAGGCGTTGTACGACGCGGCGGACGACGACACCGCGAGTGGCGGGCCGGATCTGGTGCGGCGGATTTTCCCGAGCGTCATCACGATCACCGCGGAGCAGGGCGCGGTGCAGCTGCCGCCGGAGCGGACCGCCGCGGTGGCGGAGGCGGTGGTGGCCGGCCGGGCCGAGCACAACCACCATCGGGCGAGCTGAGGTCGCCGATGTTCCTGCATGCTGATCAATCGAGCGCCGGTACGCCGGAGAACGTGGAGCCGACACCGTGACGATGCCGTTGTATGCCTCTCCCGAGCAGTTGATGCGGGAGCGTTCCGAGCTGGCGCGCAAGGGGATCGCGCGGGGGCGGAGCGTGGTGGTGCTGAAGTATGCCGGCGGGGTGTTGTTCGTGGCGGAGAATCCGTCGACGACGTTGCACAAGGTGTCGGAGATCTACGACCGGATCGGATTTGCCGCGGTGGGCCGGTTTTCGGAGTTCGAGAACCTGCGGGTGGCGGGGATCCGGCACGCGGATCTGAAGGGGTATCAGTACGACCGCCGGGATGTGAGTGCGCGGGCGCTGGCGAACGCGTATGCCGCGACGCTGGGCAGTATTTTCACCGAGCAGCTGAAGCCGTTCGAGGTGGAGGTGTGCGTGGCCGAGGTCGGGGCGAGTGCGGCGGAGGATCAGCTGTACCGGCTCACCTTCGACGGGGGCATTTTCGACGAGTCGCCGTTCGTGGTGATGGGTGGTCAGACGGATCCGATCAGCACGAAGCTGAAGGACGTGGTGGATCCGGAGCACGATCTGCGTACCGCGCTGGCCACTGCGATCGAGGGCCTGCGGGCGACCGCGACGTCGTCGAACGGTAATGGCGCATCGGCGGAGGCGGACCAGATCAAGCTGGAGGTGGCGGTGCTGGACCGGGCGCGGCCGCGGCGGGCGTTCCGTCGGCTGTCCGGTGCGGCGTTGGAGGCGTTGCTGCCGGAGCCGAAGGGCGATGAGCCCTCCGGTGAGGAGAAGGACGGCGCGTCCGAGAAGGGTTCTTCCGGGGGCACCGCCGAGAAGGAGTGACCTGTGGTGTGACGGCGCCGTCCGGGTGTTCCGGGCGGCCCCGTTGTCGTCGGCTGGGTCCGGGGGGTGTCACTTTCGCGGCTGTGTGCGGCGGCGGAGGAGGGCGCGTTCCGGTTCGGTGCGTGCGGATCCGAGGGCGTGCCGGTAGGCCTCGGCGGCTTCGGTGTGGCGCCCGGCCCGTTCGAGCAGGTCGGCGCGGGCCACGTCGTACGGGTGGTAGCCGCGCAGGGCCGGTTCGTCGGCCAGGGTGTCGAGCAGCGCCAGTCCTGCGTCGGGGCCGTCGCGCATGGCGACTGCGGCTGCGCGGTTGAGCGCCACCACGGGGGACCGCGTGCGGGTGGCCAGTACGTCGTAGAGGGCCACGATCTGGGGCCAGTCGGTGCGCCGGACGTCGGGGGCTTCGTCGTGCAGGGCGGCGATCGCTGCCTGGACGGCGTACTGGCCGGGTGGGGTGCCGCCGAGTGCGTGCGGCAGGAGTGCGCGGCCTTCGGTGATGAGGCTGGAGTTCCAGCGGGTGCGGTCCTGGTCTTCGAGCAGGACCGGTGAGCCGTCGGGAGCGGTGCGGGCGGGGTGGCGGGCGTGCACGAGGAGCAGTAGTGCCAGCAGACCGGTGGCTTCGCGTTCGGCCGGGAGGAGGCGGTGCAGGATCCTGGCCAGCCGGATGGCTTCGTCGGCGAGGTCGAGGCGTTGCAGGTGCGGGCCGGAGCTGGCGGCGTAGCCCTCGGTGAAGATCGAGTACAGCACCGCGAGGACGCCGGGCAGCCGTTCGGTGAGTTCGTCGTCGCGGGGGACGCGGAACGGGATGCGGGCGGTGCGGATGCGGTTCTTGGCGCGCACGATGCGTTTGGCCATGGTCGGGGTGGGGACGAGGAACGCGCGTGCCACCTCGGGAGTGGTGAGCCCTGCCAGGCAGCGCAGGGTCAGTGCCAGGCGGTCCTCGGCGGCGAGTGCGGGGTGCGTGCAGGTGAAGAAGAGCCGGAGCCGGTCGTCGGGGAGTCCGTCCTCGGCGGTGGGGGCGGGCTCGGCGCGGTCGAGTTCTGCTTGCAGGACGGCGAGTTTGGCGGCGTGGGCCTGGTCGCGGCGGAGCCGGTCGACGGCTTTGCGGCGGGCGGTGGTCATCAGCCAGGCGCCGGGGTTGGGCGGGACGCCGTGCGCAGGCCAGTGCACCAGTGCGGCTTCGATCGCGTCGGCGGCGACGTCCTCGGCCAGGTCCAGGTCGCCGAACCGGTGGACGAGGGCGCCGAGCAGGCGGCCGTGCTCCTCGCGGAACACGGCCGCCACGGACGCGTGTGCGGTCCGTGGCGGCATCTGCTCAGGCGCCGAAGTCGGCGATCGGGCGGACCACGACCGATCCGTCGCGGGCTCCGGGACAGCGGGCGGCCCAGTCGAGTGCGACGTCGAGGTCGGGGACGTCCAGTACGTAGAACCCGCCGAGGAGTTCCCTGGTCTCGGCGAACGGGCCGTCGGTGGTGATCGAGCGCGTGCCGTCCGGGCCGACCTTGACGGTGGTGGCGGTGACCAGGTCGGCGAGTGATTCTCCGGTGACGTACACCCCCGCGTCGCGGACTTCTTTGTCGTAGGCGATCCAGTCGGTGGGCTCGCAGCCGGTGGGGCTGCCGTTCTCGTCGAGTGCGGAGGCGTGCACCAGCAGCAGGTACTTCATGGCGTGCTCCCTTGCAGGTCGGGTGCGGTCCCGGTGGCCGCACGCCGGTACCACGAGCGGCGGCGGCCCGGATGGACACCTCCGGCGAAGATTCTTCCGGAGCATTCCGGTCCGGGGCGGCCGCGTCGAGTGGTTTCCGGATCAGGGGAGTGCAGTCCGGGCGTTATTCGGTTTCGTCGGGATTGCGGTAGATGGTCAGCGCGCTCGGCCGGGAGCGGAACCGGAACTCGCGGCCGAGGGGGCCGACTTCGCCGTCGGTGGCCACCCGGCGGTTGCCGTCGTGCAGGCGGACGCGCAGTTCCGGCAGGTCGTGCTGCTGGTAGACGTGGCTGGCGTGCAGGCTGCTGGTGATCATCGCGAGCAGGAACCGGGCGCGCGAGTAGGGCAGGTCGGCCCGCAGGTAGCGCACGTCGAGCAGACCGGTGTCGAGTGCGGGTCGCCGGGACGGTGCGAAGCCCTTGGGGGAGTAGGTGCCGTTGCCGACGAAGAGCAGCCAGATCTGTGTGGGTTCGCCGTCCAGGTCCACCCGCAGCGGTTTCGCCCGGCGCAGGACCCTGGCGAGCGCGAGGGCCGCGGCCGGCCATTTGGGGTGTTTTTCCTGGAGTTTTTCCCGGAGCCGCACCATTTCCGGGTAGCCGCCGAGGCTTGCGGTGTTGACGAACCAGCGGTGTGCGAACCCGTCGCTGCCGCTGATCTCGACCTCGCCGAGGTCGACGCCGACGGCGTGGCCGCCCTCGGTTGCCGCGTCCGCGTCGGGCATCGAGCGCACGCCGACGTCGCGGGCGAAGTGGTTGAGCGTGCCTGCCGGGATCAGCGCGAGCGGGAGCCCGCGTTCCGCGGCCAGCGACGCGACCGAGGCGACCGTGCCGTCGCCGCCGGCGACGCCCAGTGCGCGGACGTTGCCGTGTGCGTCGATCTCCTCGGCGAGCAGGTCGCGCAGGTCACAGGAGGGGTCCGGATAGCGGAGGGTCGCCTTCGGCCAGGCGTAGCGGACGTCCTCGGTCGGGTCTTGGCCGTCGACGCCGGAGTGCGGGTTGACCAGTGCGAGCATGTCCTCGCCGTCGCGCATCACCGGTGCCTCGGCCCGGTGCGCGGTGCGGGCCCGCAGGTCCGGGCGCAGCGGCCACCAGTGCCGGGTCAGCGCGGCTGCGCCGAGGCCGATGGCCAGGCCTGCGCCGACGTCGCTGGGCCAGTGCACGCCGGTGTGCACGCGGGAGTAGGCCACCAGACCGGCCAGCGGGGCGAGGGCGAGCCCGGCGCGGGGCGATTCCATGGCGACCGCGGTGGCGAACGCCGCGGCCGAGGCGGCGTGCCCGGACGGGAACGACGAGGAGGTCGGGCGGCGGCGCAGCCTGCGGTGCTCGGGCACCTCGTCCTCGGCCGGGCGGCGGCGCGGGAGGAGCGGCTTGCCCACCAGGTTGGCCGCGGCGCTGGCTCCGGCGATCGCCGCGATCCCGCGCAGTGCGCCCCGGCGGGCGGGGCCCTTGCGGGCGGCGAGCACTGCTGCCACGCCCCACCAGAGCCGGGATTTGTCCGCGCTTCGGGACAGCAGCGACAGCACGTCGTCGGCGCGGGTACGGGGGAGCGCGGCACTGCGCCGCATCAGCTCCCGATCCCCTCGGCCTACCTGCCGGAATGCCTGGCCGAGCTGGTGCAACGCGGTTGCCGGGGCACGGTGCGCGAACGGGGTCCGGTCGCCAGCGGCAACCGGTTTCCGGCAGGTTTTCACCCAACGCAACGTACCGACCGCGTGTCGACGCCCGAACGGCGCACCGGTGGAGGGGGTGCAGCGCCTACTCTGGTGGCATGCAGCGGCGGATCTTTGGCATCGAGACCGAGTTCGGGGTCACGTGCACCTTTCACGGCCAGCGCAGGCTCTCCCCGGACGAGGTCGCGCGCTATCTGTTCCGGCGGGTCGTCTCCTGGGGACGCTCGTCGAACGTGTTCCTGTCCAACGGCTCGAGGCTCTACCTCGATGTGGGCTCGCACCCGGAGTACGCGACCGCGGAGTGCGACGACCTCACCCAGCTCGTCACGCACGACAAGGCGGGTGAGCGGATCCTGGAGGACCTGCTGACCGACGCCGAGCGGCGGCTCGCGGACGAGGGCATCGGCGGGGACATCTTCCTGTTCAAGAACAACACCGATTCGGCGGGCAACTCCTACGGCTGTCACGAGAACTACCTGGTGACGCGGGCGGGCGAGTTCTCCCGGATTGCCGATGTGTTGCTGCCGTTCCTGGTCACCCGCCAGCTGATCTGCGGTGCGGGCAAGGTGCTGCAGACCCCGCGTGGCGCGGTGTACTGCCTGTCCCAGCGTGCGGAGCACATCTGGGAGGGCGTTTCGAGTGCGACGACCAGGTCGCGGCCGATCATCAACACCCGGGACGAACCGCATGCGGACGCCGAGCGGTACCGCAGGCTGCACGTGATCGTCGGCGACTCCAACATGGCCGAGCCGACCACCATGCTGAAGATCGGATCGGCGAACCTGGTGCTGGAGATGATCGAGGCCGGGGTGCAGTTCCGGGACTTCACCCTGGACAACCCGATCCGGGCGATCCGCGAGATCAGCCACGACCTGACCGGGCGCCGCCAGGTGCGTCTCGCGGGCGGGCGGGAGGCGTCCGCGCTGGACATCCAGCGGGAGTACCACGCCCGTGCCGTGCAGCATCTCAAGGAGAACGGTTCGACGCCTGCCAACGAGCGGGTGGTCGAGCTGTGGGGCCGTGCGCTCGAGGCGGTCGAACAGCAGGACTTCAGCAAGATCGACACCGAGATCGACTGGGCGATCAAGCACCGTCTGGTGGAGCGCTACCGAGTCAAGCACGACCTGGACCTGTCGAGCCCGCGGGTGGCGCAGCTGGACCTGGCCTACCACGACATCCGGCGCGGCCGTGGCGTGTTCGACCTGCTGCAGCGCAAGGGCCTGGTCCGCAGGGTCACCGACGACGGGGAGATCGAGGCCGCGAAGGACACCCCGCCGCAGACCACCCGTGCCAAGCTGCGGGGTGATTTCATCGCCGCCGCGCAGTCGGCCGGGCGCGACTTCACCGTCGACTGGGTGCACCTCAAGCTCAACGACCAGGCCCAGCGGACCGTGCTGTGCAAGGACCCGTTCCGGGCGGTCGACGAACGGGTGGAACGGCTGATCAGTTCGCTGTAACCGACGAAAGTCGCCGGGCGGATGCGGCAGGATCGGCGCATGCGTGCGGTACGTGCGGTGCTGGTCCTGCTGGCGGTGCTGTCGGTGGCCCTTTCCGGGGTCGCGGCGGCGACCGGTCTCCCGTCGTGGCGGCTCACCCCCACCGGGGTGAGTGCGCAGTTCCGCGGCCTGTCCGCGGTCAGCGCGCACGTCGCGTGGGTGAGTGGCACCGAGGGGACCGTGCTGCGCACCGTCGACGGCGGACGCAGCTGGGCCGCGGTCGGTCCGCCCGGCACCGGTGCGCTGGAGTTCCGGGACATCGAAGCGTTCGACGCGGACCACGCCGTGGTGCTGTCGATCGGTCCCGGCAGCGATTCCCGGATCTACCGCACGGACGACGCGGGCGCGCACTGGCGCCAGACGTTCGGCAACCCCGACCAGGCCGCGTTCTACGACTGCCTCGCGTTTTTCGATCCGTGGCGCGGCCTGGCGATGAGCGATCCGGTGGACGGCCGGTTCCGCATGCAGGCGACGTCCGACGGCGGACGCAGCTGGCGGCAGCTCCCGGACGACGCGTTCCCGCCCGCGCTGCCCGGAGAAGCCGGGTTCGCCGCGAGCGGCCAGTGCGTGAGCACTTCCGGCCCGTTCGATGCCTGGCTGGCCACCGGCGGCGGTGCACGCGCCCGCGTGCTGCACTCCGGCGACGGCGGACGGCACTGGAGCGCGTCGGACACGCCGCTGCCCAGCAGTGCGTCGGCCGGAGTCTTCGCGGTCGCGTTCCGGACACCGTGGCAGGGCGTGGCGATCGGCGGTGATTACGCCAGCCCGGATACACCCGGCCCGGCCGTGGCGTTCAGTGGCGACCGCGGCCACCGCTGGCACACGCCGCAGCAATATCCGCCGGGCTATCGCTCCGGCCTGGCCTGGCGCGGGGGCACGGTCGTGGCAGTCGGTCCCGGCGGCAGCGACCTCAGCCACGACGGCGGGCACGCCTGGACCCCGTTCGACACCGGCAGCTTCGACACCGTCGACTGCACCCCCACCGGCAGCTGCTGGGCCGGCGGAGTCGACGGCCGTGTCGCCCGGCTGGTGCCCTGACGGACCTGGCCGGCGCACCATGAGGTCGTTGACGTCCACCACCGGCGGCTGCTGCACCGCGTAGCCCGCGTGATGTCCTCGACAGCCAGCTGCGGCTTTGCCGGCAGCTCGGCGCCGGGCACCAGAAGTACTCGCTCGCTCCTGCACCCGGGCGGGGCTGTGCGACGCGCGAACCCCGGACCTCACGATCGGGCCGGTGCGTGCGAGCTACAGTCGTCTGGTGTCCACCGCACGCGCCGAACGGCTGGTCAATCTCGTGCTGGCCCTGTTGTCCACCCGGCAGTACCTCACCGCCGAGCGGATCCGCGGCATCGTGCCCGGGTACGCCGACGCGGCCAGTGACGACGCCTTCTTCCGCACGTTCGAACGGGACAAGACCGAACTGCGGGAGCTGGGCATCCCGCTGGAGACCGGCCGCAACTCCGCCTTCGACCCGGTCGAGGGTTACCGCATTGCCCGGCGCGACTACGAGCTGGGCGAGATCGACCTGGCCCCGGACGAGGCGGCCGCGGTCGGGCTCGCGGTGCGGCTGTGGGATTCGCCCGAGCTGACCGGACAGGCGCAGGGTGCGCTGGTGAAGCTGCGCGCGGCCGGGGTCGAGGTCGACGACCAGGCGCCGACCGTGATCGAGCCCCGGGTGCGCGCCGAACCGGCGTTCGGGCCGATGCTCGCCGCGGTGCAGTCCGGGCAGGCGGTGCGTTTCGAATACCGCCGCAGCGGCTCGCCGGAACGCCGTATCCGCACCCTCGAACCGTGGGGTGTGGTGTCCTGGCGGGCCCGGTGGTACGTGGTCGGGCACGACCGGGACCGCGACGCGTCCCGCTGCTTCCGGCTCTCCCGCGTCACCGGCCGGGTCACGCCGTTCGGCCCCGCAGGCGCGGTCACCCGGCCGGACGGGGTCAACCTGCTGCAGCTGGTGTCGGTCACCGGCGGGGACGAACCGTCGCCGGTCACCGCCGCGCGGTTGTGGGTGGCCGACGGCCGCGCCGCGGGCGTGCGCCGTCGCGGAGACGTCGTGGGCCGGGAGACCGTGGGCGGTGCAGTGGGCGATGTCGTCGAGATCGGCCTGTACTTCCCCGAGTCGGCCGCCGACTGGATCGCCGCGCAGGGCGCCGACGTGCTCGTGCTGGAACCGGACGTACTGGCCAAGGCCGTGCTGCACCGGCAGGAAGCCGTCCTCGCCCGCGCCGAACAGGGGAGCGGCCGGTGAGCGGATCCGGAGAGCGGATGCCCCGGCTGCTGGCACTGGTGCCCTACCTGCTTGCCCGCCCCGGCATCCGGATCGACGAGGCGGCCCACGACTTCGACGTCACGCCCCGGCAGCTGCGCAAGGACCTCGAGCTGCTGTGGATGTGCGGCCTGCCCGGCTACGGTCCCGGCGATCTGATCGACCTGTCCTTCGAGGGCGACACCATCGTGGTCACCCACGACGCCGGGATGAACCGGCCGCTGCGGCTGACCGGCGGTGAGGCGACCGCGCTGCTGGTCGCGCTGCGCGCGCTCGCGGAAACCCCGGGCGTGGCCGACGGCGACGCGGTGCGCCGGGCCATCGCCAAGATCGAGGACGCGGCAGGACAGGCGCGCCCGGCAGGCGTGGTGGTCGGTGGCGGGGTCCGCGAGGGCGCCCGCGCTGCGCAGACCAGGGAGGCCGTCGCCGGTGCCCTGCAGGCGGGCCGTGCGCTGCGGATCCGCTACTACACCGCGTCGAAGGACCAGATCACCGAGCGCACCGTGGACCCGATGCGCCTGGTCATCGTGCAGGCGGTCGGCTATCTCGAGGCCTGGTGCCGCCGCGTCGAGGACGTCCGGCTGTTCCGGCTCGACCGGATCGACGGGCTGACCGTGCTGGACGAGCCGGCCGCGCCCCCTGCGCACGCCCGCGCCACCGATCTGTCCGACGGGGTCTTCTCGCCCCGTCCGGACCAGCAGGTCGCGCACCTGGTGCTGGAACCGGACGCCCGCTGGGTCGCCGAGTACTACCCGTGCGAGGAACTCGCCGAACTCGACGGCGGGCGGCTGCGCATCGCGATGCGCTACAGCGACGAGCCCTGGATGGTGCGGCTGGTGCTCAGCCTCGGCGGGGAAGCGCTGGTGGAGACCCCGGACGAACTGGCGGCCGCGGTCCGCCGCCGGGCCGCCGAGGCGGTGGCCAGAGCCCGTCACCTCACGTCCACCTCGGACCGTTAAGGTGACGGCGTGCCGTACCTGCCCACCTACGTGCTGCTCGCCGTCGGCCTGCTCCTGCTGGTCGTGCTGCTGGTGCGGACGATCGGAGTCTTGCGCCGCCTGCGCCGCACGGTGAGCATGGTGAGTGCGGCCGCCCACGACCGGACCGGGCTGCTGCGTGCCCGCTCCGCGGCCCTGCGGGTGGCGGTGGCACAACGCCGCGAAGCACCGCGGACCCAGTACCATCGGCAGTGACCCCAGAGAAGGAGGGCAGACGACCATGAACGCGCTGCAGCCGTGGCACATCATCATCCTGGTGCTCGTGGTGGTTCTGCTGTTCGGAGCGAAGCGGCTGCCGGACGCCGCCCGGTCCATCGGCAAGTCCATGAAGATCTTCAAGGCCGAGACCAAGGACCTCTCCGGCGAAGCCAAGGCAGGCGAGAACGACGCCGAGCCCGCCGAGACCCGCCAGATCCCGCCTGCCGCCACCACGCCGGCCCCGTCCGCTCCGTCGGCACAGGACCAGCAGGTCGCCGACCTCCAGCGGCAGCTCGACGAGATGAAGAAGCAGCAGGCGTCCGCCGACCAGCCGCAGAAGAACGCGAGCTGACCTCCGCGGAGCACTCTTCCCGGTTTCCGGTCCACGCGACGCGCTGAGCACCCGGCGCGTCGCGCGGGGCTACGACGAGAACGGAACGATCAGTGGCGGAAGCCGTCAACGGCGGCCGGTCCTCGCGGAGGAGCCGGCGCAGCCGCCGGGCCAACCCGGACGGCACGATGACGCTCATCGAGCACATCTACGAATTCCGCCGTCGGCTCGGCTGGGCCCTGCTGTTCGTGGTTGTCGGCGGCATCTTCGGGTTCATCTGGTTCGAACAGCACCTCGGGGTGATCCCGTCGCTCGGCGACATCATGAAGGGCCCGTACTGCGCGATCCCCGCGCAGCAGCGGTTCGACGGCGGCTCCGGCGGCTGCAAACTGCTGCAGACGGTGCCGTTCGAGGCGTTCATGGTGCGGTTGAAGGTCGGTGTCGCGGCCGGGGCGGTCCTGCTCTCCCCGGCCTGGCTGTACCAGATCTGGGCGTTCATCGCGCCGGGTCTCTACGCCAGGGAACGCCGGTACGCGACGATCTTCGTCAGCTTCGCCTCGGTGCTCTTCGCCGCCGGTGCGGTGCTGGCCTACCTGCTCGTCCCGCATGCGCTCGCGCTGCTCGCCGGGTTCGGCCAGGAGCAGTTCGTCACCGCGCTCACCGCGGACAAGTACATCTCGTTCATCCTGTCGCTGCTGGTGATCTTCGGGGTGAGCTTCGAACTGCCGCTGCTCGTGGTCATGCTCAACCGGGTCGGCGTGCTCAAGTACCAGCAGCTCAAGAAGTGGCGCCGCGGCATCCTGTTCGCGCTGTTCGTGTTCGCCGCGTTCGCCACCCCCGGCTCGGACCCGTTCTCCATGCTCGGCCTCGCCGCCGCGCTCACCCTGCTGTTCGAGATCTCCATCCAGATCGCCCGTTTCCACGACCGCAAGCTCGGCAGGGAACGCGCCGACGAGGGCTGGGACAAGCTCGCCGACGACGAGGCCGCACCGTTCGACTACACGCCGAGCAGCATCGAGGACGACTCGACGACCACGCCGGGGCCGTCCTCCCGCTCGACCGACGACATCACCTGACCCCCGTGGGCCTGCACGCGGCGCTGGCCGTGCACCCCGCATCCGGCCGTGGTGCCGCCGCGCGCGTCGCGGAAGCCGTGGCCGCCCGGCTTCGCCCCGCGGTCGACCGGCTGGACGTGCTCACCGCGACCAGCGTCGAGGAGTCCCGTGCGCTGATGCGGTCCTCGCACGCCGAGGGTCTCGACGTGCTGATCGTGCTCGGCGGAGACGGCGCCGCGCACCAGGGTGTGCAGTTCTGCGCCGAGCACGACGTGGCACTCGGCCTGGTCCCCTCCGGCACCGGCAACGACCTCGCCCGCGCTCTCGGCATCCCGGCCGATCCGCGCGCCGCCACCGACCGGCTGGCCCGAGCGCTGCAGGCGGGCCACCGCCGCCGCATCGACCTCGGCAGGCTCGCCGACGCCTGGTTCGCCACCGTGCTGTGCAGCGGATTCGACGCCGCGGTCAACGCCCGCGCCAACCGGCTGCGGTGGCCGCAGGGACCGCGCCGCTACGACGTCGCCATCCTCGCCGAACTCGCCGCGTTCCGGCCCCGGCCGATCGTCCTGCACACCGATGAGGGCACGCTGGAACTCGAAGCCACCCTCGTCGCGGCGGGCAACACCCCGTACTACGGCGGCGGCATCCCGGTCTGCCCCGGCGCCGACCCCGGCGACGGCCTCTTCGACGTCACGGTGATCGGCTCCGCCGGCCGGTTCGGGCTGGTGCGGATGCTGCCGGGGCTGCGCACCGGCCGGCACCTCGGGCACCCCGCGGTGCGGACCCTGCGCACCCGCACACTGCGCGTCGAGGCACCCGGCTGGCCCGCCTACGCCGACGGCGAGGACCAGTCCCGCACCCCGGTCGAGGCGACCTGCGTGCCGTCCGCGCTCACCGTCGTCGTTCCGAGGTGACGACCGGCGGCACGCCGCCTGCGCGTGCACCGCGTCGTGTGGAACCCTGACGGGGTGGCCACTAGCCCTTCACCATCACCGGCCGAGGCCTATGCGGCCTCGCGGCGCCGCGCCAAGTACCCCCAGCTGACCCGGTTCGCCGGCGAGGTGTCGTTCGAGTTCGACGACTTCCAGGTCCGCGGCTGCGAAGCCCTCGAAGACGGCCACGGCGTGCTGGTGTGCGCGCCCACCGGCGCAGGCAAGACCGTGGTCGGCGAATTCGCCGTGCACCTGGCGCTGGCCGAGGGCCGCAAATGCTTCTACACCACGCCGATCAAGGCGCTGTCGAACCAGAAGTACACCGACCTCGCCGGCCGGTACGGCACCGACGCGGTCGGCCTGCTCACCGGCGACACCTCGATCAACGGCAACGCCCAGGTGGTCGTGATGACCACCGAGGTACTGCGGAACATGCTCTACGCAGGCAGCCCGGCCATCCCCGAACTCGGCTACGTCGTGATGGACGAGGTGCACTACCTCGCCGACCGGTTCCGCGGTGCGGTCTGGGAAGAGGTCATCCTGCACCTGCCCGAGCACGTGCGCGTGGTCGGGCTGTCGGCCACGGTCAGCAACGCCGAGGAGTTCGGCGAATGGCTCGTGGAGGTCCGCGGGGACACCACCGTGGTGGTCGACGAACACCGTCCGGTGCCGCTGTGGCAGCACATGCTCGTGGGCAACCAGCTGATGGACCTGTTCGCCGGGCAGAACGCGGCCGACCCGGGGGAGCAGCTGCGGATCAACCCGACCCTGCTGCGCCGCGCCGAGGACCTCGGCCGTTACGCTCCGGCCTTCCGCGGGCCCCGCGGCGGCAGGCGCGGGGCACCGCAGCGTGGCCCCCGGTTCCGGCCGCCGTCCCGCGTGGACGTCGTGGACCGGCTCGACACCGCCGGCCTGCTGCCCGCGATCGTGTTCATCTTCTCCCGCGCCGGCTGCGACGCCGCGGTCGCCCAGTGCGTGCGCTCCGGTCTGCGGCTCAACGATCCCGAACAGGTCGAGGAAGTCCGCCGGATCGTCGACGAGCGCACCGCCGAACTACCCGAGGGCGACCTCGGCGTGCTCGGCTACTGGGAATGGCGCGAAGCACTCGAACGCGGCATCGCAGGTCACCACGCCGGACTGCTGCCCGCGTTCAAGGAGACCGTCGAGGAACTGTTCGTCCGCGGACTGGTCAAGGTCGTCTTCGCCACCGAAACCCTCGCGCTCGGCATCAACATGCCCGCCCGCACCGTGGTGCTGGAACGGCTGGTGAAGTACAACGGCGAAGCGCACGTCGACCTCACCCCCGGCGAATACACCCAGCTCACCGGCAGGGCCGGGCGCCGGGGCATCGATGTCGAGGGACACGCCGTGGTCGCCTGGCAGCCCGGGGTCGACCCGAAGGCCGTCGCCGGACTGGCCTCCACCCGTACCTACCCGCTGCGCTCGTCGTTCCGGCCCGGCTACAACATGGCGGTGAACCTGGTCGCGCAGGTCGGTGCGGACGCCGCGCGCGATCTGCTGGAACAGTCGTTCGCGCAGTTCCAGGCCGACCGCTCGGTGGTCGGCACCTCGCGCCGGATCGAGCGCAACAAGGAAGCACTCGCCGGCTACGCGGAGGCGGTCACCGGGGACTTCGACCAGACGCTGGAGTACGTGGAGCTGCGCGCGAAGATCTCCGCCCGCGAGAAGGCACTGGCCAGGCAGAACACCTCGGCCCGCCGCGCGGGCACCGCCGAATCACTGGAGAAGCTGCGCAAGGGCGATGTCATCGCGGTCCCGGCAGGCCGCCGAGCCGGCCTCGCCGTCGTGGTGGACCCCGGGCTCGACCCGATCCGCGAACCACGCCCGGTGGTCGTCACCGAGGACCGCTGGTCCGGGCCGCTTTCCGTCGCCGACTTCCCGGCCCCGGTCGAACCACTCGGCCGGATCCGGCTGCCCAAACACCTCGAACTGCGCTCCCCGAAGACCCGCCGAGACATCGCGTCGTCGCTGCGCAACGCCGGTATCGAGCCGCCCGGCAGGCAACGCCGCCGCACCGGCACCGGCGACGACGCGGAACTGGCCGCGCTGCGCCGCGCGCTGCGTGCGCACCCGTGCCACGGCCTTGCCGAACGTGAGGCGAACCTGCGCTGGGTCGAGCGTTACCAACGGCTGGTCACCGAAACCGAGCAGCTGGAACGCAAGGTCGCCGCGACCACGCACTCGCTGGCCCGAGCGTTCGACCGGATCCTGCGGCTGCTCGGCGAACGCGGCTACCTCGGCCCCGGCACCGGCGAGGACCGCGTCACCGAACACGGCCGCCGGCTCGCCCGGCTCTACAGCGAATCCGACCTGCTCGCCGCCGAATGCATCCGGCACGACGTGTGGTCCGGCCTCGGCCCGGCCGAACTGGCCGCGGTCGTGTCCACCCTGGTGTTCGAGGCCCGCCGGGACACCGCGGGCGAACCCCGGCTGCCCGGTGGTGCGGTGCCCGGCGCCTGGCAGGAGACCAGCAGGCTGTGGGTCGAACTGACCGAGGACGAACGACGGCACCGGCTCGAGCGCACCCGCGAACCGGACGCCGGATTCGCCTGGCCGGTGTACCGCTGGGCGCGCGGGGAATCGCTGGAGAAGGTGCTCACCGCCGCCGAGACCAACGGACAGGAACTGTCCGCCGGTGATTTCGTCCGCTGGTGCCGCCAGGTGATCGATCTGCTCGACCAGATCCGCGACGTCCTCGGCAAAGCCGACCCGGTCGGCGCCACCGCCGCGGCCGCGGTCCGCGCGCTGCGCCGCGGCGTCGTCGCGGCCGGCAGCGCGTGAGGATCCGGGCAGCCCGCGGGGACCGGCCGGACACCGTGCGCGGGGGCGCGTGTGCTCGGCCCGCACCTGTGGTTGGATCGCGCACGGACGCACGCGAATGAAGGCGGAGGCAACGATGAGCACGCCGTATGGCGGCAACGACCCGCGGCAGCAGCCCCCGTACGGGCAGCCCCAGTACGGGCAGCAGCCGGGCGGCGCCTATCCGCCGAGCGGGCCGCAGCAGCAGCCCTACCAGCCCCAGCAGTACGGCCAGCAGCCGCAGTACGGCGGCTACCCGCAGCAGCAGGCCCCGCAGCAGCCGCAATGGGGCCAGCAGCCACCGCCCCAGCAGCAGCCCTACGGGCAGCCCTACGACCCGAACCAGCAGCCCTACGACCCCAACCAGCCGACCTACGGCGGCCCGCCGCCCGGCGGCGCGTACCCGCCGGGCGGCCCGCAGCAGCCGGGGCAGTACGACTACGGTCAGCAGCCCGGCAGCGCACCGGAACCCGCGGCCAAATCGAAGAAGGGCCTGTTCATCGGGATCGGCGCGCTCGTGGTCGTGGTCGTCGTGGTGGCGATCCTGGGGTTCGTCGCACCCGGCTTCTTCAAGACCCAGGTCTTCAACAACACCACGATGCAGACCGACGTCGCGAAGCTGCTCACCGGCACCTACAAGATCCAGGGCGTCGACGGCGTCACCTGCCCGGCCGAGCAGAAGGTCTCCGACGGCGCCAAGTTCGAGTGCACCGCCACGATCAACGGCAAACCGCAGCAGGTGCCGATCACGGTCAAGGGCAGCGACGGCAACTACGAGGTGTCTCCGCCTGCTGCGCAGTGAGCCGGTGAATTCGGTGGCTGCGGACCGGCCGGCCCGGCAATGATCGGGGGATGAGCGACCACCACGTCCGCACCCTCCGCCCTGACGAGCACCGCGCGGCCTGGAACCTGTTCCGGGCCGCGCTGCACGTCCCGCCCGGCAGCGACGAGGAATGGGACCGCGCCGCCGCGGTCTACGCGGACGGCCACATCCTCGGCGTGTTCGGCCCGGACCTGATCGGCACCGCCCGCTCGTTCGACGCCGAGATGACCGTCGCCGGCGGGGCGAAAGTCCGGCTGGCCGCGGTCACCGGCATCGGCGTGCAGGCCGGGCGCACCAGACGAGGTGTGCTCACCACCCTGCAGGCCACGCAGCTGGCCGACTTCGCCGAGCGCGGCGTCGTGGCCGCGCTGCTGCACGCGACCGAAGGCGCCATCTACGGACGCTACGGCTACGGCATCGGTACCTTCGCGCAGAACGTGGTGGTGGACCGGCATCGGGCCCGGTTGCGTCCCGAAGTGCCCTCCGGCGGCGAGGTGACCGTCCACGACCTGGACCAGGCAAGCCCCCGTTGGCCCGAGTTGCACACCGCGACCGGTTCCTCCCGCCCCGCCGCCATGACCCGGCCCACGAGCTACTGGGGCGCCCAGGAAAACTCGCTCCGCCGGATCTCGAAACTGATCCTGACCGCAGTGCACCGCGGCGCGGACGGCGACGACGGCTACCTCGTCTACCACGTCGAACGCGGTACCGGAGAACCGGCGAAACTGCACGTCCTCGCGTTCGAGTACACCAACGCCGCGGCGTTCGCCGGGCTGTGGCGGTTCCTGCTTTCGGTGGATCTCGTCGACGAGATCCACCTGCTGGCCCGCCCGCTCGACGAACCGACCCCGCTGCTGTTCACCGACCCGCGCACGGCGAAGATCGAAAGCGTCGACGACGAGAGCTGGCTCCGGC
This sequence comes from Amycolatopsis ultiminotia, assembly GCF_039536925.1. Lineage (NCBI taxonomy): Bacteria > Bacillati > Actinomycetota > Actinomycetes > Pseudonocardiales > Pseudonocardiaceae > Amycolatopsis > Amycolatopsis ultiminotia. The sequence goes on along the minus strand of NZ_BAAAZN010000016.1, from coordinate 22,462 downwards.
TCGTCGACGTGCCCGCCGCGCTGGCCGCCCGCAGCTACCGCCCGGCCGGCCCGGTGGTGATCGAGGTCCGCGACCGCACCCTGCCGGCCAACGACGGCCGCTACCGCATCGCACCGGGCGGCGCCCGGCCGACCGACGAGGAACCCGCACTGCGGCTCGAAGCGGACACCCTGGCAATGCTGTACTTCGGCGCCTGGCGTGCGTCCGCACTCGCCGACGCCGGCCGGATCGAAGTCCTCGACCCGGCCGCCCCCGCCGCTGCGGACCTGCTGTTCAGTACCCCGGAATCGGCGTGGAACGGCACCTTCTTCTGACCGTGACCGGGACCGTCGGCACGAACCGCCAAAAGCGGTGGCCGAACTCCGGTGCGGGCTGCTGGGATCGAGGCATGAGCGACTACACGGTGCGCCCGATCACCGAGGCCGAACGACGGCCCGCCCTCGACGTCCTGCTCCGGTCACTGCACCGGCCCGCGGTCCCGGACGGGCGTTGGGCCGCGGTCGCCGACGCCTGGGCCGCCGACGGCACCACCGGCGCATTCGACGGCGACCGCGTGATCGGCGTCGCCTGCTCGGCAGCCACCACGATGACGGTGCCCGGCGGCGGCACCGTGCCGATGGCCGCGGTCGACGGGGTCGGGGTCAGCGCGGACCGGACACGCCGTGGGGTGCTCACCGCGATGATGGGCGCCCAGCTCGCCGAGTTCGCCGAGCGCGGTTACGTCGTCGCGGGCCTGCACGCGAGCGAGGCGGTGATCTACGGCCGCTTCGGGTACGGCGTCGCCGTCCGGGCCGCCACCGTCCGGGCCGAGCTGCCGGTCCGTGTCCGCGACGGGATCGCCGCACCCGGCGCGGTGGCGCTGCTCGACGGCGAGGAGGCGATCGCGGCCGCGCCCGCGATCTACGAACGGATCGGGCAGCACCGGCCCGGCATGATCACCCGGCCGGCCCGGTGGTGGGCGATTTCCTCCGACTGGCACCTCCGCGAGGAAGGCTTCCGCCTGGCCGTCCACACCGGACCCGGCGGAGCCGACGGGTTCGCCGTGCTCCGCACGACGCCCCAGGACCGCGGTGTCCGGCTGGAAGTCCGTGATCTGCACGCGGGCAACGCGGCCGCGGTCGCGGGGCTGTGGCGGTTCCTGCTGTCCATCGATCTCGTGACCACGGTCATCGCACCGGACCGCCCGGTCGACGAGGAAGTGGGTGTGCTGCTCACCGACCCGCGGCGCGCCCGCACCGTGGCAATTCGCGACCACCTGTGGCTCCGGCTCGTCGACGTGCCCGCGGCGCTCGCCGCGCGGACCTACGGCACCGCGGAACCGGTGACCCTCGAGGTGCACGACCGGATGCTGCCTGCCAACGGCGGCCGCTACCGGCTCGGCCCCGGCGGAGCCGAACGCACCGAGGCACCCGCGGACCTGCATCTCGACGCCGAAACCCTCGCCATGCTCTACCTCGGCGAATGGCAGCCGGCCACGCTCGCCCTCGCCGGCCGGATCACCGGCGCCGACGAGAACGTGCTGGCGCGCACGGCGGCACTGTTCGCCACCACGCAACGCCCGTGGTGCGGCACGCCTTTCTGAGGCGCCGCTCAGGCGCCGGGCAGCGCGGCCAGCAGCCGGTCGACGGATCGGCCCAGATTCCAGCGTTCGGCCAGCATCGCAACGCGGTCCGGATCGGCGGGCACGGCCGGTACCGCGTCCGGGCCGGACTGGTCCACCGGCGCGTCCACCGCGACCTGCACCACGGTCGGCGCCACGGCGAGGTAATCCGCGGCTTCGGTCAGCCGCAACCGCGTCTTCAACGGCACGCGGGAGTCGCCTGCCGAGGACGCGGCCAGCAGCTGTGCCAGCGAACCGAACTGGGTGATGAGTTTCGCCGCGGTCTTCTCGCCGATCCCCGCGACGCCCGGCAGGCCGTCCGACGGATCACCGCGCAGCGCGGACATGTCCGCGTATGCCGGTCCCGCGTGCTCGACGGGCACGCCGTAGCGTTCGGCGATCTCGGCCGGGCCCAGCACCTCGGCCTTGGCCCAGCCCTTGCCGACGTACACCACCGACGCCGGGGTCGGCTCGGCCCGCACCAGCTGGAACAGGTCGCGATCGCCGGTGATCACCTCCACCGCGGCCGTCCGCTCACGGGTGGCCAGCGCGCCGATCACGTCGTCGGCCTCGTACCCGGCCGCCTCCGCGGTGGCGAACCCGAACGCCGCCAGCACCTCCAGGATGATCGGCACCTGCGGGGTGAGGGTGTCCGGCACCTCCTCGACGTCGGCTTCGCCGTGCCCAGGCACCGCGACCCGGTGCGCCTTGTAACTGGGCAGCAGGTCGGTGCGGAACTTCGGCCGCCAGTCCGCGTCCAGGCAGGCGACCAGCCGTGAGGGACGGCGATCGGTGAGGATCCGCGCGAGCGTGTCGGTGAAGCCGCGCACCGCGTTCACCGGCGTCCCGTCGGGCGCGGTCATCGAGTCCGGCAGCGCGAAGAACGAACGGAAGTACAGGCTCGCGGAATCGAGCAGGGCGAGTGGTCCGGTCACCCGCACAGCCTGCCACGCGGCGCCGCGCACCTCATCCGACGCGCCGGACCGGCGAGTGTCCCGGCCCGGCTCCGGACGGCTAGGCTCGGGCGCATGTCGCGCCGATCCCTGCACACGCCTGCCCCCGACGCCGCCGCGCTCCGTGCCCGGCTCGTCCGCGCTGCCGAGGCCGCGGCCGCCGCGGACACCGACGCACTGCTGGTCGCGCCCGGCTCCGATCTGCGGTACCTGCTCGGCCAGGCCGGGGGCTCGTTCGAACGGCTGACCACGCTGGTGGTGCCCGCCGACGGCACCCCCGCCCTCGTGGTGCCGAAGCTCGAGGCACCGGGGTTCGCCGACGTACCCACCGCCGACCTCGGCATCGAGGTGCTCACCTGGGTCGACGGCGAAGACCCGTACCGGCTGGTCGCCGACCGGCTCGGCAAGCCGGGCCGGGTCGCGGTCAGCGACTTCACCCCGGCACTGCACGTGCTGGCGCTGCGCGGCGCACTCGGCGAGGCCGAGCAGACGCTGGGCGGCCCGATCGTGCGCGAGCTGCGGATGCGCAAGGACGCCACGGAAATCGCCGCGCTGCGTGCCGCGGGCGAAGCGATCGACCGGGTGCACGCGCGGATGGGCGAGTGGCTGCGTGCCGGGCGCACCGAGGCCGAGGTGGGTGCCGACATCACCGCGGCGATCGTCGCGGAAGGGCACACGCACGCCGACTTCGTGATCGTGGGTTCCGGGCCGAACGGCGCAAGCCCGCACCACGACGTGTCCGACCGCGTCATCGAGCGCGGCGACGTGGTCGTGATCGACATCGGCGGCCCGGTGCCCGAGGGCTACAACTCCGACTCCACCCGCACCTACGCAGTCGGCGAGCCGCGGGACGCGGACGTCGCGGAGACGTACGCGGTGCTGCAGCGCGCACAGCAGGCCGCGGTCGACGCGGTCCGCCCCGGCGTGCCCGCCGAGCGGGTCGACGCCGCCGCCCGCGAGGTGATCGAGGCCGCCGGGTTCGGCGAGTACTTCATCCACCGCACCGGCCACGGCATCGGCCTCGACGTGCACGAGGACCCCTACATCGTCGCGGGCAACCCGCTGCCGCTGGAGCCCGGCATCGCGTTCAGCGTCGAGCCGGGCATCTACCAGCCGGGCCGCTGGGGCGCGCGGATCGAGGACATCGTGGTGGTCACCGAGACCGGCGCCGAGGCGATGAACACGCGTCCGCACGAGCTCGTCGTGCTGGACGCATGAGCGGCCCGCTGGAGCCGCTGGACCAGGCGATCGTGCAGGAGCTGGCGGCGGACGGACGGCGCAGCTTCACCGATCTGGCCGAACGGGTGGGGCTGTCGGTGTCCGCGGTGCACCAGCGGGTGCGGCGGCTGGAGCAGCGCGGCGTCATCCTCGGCTACACCGCACGGCTCGACGGCGGGCAGATCGGCCTGCCGCTGACCGCGCTGATCTCGCTGACCCCGAACGACCCGGCCGCGCCGGACGACTACCCGCAGCGGATCCAGCACATCACCGAGATCGAGTCCTGCTACTCGGTTGCCGGCGACGAGTCCTACATCCTGCTGGTGCGTGTCGCCTCCCCGCTGGGGCTGGAGGACCTGCTGCGCCGGATCCGCGAAGCGGCGAAGGTCTCCACCCGCACGACCGTGGTGCTGTCCACCCCGTTCGAAGGACGTTCGCCCACGTTGTGACCCCGCGTGCCACTGGTACGATAAAAAGTATGGCAACACGTAAGGTGACCCTCTCCCTCGACAGCGGGGCGCTCGAGTTCGCCGAGCGGGCCGCGAAAGCACACGGCATCTCGGTCTCGTCCTGGCTGTCGAAAGCAGCCCGGCGCGAGGCGGTCCGCACCGGCTACACCCCCCAGCGCGGGCAGGCCGCATCGGCGGCCGAAGCGGACGAGGCCGAACGGACGGCGGCGGAAAAGGACATGCGTGCGCAGGGGTGAAGTCTGGACCTACCACCCGCCGACCGAACCGGCCAGGGCCCGCACCGTGGTGCTGCTGTCCTCGGACGGCGTGAACGAATCCGAACGGCCCTGGCTGCTCGGCGCCGAACTGCTCGACCGCGACCCGCAGGACATCCTCGGCGTCGCCATCGACGCCCGCTACTGGGTTTCCACGCTCAACCTGACCCGGCTGTACCGGCCGTGGTTCGACGAGCGCATCGCGGAGATCGACCAGGACGTGCAGGAGCAGATCGACATCGCGCTGCGCGCCGCGCTCGACCTGTGACACACCGTCCTGGCGGGAAACGAGTTCACCGCTCGCGCTGACACGGCTCCCGTTCCCTGGGGAAGTGCAGCCGATCGGGGGGCACCTCGGAAGCAGCCGAGCGCGACGGTGGTGAATCGGATGCGCTCTTCGCCGAAGCGGAAAAGCTGCAGATGGCGTCTCCGAAGCTTGTGCGGCCCACTTCAAGGCGCGGACAGCCGACGTGCCGGGCGCCGCCTCCCGGTGTGCGGAGCCGCAGTGAAACCGTCGGTGACCGGGGTGTGCCACCGAGCCGTGCGGGCTTCGGCTCAGCCGCCCGGTATGGCGTGCAGATTGCCGTCCTGGCCGCCGCGGCAGGAGGCGCTGCCGTCCCGCGTGGCGAAGAACTCCGAGAGGCAGCCCGCGATCGCGGCATGTCCGGCTGCGTTCGGGTGGAACGACTCCTGCACGGCGTGCTGCGCGCGATCGACCTGGGTCAGATCGGTCAGATGCAGGGTCAGCCGGGTGAACCACTCCGCCGCCTGATCGGCGCCGCCGCTGCACGCCTCGTGCTGCTCACCGGCGCGCGCGAGGTCGAGGAACCGCGCCCCGGACTGCACGGCCGCCTGCCGGATCCCGGCCGAGAGCGTGGCGATCCCGGTGGTGGAAATCCACTTCAGGTCGTCGGTGCGGAACGGGCAGCCGTTGAGGCTCTGCAGATCGGCCGGGATGCCCGGACCGACCGGGGTGGCGTAGGACTGCAGCACCAGCTGGTAGTCCGCGGGCACGTACCCCGCCTGCGCGAGCACCTTCTTCACGTCGCCGACCGCGTTCACCACCTTCGGCACCATTGCGTCCACTTTCGACTGCCAGGTGCTGCGCAGCGCCGCGTTGCACGCCGGGGCACCCTGATCCAGCCAGGCCCGGAAGCAAGCGGTCACCTGCGCGGAAAACTGCGGGTCGTCGTTCGCGCCCACGGCGATCACCACGGCGCTCACCCGGTGGTCCTTGATCACGTCGGCCAGCTGCGCAGCCTGCGACCGCTCACCCCACTGCTTGCCGTCACCGAGCGCCACCTGCCCGGACGGCGCACCGGAACAGGCGAGATTGACCCGCGCGCTGACGCCGGGGACACGGACCTTCTGCACGAACGCATTGGCCGAGCGGTGACACCAGTCGCCGTTGCGGCCGTCGGTATCCGGGGTGTACGCACCGGCGCCCTCCCCGGAGACGGTGCTGTCGCCCATCGCGACCACAGTCAGCGGACCGCGGCCGGGCGGCCCCTGCCGGGGCTGCGGCGTCCCGTTCTTGCTCTCCGAACCGAAGAACACGAAAGAACCCACGAGCAACGCCACACAGACGAGGACCAGCGCCCCCCACCACCACCGGAATCTTCGCATCGCCACCCGAGTCTAGCGAGCACCCGGACGCACTGGTCACCCCTCACCGGCCCCTGCCCGCCGCGCGACCACGGCCCGCGTCGCGCACCACCACCCGGATGGTCCACAGTGGACACTGGGCGCCGACCGGACGAGCCGGGTGGTCAGCGTCCGCGGGCCGGGCGGATGACCACCTCACTGACATCGACGTCCGCGGGCTGGGCCAGTGCATAGGCGATGCTGCCGGCGATCGCCGCCGGTTCGATCGCGTGCTCGCGGTAGCCCCGCATGTACTCGCGGGCGGCCGGATCGGAGATGGACTCCGCGAGCTCGGACGTCACGACACCGGGGGAGACCGTGGTGACGCGGATGCCGGGCTCGCACTCCAGCCGCAGGCCCTCGGTGATCGCCCACGCCGCGTACTTCGTGCCGCAGTACACCGCGGCGGTCGGGCTGACCTGGTGCGCGCCGACCGAGGCGACGGTCACGAAGTGTCCCGCGCCTTGGCGGGTGAAGTGCGGCAGCGTGGCGTCGATCCCGTGCAGCAGGCCGCGGATGTTGACGTCGATCATCCGGTCCCACTCCTCGACCAGCCCTGCGTCGAGGCGCGACAACGGCATCACGCCGGCGTTCGCGACGAGTGCGTCGATCCGGCCGTGGTCGCCGGCCGCGCGGTCGGCGAATTCCGTCATGGCTGCCCGATCGGTGACGTCCAGGCGGTGCACGTCGATGCTGCCGCCGTCCTGCTCGATCGTCTTGGCCAGCGCGGCCAGCCGGTCCTCGCGGCGGGCGCCTGCCACGACGTGCCAGCCGTCCGCGGCGAGCCTGCGGGCGGTGGCCTCGCCGATCCCGCTGCTGGCTCCGGTGATCAGGGCGATCTTCGTGCGCACGGTTGCTCCTCTGGAAGGTCGGCACCGGGGGTGCTCTCGGGCCGGTTTTCGGCATGGGCCTGCCCCGGATGAAATGCGGAATGGACAAAAACGAAAAAGTCAGCGCCCGGCGGAGGGCGCACCGGCGGCCAGCGCGCCGAGCAACCGCAGCGAGGACTCCGACGGGCTGCCCGGATCCGCCTGGTACACCACGAGCTGCTGGCCGGGTGCGCTGTGCACGGTCATCGACTCGTAGTGCAGCGTGAGCGGGCCGACCTGCGGATGGCGGAACCGTTTCGTCTCGTGGGTCTTCTGCCGGATGTCGTGGCGCGCCCACAGCCGCCGGAAATCGGCGCTCTTGAGCGACAGTTCACCGACCGTCTCGATCAGCAGCGGGTCGTCGAGGTCGGTGCCCGCCGCGGACCGCAGCCCACCCACCGTGTTGAGCGCGACCTGGTCCCAGTCCGGGTAGAAATCCCGGGCGTGCGGATCGAGGAACACCAGCCGCAGCAGGTCTGCGCTGTGGGTGTGCCCGGCGAACAACGCCTGCCCGAGCAGGTTCGCCGCGAGCACCGTCATGCACCTCCCCAGCACCACTGCGGGGGTGTCCGGCCACGCGTCCAGCAGCTGTGCCAGCCGTGGGCTGGCCCGTTCCCGCTTCGCCCGCTTCCTCCCGCGCGCCCCCGGCATCGGCCGCGCCAGCGAGTGCAGGTGGGCAAGCGCCTCGGCGTCGAGCTGGAGGGCACCGCCGAGCGCGTCCACGACCTGCGCCGACGGGGTCCGCTCCCGGCCCTGTTCGAGCCGCATGTAGTAGTCGGTGCTCACCCCGGCGAGCTGGGCGACCTCCGCCCGGCGCAGTCCGCGCACCCGCCGCCGGGGCCCGATAGGCAGGTCCACCGCGGCCGGGCCGGTGACCTCGCGCCGGGCCCGGAGGAACTCGCCGAGGAGGTTGCCGTCGTTCATGCATTCAGACTAGAACGGCGGGCAGGGCCGCGGAGAGCGCAACGGGGGTGGGCTGCACCCACCCTCGGCGTGGCCGCGCACCGTTCCCCATCGAGCAGTGGTTTAAACCTTTCCGGTGCGGCTCTGCCCGCCCGGACGCGAGGGTCGGCCCGGTGAGGCAGTGCGCTTTGACCGGTTCGGTCGGCTGTCCGAGCCTGGTGAGCGAGTTTCCCCTCCCACCCCATGGAAAGGCGAATCATGCGACGAAGCCGAACCCGCCTGCGCCAGGCTGCCCTCGCGCTGGCCGCAGTCGCGGTCCTGCCGCTCACCGCGGCACCCGCGCAGGCGGCCGACGACTGGACCACGGTGTTCTCCGACGAATTCGACGGCGCGGCCGGCACCGGCCTCGACCAGCAGAACTGGCTCTACGACACGGGAACCGGCTATCCCGGTGGTGCGGCCAACTGGGGCACCGGGGAGATCGAGACCTCGACCGACTCCACCGACAACGTCTACCACGACGGCGACGGGCACCTGGTGATCAAGCCGACCCGCGATGACAGCGGGGCATGGACCTCCGGGCGGATCGAAAGCCAGCGCACCGACTTCGGCGCCCCCGAGGGCGGGCAGATGGAGATGAGCGCGACGCTGCAGCAGCCGAATCCGGACAGCGGGCTCGGCTACTGGCCCGCGTTCTGGGCGATGGGTGCCGACGCCCGCCCGGTCGGGGCGACGAACTGGCCCAGCATCGGCGAGCTGGACATCATGGAGAACGTCAACGCACTGGACAAGCACTCCAGCACGTTCCACTGCGGAGAGTGGCAGGGGGAGTGTCACGACCCGGACGGCATCACCAGCGACCTGCAGGACTGTGCGGACTGCAAGACCGGCTACCACACCTACTCGGTGGTGGTCGACCGGCGGGACGCCGCGGCCGAGGAACTGCGGTTCTTCCTCGACGGCACGCAGACCTTCGCGGTGAAGCAGAACGAGGTGTCCGACGCGACCTGGAAGGCCGCGGTCGACCACGGGTTCTTCGCGATCTTCGATGTCGCGATCGGCGGCTCCTACCCGAACAAGGTGTGCGGCTGCACCTCACCGGACGCGAACATCACCCCCGATGCCGGGATGAGCATCGACTCGTTCTCGGTGAAGGTCAGCAACAGCTGACCTGACGCAGTGGGCCGCCTTCCCCGCACGGGGAAGGCGGCCCACTGGCGTCTCAGGGCTGTCACATGGAGGTCACGGATAGTTCGGGACGTTCACCGGCGTCGTGCCGTCCGGGGTGACGTCCCCGGCATCGTTGACGACGTGGGTGATCGTCCCGCGGTGGTTCAGCGAGACGGTGAGCAGGCTGTGCAGCTTCACCCCGTCGTTCTGCGGCACCTCGAACGCGTGGTAGCTCGAAACGTCCGGGTTGGTGTCGAAGAAGCAGTAACTGCCGAGCCCCCACGCTTCGTGCGAGGTCACGTCGTCACCGACCTTGTAGGCGGCGTATCCGGCGGTGTCCGGCGACGAGTTCCACGAACCCTGGTCCGGTACGTCGTAGGGCATCTCGTTCTGGAAGAAGATCGTCTTCCCGCGCTGGCCGTTCCAGAGCACCTGGAACTTCTGGTAGTGCTCGACGAACAGGCCGGTCGCGGTCACGTCGTCGCCGTTGACCACCACACCGGTGTCGGCGGTGTTGGTGGTCCAGCCGACGGTGCCGTCGTTGCCGTGGTCGGCCCGCCAGGCCCACGCGTGGTCGACGATCGTGTCGTCGCTGTTGACCACCAGACTGTTGGTGGCCTTGCCCGCGATGTCACCGCCGACGCGGAAGAACACGTCCTGCAGCGACACCGGGTCCGCCGCGTGGTCGGTGTGTTTGCCTTCTTCCCCGACAGTCAGCAGCGACTTCGAGTTCGTGGTGCCCGCGTCGAACAGCAGGCCCTTGACCCGCACGCCGTCCGCGTCCGCGACGTGCATCGCGTCCACCCCGTTGTCCGGGATCAGCGTGGGATAGCCGACGCCGAGCACGACGGTGTCCGGATTGGTCACGTTCAGCGTCTGGTCGAGGTGGTAGACGCCGGGGGTGAAGAACAGGTTGCAGCCTGCCGCGAGCGAACTGTTGATGTCCGCCGCGGTGTCGCCCGGCTTGACTACCCGGAACTGGTCGATCGGAAGGGAGTCACCGGGGGTGGGCCCGTTCGCCCAGCTCGGCCCGGACGCGTTCGTGCGCAGCTCCGGCCGGAACACCTGGTATTTCCCGCTGTCGTCCACGTAGAGGTAGGGCACGTCGCGCGAGACCGGGGTGTTGTCCAGCGTGGTCTCCGGCGGGTCCGGGAAGCTGTTCGCCGGCGCGCCGCTGGTGCCGGAGAAGACCATGTTCCACACGCCGCCGTCCCAGCTGCCGAGCGCCGAATCGCGCGTGTACCACTGCTGCTGGGAGATCGAGGCGGCCTTGCCGGACACCTTGGTGTCGGCGAGGTAGCCGCCGCTGGCGTAGCCGTAGCTGGCCGGGTAGAGCGCCAGGTCGCCCTGGACGTCCATCCGGCGGAACGGCGCGGCCTGCGATACGGCCCAGCGCTCGGTGCCGGTGGACGGCTTGACGGCCAGGTTCTCCGCCGAACGCCAGAAGTTCTGCAGTGCGGAGCCCTCGTCCGAATCGTTGAAGGCGTCCACCGTGACGTCGCCGTTGATGTTCACGTCGTCCGGGTTCTGCCCCAGCCCCGCCACCGACGTGTAGTAGCCGACGTTGTCGTGTACCGAGTAGTCGCCGGGTTTGAACAGGTGCGCCACCCGGCCGGAGGAGAACTGCGCGGTCTGGGTGTCTTTCTGTGCCTCGAAGTCCTTGTCGAGCTGCGCCTGGATGGTCTCGCTGGACATGCTGGGATCGAAGATGTGCACATTCGGGCCGAAGTCCGGCTCGTCGGGCTGGCCGCAGTCGGCGGCCGCGCCGGTGGCCGCGTGCGCGGCCGGGGTGCCGGGCCCGGCACTCGCGAGTCCTGCGCCCGAGAGCAGCGCCGCAGCGGTCAGCGCGAGTGCGGCGATCGGGCCGCGCCTGCGTCGTCGTTGCCGTCCATGAGTGGGGTCCACGCCGAGATACCTCCGCCGTTGGGGATTCACCGGATTGGTCGTGATCAGAGCGAAAGTAACCACGTGCACACCGGCGGGAGGTCACGCCGGGGTAACGGTTGTCTGGACCATTGAGTGTTGCCCGTTTGGCCACGAACGAGTGACCCGTCGTCGCGCGGGGACGGCCGGGCACCGGCACGATGGCGAACGGGGCAGTGCGGAACGGAGGCGGAATGGGCCGGACGGAGCAAGGAAACCGGTGCGGATGGCGGCGGGTGGCACTCGCCGCGGCCGCGCTGGCGTTGCCGTGGACGGTGGCGGCCGCGGGACCGGCCGCGGCGGCCGACTATTCGAAGGCGGGCGGGAACTACGCGGGCTCGCAGATCGCGCGTTACGAGGGTGTGCACGGTAGCCCGGCACGAGCGGATCTCGCCGCGGGGCAGACGCTCGGGCACGACGTGAGCGGCCATCAGGGCGCAGTGGACTGGGGGAAGGCCGCAGGCGCGGGAGCCCAGTTCGCCTACGTCAAGGCAACCGAAGGCACCGGGTACGTCAACCCCCAGTTCATCCAGCAGTACAACGGCGCGCACCACGCGGGCATCATCCGCGGCGCCTACCACTTCGCGCGTCCGGACGTCTCCGGTGGCGCGGAACAGGCCTCGTACTTCATCGCGCACGGCGGCGGCTGGGGCAACGACGGGAAGACGCTGCCGGGCGCGCTGGACCTGGAGTACAACCCGTACGGCGACGCTTGCTACGGCAAGAGCCCGGCGGACCTGACTGCGTGGATCGCCGACTACGCCCGCACCTACCTCGCGAGAGAAGGCCGCAGCACGGTCATCTACACCTCGACGTCCTGGTGGAAGCGGTGCACCGGGAACACCGCGCGGTTCGGTGACACGAACCCGTTGTGGCTGGCGCGCTACGCCTCGGAGATCGGGGAGCTGCCCGCGGGCTGGGACAAGCAGAGCATCTGGCAGTTCGCCCGATCCGGTGGCCTGCCCGGCGACCAGAACTACTACAACGGTCCGATCGGCCGGGTGCAGGCGCTGGCCCGCGGCGGTTCGACCGCCGCCTGACTCACCGCGCGCGGGTCAGCCGGCCCAGCAGCCGGCCGGCCCGCGGTGAACGTCGCACCGGCAGCCGTCCGGAAGTGATGTCGTCGACCAGCGCCGCCACGGTCTCGCGTGCGCAGGTCCGGTTCGCGCCGATCCCGCCCGAGGGGCCGCGCTTGATCCAGCCGACCACGTAATGCCGCGGCTGTCCGGCGACCCGGCCGCCGGTGTTCGGGATGGTGCCGGTCGCCTCGTCGAACGGCAGCCCCGGTACCGGCGTCCCGCGGTAGCCGACCGCGCGCACGACCTGGCCGGCGGCGATCTCGACCGGACCCGCCGGCCCGGTCGCGCGCAGCCCGCGCACCTGGGTGTCGCCGGTGATCCCGGACGGCGCCGAGTGGAAACGCAGCACGATCCGGCGCGGCCCGTCCGGCGGCGGCGCAGTCCAATCGACTGCCTCCCGGTCCAGGCCGCGCAGCAGACCGGCTTTGCCGTGTCCGGTGTCGATTGCCGCCGCGGTACGAGGATCTTCGTCGTCCACCACGAGGGGCACGCTCTCCCGCTGGGTGAGCGCGAGCAGTTCGGGGGAGGTGCACGCGGCGTCTTCCGGCCCGCGGCGCGCGAGGAGCACGACCTCGCGGACCTTGCTCGAGCGCAGCCGCTCCAGTGCGTGCGGTGCGATGGACGTGCCGGCCAGTTCGCCGGGATCGGCGGTGAGGATCCGGGCCACGTCGAGGGCGACGTTGCCGGTGCCGATCAGCACGACCCGTTCCGCGGACAGGTCGATCGCGTCCGCGGGTACGTCCGGATGGCCGTTGTACCAGCCGACGACCGTGGTCGCCGCGACGCTGCCCGGCAACTGCTCGCCGGTCAGCCCGAGGCTGCGCGCGGCGGACGCACCGACCGCGTAGATCACCGCGTCGTGCCGCTCGGCCAGTTCGGCGGCCGTCACGTGGCGGCCCACCTCGACGCCGAGCCGCAACCGCAGCCGCGGATGGCTGTGGAACCGGGAGAAGGTCTCGCCGATCCGTTTCGTGGCCGGGTGGTCCGGGGCCACACCGTAACGCACGAGCCCGCCGGCGACCGGCAGCCGGTCGATCAGGGTGACCTGCGCGTCGGTGTGCAACAGCAGGTCCTCGACCGCGTACATGCCCGCCGGGCCGGTACCGACCACGGCGACGTCCGGTGCGGTGAAATCGCTCGGGACGGCCCGGTCGAACGACGGCGGACCCCACCGGTGGAAGTTCGGCGCGGGATTCACCGCGGCCGCCGCGTCCTGGCCGGCGAAGTAGTCCGCGTTGATGCCCGCGTACACCTCGAGCGGCCCGGTGAGCAGATCCGTCGGGAAGATCGCGTCCACCGGGCAGGCGTCCGCGCAGGCTCCGCAGTCGATGCACGTCGCGGGATCGACGTAAAGCATCTCCGTGGTGCCGAAGTCGGGTTCGTCCGGCGTGGGGTGGATGCAGTTGACCGGACAGACCGAAACGCAGGACGCGTCGTTGCAGCAGGTCTGGGTGATCGCGAAGGCCATGTCAGATCAGGTTCGCCCGCTTGTAGAACACGGTCGCGCCGCGGGTGAGGAGCCCGCACGAGGCCAGGAATTCCATCAGACCGGCGCAGCTGGAGCGCAGCATCGACTTGTGGTGCTCGTTGGCCTTCGCCTCGTGCACCGCACGCCGGGTGTCGAGCCCGGCGCGCGCGTACACGCCCGGGTTCACCATGCTGCTGACGATGAAGTACGACGCGATGGACACGACCAGCGCGTTGTACTGGCGGCGGAGCTTGCCCGCACCTTCGAGCCGCTGCCGGGTCTCCTCCCTGGCGAACTTCATGTGCCGGGACTCCTCGACCACGTGGATGTTGTTGATGGTGCGCACGAACGGCACCACCCGCTCGTCGCGCATCCAGTCGCGCTGCATCACGTCGAGGACCTCTTCGGCGACGAGGATCGCGGCGTAGGCGGCTTCCCCGCCCGCGGTCGCCTTGAAGACCCGGCCCAGCTCCACGGCCAGCTTCCGCGGCCGGTACGGCGGCGCACCGAGCTTCGCGGCACCGCGGGCGAACATGATGGAGTGGCGGCATTCGTCGGCGATCTCGGTCAGCGCCCACTGGAACGCCGGGTCGGTCGGGTCCTTGGCGTAGAAGTCGCGCAGCACCATCTGCTGCAGGATCATCTCGAACCAGATCCCGGTGCTCGCGACCGAAGCCGCCTCCTGCCGGGTCAGCTCCCGCTGCTGCGCCGGGGTCATCTCGTCCCAGTAGCTCGTGCCGTAGAGGGTGCTCCACTCCGGGCTCGCGCCGTGGAAGTCCTTGTCCAGCGGTGTCTCCCAGTCCACCTCGTGCACCGGGTCGTAGGACAGCGTCTCGGACGAGTCGAGCAGCCGCTGCGCGGTGTCCCCGCGGTCGGCCGGGTGGACATCGGCGCTGGTCATGCGGACCTCCCTGGACGGTGTTCAGACGTTACCGAGATTCACTGTTACCTAAGGTAACACCTATCTGGCCGTATCGCGAACGGGGCGGCACACTGTCGGCGTGCCCCTTCGCGAACTGGTGCTGGCCACGCCCCGCCTGCGGCTGACCACCTGGTCGGCCGCCGATCTCGACGATCTGGCCGCGGTGCACGCCGATCCGGAGGTGATGCGGCACCTCGCGACCGGGCCGCAATCCCGAGAGGCGACCGAACAGCGGCTCGCGACCTTCATCGCCGAGCACGACCGGCGAGGCTGGTCGAAGTGGCGGGTGGAAACGACCGGCGGCGAGTTCGTCGGCCGCGCCGGGTTCGGCATGGCACACGGAACGGGACACCGCGAGCTGGGTTACCTGCTTGCCCGTGCGGCGTGGGGCGGCGGACTTGCCACGGAGCTGGCACGGGCGCTTCGCGGCTGGCACGAGGCGCATCCGTCGCCGGAGGTGGCACCCCAGCTGCGCGCCTACGTGTACGCGGGCAACGAGGCCAGCCGTCGGGTGCTGGAGAATGCCGGGTTCCGCCTGCTCGGTGAGCGTGATGGGGAACTGGTCCACGAGACGAGCTGAATTGTTTTCCGCAGACCATTGTCCTGCGGTGCCAATCAGATGCCTGCCTGATCGAGATTCTTTCGCGAGAAATTGTCGCGGGCGTATCCGGGTGGTCAGGATTTGGATTCTGCTCTATGCTCGGGAGTAGTCACGAATCCGTAGTGCGCACTATTTCCGGGGAAGTGCCGATGAATTCGACCGAAACGGAACCACTGGCCTATCCGTTCAACGAGGAAAAAGGGCTCGGGATCGACGAGGCCTATGCGCTGGCGCGGGAAACCCCGGGGCTGCTCAAGGTCCGGCTGCCCTACGGCGAGCCGGTGTGGCTGGTCACCCGGTACGCGGACGCCCGGACGGTGTTCAGCGATCCGCGGTTCTCCCGCGCGATGGTGTCCGAACGGGACGCGCCCCGGCTGTCGGCCGGGCGGCGGTACGTGGGGCTGCTGGAAATGGATCCGCCCGAGCACAGCAGGCTGCGCGCGCTGCTGACGAAGGCGTTCACCATGCGCCGGATCGAAGCGGTGCGCCCGCGGATCGCCCGGCATGCGGCCACCCTGATCGCCGAGATGAAGGCGGCGGGCCCACCGGTGGATCTGGTGGAGAACTACGCGTTGTCCATCCCGGTCATCGCGGTGTGCGAGATGCTCGGCGTGCCGCTGTCGGACCGGCCGAAGTTCCGGGTGTGGAGCGATGCGGTGCTGTCCACCTCGCGGCTGACCGCCGACGAGTTCCGGCACAACCTCGAGGAGATCCGCGCCTACATCCGGACCCTGCTCGCCGAGCACCGCGCCGATCCGCGTGACGACCTGATGACCGCGTTGATCGAGGCCCGCGACGTCGGCGACCGGCTCAGTGAATTGGAACTGGTCGACATGTGCAGCAGCGTCCTGGTCGCCGGGCACGAGACGACCGCGGGGCAGATCGCGAACTTCGTCCACGTACTGCACGAGCATCCGCAGCAGTGGCGCAGGCTGTGCGCCGACCCGGACCTGGCGCCGGACCTGGTCGAGGAGCTGCTGCGGTTCATCCCGTTCGGCTCCGGTGCCGAGTTTCCCCGCTACGCCAAGGAAGACGTCGAACTGGGCGGCACACTCGTGCGTGCGGGCGAGCCGGTGCTGGCGGTGATCAGCTCCGCCAACCGCGATCCGGACCGGTTCGAGGATCCGGCGACGCTGTGCCCGGAACGCACGAACAACCACCACGTGAGCTTCGGGCACGGCCCGCACCACTGCATCGGCGCGCCGCTGGCGAGGCTGGAACTGCAGGAGGCGCTGCGGGCGCTGGCCCGGGAGATGCCGGACCTGCACATCGCGGGCGAGGTGGAGTGGAAGACCGGGACGCTGCACCGGGGACCCGAAGTCCTGCCGGTGTCGTGGTGACCCGCGCGAGGAGGACGGGGCATGACTGAGACCACCGGCCGGGCAGGCCTCGAATTCCCGCTGCGCCGCGAATGCCCGTTCGCGCCACCGCCGGACTACCGGCGGATCCGCGAGGAGCACCCGGTCCAGCAGGTCCGGCTCGGCGGTACCCGGCGGGCCTGGGTGGTGTCCCGGCACGAGCACGTCCGCGCGGTGCTGACCGATCAGCGGCACTTCACCGCGAACCGGCAGCATCCGGAATTCCCCAGCCAGGTCCCGATCGGCGAGGCACGGCCGGGCGATGTGCGGCCACTGCTCTCGCTCGACGGTGCCGAGCACAACCGTGCCCGCCGCGGCGTGCTGAGCGAGTTCACCTTCCGGCAGCTGGAAGGGCTCCGGCCGCGCAGCCAGCAGATCGTGGACGCGCGGATCGATGCGCTGCTGGCCGCCGGCAAACCCGCCGACCTCGTGGAACAGGTTTCGCTGCCGGTGCCGTCGCTGGTCATCTGCGAACTGCTCGGCGTCCCCTACGCCGACCACGCCTACTTCGAAGCGAAAACCCTGACCCTGCTGCGGCGGACGACCTCGCACGAGCAGCGCCGGGCCACCTTCGGCGAGGTGAGCGCCTATCTCACCGAGCTGATCGCGAAGAAGGAAACCGATCCGCAGGACGATCTGCTGAGCAGGCAGATCGCCAAACGCCGCGCGGAAGGCAGCTACCGGCCCGACGAGCTGACCGCACTCGCGTTGCTGCTGCTCGTCGCCGGGCACGAGACCACGGCCAACATGATCTCGCTGAGCGTGCTGGCGCTGCTGGCGGACCCGGCACGGCGCGCCGCCGCGTTCGCCGGGCCGGGCAGCATCCAGGCGACAGTGGAAGAACTGCTGCGCTACTTCACCATCATCGACATCATCCCGCGGCTGTGCGTGGCCGACACCGAGATCGGCGGGGTACCGGTCCGGGCCGGCGACGGAGTGCTCGTGCTGGCACATGCGGCGAACCGGGATCCGCGGGTGTTCTCCGAACCCGACGTGTTCGACGCCGGGCGGGGCGGCCGTCAGCATCTCGCTTTCGGTTTCGGCCCGCACCAGTGCCTCGGCCAGAACCTGGCTCGAATGGAGCTCGAGATCGTGCTGGAAACCTTGTTCCGGCGGGTACCGCAGGTGCGCCCGGCCGACGATCCCGAGGCGTTGCCGTTCAAGGACGACGCGGTGATCTTCGGCCTGTACCGGCTCCCCGTCACCTGGTGACCAGACGAGAAATGAGGAATTCATGACTGCCGAGTACCAGGCCGTGGTCTACACCGAATACGGCGGACCGGAAGTGCTGCACGTCGTAGACAGGAAAGTCACCGATCCCGGGCCGGGCGAGGTCCGGATCGCGGTGCGCGCCGCGGGGCTGAATCCGCTCGACTGGAAGATCCGCACCGGTGCGATGGCCGCAATGCGCCCGGTCGAGTTCCCGGTGGTGCCCGGAATGGACGTCGCCGGCGTGGTCGAGCAGATCGGTGCAGCCGTGACCGAGTTCCGGCCGGGTGACGAGGTGCTCGGCACCACGGCGCAGGGCAGCTTCGCCGAGTACGTCCTCGCGGAAACCGGCACGCTGGCGAAGAAGCCCGCCGGGCTGAGCTGGGATTCCGCTGCCGCGCTCCCGGTCGTCGCGACCACTGCGTACCGCGTGCTGAACTTGCTGGAGCTGAAGCCGCAGGAGACGCTGCTGATCGACGGCGTCGCCGGCGGCGTGGGCACGATCGCGGTGCAGCTCGCCGCGAAACGCGGGCTGACCGTGATCGGGACCTGCCGTGAGGACAACCACGAGTACGTCCGTTCGCTGGGCGCGACGCCGGTGTCCTACGGCGACGGCCTCGCCGATCGCGTCCGCGCGGCCGCTCCGCAGGGCGTCGACGCAGCCCTCGACGCTTCGGGCCGCGGCTCGCTCCCCACCCTGGTGGAGCTGACCGGCGACGCCGGCCGGGTGATCGCCATCGCAGGCCGCCCGGCCGTGCCCGGGGTCCGGTTCAGCGCGGGCAACGACGGCGAGGTGCCCGGGAGCCTGGCCGAAGCGGCGGAACTGGCCGCGCGAGGCGAGCTGAAGCTGCCGGTGCACAGCGAACCGTTCTCCGCCGAGGGCGCCGCGGAACTGCACCGCCGCAGCGAAACCGGCCACACCCGGGGCAAACTGGTGCTGCACTTCGGAGCGTGAGCGGATCCGCCGCGAGACCGCCGGACAGGGGTCTCGCGGCGGCACCGCGGGAAGGCGGCTCGCCGCTTCCGGTGGTCGATCCGCGGCGGGGCGGCGCCACGGTCCGCAGCAGGGCCGTCGGCAGCTGCCCGGATCCATTGGGAAGTGCCGAGAAAGCCGGGGTTCGGCCGGCAGCGCTCGGACTCTCGGTGGCTGTGGCTGTGGCTCGGCTCGTTCTACCGCGCGCTGAGCAGGGTCGCGAGCTGGGTGCTGTAGCGCTCGGCCAGCTCGGCCGGATCGGCCTGTTCCCCGAACAACGCACGGACGATCTGCGGGTAGACCACGAGCGCATTCCCCGCGCCGAGCAGGATGAGCAGCAGCACGGCCGGCTCGGTCCGTGCGTCGATTTCCCCGGCCTGCTGCCGGGCTTGCAGCTGCCCCGCCACTTCCTGCAGTGCGGCGCGGAGCTCTCCCTCGTCCTCGGGCTCGGGGTGCTCCTCGAGCCCTTCCCACGCGAGCAGCCGGGCACCGGAACGCAGGTCGGCGCGGGAGCGGACGTAGCGGCGGATCAGCTGCGCGAACGTGGACCCTTCGGAGGCGTCCCGTTTCAGCCAGGTCCGCCACTGCCGCCGCGCCGCGCGGTAGAGCCCTCGCTTGCCGTCGAAGTAGTAGGAGATCAGCTGCTGGTTCACCCCGGCGCGAAACGCGATGTCGAGCACTCGTGTCGCGGCGAAACCGTTGGCGGAGAACTCTTCCACGGCCGCCGACAGCAGCTGCGCTTTCGATCGTTCGGAGTCCCGTTGTTTCGCGCGGCTCAGCAGCGCCGGACGGCCGGTGGCGCTCGCGGTCACGGCTGTGTCTCCGGTTCCGGGATCCAGTAGATGCTCAGCACCTTCACCGCACCACCGCGCGCGTGCACGGTGTGCCGTTCGCCCGGTTCCAGCAGCACCGCGGATCCCGTGGGCACCTGGGTGTCCTGACCGTCCACAGTGAACGTCGCTTCGCCGTCGACGACGATCGCCAGCTCGGTTTCGGGGTGCACGTCCTCGGCGCTGCTTCCGTCGGCGGGCACTTCGAACCACATCGCGCCGAACGGCCGCGGGCCGAGCCCGGTGTACTGCGTCCAGCGCCCGATGCGGATCCCGTTCTCCGGGCTGAGCACCGCGTTGTCGACTGCGAGCTGGTACATGGTCGTCCTTCCGGTAGTGCAGGAATGCGGTTGGCAGTGCTCGGCGCTGTCCTCACCAGTCGATGCGCGCCCCGTCCCCGCCGCGGAGGAACGCGCCGGTGGGCCCGTCGTCGGCCAGTGTCGCGACGTTCGCGATGCCGACCGCGGCCTCGGCCGGATCTCGTTGGGCGTGCGGCATCATCCGGGTCTTGGTGATGCCGGGGTTGACCGCATTGACGAGCACGCCGCTGTCCGCGACCGCCTGCGCGAGCAGGCAGGTGACACCGTTCAGGGCCGCTTTCGACAGGGAGTAGGCCGGGGAGCCGGTGAAGAGGCCGTGGTGGAACGATCCGGTGCCGCTGGAGACGAAGACCAGCCGGCCCCATCCCCGCGACACCATGCCGGGCAGGAACGCCTGTCCGACCCGCCAGGCACCGAGCACGTTCACCGCCAGGGTCCGCTCGACGAGGTCGATCGGCACCTGCAGTGGATCGTCACCCCGGTCGAACAGGGCACCGGCGTTGGAGACCACGATGTCGACGTCGCCGAGTGCGGCGGCCGCGGCCTCGACACTGGCCGCGTCGGTCACGTCGAGTTCGTGTGCGCGCACGTCCGGCCCGATTTCGGCGGCCGCGGCGGTGGCGTCTGATTCCTTTCGCGCGGTCACGATGATCTGCACTCCACGGGCGTGCAGTTCCGCGGCGACCGCGCGGCCGAGCCCGCGGTTGGCGCCGGTGATCAGCGCGACGCGGCCCGGTGCTTCTCCTGTGCTCATCTGGCTGCCTCCATCAGTGGATAGCGGGTTGCCTTGCCGTGACGGCGGTGTAGCGGCGCAGCAGGGAATCGGCGGCGGACGCGCTCGCCGCGAGCGCGGTCTTCGCCGCCCCACCGCTGCCGCCGGTGAACGTGTGCACGCCGGGAACGCTCGTGCGCAGCCGGAGCCGTCCGTCGGGTGCGTAGGAATCGACCGCGGCCACCAGTTCGACCGGCCGGCCCAGCCGCAGCGACGGAAACCGCCGCCGGGCTGCTGCCAGCACCGCTTCGGCCTCTGCCGGTGCGATCGGGCCGGCGCCGGATCCGGGGACGAGGTCCCACCGGTCGGTCGGCAGGCCGAGGAACAGCTGCCCGAGGCCGGCGGGACGGCCGTAGAGCCCGCTGTGCTCGTCGACGAACGGTGGCGGCATGATTCCCTCGACCGGGTACCTGCCGTACTGGATGGCTTTGGTGCGCAACCCGGAGGCGGAAAGGCCGCTGTCGGCGAGCAGCGGACCGGTCCACGCACCGGCGGCAAGGACCACGACGTCGGTGCCGACCCAGCGGTAGTCCTGTTCGTAGCCGCCCGGTCGGACGCGGCGGACCTCGGCGGGCACGACTTCGACGCCGAGCCTCGGCAGCAATGCCACCAGCCGGTGCCGCAACCAGCCGGGATCGAAGTATCCGGCGTGCCGTTCCAGTACGACCGCGCCGCCATCGGGCACGTCCGCAATGCCGAAGCGCGCACGCGCGGTCCGCGGGCCCGCGATCGAGACCGACCCGGGGAGGCGTTCGGCCAGCATGGCGAGCACCGAGGGGGACGGTCGCGTGCTGGTGAAGTACGCCGATCCGGTTTCCCGGTAGCCGGTCATCGACCGCAGCGCCGGATCGGCGCGGATCTCGCGCAGGCCGCGGATCGCGGCCTCTGCGTTCGACGGGTCGGGTTCGAAGCCGCGGACCATGCCGCCGGAGGACCTGGTCGCGTCGGCAGGCGAGGGCGGACCGGTCACCAGCCGGACGTCCACTCCGCGCCGCCCGGACAGCCGCCACGCGAGCAGGGCGCCGGCGAGGCCGCCGCCGAGTACGCTAATCCGCACCGCACACCTCACGGGGAAGGGTGATCAGGACCCGGCGACCATCCACCGGCGGTCTCAACACGACCTCGAACCCGCTTCAGCGGCTGGTGAGTTCGGCCGCGAGGTCCTCCTGGGCCCGCGCTGCACAGGTGAGGAAGTGCAGCACCGTCTCGAGTTCGGGTTCGGCGTAGCCCTCGCACAGCCGCGCCAGCTCCTCGGCCCATCCGCCGAGCAGCGGCCGCAGCGGCCGGATCCGGTCCGCGCGTCCCTCGATCAGCACCCGGCGCCGATCCGTCGGATGCCGGCGCCTGCGGGCGAATCCCTTGTACTCCAAGCGATCCACCAACGCGGTGACGGTACCGGTGGACAGCTGCGACCGTACGGCCAGCTCACCGGCGGTGAGCGGGCCGAGTTCGTCGATCAGCCGCACCGCGCGGTGCTCGGCCGGGCTGAGCCCGCTCCGGCCCGCCATCGCCTGGTGCAGCAGCACCGAGGCTGCGCTCAGGGTGCGGCCGGCGGACATCACCCGGTCGGTCAGCGACGGCGGGCCTGCCGACGGTGCAGCCACGACATCCTCGGCCAGGCAACGGTCACTGCTCACCCGTACTCCCCGCATCCGGCTCCGGGCCCGTCCCGGACGTGCCCGGACGGTCTCCGGTGGTACTGGAAGTTCCCTCGACGCGGGCGCAGGGACGCAGGCGCTGCGGCCGGATCGAGGGGCCTTCGAGCCGGTCCGGCGACGCTGCCCGCAACGGAACCGAACCGGGAGGCTTGGGATGTGCGGGATCGCGGGATGGGTCGACTTCGGGCGTGATCTGACCGCGGAGCGGTCGGTGGTGGAGGCGATGACGGTGGCGTTGTCGCGGCGGGGTCCGGATGCGAGTGGGGTG
>NZ_BAAAZN010000015.1:121513-242154 GCF_039536925.1 Amycolatopsis ultiminotia | reverse complement strand
CACGCGGGTCCAGCACACAATCCAGCACGCGATGCACTGGTCACGATGGCGACGAACCAGCCAAGCCCGAGCCCGAACCAGCCACTACCACCAACACAAACATCACGAAGTGTCATTGCAGTACTAAATCGCCAGTGGCACCGGCCGCAGTGACGGCCACAACTTCATTACTCAACGTGATCCTTCCGGGCCAGAGCAAAGCCCCAGCCTTCCATGATCACCAGCCCCACCCGCAAAGACCCGGAGAGTTCCAGCTCCGACCCACCCGGAAGATCCGATCAAGTTCGCGCGAATCACACGCCTCCCGAATCACTCTCTGTCACAGCTCATCGAGCGTGCCGATAACCTTCGCGCCGAATCTTGGCGTGTACCGGCCTTGCCGACACCGATAAGCCGCTGACCAGCAGGTTTAGGTTCGCATCCTGGCTTGCCGGGTGGGCAATCGAGCCAGTGCGCGAACTGTGCGAGCCTTTGCAATGTCCGAAGCAACCTCTTGGTCCAGTCCTGGTCACAGTCAGTCGCCGTGAGCTCTTCGACGTCGGCGCTGAACTCGCTGCGAACAACGTCGAGTTCGGGCGATCAGGTACCCGGCCAGGACGTTGGTAGCGGCGAGCCTGCTTGAACGAGCGAGAACCTCCGAATGGGATGTGGCTTGTCGAAGGCCCACTCCAATTCGGAGGTTCTCGTGTCTCACGGTAGTACGCGGCGGACAGCAACCGCGGAAAGTGTGCCCGCCAAGAGACGGAGCGACTACAAGCCGTCGCCGACGACCTGAGCTCGTTCTTCGGCCCGCGGCTCTGAAACGCCAGCCGAGCTCGAACACCATCTGCATCGAGTGGGTTTCAGATCAAGTGTCCGTCCGCAGTGTATCGATATACGGGTGGGCAACCGCTTATCGGGCTCCGGACAGCTTGTCCGGGTTGGTGATCGAATAGATTCCCGCGATCCGATCGCCTTCCGCGGTGAGGTCGAGGACGACGGCGCCGAGCGGGGTGGCTCCGGAGAAAACCAGTGCGCACGGATCTCCTGCCACCCATCGATAGCGGATGTCCACACCGCCGGGCGGGAGGTGGTTCGCGACGGTGGTGAACACCGCCGCCACGGCGTCGCGCCCGTGTACGGGCCGCAAGGCCACTGCCGGGCCTCGGCCACCGCTGTCGGTCCACAACGTGACATCGGGGGCTAGAATTTCGAGAAGAGCCGGCAGGTCGCCGCCGAGCACGGCGGCGGCGAAGCGCTGGGTTACCTCGGCCCGCATTTCCGGCTCGACCCGGTGACGGCGGTGACGCGAGTGCAGGTGACGTCGAGCGCGCGTGGCCAGCTGTCGTACCGCGACCGGAGACCGGCCGAGGATTTCGCCGATCTCGGTGTGGGCGAAGCCGAATACGTCGTGCAGGACGAAAACCGCGCGCTCGAGCGGCGACAGCGTCTCGAGGACGACAAGCACCGCGGTGGACAGCGCCTCATGTCGTTCGACCGCGCCGGCGGCGTCGTGGGCGGCCACCAAGATCGGCTCGGGCAGCCAGGGCCCGACGTAGGTTTCCCGGCGGCGACTCACCTCAACGCGGCGTGCCAGCGCCTGGTTCGCGGCGGCCCGCACCAGGTAGGCTCGTGCGTTGTCGACGGGTGCGGCGGTCGGGTTGCGATGACGCGCCGCCCACGCCAACCACACTTCCTGCAGCACGTCTTCGGTATCGGCGACGCTGCCCAGCATGTTGTAGACCACGGTGAACAGCAGTTCGCGGTAGCCCAGAAACTGGTCGGTCGCGGCGTCGTCCGCCTGGTCGCGTGGCCGCGTCACGGTCGTGTCCCTTCGCCGGGCCGGGCTTTCTCGGCTTCGAGAATCCAGGCTGCCATCAGTAGCGCGCCGTTGGCGTCGTATTCGAGCTGGATGCCCCGGTCGTGCACGAGGTCGAGGACGCCCTCGGGCAGGGTTCCTCCGGTGATCCGGTCCTGACGCAATGTGGTAATGGCCCATTCCGGGGGCGGAAAGCTTCGGCGCAATTCGGCTTCGCCGATCGGGTAGGGGGTCAGGGAAACCGTCGGGCTGTCGTCGGGGAAGCAGGACATGATCAGCCGACCGCCCGGCTTGGTGACCCGGGTCAGCGCCGCCAGATGTGCCGACCGCTGCTGCGGATCGAGGCAGTGCAGCAACAGGCTGCTGATCACGGTGTCGAACCGGTTGTCGTAGCCGGCCAGATCGGTGGCGTCGGCCACGGCGAACTCGACCCGCACGTGCTGTGCCGCGGCCCTCGACCGGGCTTGCTCGATCGCGCTCGGCGAGACGTCCAGTCCGGTCACCGCGTGGCCCCGGCTCGCGAGGTAGACGGCGTTGTCGCCAGGGCCGCAGCCGATGTCGAGTACCTCACCGGATATCCGTCCGGCTTGTTCGATACGCACCAGGATCGGTTCGGGCGCGCCGGTGTCCCATGGCGGCTTGTCCATGGCGATCCCGTCTGCCAGAGTGCCGTCCCGGTAGACCTTCTCGAAATCGACCGCCGCGGGGTCGACGAGCGGCGCCGTCTTGTCGTTGCCTGCCATCGAATTTTCCTTCCTGGAGTCCTTGGAATCGTTCTGTTTCCGGGTCAGAATGTCGTGGGGAGTGTTGGGTGATGCTGGAACCACAGGGCCGAGCGAACGATCGCTTCCTTGTAGCCGCGTGCCGCCCGACCGGTGAGCACGAACGACCTGGGGCGGTCGCGTTCGTCGACGAACTGGATCAACCCGTCGCGGCGGCCGAGACTCAGGCATTGGTTGAAGTAGCGGAAACGCAAGGGGCGCATGGGCTTTCCCGCCACACGATCGGCGAGCGCCCGGATCGCCTGCTGCGCCGCGGGCACACCGGTCGCGCAGGCCATGCGCAATTCCGTCCCGTCCGCGCAGACGCCCGCCGCAGCATCTCCCACGGCGATGACCTCGGGGTGCGACACCGATCGCAGATAGTGATCGGTGAGCACGCGGCCTCGTTCGTCGACCTCCAGTCCGGCATCGCCCGCCAGGCTCGGCGCCCGGAATCCGGTGGTCCACACCACGGTGTCGGCGGGCAGAACGGTGCGGTCGGTCAGTTCCAGCCCGTCCGGGACGGGGCGTGCGACACGAACATTCGGACGTGGCTCGATACCAAGGCGAGTGAAGACAGCGTCGAGATGCGCACGCCCGCGAGCGGCGAACGCAGCGCCGATTTCGCCGGTGTCAAGAATGCTGACCGCGACATCCGGCCAGGACTCGGCGATCTCGGTGGCGGTTTCGATACCCGTCAGTCCAGCTCCTACGACGGCGACCCGGCGACTGCGCGGCAACCGGTCCCGCAGCGCCAGTGCCTGCGGCAACGTCGAAACACCGTAGGCGCCCGCGACACGGCCCAGCTCGGTGCTGCTGCCGACTGCGAGCACCAGCACGTCGTAGGGCAGAACGCCGCCGGTACCGGCCACCTGCACGGTCCGATGTTCGAGGTCGATACCGGCGGCGGAGCCGAGGACGAACTCGATCCCCGCGGCCGAGGCCAGACCGCTGACCGACACCCGCCGAAGCTCCTGCCCGCTCGCCAGCTGATGCATTCGCACCCGCTCGACGAAACGGTCAACGGGGTTGAGCACCGTGACCTCCGCGCCGACCCACTTGCGTGCGAGAACGGCCGCCGCCATGCCCGCATACCCCGCACCGGCGACAACAACGCGAAGCCGGGCGCTACCGCTTCTGCTCATGCCACCGAAGAGCCGTCCGCACCGCGAAACGTGACATCATCCAGAGTGGTACAAGTCACAAAGCGTTGGCGGTGTCACGTGCGGACGGCGGAGTCGCTCTGTGGTGGCGATCCGGGATTCCCGGCGGCACGCAACGAGAGATACGACGATGGACACGACGAACGATCGCGCACTGCTGGTGCGCCACCAGGAAGCCGAACGCCTGGACACCATGGGTGTCACGCTCTACGCCGACCACGGCACGACCGGCGGTGCGCTCAGCGCGAACCGGACGTACCTCGCGGCCGGAACCGACGGTCCGCCCCCACATTTCCACACCACCTCGGCCGAGGCATTCTATTTGCTCGGCGGAACGCTGCGGGTGCTGGCCGGAACGGATGTGCACATCCTCACCGAGGGCGACTTCCTACTCGTGCCGCCATATCTGCCACATGCATGGGCCGCGCCCGCCGACGCGCCGGCCGACGTGCTGGTGCTCTTCACCCCCGGCCTCGAACGATTCGACTACTTCCGACTCGGCGACCGCATCCGCAGAGGTGAAGCGCACCCGGCCGAAATACTTGACGCCCAGGAGCGATTCGACAACCACTTCGTCGACAGCCCGGTGTGGCGACAGGTTCAGAACGCCGATTTCCGCGCGCCGCTCGACTCAGCCGCACATCGCGCGGATTTCCTCGCCAGCACCGTGTTTCAGGCGCGACAGCCGGACTGACACCGACCGGAGCCCGGCGCCGGACATGCCGTCAGACTCGGATGCCATCGAACACCATGTTCAGCAACGCACCGGCCTGCCGGGGCCCATCCGGTTCACGTTCTGAGGCAAGGGCTATCGCGTTGACGAGTTTCAGCAGCTGCGGCGCGCTCAGGTCGGCGCGGATTTCCCCGCTGTCCTTGGCGCGCCGCACCAGCTCGGTCGCGGCCGCGAATATCGCTTCGCGACACTCGGATTCGGCGGGTGTGCCGATGACTGCGAGCAGCGAAGCCGCGAGGCCGTGCCTGGCGCTGCCCTGCGCGACAAGGGTTTCAAGCCATGCTCGCAGCGCCGCGACGGGAGCGCGGGTGGCGGCGAGGCGATCGGCGCGACGCACGAGCTCTTCGATGTGTTCGCGGAGCACCGCTTCCAGCAAGGTCTGCCTGGTCGGGAAATGGCGGTAGAGCGTCGCATTGCCGACTCCGGCGGCGCGCGCGATGTCGTCCAGCGACGCCTGTGGGCCGTGTTCGGCGAAGGCTTCGATGGCGGATGCGAGGAGGCGCTCGTAGTTGCGCAGCGCGTCGGCGCGGACCGGTTTGCGTGGTATTGGTGTCACGACTCTCCGATTGCAATACGGGGACAGTCCCCGTATTGTAGCCGACAGAAACAGGGACAGTCCCCGTTTAATCGGGCGCCTGCTGCGGCGCCGGTCGAGGAGGATGCGGTGCCGGACATCGTGTTGGTTACCGGAGCCACTGGCGTTCAGGGCGGCGCGACAGCGCGCGCACTATTGGCGGCAGGGTGGCAGGTGCGTGCGTTGGTACGCGATCCGTGCGCGGCGAAAGCCAAAGCGTTGAGCCGGGCGGGCGCGGAGCTGGTACGCGGTGATATGAGCGACCGGGCCACGCTCGACGCGGCGGCCTCGGGTGTGCACGGCGTGTTCAGCGTCCAGCCGACCGCCGGATACCCGGGAACACCGCCCGGCTTCACCGTCGACGACGAACTGAGACTCGGTCGCGCTGTCGCGGATGCCGCGGCAGCGGCAGGGGCCGCTCACTTCGTCTACGCTTCGGTCGGCGCCGCGGACGCCGATCACGGTATCCGGCGTTGGCAGAGCAAGGCGGAATTGGAGCGCTACGCGGCTCGGCTCGGCCTGCCGACCACCGTGCTGCGCCCGGTGCGCTTCATGGAGAACCAGCTCGACTCCCGCTTCGGCCTTCGCGACGGTGTACTCACCGATGTCATTCGCCCCGAGGTGCCGGTGCAGCTGATCGCCGGTGCGGACATCGGCGCTTTCGCCGCACTGGCTTTCGCTCGTCCCGGCGAATACCTCGGCGCCACCGTGGAACTCGCCGGCGACGAATTGACCATGCCCGAAATTGCGGCAGCGATGAGCCGTCACCTGGGGCGCCCGATCGAATACCGTGCGATCCCACGCGAAGCACTGTCCGGGAAAGATCCCGACGTCCTCGCCGGCTACCGATTTGCCAATCAGGGCGGCGGCTGGCACGCCGACATCGCGGCCCGTCGGCATGCCCACCCCCGGCTCCTGGACTTCGACACCTGGCTGGAACGCGAAGCAACACAGCAGCAAGAGCGGCTTCCTGTTGCACCCCGTGCCGAGTGAGACTTCGGTCGCATCCGGGTTAAGATTCGCGCCACGTTCGGCACGCGTGAACCTCTGGCGAAGAGCGTTCTCAGTATCCGGTGCCGTCGCCGATGGAGACCCAGTTGCTGGGTTTTCCGCAGCCGTAGGGCGCGCTGCCGTTGTTGGAGAGGCACGCCTTGATCTGGATCCGTCCCTGTTCGGAGAGGTTGTAGTTGCAGACCTTCTCCACACCACCGCCTTGGCTGTTTTTGCACGTCCCGGATCGGCCGTAATCGGTTTTCCAGACCACCACGATGCTGCGGCCGTCCACGTCCTGATCGGCTGCCAGAATCCGGTCTCCGTCGTGGTCGAACTTTCCGTAGCCTGCCCACTTGTCGGTGGTCCGGACCTCCCAGATCGGCCAGCTGCTCGCGGCCGCGGGCGCAGCGGTGTACACCGGCAGCGCCAGTGCGGCCATCCCGAGCGCGGCCGCCGCGGCACCGATACGTCTACGCTTGATCATGCTTGCTCCTCGAGGAGGTGTTTCCCACTGTGGCTCCGCTCAGCCGCCGCGTTCCCGGCGTCGGCGATACAGCCATTGAACGAGGCGCATGCGCTGTTGTGAACAGGATTCGAGGAGGTTCGAAGGGTGCGAACCTCCTGGCACGGGGGGATCGATGATCAGGTTGCGGCTGACGTCGCGGGCGCTCGGTTCGACGCGCTTCGCTGTTTCACCGATGATGGAGACGGCGGTCGCGCTGCAGTATCCGTGGTCCGCGCCGAGAACCGGTCAAGCGCGCCCGGCATGGGCCCGGGCAGCGTGCGATCCCCGATCCTGGGCGCAGTTGCGCTGTCTGCCCGAGTTGCTCAACGGCGGCGGAGCCAGTATCGCCACCGGAGAGCACGAACCGGCGTATCGGATCCCCGAACCGCTGCTGCGGCTGCTTGACGAAATGTCGCCAAGCCCGGTGCGCTCGCCGCTCGGTGCGGTTCTGCGGGCGGTCCACCGGGCGGTACTCGTTCCCGGCGGCACGGCTGTCCAGGCGCTGGCGGCGGATTTCGAAACCTTCTTCGAGCTGTGTCTTGCTCAGCACTGGAGTGCGATCGAGCCTCGTCTCGAGGCCGACATCCTCGAACGCTCGCGTCTTCTCGCGCGCGGTGGGCTTGCCGCCACCCTCGCTACTCTGCACCCCACGGTGGGGTACCGGAGCGGCGTGCTTTCCATCACGCACGAAATCGAACTCGACGCCGACTGGGACCACGGACTGACGTTGGTGCCGTCCGCTTTGGCTCGCCGTTGTTTCGTGGCGCTCGACCACCGCGAACGATTCCGGCTGTGCCTCGTCTACCCGGCCGCGGCCCGGATCACCGAACCGGCGGAGCAGGATGGCGTGCTCGGCGACGTGGTCGGGCACACTCGGCTGCGTCTGCTGCGCGGCATCGAGATCCCCTCCACCACGGCGGGCCTGGCGCAGCGGCACCACCTCAGCCCGTCCACCGTTTCCTACCACCTCGGACGACTCCACCGGGCCGGGCTGCTGGCGCGCTACCGCGACGGCGGCAGTGTCCTGTATCGCCGCACACCGGAAGCCGACCGGCTTCTGGCCGGCGGCGTCACTCCGGCGATACGGGTCTGAGCCAACCGTTATCGATGCGCACAGCGCAGCGATCCACGCGACAACGCCGTCAGATGTCGAACGCCGGGATCGACGTTCGTGCCCGGCCAGCGTCTGACGCCGTGCGGAGTCGGCCATCGACGAACCGGGGCGTCCCGCCCCCGCGCTGCGGGAGCGGACTCTGGTTGATGTAGCGGTCCCGCGCATCTGCCGTGGCCGATCGGGTCCGGGGCGGGTTGCGGATCCCTTT
Organism: Amycolatopsis ultiminotia; assembly: GCF_039536925.1. NCBI lineage: Bacteria > Bacillati > Actinomycetota > Actinomycetes > Pseudonocardiales > Pseudonocardiaceae > Amycolatopsis > Amycolatopsis ultiminotia. The sequence continues at coordinate 234,305 of NZ_BAAAZN010000015.1, read as the reverse complement.
TTCGGTTCCGGATCGCGATCCGCGACTCGAGACCGATCAAGCCGAGAGCCGCTGGCGGAAGCGACTCCGCTTGCGGATCAAGGGTGTTCTCCCTCTTCGCCAAGCAGCGGAGGGCTGGCCGGCGGGAGCCGATGGCCGGATCGCCGACCAGACTCCAGCGTCGCGGCGAGGCCGTTGAGACGCAGGCCCGTGGCGCCGCGCAGGTGTGGGAGATCCGCGCTGCCGTCGCCGGTGCGGGTCAGGAATACGGCTTGCTCGGTCCAGGTCAGGGTGCTGCCGTCCTCCTCGCCGTCGGCGAGGAGGACGGTGACCAGCGAGGTCCATCGCAGGATGTCGTCGACGCTCGACGCGTAGGTGAACACGATCCGTCGGTTCTCGACGATATCGAGGTAGCGGGAGCGGTACGCGAGTTGTTCGGGGTCGGAGTCCGGCATGGTGAAGGTGCTGCGTGCGTGTTCGCCGCTGTCGACGCGGAATTCGTGCCTGTAGCTGACTCCGGAGCCGGGCAGCCGGTGCCAGCGCTGCCGTATTTGATTGTCCGCGAACGCGGTGAATACTTCCCTGCGCGGTGCGTCGAGATTTCGGGTGATTACGAAGGTGTCGTGCCGGACATCCAGCGCGGGATGTGCAGCCTGCGGGCTGTCGTCGGCCGGGGTGCTTGGTGTCGGCATGTTGTCTCCTGTCTGCGGTCCTGCCGCGGGTCGGCTTCGCCGTCTCGTCAATCCGGGCGGGGCGGACGGGTGGATCGCCCGCCCCGCGGTGTGCGGGAAGGGGTCGGGAGCGAAGCGGCCGCGGAATGCCGCCCAGCCGTCGATCTCTCGGTTGCTTCAGCAGAAAGGGCTTCTTCGCGTCCGATCGCGAAAGCAGGTCAGCCTTGCCCGGCACGTACCGGATGCCCTGCCCGGTGACCGCTGCCGGGCGTTCGCTCAGCAGGTACGTCACGAGAGGTACGACGCGCTCGGGCGAATCCGCGGGATCGCTGGCGCCTGGGGATCCGCCGCCATGCGGGTCCACGCCACCGGGCACACCACGTCGACCCGGATGTCGGCCTCGGCCAGCTCGAGAACTGATGCGACCGACATCGACACAGCCGCGCTCCTGGACGCGGAGCACGCCGCCGCGTTCGGCTGCCCCACCGCCGGCATCAGCCGTCGAAGGCATGGTTGCCGAATCGCGTGCGAGCGTCGGGTATTCCGCCCGGCCGCCTGCGGATACGGTCATCCGGCCCGCCCGCATGAGCCCCGGCCGTTGCAACGACCGTAGCGCTGATATTTCGGCTGAGGCCGGCCTGGCGCCGATGTGCGCAGCGCCGCTTCCCGGGCTTTCCGGATGCTTCGCTGCGCCGGAAGACGCACGCACAGGCGGGAACACCGAGCAGACGGCGGCTTTGGTTCCCTGCGCCCAGCCGGCGCCGGCACCGTAGCGCTCCCCGCCGTGGTGTTCGAGGCAGGTTTGAGGTCGGAGTAGAGCCGTTTGTGGTCGCGCGGTGACGTGAAGGCGCTTTCGGGCACCAGGGACAAGACAGGGAGCGCCCGTTCAACCGATATCCCTCCGCCGTACTCCGAGCAGTCCCGCGGCGCTGAGGGCCACAGCGACCAGGAGCGGGATGGTCATCGAGCTGAAGGTGAGTGGTGTTCCGAGCAGGATCCGGGGTGTGTGGCTGAATGGCGAGATGTCCAGCAGGTTCTTGTTCACCTGGCCGAACTCGTATGCCAGCTCCAGTGCCAGGAAGGCACCGAGCACGAGCCACGACACCGGGATTGCGGCTTTGGGCAGCAGCCCGACCAGGGCCAGTGCGATCCCGGCTGTGATCCATACCGCGGGCAACCACACCAGTGCGGCGCCGAGCAATCGCGGCACCTCGCCGCTGATGTCGCCGACGCTCGCGCCGTAGGTGAGCCCGGAGGCGACGCCGACTGCCGCGAGCATCACCACGGAACCGGTCAGCGCGACCGCCACATGCGCGCCTGCCCACCGGTACCGAGAGGGCGCGGTCGCCAGCAGCAGCTCGGCGAGCCCGTTGCCCTCCTCGGTGCGCAGGCTCAGCATCGTCATGATCGTGAACGCGGTGACAGCCTGGCTCAGCACGAGAAAGGTGAACGAGAACAACGCATTCGCGCCGGAGAACAAACCGGAGACCTGCTCGGCCGCGTCACGAGCCGACCCGCCGAGCAACGCACCGACAGCGGCGCAAGCCACCGCCCAGGCGAGCACCGCGCCGCGGCGCGTCCGCCAGGTGAGCGCGAACATGCCACGCAACGCGGATGAGGCCGACGGCGGTCCGGGGCGTGCCGGGATCAGGCCTGCACCATTGTCGCGGCGCGCGGCGAGGAAATAGGCGATGGTTGTTGCCGCCATCGCGAATCCCGCGAAGAGCAGGAGCACCCACCACCGGTCCCCGGTGAACGCGCGACTCAGCCGAGCCCAGCCGAACGGGGACAGCCAGGAGGCGGCGCCGTTGCCGCTGTCACCGATGGCGCGCAGCAGGAACAGCACCGCGAGCGCGGCGAACGCGAGCCCGCGCGCCGCACCGGCGCCGGCGGTCATCTGGGCCGCGATACCGGCCACCGCGGCGATCGCGATACCGGTCCCGGCCGTGGACAGGCCGAGTACCAAGCCGCCGCCGAAGGGCAGGCCGATCCCGGTCAGCGCGGCCGCCAGCACCAGCGCGACGACGAGGTTCGCGCCGACGACGACGGACAGTGCGGCGGTCAGTCCGGCGTGCCTGCCGAGCACCGTCGAACCGAGCAACTCGCGTCGTCCGGTTTCTTCTTCGACGCGGGTGTGCCGGATGACCAGAAACAGGCTTGCCACACCGGCGATCAGTGCCCCGGCCATCCCGGTCCCCCAGGCCGTGACCCCGCCCAGCGTGGGGGCGTAGATCAGGCCGCGCATCGCGACCTCGGCCGGGTTGCCCAGCGCTTCCTCGGTGTAGCGGCGCAGCTCGTCCGATGTCCGATACAGATTCGCCGCACCTGTCGCCACCCCGGAGGGCACCACCACCGCGAGCACGATCCACAACGGCAGAATGAAGCGATCCCGCCGGAGGATCAGGCGGACGAGCGAGCGGGCCCCGGTCAGCTCGCTCATGACGCCACCTCGTAGTGCCGCAGGAACAGTGTCTCCAGGGTCGGTGGATGGGTGGTGAGCGCGCGGACCCCCAGTGTGGTCAGCACAGCCAGTAGCTGGCTGAGTGCGCTGTCGTCGACCTCGCAGCGTACGTGCGTGCCCTCGATGGCGAGGTCGTGGACGCCGGGGATTTCCAGGAGTTCTCCCGGCGCGTCGGCGACTTCCGCCGTCACCGAAGTGCGGGCCAGATGCCGCAGGTCGGCGAGGCTGCCGTCATCCACCACCCGGCCCGAGCGGATGATCGTGACCCGGTCGCAGAGCGCTTCGACCTCAGCGAGAATGTGACTGGAGAGCAGCACGGTGCGGCCGGTCTCGCGAGCCTGAAGGACCGCTTGCTGGAACACCGCCTCCATCAACGGGTCGAGCCCGGTGGTTGGTTCGTCGAACACCAGCAGGTCCACTTCGGACGCCAGCGCCGCGACCAGTGCCACCTTCTGCCGGTTGCCCTTGGAGTAGGTCCGGCCCTTCTTGGTGGTGTTCAGCTCGAACTGCTCGACCAGCTCGTCGCGGCGCTGCTGGTCCAACCCGCCCCGCATCCGGCCGAGTACATCGATGATCTCCCCGCCGGAAAGATCGGGCCACAAGGTCACGTCTCCCGGCACATAGGCCAGCCGCCGGTGCAGCCGGACCGCGTCGCGCCACGGATCGCCGCCCAGCAGGCGCGCGGTGCCGGCGTCGGCGCGCAGCAAGCCCAGCACGATCCGCAGGGTGGTGGACTTCCCCGCTCCGTTGGGACCGAGAAACCCGTGGATATCCCCGGTTCGCACCGTCATCGTCAGGCCGTCGAGCGCCCGCGTCCTGCCGAAGGACTTCCGAATGTCCTGGAGCGCCAGTGCCTCGGTCATCGTCGTTCGCCTCCTGACGAACAGTGCTTCCCGCGCCCGCGCGCCTGGTGGTGCGCCGCTGTTCCGGCATCGTTTGCAGATCTCACGCGACAGACTATACGTATGACCAGTATCCAGGTCAAATGTATATGCGCCGAGTTGTCCGACAGGATTCCCGGTCCACTGCAGCGGATCAGTTCACGCCGGCGTAGGAGTGCAGACCGGAGGTGACGAGGTTGATGAAGATGAGGTTGAACAGCAGGACAGCAAGGCCGAGCACGTTCAGCACCGCGGCGCGCGTGCCGCGCCAGCCCGCGGTCGCCCGTGCGTGCAGGTACGCCGCATACATCACCCAGGCGACGAAGGAGGTGACCTCCTTGGGATCCCACCCCCAGAACCGGCCCCAGGCCGACTCCGCCCACACCGCGCCGCAGATGACCGCGAAGGTGAACAGCGGAAACCCGATGATCGTGGCACGGTAGGCAACCTTGTCCAGCGTGTCGGACCGCGGCAGTTTCGACCGCGGGCGCACGGCCCGCACGAGGTACAGGATGCTGGCGATACCGGGCACCACCAGCGCGCCGGTGGCCGCGGCGGCGGTGGTGACGTGGATGATCAGCCAGTACGACTGGAGGGCGGGCGGCACCGGGGCGACGTGGGCATAGAACACCTTGCCGTCGAGCACCATCAGCCCGGCGACCGGCAACAGCGCCCAGACGGCCATGTGCCGCACCGGAAACCGGTTCGCGACGACGAGCCACGCGGCCGCGGTCACGAGCGTGATCATCATGACGTACTCGTAAAGGTTGCCCAACGGCCACCGGTGCGCGGCGATCCCGCGGCATGCCACGGCCACCGCGTGCAACCCGACACCGAGCCAGGTCAGCGCCAGTCCCATCCGGCCGACGCGGTCGTCCCGCACGGACGATTCCGCCGCCGGAGCGCCGACGGTGACCGGATGCCTCGCCATCGCCGTCGACACGGCGGCGAACACCATCGCCAGCAGGTAGACGCCCGTCGCCGACAGGAACGACCAATCACTGACGGACGAGACGGTGAAGCCCACACCAACCCCCTGAGACGACGTGCCACGCCACGACCCGGAACGAGCAGCCCCTGCCGACCCCCGGCCCGGCAGGGGCTGGTCAGTTGTATATCATACTGGTCATGCGACCAGTCGAGGATCTCACTGCCCGTGCGCGCATCCGCGACGCCGCGCTGGCCTTGTTCGCCGAGCACGGCCCCGGGGGTGCCAGCATGCGCAAGGTCGCCGAGCGGGCGGGAGTGTCACTCGCGCTGGTCCAGTACCACTTCGGGAACAAGGCCGGTTTGCGTCAGGCCTGCGACGAGCACGTGGTCGAGTTCATCCGCGCCACGCTGACAGGTGCGGTCGAGGAGGACCGGCTCGGCGACCCGGACTTCACCGCGGGCGCCCATCGCGCGGGCGCGACCGTCTTCCGCTACCTGGGCCGGGCACTGGCGAACGGTTCACCGGCGACCGACGCGCTGTTCGACGAGCTGGTCGGCATCACCGAGCACTATCAGCGACACCGCGGTGGTCGGCGCGACGATCCCCGCGCCGAGGCCGCGGTGTTCGTCGCGATGCGGCTGGGGATCTATGCGTTGCAGGAACATCTGACCCGTGCGCTCGGGGTCGACGCGGCAGGACCGGAAGGTCTCGCCCGGATCGCCGCCGCGCAACTGGCGATCATCGAGCCCGGCTTCCTCGGCGAGGAGACGGTCGAGAAGGCACGCAAGGGCCTGGGTACACGGCGAAAGTCCTGACGAGGAAAGGATTTCTCCGTGGACGCACTGGCGGGAAAGGTGGTCGTCGTCACCGGCGCGGGCCGTGGCCTGGGGCGCGCGTATGCGCTGCACGCCGCGCGGTCCGGGGCGCGTGTGGTGGTCAACGACGTCGACGAACAGGTCGCCGGGGAAGTCGCGGCGCTGATCACCGGGAAGGGCGGGCAGGCTCTCGTGAGTGGCGCCTCGGTCTCCGATCCCGGCCAGGCGGCGGCGCTGATCGACCGGTGTGTCAGCGGGTTCGGTGGCCTCGACGGGCTCGTGAACAACGCCGGGGTGCGTTACCGGGCACCGGCCTGGGCCGATGACGCCGCGCGGATGCGGGCATTGATCGAGGTCAACGTGCTCGGCTCGCTGTACTGCGGGACGGCAGCGGCCCGCGTGATGCGGGAACGGAGCGGGGGTTCGATCGTGAACATGGCCTCGCTCTCCGCGGTCGGGCAGCCGAACGCGGCGGCGTACTCCGCGTCCAAGGGGGCCGTCGTGTCGATGTCGGTCGCCTGGGCGGTGGAACTGGCCGAGGCGGGCATCCGGGTCAACGCGGTGTGCCCGGTGGCGTGGACCCGCATGGCCCAGGCCGATCCGCGGGCGCCCAGCGATCCCACCGACGCGCCCGATCGGATTGCTCCCCTGGTGACGTACCTGCTGAGCGACCGGGCGGACGCGGTCACAGGGCAGGTCGTGCGGTACGTGCGGGGAAAGGCGTACCTGCTTTCACAGCTGGCCGTGAAGAAACCCGTTCTACTGAAGGAAACCTGGGAGGTCGACGACTGGGCGGCCGCCTTCCGTGACGACCTCGCGCCGGAACCCTTTCCCGTGCACCGCGCGGTAGCCGATCCACCATGAAATGGAGCGCCGGTGTGGCTGTGTTCATGCCGGGCGTGAACCTCGCGGGCGCGCCCGCGAACGCCTCGGATCGGGTGCTCTCGGCAATGCGTCCGGACATCTCGACCGTGGTCCGCCGGCGGCCGACTGGGACGAAATCGACCTGGCCGAGCAGGGCTCCTGGTCCGCGAGTTGCCGCGGGTCTGCGCGACCGGCGCGTTGGTGAAGGTCTGCTACCAGGCGATGGGTGACTACATCTTCGTCGAGGACCTGGTTGCCGACGGCAATCCCGTCTCGGTGAACTGGCGGATTCCGAGCGCCGGACGCTCCGGGCAGTGCATCACCAGTCTCGGCAAAGGTGCCTCGGCATTCTGCAACAAGAACTTTCCCGAGCACACGACGATTGTCTTCACGGACAATTCGGCCAGCCTGAAGCTGCAAACTACGACGTAGCCGCGTGCGGTTCGTGCGCCGGACCCTCTTCCACGGCGAAGATTCCGGCGCGGGCGTTCACGGCGACACTCGCCGGGCGGTGCGATCGAGCCAGGCCTGCTCCCAGCGCCGGGTCAGTGCGGGATAAACGATCCCGTAGCGGAACGGGGCGATGACAGCCATGTAGAGCCGTCCGAACAGGCCATTGGGTTTGACAAGTACGGCCATCCGCAGCTCGTGGTCACCGTTGTCGCCAGGCGCCCAGCCGAGGTGCATCACCGTGTGCACGGTCTTGTTCGCCAGCTCGCGGGCGCTCTCGGAGTGCAGTTCGTAGACGGCCTTGAGCGGCAGGCTCTCGTCATCGGCGCCGCGGCGCGCGGCGCGCAAGTCCGCGGGCAGCCGGTCACGCAGTGAGCTCACCCGCCTCCCGACGCCGGCCGAGGGTTTGTCCCAGCCCAGCAAAGCGCCCAGCCTCCAGCGCAGGGCGAAGAGAAACCGCACCGGCGCCGGTTGTGCGCGCAGGCTCCCACCGGTGTGCATCGCGTCGAGCATGAGCGGGAAGTTATCCGGCCCGGCACCGGGTGTGCGAAAGGACCAAACGTCTTCGACAGTGAAATCACTCGTGAACTCGTGGATGCGCCACGGTTGACCGGTGTAGGCCTGTTTGGGAAGTCGTGCCATGACATCCTCCGATATATACGGCTCCGTATGCTTTATATGTACGGTAGCGTATGCATCACTGTCGAGCAAGGAGGTGGCCGGATTCCTGCCGTAGTCCGCACAACGAAAGCCCGCTGGATCGAGGCGGGGCTCGAAGCCCTTGCCGAGGGCGGCCCCGATGCGGTCCGCGTGGAGCAGCTGGCCGTCAGGCTCGGCGTGACCAAAGGGGGTTTTTACGGGTGCTTCGCTGGCCGTACCGCACTGCTGGCGGAGCTTCTCGACGAGTGGGAACGTCGCAGTACCAGGGACGTCATCGCCCAGACGACCGCGGAAGATGTCGACGCCGCGGAACGGATCCGGCGCGCCGGGCAGCTGACCTCCTCCGAGGCTCTGCACCGGATCGATCTCGCCGTGCGGACTTGGGCCCGGCATGACGAGTCGGTCGCCGCGCGGTTGCGGCGGATCGACAACGAGCGCATGGACTTCCTGCGCACGATGTTCGCGACGTTCGTCGACGATCCCGACGAGGTCGAAGCCCGCAGCACATTGATGTTCGCGCTGGCGATCGGCCGCCAGTTCATCGCCGCCGACCACCCGGACCACTCCAAGCGCGAGATCGTCCAGCTCGCCGCGGAGTACGTGCTGCGCCCGCTCACCTGAGCTTGTTGTTTGACCTGTGTGGTTGCGGTGTTGTTCGGGGGTGAGGTTTCGTTTGGTGGTTTTGCCGACCTCGTAACGGCTTGTTGGGTGGCGATTGGTTGTGCCGGGCGGGCGTCCGGGACCGGGTCGGGAGGGTTTCGGTGTGGTTGCGGGGCGGGCGGTCGTCGGGTGGAGGTTGCGAAACCCTCGCCGAACCCGGGCAGGGGTTAGCCGACGGGGTTCGGCGACTCGTTTCTCCCAGGGGCGGCGGTGGTCCTCGACGAGTGGGCGGGCCAGCCGTAGTTGAGCGTGGACGGTCAGGATCAGCCAGGTCCAGCGGTCTGCTGACTCGGGTGCGCGCAGCTTCGGGCGGGTCCATCCGAGGGTTTGCTTGAACAGCCGGAAGGTGTGCTCGAGATCGAATCGCCGCAGGAACACCTGCCACAGCAGGTCAATCAGCTCGGCATTGGCGTCGGTGACCGAGGACCATAGCCAGACCGGCTTGGGGTCCCGGTCGCCGGGCAGGTGCTCGACGTGCAGTCGGATCAGTGTTCCTTCGACCAGCGGCAGTTCTCCGTCGTGATCGAGCCAGGGGCCGCGGTGGGTCAGGCGTGGGTGCAGCCGGTCCCATGCCTGGGCTTGGGCGTGTCCGTGGCGGGTGGTGTCGGTGTGGGTGGCGTGATCGGGGATGTGCCGGCTGGCGGAGTCTGCCAAGGCGAACACGCCGCCGTGCTTGCGCGGGCGCCCGTTGGCGCCGGGGGTCCGGGGCGGCGCGGGCCGCAGCATCACCCGGTCGGAGCGGATCCTGCCGACCACCTCCACGGGCAGATCGGCCAGGACGAACGCCAGCCGGGTTACGTCGTAGCCCGCATCGGCCACGATCAGGATGCTGGAATCGCCCTCGCGCCAGTGGCCGGCGTCGATGATCCGGTCCGCTACGTCGCGGAGTTGGGCGGCGGTGACCGCGGTGGCATCGTCGGCAGGCCGGAGCCGGACCGCGTCCAGGAGTGCTGTCCATGAAGTGCGGCCGGTTTCCAGCGCAGCGACGAAGGAGTACGGCCAGCCGGGGATCATCTGGGCTTGGCCCTTGCCGCGGGCGTAGGTGTGGCAGAACAGCCGCTCGGGGCTGCATGCCGCATCCGGACGCAGCCAGTGCGACACGTCCACGGCCAGCACGATCCGCCCGTTCGCGGCACGAGGCACGGGCAGGCATGCCAGGACGGTGCGCAACCGGTCGGTCTCGACGCGGCCGTGGTTGATCGCGTCGTAGCCGGCGCCGTGCCCACGCCGATGCTCAGGCGTCAAGGACAGTTCAGCCGGACTGGCCACCGGCCCAGGGGCGCACAGCACCGCATCAGCCAGCTCGAACAACGCGCCCGCCCGACCCGCCAGGCAGCCAAAGAACCGCTGACGAAACCCGGAGAGGTCCCCGGATGCACCGGCCCGGCCGGTGTCCTGCACACTGATCAACTGAAGCCCTTGGTTGTGATCTTCCTTCTGTCGCAAGAAGAATGATCAACCAAGGGCTTCACCCATGATCAACCGGGCCACGCACCAGCATCACCTGGTCAAACAACAAGCTGAGGCCGGGCCGCACTTTCCGGACTGCGCGACGGGGCGCCTCTACTGCCGCTCCGCAAACGGCACCGACGGCCCGGCGAGCAATCGCTGCAAGCCGAGCCCAAACTGGCAGTGAAGGCCAGAGTCGTCGTCCTTGCAGGTCAGGCTCGTGAACATCGGAAATTGGCCATTCAGGGATTCGGTCGGCGTCGGCTCTTGACTGTCCCTCGTTGGCCATCTCAGTGGGCGCCGGCGCCTCGGCGTCCAATCCGAGGTTGACGCGATTGCCGCACAGGTGGTTGACCAGCTGCGACCCCGATACCCGTCCCGCCGAACCTTGGCATGAGGGGCCTTCACCTAGACCGGCAAGCCGCTGACCAGCAGGTTTAGGTTCGCATGCTGGCTTGTTTGGTGCTCGAACCTGCGACACGGCTCACGAAGACCGCAGAAGCGATCATCGTTCCGTCGTCAGATCCGCCGCGCACGGTGAGCCGGTGTTAGCCGCTGGAAGACCCTGATTGGCTCACCGGTCACATGGGAGTAGGGCTTTGGACTCCTCTTCGAGGACGTGCCAGAGCTACAGCGGCTATACGATCCCTGCGATAGTCTCCGTCAGTTAGTCGCGCGAGATGATGTAGTCCCAGCAGGACGAGCAGACGTCGATCTCACCGTCCTCTTCGAGCTTGTCCGTTGGGGTACGCACGTACACACCATTGTGGCAACGGCTGCAGCCACCGATCTGGCCCTGGTCATAAACGGTGAAGCAGGAGAAGCACGCGTACATCGGTTTCTCCGGCGAGCCGCGGAAGGCCACTCCGGCCACTAAGTTGTTGCGGGTCAGGAGGTTGTTGACGCCGAGAACCGGCCAGTGGTTGCCGATTGACCTGGGGAAGTGATGTCGCCTCAGCGAGTCATGGTGCGGGAGGCCTCTGATTCAGCCGCGCTTGGAGTCCGTCGAGCAGTACCGTGAGTCCAAACTCGAAGCTCGCTTCGTCGACAGTGCCGGGGTCAGCGTTCGCCAGGGCCTCGTATCGCTCAAGGAGCAAGGGGTAGTCGGCAAGATCGCCTCTAACTTGCTCGACTATCTCGGTCGGCGTGGTTGTGCGGTCTTTGGGCATCGGTGATGGCGTTCGACCCCAGGCATCACCGAGGACCTGGGTGAACACGCTCGCTCCTGCCCAGTCGAGGTCGAATCCCTCGAACCCTGCTCGGCTGCATACCTGGAGTAGGTGGTTTTGGAATCTCACGATTGCGGGACCGTGGATGCGGGGATGGGTACTGAATGCCTCGGTCAGCCAGGGGTGGCGGCTGAATAGAAGACGGAGGTCGCGGGCGGTCTGGGCAAGGTCGTCGCGCCAGGACGCGCCTTCGATCGCGAGGGTTAGCTCGGCGAAAACCTGGTCCGTGGCGAGTCCGACGAGGTTTTCCATGCTGCCGACGTGCCAGTACATGACGTTCGGTGAAGAGTTCAGAACCGTACCCAAGCGGCGGGTGCTGAGTGCGTCGAGCCCGTCGGAGTCGAGGAGTTCGACTGCCGCTTTGATGACGCGTTCCCGGTCGAGTCGTTCTGCGTTCGCCATGCCGACAGGCTAGTGGCATTCTTGTGCGATGCACAAGTTTCTTGTACGGTGCACAAGTTCTACTTGAGCACCGCACAAGAGAGGTTTGGCATGACAGATGTACGCCTAGGTCAGGGAGCGCTGGCCGAGGAAAGACAATCGCATCGGCGACCGTGGTTGACGCTCCTCGCGGTCGCGTTGGGGATCGTCGTGATCCAACTCGACGGGACGATCGTTAGTGTCGCTAACCCGGCGATCGCCGCCGATCTAGCAGCAGGGCCGACTCAGATTCAGTGGGTGACGACCGGCTACCTGCTGGTGTTCGCCGGGTTGCTGATCCCGGCTGGCACGGTTGCCGACAAGATCGGGCATAAGCGTGTGTTCCTTGTCGGTGTCGGCGGTTTCACACTCGCCTCGTTGCTGTGCGGCATCTCGCCGAACGTGGAGGTCCTTATTGCTGCAAGGGTCGTCCAAGCCGCGTTCGCGGCGGGCATCGGGCCTGCCGGACTCGCTTTGATCCGGAAGGCGTTCCCTGCTGATGCGCTGCCCCGGGCGCTCGGTATGTTCGGCGCGGTAACCGCGGCCGCTTTGGCGTCAGGGCCGCTGCTCGGTGGAGCGTTGATGGCGCTCGGCAGTTGGCACTGGGTGTTCTTCGTCAACTTGCCATTCGGTCTACTCGGCGCCGTGGTCGGCTCGCGCGTGCTGCCGCAAGCTCGTCCGGAGACATCCCAGCGAATGGATTTCGCTGGCGCGGTGACGGTAATGGCGTCGCTGGCGTCGGTGATCTGGGGCATCACCTCGGTCCAGGAGCACGGCTGGACCGCGGGCCCCGTCGCATTCCTCGTGGTTGGGCTCGTGTTGCTGGTGGCGTTCGTCGGGGTTGAGTCGCGCGTACGTCAGCCGATGGTTTCCCTCGCGCTGTTCCGAAATCGGACGTTCGCGGTCGGTTGTGTGCTGAGCGTCGTGACGATGTTCGTGTTCTTCGCGATCATGTTCTATCTGAACTTCTTCTTCCAAGCTGTCCAAGGCAAGAGTGCCGTCGACACGGGGCTGGCGATGCTGCCATTGACCGCAGTGTTCGTCATCGCGTCGCCGATGGCCGGATGGGCAACCGAACGCGTCGGAAGCCGGGGAACCATCCTCATCGGGTCAGCCGCCATTACTGCGTCTATGGTCATGCTGCTCGGGCTTGTAACCGACTCGTCGGTGTTGTCGCTGGTTGTGCCGCTGCTCCTTGCAGGTGCCGGTGCCGGGTTCTTGCTCGTGCCCGCCATCAACCTCGTCGTCGGAAGTGCACCCGAAGAACAAGCAGGTGTCGCTTCCGGCATGCAGCAAGCTACTCAGCAACTCGGAGGCACTTTGGGGATAGCCGTATTCGGCACGATCATCTCTGCTGTCGTGGCGAGTAGTTTCGGGCGGACGCTCCGGGCCGACGGACTGCCCGGAGACCTCGTCGCTGAACTCGGGGCCGACGAAAACCTGCGCAAGAGTGTCGCTCTCGGCTTCCCAAACGATGCCCAAACGCAGTTGAACGGCCAGCTCGGCGAGCCCATCGCCGCGCACGTCACTCAAGCTGCCCACGCGACCTTTCTCCACGCCCTCGACACGGTATTCAGCGTCTCCATCGCTGCTGTGCTCGTGGCTGCGGCGCTGTCGCTGTTGATCAAGCGCTCCCCCGCAGAGGCGCAGCATGTATAGGCCGTCACTCACTGACGGGGCAGGTCTGATATTGGCCGAGATCACAGCGAGCCCGGCGAGGTCGGCGTCGTGACCCACCGCAACGCACCACTTGCCATCGAGGGCCGGCGTCGCCTGGTTGAGCGGTGCAAGACGCGCCCGATCGCGCAGGCACGGGAGATGGACATCTCCCGTGCCTGCGCGTCGAAGTGGGTGAACCGGTGGCGCAAGCACGGTGAGGTCGGACTGACCGACCGATCCTCCACGCCTCATCGGCAGCCGACCGCGACGCACCCCGATGTCGTGCAACGGATCGAATCAACGCGGCGCGAGCACAAATGGTCCGCATCGCGAATCGCATTCGAACTCAACGAAACTGGCATAGGGGCCAGCCGCCGCACTGTCACACGTCTCCTTGCCCAGTTGGGGTTAAACGAACGCCGCTTTATCGATCCCGACGGCGACACCAACCGCGCCCCGCGCGTGACCGTTGCCAAACGACCGGGGCACATGGTCCACATCGACGTGAAGAAGGTCGGACGCATCCCCGACGGCGGAGGCTGGAGAGTCCACGGCCGCGACTCCGATCAAGCCAGAGCCGCCGCCCGCGCTAAAGCGACATCAGCCAAGGGTAAACCGGCCACGGCCGGCGCGAAGCGCGGGTACACCTACCTGCCTCCGCCGTCGACGGCTACTCTCGCCTCGCTTACACCGAAGCCCTCCCGGACGCGCAAGCCCGCTCCGCGATCGCCTTTACCCACCGCGCCCGCGCGTTCTTCGCACGCCACGGCATCAGTCATATCCACCGGCTCGTGACCGGCGTTCAAGTTGGGTGCGCGGCGTTGAGCCTGTCTCGTCGGCCGGCGGGGATGGATCGGGGTCGTCCGGCACCCGCCTGTCAACGTTGTTTGACCGAGTGGAGCGCTGCGCGACTCCTTGCCTGTTGACCATGGTGGCGGGCGGGGTCACTGCCGGAGTTCGAGATGCCCTGTTAGGAACCCGGCGACCATGCCCGGCCGAGTCGGACGTGGATCCCTGTTAGCGAATGTCTGGTGCGCCTCGAGCTCCCACGGTGGACGGCGGCCGGATCCGAATTCACGCGAGCAAGGGAGCCGGCAGTGATCGTTCGGATGGGCGTGGACATCGCGGTCCGCGCGCCGCACCAGGCCAGCTTGGCCGACGAGCAGGGACGAGTGCTGTGGTCCGGGCACCGATTCCGCACGCGCAGCAAGGAGCTCGACCGGTTGTGGGCACGGCTGCCCGAAGGTGTCACGGCGGCCGAGGTGACGGTCGTGGTGGAGCCGACCCGCAACGCATGGGTTCCGCTGGCGGCATGGTTTCGCCGGCGGGGCGCGACCGTGGTGCTGGTGTCCGCGGAGCGATCGGCCGATCTGCGCGCCTACTATGCCAAACACACCAAGAGCGACCGGCTGGACTCGATCCTGCTGGCCCGGCTGCCGTTGCTGCACCCCGAAGGACTCCATCCCGAGCGGGGCGCAGGTCCGGGCGATCCGCTGCGGCGCGCGACGAAACTGCACTCCACGCTCGTCCAGCGTCGCACCGCCGGCCTCGCCCGGCTCGACGCGCTGCTGGAGATCCTCGGACCGGACTGGCACGCTGCCCTCAGCGGTGACCTGGCGAACAAGACCCCGCTGCAGTTCCTCGCCACCGGCTACGCCGACCCCCAGACCGTCCATCGCCTCGGCCGGTCCCGGTTGTCCCGATTCTTCTACCGACACTCCCGCGGCGCCTGGGGCGACGCGGAAGCCGACAGGATCCTGGCTGCAGCCTCCGCGACCGCCGAGTGATGGGGCGAGGAACTGGCTTTTGCCGATCTGGCCGACGACATCGCCGTCGAAGCCCGCCTCGCACTGGCGATCACCGACGAGATCAAAGACGTCGACGAACGCATCACCGTCCTGGTCGCCGAACGCGACCCCGACGGGATCATCACCTCCGCGCCCGGCGTCGGGGCCGTGACCGGAGCAGTCATTCTCGGCCGGCTCGGCGACATCAGCCGGTTCTCGTCTCTGGCCGCGGTCCGCGGCTCCAGCGGCCTTGTTCCGTCGCTGGACGCCTCCGGCGTCTCCGGCCGCCACGGCGGCCCGACCAAACGCGGAGACGCACTGCTACGCGAAGCGCTGTTCATGGCCGCCAGCCAGGCCCGCCGCCGCGACCCCACCCTGGCCGCCAAGTATTACCGGCTGATGGCCCAGGCCGGCAAACACCACAACTCGGCGCTCTGCCACATCGCGACGACGCTGCTGACCCGCATCGCATCATGCTGGAAGAACCACACGCCCTACCAGCTACGTGACGTCGACGGCACACTTGTCACCCCTGTCCAAGCCCGCGACATCATCGCCGAGCGATACACCGTGCCGGAAGACATCCGCCGATCACGCAAAACCACTGGAGCGGGGACGGGCCAGCGAAACAAGAAGTCGCCAAGCGCTCCATCAACCGGCCCGTCCAACACCCACGCTAAACCCCACCGAGCAGCTTGACATCCCTTAGGAACGCAACGGTGCCTGCTACCGCGCCCATGCGTTCACGCGATCCTTGCTCGGCGCGAAGCACAAACGCACCAAGCCGTACACGCCCAAGCACAATGGGAAGGTGGAGAGGTACAACCGGATCCTTGCCGAGGAGTTCCTCTACTCCCGCACCTGGATCAGCGAGGCCGAGCGATCAGCCGCTGTCGCGGTGTGGAACGTGCACTACAATTATCACCGACCCCACAGCGCCGCGGCCGGCCAACTGCCTGCGTCGCGCGCACCTGTTGGCGTCACCAACGTCATGGCCTCATACAACTAGTGTCTTGAGCTTCCCCCTTGATCGTGGAGGACTCCTCTATGCGGCCCGGTTGGCCGCACTGGTCTCGTAGTCGATCGGGGATTGCATGCCACAGGAACTGTGGCGACGTCGTTGATTGTAGAAGTCGACGACCCGTTTAACAATAGTTTGTTGCGCTTCTTTTCGAGTTTTGAAGTGATGCCGTGAGAGTACTTCGTGTTCCAGGGTGGAGAAGAACGATTCGGCCGCGGCGTTGCCGACACATGATCCGGTCCGACCCATCGGCTGCCGGATTCCGAGCTTGCCGCAGAGCACGGTGAAATCGTGCGCGGTATACGCCGAGCCACGATCGGAGTGGAAGACCACTCCAGTCACCCCGTCCTTCCCGCCACGGGCGGCGACAGCCATCTTGATGGTCTCACCTGCGAGTCCGGCGTCCGGATGGGCGCTGGTGGCGTAGCCGGGCAACCGACGGGAGGACAGGTCAATCGCCGTCGACAAGGAGAATTTTCCCTCGTCGGTCGGGATTTCGGTCATGTCGCCGGCCCACTTCATGTCCGGCGCAGGCGCGGTGAAGTCCCGGTTCACCAGATCCGGGAACGGAACCGCCCGTTTATCCGGCCGGGTCAGGTTCTTCCGCCGTTTCTTGGGCCGGGCCACCAATCCCCGGCCGGCCATCGACTTGGCCACCGTTTTCTCGCTCACTGTCCAGCCGGCAGCGCGTAGATCGATGAGAACACGCGGTGAGCCGTGCAGGCCGTGCGCGGCCTCGAAAGCCTGCGCGACCGCCGCGTCCAACTCGGCACGCCGCTGCTCCCTCGGCGCAGGTTGGTGTTCGCGGTGGTGCCACTTATAGAACCAGGACTCCGACACAGCCAACACCCGGCACGTGACGGCGTCTGGCACCTGGTGGCGGGTCCTCTGGCCGGCGATGAACGCGGCCAGGCTCACCGCCTCGCCTCCTTCACCCACAGGACCACGGACCGCTTGAGGACATCCCGTTCCATCCACAGCTCGGCGTTCTCCGCACACAACCGCGCCAGCTCGGCACGATCGCCACCGCTCAGCCCCTCGGCCTCGCCACAGTTGATCTTGCCCTGCTTCACCCGGTTCGCCAGCGTCCCCGCATGAACTCCCAGGCGTTCTACGTCGTCGGCATCACTCTCGTCGTGATGGGCCTGGTGAGGCTCTACGTTGAGCGCCTGCCTGTCGGAGTCCAACACGTGGCCACGCCTGTTCTGGCCATTTTTCTGATCTTTCCGATCGGTACGTTGTTTCTTCGGGTGTGGAGTGCTCGCTACGCCCACGATCGAGTCCAGCGTCAGATCGCCAAACTCCTGTCAGCGATCGGTGAAGTGGACGAAGTCGCAGCCTCGTGGACGCGCTGCCGGGTCGGTAATCCGGCTCGGTTGCACCAGCGCAGAATCCGGAATCTTCGTAGCCTGCTTCGCAAGGCGGTCGTCAGCCTCCCTCGTGAGATCACTTGCCTGAGCGGGCGAGGTCATCAACGGGCGGATTCGGTTGTTGGCGACCAGGTGAAGACCAGCTTGCTGCGGGCTCTGACCGATGCGCCGCGACCGGCGAATGGTCCTGCTCGTGACGAACTGCGAAAACTGCTTGCGGTGCTCTCTCAAGCGGTCCTCGTGGCCGATCCACACGAGAGTTTGGAGATCGCGTTGCGCGGTTTTCCGGCAACCTGTGCGCCAGGTTCTGAGCAATTGAAGACGTGGTCTTGGCAGCGGTATTCGCTCGCGACACCAGCGTTGCTGTCCGTCCTCGCGGTGCCTGTAACCGCTTTCGTTGTGGCGAAGCTGGCGAACTCGTCGATGCCCGTCGGGATCGTAGTCGCGGGAATCGGGACTGCGGTCCAGACGGTTATAAAGTACCTCAAACACCGGAAAAGTGACTAGCTGGGTGCTCTGCGTGAGTGGTGTGGCCAGCGGTCAGCGAGGAGTCGTGATTTTATACCGCGACAAGGGTTTGGTCGCGGCGCTGTGCTCCGCGTCGGGGCGAGCGGCCAGCCTGATTCTTGCAGGGTGCTGATGGGTCGCGAGCACAGCGTTCGATGGCCCGTGTCGGGCCGTTCACGATGGGCTGCGGTTTGCTCCACGCTCGGCGGACTGCCGCGCCGAGGGGAACGGTGAGCGTCGGCTCTGATCCCCGATTTGGGGGATCCAGTCAAACCCAAGGGATTATGGACGGAACGCTCGCCGCTGAGCTGCGTTTTCGCAGGTGAGCACACCGCTGAGCCCAGGAGGACTCATAATCCCTTGGCCGCGGGTTCGAGCCCCGCCCGGCCCACTCGATTGGCCTGATCCTGCTCGTTGCTTCGCAATTCGCCGGGATCTCGTGGTGATCATTCCCGGGGGGTAACCCCCGGACCCCCAGCTCGCACGCGGCCATCGGTCGGTTCTCATGCTGACACGTTAGGTCCACGAGGCAGCTCGGGCTGCTCAGCGCTGACGCACTTTCGCCGGTGCCCGCGGTATCTACCCGGGGGACAACCCCCGGGCCCCGGCGCCCAGTAGTTGCGTTTCGTGGTTCATGTACTGACACGTCAGCTCCACCGTCAGTGTGGACTCCGTTGAGATGCCAGGGAGTTTGCAGGTGGCGCAGGGTGATGCGAGCCCCTCCGGGAACGTGGGCCGGTGGAGCGGACTGCCCGGGGCGGGTGGTTCATTGCGTCGCGGGTGTGGTGCCGGGCAGGGGGGTGTGCGCGGGCTTTCCGGCTAGTACTGCCAGCAGGTTGTCCACGGCCAGGTTCACCATGGCGGAACGGGTTGCCTCGGTTGCCGAACCGACGTGGGGGAGTGCCACCAGGCGTGCCTCTGCGACCAGGTCCGCCACGTCGGCACCGCGGGGTTCCTGTTCGAACACGTCCAGGCCGGCGGAGTGGATGGTGCCGGCGCGCAGTGCTGCCAGCAGTGCCTTCTCGTCGACGACGCCGCCTCGGGACGTGTTGACGAGGGTGGCCGCCGGTTTCATCGCGCGCAGTTCGGTTGCGCCGATGAGGTTGTGTGTGGTGGCCGTGAGCGGCACGTGCAGCGACACGATGTCCGACTGTGCCAGCAAAGTTTCGAGGTCGGCCGGTTCGGCGAGGCCGTCGTCAGGGGCCGAATAGGGGTCGTGGCACAGGACGTGCACGCCGAATCCGGCGGCGCGCCGGGCGACCGCGCGGCCGATCTGCCCGTAACCGACGAGGCCGAGCTTCGTGCCGTGCACGTCGAGACCCAGGTGGTCGTGCAGGTGGAAGGTCGTCCAGGCGCCCGCGTGCAGCTGGTCGCGCGCGGCACCGAGACGGCGGCGCGCCATGAGGATCAGCGACCACACGAGGTCGGCGGTGGTCTCGGCGAGCACGCCCGGGGTGTGCGTGACGACGACGCCGCGTTCGGCGGCTGCGGCCCGATCCACGCCGTCGAAGCCCGCACTGGCGAGGCTCACGATCCGCAGCTGCGAGCCGGCGGCGTCCAGCAGTGCGGCGTCGACGAGGTCGTTGCCCAGGCACAGGATCCCGGACACGCCGGTCGCGAGCGCCTGCAGTGCGGCGGCTGTCGGCCTGGCCTCGGCCGGCCCCCTGATCAGGCCGACCTGCGCGGCGAGCCGGTCCAGGCCGGGGCCGGGCAACTGGCCGCGGGTGCTCAGCACGCGCTTTTCCACGGTCCGCTCCTCAGTGCGCCGGAACTGTGCACGCGCACGTTATCCGGGCCGCGAACACGGGCACAAACGCCGAATCGGGACAGCGCCATTCGGTAGCGGTACCCCGAATGCGGTGAGCAGCGCGAGTGGCCGGGACATAAGAAAACCCGATTGCCCCATGGGAAAACGATGTTTGTTGGTGTGCAAGGCGAAGCCTTAAGGTCGCCGGCACCACCGGCCGCCGGGGCGGAACCGGCCGAAATGCGATCGAACCGGTATCGCCAGGGAAACCACGGGCCGCATTGCCGGTCCACGCCGTCCACCCCGGGCCGTGCGGAATTCCGCCGAAAGGAACGAACACCATGCCCTTCTCCGATTACCGCAGCGCCTTGGTGACCGGTGCGTCGACCGGGATCGGCGCCGTGCTCGTGCAGCGGCTGGCCGAACGCGGACTCGAGGTGCACGCCGTCGCCCGCGACCGCGAGCGGCTCACCGCGCTCTCCCGCGCCACCGGCTGCGTTCCGCACGCCGTCGACCTCACCTCCACCGAGGCGCTCACCCGGCTGGTCGACGGGCTGGAGATCGACGTGCTGGTCAACAACGCCGGGGTTTCCCGCACCGGCACCATCCTGACCGCCGACGAGTTCGCGGTCGACGAGCAGATCGCGGTCAACCTCCGAGCCGTGCTGCACCTCGTGCGGCTGATCATGCCCGGCATGGTGGCCCGCGACCTCGGGCACATCGTCAACATCAGCTCCATCGCCGGCGTTTACAACTTCGGCGGCAATACGATTTACCACGCCACCAAGTCCGCCGTGCACACGCTGTCCCGCCAATTGCGGGTCGACGGCTACGGCAAGCGCGTCCGGATCACCGAGATCTGCCCGGGACGCGTCGAAACGGAGATTTTCGGCCGGGTGCTCGGTGACCCGGCGCAGGCACAGCGCGAGTTCTTCGACGGCTACGAGTCGCTCAAACCCGAGGACATCGCGAGCGCGATCGAGTTCGCCATCGCCTCGCCGCGGCACATGAACGTCGGGCACATCGAGATCCTGCCGACGTTCCAGGTTCCCGGCGGGCTCAACTTCGAGCGGCGGACGGACTGACGCGCGCAGGCGGCCACCACGGCGAGCCCCGGGCAGCAGTATCGGGAAGCGAGATACCGCTATCTCCGTTGCTGATACGGCCCCGATCGCGTCGGTGACCGAACTACTCTTCGGCCACCAGTTCCCCGAGGCGGAAAGAGGTGTTTGTGGACTACCGGGTCGTGCTCACCCGCGGGTACGCCGAACCGGACGGCAGCACGGTCTTCGGTGACATCGGACTGTCGCGGCTGACCGAAGCGGGGCTGTCGTGGCGGGTGCTCGACGATGCTGTGGAGGAGCTGCAGCAGCGGCAGCTCGAAGACGCCGACGCGGTCCTGGTACTGGGACACGAGCGGGTGAGCGCCGCCTCGATCCCGTCCTCCGGGCGGCTGCGGCACGTCGCCCGGTTCGGCGCCGGGTTCGACGCGGTCGACGTGGACGCCTGCACGCGGCGTGGGGTGGTGGTGACCACCACCCCGGACGCGGTGCGCGGACCGGTCGCCGATTCGGTGATCGCGTTGCTGTATGCGTTGTCGCACAACCTGGTGATGAAGGACCGGTTGGTGCGCGAGGGACGCTGGGGCGAGCGCGGCGCGTGGCAGGGACCCGGGTTGACCGGCGCGACGGTGGGCATCGTCGGGCTGGGCGGGATCGGCATGGAGACCGCGCGCCGGGTGCGGGCGCTGGGATTGCGGGTGCTCGGTTACAACCGCAGCGACCGCAGGCAGGCGGCCGCGGAGATCGGCGTGGAAGCGGTCGCGCTCGCCGATCTGCTGCGGCGGAGCGACTACGTGGTGGTCACCGTCGCGGGAAACGCGGGGACGAGACACCTCCTCGGCGACGCGGAACTCGCGTTGCTGCGGCCGTCGGCGCGGCTGATCAACGTCGCGCGCGGATCGGTTGTGGACGAGGAAGCACTGGTCCGCAGGCTCCGCGACGGCAGGATCGCGGGCGCCGGACTGGACGTTTTCGCCGAGGAGCCGCTGAACCCCGGCAGCGCATTGACCACTGTGGACAGCGTGGTGCTCGCGCCGCATTCGTTGTGCTGGACCGACCAGTTCAGTGCGGCGGTGTCCGCGAGCGCGCTGGACGCGCTGATCGCGGTCAGCCGCGGGCAACGGCCGCGCACCGCGCTGAACACCCCGGAAAACGCTGCCGACGGGCAGCACGGACCCGACGAAGAAGGGCGGACCACGCCATGACAGGCACCGCGATCATCACCGGCGCGGCGTCGGAACGCGGGATCGGCCGCGCGCTGGCGGAACGGCTGGCTCCGGCCGGCTGGCACCTCGGGCTGCTCGACGTGGACCCGGCGGTCGAGGACGTCGCGGCGGAACTGGCGGCGCGGCACGGGATCGCCGCGCGTGGAGCAGCCGCCGATGTCGCCGATCCCGAGGCGGTGCACGCCGCGGTGTCCGGATTCGAACGTGATCTGGCGCCGATCGGGGCGCTGGTCAACATCGCGGGGATCAGTTCGCCGGTTCCGTTGCTGGAAACGGACTTGGCGACCTGGGAACGGGTGCTGCGGATCAACGCGACCGGCACGTTCGTGATGTGCAAGCGGATTGTGCCCGGACTGGTCGAACGCGGCTACGGCCGGGTGGTGAACCTCGGGTCGACTGCCGCGCAGAACGGCGGCGGCACATACAGCAAATCGACCTACGCGGCGTCCAAAGGTGCGATCGAGGGGTTCAGCCGCGGGCTGGCACTCGAAGTCGCACCGAACGGTGTCACGGTGAACGTGGTCGCCCCGGCCACGATCGACACCGACATCATGGGCGGCCGCATCACCGAGGACCGCAAACCCGCGTTCCTGGCCCAGTTGCCGGTCGGCAGGCTCGGCACGACGCGCGAGGTCGCCGCGTTGGTGGAGTTCCTCGTCGGCGCGGACGCCGGCTACATCACCGGCGCCACCTACAACATCAACGGAGGCATCCGCATTGGCTGAGTCGGTCCGCGTCCCGGTGCACGAAGAGCGGCCTTCGCTGGGGTGCGCGGGTGACTTCGCGTCCCCGTACTCGGCGGAGGCGTGGCCGATCGCCGCGGCGATGCTGCAGTTCCCGCCGCACGCCGCGGACGGCACTCCGGTGGCGGAGCTGGACCCCGCCGAATGGCGTGCCCAGCTGCAGGCGGTCGTCGATGCCGGCTTCACCCAGCTCGAACTGTCCACGGCGTGGCTTCCGCTCGGGGACCTCCGTCCGGAGCGGCTGTCGGCGCTCGGTGCGGTACTGGCCGATGCCGGGCTCTCCGTTCCGGGTGTGGGGGTGGTGCGCCGGAGCGTCATCCACCCCGAGCGCGGCGAACGGAACCTCGCGTTCAGCCATCGCACTGTGGACGCGGCTGCGGAACTCGGCGCGGGCGTCGTGTGCCTGGGGCTGCACGACGCGCTGACCCCGCAGCAGCAGCGGGCGTTGTGGTTCTGGACCGTGCCGCAGGACGAGCGGCCCGCCGATCCGGAGGTCTACGCGCTGGCGGTCCGCCGGTTCCGGGAGCTGGGCGACCACGCTGCGTCGCTCGGCCTGGAGATTTCCCTCGAACTGTACGAGAACACCTATCTCGGCAGTGCCGACGAGGCGATCCGGTTCCTCGACGACATCGGCCACGACGCGGTGGGGCTCAACCCCGATCTGGGGAACCTGATCCGCCAGCAGCGTCCGGCCGATTCCTGGGAGTACCTGGTCTCGGTCACCGCGCCACGCACGAATTACTGGCACGTCAAGAACTACGCGCGTCTGGAGGATCCGGCAGGCGGCACTGTGCTCACCCACCCGACGTCGCTGGAGCTGGGTGTCATCAACTACCGGACGGCTGTGCGCTACGCGATCGCCCACGGCTTCCGCGGGGCGTTCGTCGCCGAGCACTACGGCGGCGACGGGCTCAGCGTCGGTGCCACCAACGCCGCCTACCTCCGCCGGATCCTCCCGCGTACCCAGTGACCGCGGATCAGCTGACAGGAGCACCATGACAACGCCGTCCGCCGCGCAATTCCCCGGCGACCGCACCGCGATCGTCACCGGAGCCGGCTCGGCGCGCGGGATCGGCCGCGCGATCGCCGGATCGCTCGCTGCCCAGGGCTGGTCGGTCGCCGTGTTCGACGTCGACCGTGCCGCCGTCGAAGAGCTGGCAGCCGGACTGGAGCAGGAGCACGGCAGGCCGTGTTACGGCGCGGGCCTCGACATCCGCGACCGCGACGCCGTGTTCGCCGCGGTGGAGCAGGTCGAGCAGCGGCTGCCGCAGCTCACCGGGCTGGTCAACAACGCGGGGGTCAGCTCTCCGGTGCCGTTTCTCGAGGTCACCGACGACGAGTGGCGCCGCGTGGTCGAGGTGAACCTGCACGGCACCTTCCACGTCACCCAGGCCGCCGCGAAGGTCATGGCGCGGCACCGGGTCGGCCGGATCGTGCACATCTCCTCGACGTCGGCCGAACGCGGCGGAGGAGTGTACGGCCGCGCCGCCTACTCGGCTTCGAAGGCCGCGTTGCTGGGCTTCGCCCGCACGCTCGCGCGGGAGCTGGGGCCTTTCGGGATCACCGCGAACTCCGTCGCGCCCGGGTCGATCGACACCGACATCATGGGCGGCCGGCTGTCCGAGGAGCGGAAAGCCGTGCTGTTGCGGGATTTGCCGATCGGGCGGATCGGCACCGTGCAGGACGTCGCGGCGGTCGTGTCGTTCCTGCTGAGCGAAGCGGCCGGCTACCTGACCGGCGTGACCTACGACGTCAACGGCGGTTCGCATATCGCATGACCCGAGTGCACGACTCCGGGGAAGATGACCCCGGACACCTGTCTCCCGAGCAGAAGGGCAATGCCGCCATGGCCGCTTCGTTCACCGCCGATCTGACCGGCAAGACCGCGGTCGTCACCGGGGCCAGTTCCGGTATCGGCCACGCGATCGCCGAAGAGTACCTGCGCAACGGTGCGACCGTGGTGGGTCTGCACCGCCGTCCGGTCGCCACGCACGGCGGGAAGTACGTGCCGGTGGCCGTCGATCTCGGCGAGCCCGATCAGGTGCGTGCCGCGGCGGCGGCCGTGCTGCGGGAGCACCGGGTCGACATCCTGGTCAACAACGCCGGGCTCAACCTGCGCCATCCGTTCGAGGATTTCCCGTTCGAGGACTGGGATCGTGTGCAGCAGCTCAACATCCGCAGCGTGGTCGAGCTGACCCAGCTGTTCGGGCGCCCGATGCTCGAACGCGGAGCGGGGGTGATCGTCAACCTCGCCTCGATGCTGTCGTTCACTGGCGGCTTCACCGCGTCCGCCTACGCCGCCTCGAAGGGTGCGGTCGCCCAGTTCACCAAGTCCGTCGCGAACGAGTGGGCGGCCAAGGGGGTGCGCGTCAACGCGATCGCGCCGGGGTTCATCGACACCGAGATGAACGTCGCGCTCGTCGCGGACGAGACCCGCAACCGCAAGATCCTGGAACGCATCCCGGCCGGCCGGTGGGGTACCGCCGAGGACATCGCCGGTGCCGCGCTGTTCCTCGTCTCCGACGCCGCCCGTTTCGTGCACGGCACCGTGCTGCCCGTCGACGGCGGCTACCTGGCCCGCTGAACCCACCGAGGAAGAAAGGCTCCCTGTGAAGGCTGTTGTTGTCCACGGCGCGAAGGATGTGCGCGTCGACGAACTGCCCGTCCCGAGCCCGGCGCCCGGTGGCGTCGCAGTGCGCATCGTCTACGGCGGGATCTGCGGTTCGGACCTGCATTACGCGACGGACGGGCAGAACGGCCCGTACCGGGTGACCGAACCACTGGTGCTCGGGCACGAGGTGGTCGGCGTCGTGGCGGAGGTCGGCGCCGAGGCGGCGAACGCGCCCGCGCCGGGCACTCCGGTCGCGATCCACCCGGCCACCCCGTGTGCGCCCGCGGGGGTCACCGAGGCGACCGGCCTGCACCTGCAGCCGGGAACGTATCTCGGCTCCGCCTCGACCCGGCCGCACACGCAGGGCGGGTTCGCGGAAATCCTGGAAGTCCTGCCGCGCCAGCTGCGGCCGTTGCCCGAGGGCCTGCCGTTGCGGCGTGCGGTGCTCGCCGAACCGTTCTCCGTTGCACTGCACGGTGTCCGGCGGCTGGGGAAACGGGTGCGCGGGGCACGGGTGCTGGTGAGCGGCGCCGGTCCGATCGGTGCGCTCGCCGTGGCCGCGCTGAAGCACTCCGGTGCCGGTGAGATCGTCGCGGCCGACCTGCAGGAGTTCCCGTTGAAGGTCGCCGCGTCGGTGGGTGCCGGGACCACGGTCAACCTGGCCGAAGGCGGGACGATCGAGGAGTCCGCGTTCGACGTCGTGGTGGAGGCTGCGGGCGCGGTGGCGTCCCTGACCGCGGCACTGACCGCCGCGCGGCCGGGCGGTGCGGTGCTGCAGCTGGGGATGCTGCCGAGCGGGCCGGTGCCGGTGGCGATGTCGACGGTGCTCGCCAAGGAACTCGCGGTGTCCGGTTCGCAGCGCTTCGACGTCGAACTGGACGAGGCGATCGCCTTGCTCGCCGCGGACGAATCGCTGGAAACGGTGGTGAGCCACGAATTCGACCTCGCGGACGCGGTGGCGGCGTTCGCCTGCGCCGCGGATTCGGCCCGTTCGTCCAAGACCGTGCTCCGCGTGTCCGCGGATCCGCAGCTCTGAACCGAGAGGAGAACACCGATGATCCACGTGCGCACGAAGATCGACCGGCCCGCGCCCGAGGTGGTGGCCGCGCTGGGGGAGTTCTCGGCGGCGACCATCCACGAGGCACAGGGGCGCAAAGGTGCGCTCGCGCACCGGCTCAAGCCGGTCGATCCGGCAATGTCGTTCTGTGGCCCGGCGTTCACCGTCCAGGCGCAGGCGGGCGACAACATCATGGTCCAGGTCGGGATCTCCTACGCCCGTCCCGGTGACGTGCTCATCGTGGCCGCCGGTGAACTGGCGCAGGCGGGCTCCTTCGGCGACGTGCTCGCCACCGCGTGCCAGAGCAAGGGGCTCGCGGCGTTCGTCACCGACTCCGGCGTGCGCGACAGCGCGGACCTGAAGCGGCTCGGCTTCCCGGTGTTCTCCGGCTCGGTCTGCATCGAGGGCACGGTCAAGGAAACCCTCGGGCCGATCAACCGGCCGCTGGCCGTCGGCGGGCAGATCGTGCGGCCCGGTGACATCCTGCGCGGCGACGGCGACGGCATCGTGGTGGTCGACCCGGCCGAGGCCGCGGACGTGGTCCGCGCCTGCCGGGAGCGCGAGGAGCACGAGACCGCGATCCGTGCCGAGCACCGCCGCGGGGAGCGCACGCTGATCGAGGTGCACGGCCTGGTCGAAAAGCTGAAGGCCAAGGGACTGGTCGTCGAACAGTGAGCACGCCGACGGTGGGGGTGCTCGGCCTCGGCCCGATGGGTGCCCCGGTCGCCGGGCACCTGGCCCGCGCCGGGTTCCCGCTCCGGGTGTGGAACCGGACCCGGGCGAAGGCCGCGGCGTTCGGCGCGGCCGCGGTCGGGCACCCGGCGCAGCTGTGCGCCGAGGTCGTCCTGTCCGCGCTGCCCGACGTCGACCACTTCGAGCGGATCGCCCCCGACCCGGTCCTCGACACGTGGGCAGGCCGGGGCACCACGCACGTCGTGGTCCTCAGCACCACGGCGCCGGACAAAGTCCGCGGATTGGCGGTGCGGCTCGCCCGGTTCGGCCTCGCCGTGGTGGACGCCCCGATGAGCGGTGGTGACGCGGGCGCGCGGGCCGGCACGCTGAGCCTGATGGTCGGCGCCGGCGACGAGGACTTCGCCACCGTGGAACCGGTGCTGCGCACCTTTTCGTCCACTGTGGAACATCTGGGCCCGGTCGGTGCCGGTACCGCGGCGAAGCTGTGCAACCAGATCGTGGTGGCCACCACGCTCGTCGGGCTCGCCGAGGCACTCGACCTGGCCCGGCGCGCCGGGCTTTCCGGTTCGCAGCTGGTCCGGGTGCTCGAAGCAGGCCTGGCATCCAGCGCCGTGCTCGAGGCCAAGGCGGCGAAGATCCTGCAACGGGAGTACGGCCTCGGCGGCAGCACGGACAACCAGGTCAAGGATCTGCGCTACGCGCTTGCGCTCGCCGACCGGCTCGGCGCCCGGCTGGCCCAGACCAGGCAGACTGCCGCGCTGTTCGAAGCGACCGTCCGAAATGGACTCGGTGCGGCGGACCACTCGGCGGTCTACGAAACCGTGTCGGAGGACCGGTACCCGCGCGCCGCGCCGTCCTGAACCTCGGCCAGCAGGCCCCGCAGCACTTGCGCCACGAGGTCGGCCGCCTCGGACAACGGCTGCACCTCGGAGGTGCACAACGACATGCCGGTGCGCATGTGCGCGTCGCTGAAGCGGTACGCGCGCACCTCGTCGGGTGCGAAGTAGGTCCTCGCCGCCGACAGCGGCAGGATCGTGGCGCCCAGACCGTTCACGACCGCGTCCCGCAGCACCATGCTCGGTTCGATCTCGGCGGCGATCGAGCAGTGCAGGCCTGCCGCGTGGAAGGCGGCGTCGGTGATCCGCCGCACCGTGTGCACCTCGCTGGGCAGGAGGAAATCCAGGGTGGCTGCCTGTTTCAGGGTGACCTCGTCGCCGCGCGCGGGCACGCGGGGCGCTCGGGCGCTGGTGATCAGGTGGAAGTCCTCCTCCAGCACCCGTTCGAACACCACACCCTTGACGTGGCCGGGATCGTAGATCAGCGCCATGTCGACCTGGCCGAGCAGCACCGCCTGGCTCATCACCACGGTCAGGTTCTGGATCAGCTGCAGCTGGATGTCCGGGTAGCGTTCCCGCACCACCCGCAGCAGCGGAATGGCGGCGCCGGAGGCCATGCTGTAGGACGCGAGGCCGACGGTCACCAGCCCGGCGGGCGAGCCGGTGCCGTTGCGCAGGTCGATGCGCGCGGCCTTCTCCAGCCGCAGGATCCCTTGTGCGTAGCGGTAGAGCGAGCGCCCCGGCCCGGTCACCGCGACGCCCCGGCCGGTGCGTTCGAGCAGGCGCGTCTTGAACTCGCTCTCCAGCCCGGAGATGTGCTGGCTCAGTGCGGACTGCGTGATGTGCAGCGATTCCGCGGCCCGGGTGATGTTGCCGATGTCGACCACCCGGACGAAGTAGCCGAGCCTGCGCGTGTCCATCGTCCCTCCCGCGGGGATTCCATCGGCAAACCCGATGAGGCCATGGGCCTTCCTGATGAGGCTTCGTCACCGGCCGCGCCGGAACTACCGTCTCGCTCGAGAACATAACCCGTTGCGGGGAAGGAGACCGATGGTGCCTGCCGTCGATCTGGTGGCCGATCTCGGCGAGAGCTTCGGCGCGTACACCATGGGTGACGACGCCGCGCTGCTCGACCTGCTGACTTCCGCGAACGTCGCATGCGGATTCCACGCCGGCGACCCGCGCGTGATGGACACGACGGTGCGCGCCTGCGTCGAGCGCGGCGTGCGCGTCGGGGCCCACCCCGGCTTCCCGGACCTGGTCGGCTTCGGCCGCCGCGCAATGGACCTGACCGAGGAGGAGGTCCGCACCGACGTGCGCTACCAGATCGGCGCGCTCTCGGCGTTCACCCGGGCACACGGCACGCGCATCGCGCATCTGGCGCCGCACGGCAAACTCGGCAACCTGGTCGTCACGCGGCGCGACTACGCGCGTGCGGTGGCCGACGCTGTGGCGGCCTTCGACCCGGAAATGGTGATCCTGGTGCAGGAGGGCGAACTGGCGGCCGTGGCGCGGGAGCGAGGTCTGCGGATCGCGATGGTGGGGCTGGCCGACCGCGCCTACGAGGACGACGGCACGCTCGTGGCCCGGTCCGAGCCCGGCGCGGTGCTGTCCGATCCGGACGAGGTCACCGCCCGCACCGTCCGCATGGTCACCGAGGGCGTGATCACCAGCCGCCACGGACACGACCTGCCGGTCCGCACCGACTGCGTCCAGCTGCACGGCGACGGTCCCGAGGCGCTGCGGCTGGCCACCCGGATCCGCGCCGAACTGCAGGCCGCCGGCGTCCGGCTGGCGCCGCTGGATCAGGTGCTGGACACGCCCGCCGCATGACCGGCATCCGGACCGCGGCGAAGCTCGACGTCTCCCCGTGCGGCGACGCGGCGGTGCGCATCACCGTCGACGGGGCGCACGCCGAGGAGGTGTGGGGCACCGTGCACCACCTCGCGCGCCGCCTCAACCACGGCGAGGTCCCCGGTGTGCTGTCCGCGGTGCCCACCTACGACGCCATCCTGGTCGAGTTCGACCCGTGCGAAACCACGGTCGACACGGTGATGTTCCACCTGCTGTCGTGGGAGGCGCCGGACGTGCTGGAGCCGTTGCCCTCCCGCGTCCTCGATGTGCCGGTGCTGTTCGGCGGTGCCGAGGGCCCGGACCTGGAGTGGGTTGCCGGGGTCGCCGGACTGCCGGTCCACCGGGTGGTCGAGCTCGTGTGCGGCACGGAGTACCTCATCCGCTGCCTCGGCGGGCCCGCCGCGTCGGCCATGACCGACGGCCCGGAGCTCGGCGTACCCGTCCCGCGCCTGGCCACCCCCCGGCTGCGGGTCCCGCCGGGCGCGGTCTCCCTGGCCGGTCGGCAGGCGGTGCTCGGCCCGGTCGCCGCTCCCAGCGGCTGGCGGCAGATCGGCCGGACCCCGCTCGCCGTGCTGCGCACGGACACCGACGCGGTGGTGCCCTACCGGCCCGGTGACCGGCTGCGGTTTTCCGCGATCGACGAGACCGCCTACGCGCGCCTGCGCGGCGAGCCGATGCGGCACCGGGCCGATGGCTGACCGTCCCCGGCTGATCGTGGACGCCGCCCGTGCCTGCGTGGTCACCGATCTCGGCCGCACCGCCGGGCCCGCCCGCGGGCTCGCCGTCAACGGCGCGCTCGACCAGTTCGCGGCACGCACGGCCAACGCACTGGCCGGCAACCCGCCGACCGATCCGCTGCTGGAGGCGACCGGGTTCGGGCTCACCTTCCGGCCCACGCACGACGTGCTCGTCGCGGTGACCGGGGCCCCGGCCGTGCCCTCGATCGACGGCCGCCCGCACCCCGCGTGGTCGCCGCTGTCGGTGCGTGCCGGGCAGACCGTGCACGTGGGAGTCTCGGACGCCGGGCTGCGCGCGTACGTGGCGGTGCACGGCGGCTTCGCCGTGCCACGGCTGCTGGGCAGCGTCGCCCCGGACACGATGATCGGGTTCGGCACCGAGGCCGTGGCCGGTATCGAACTCCCGCTCCTGCGCTCTCACCCGCCGCTGGTGAACCCGGTCTTCGGGACGACGGTCTTCCACTTCGGACTGCCGCGGGAGCCGCGGGTGCCCACCGTGCTGGACGTGCTCGACGGGCCGGACGCGCGCGAGTTCGGCACCGCGCTGGAGATGCTGTTCACCTCCCGGTACTCGGTCACCCCGCGGATCAACCACGTCGGACTGCGGGTGGCCGGTCCGGTGCCGCAACGGCCGGTATCCGGTGAGGTGCTCTCCCGCGGGGTTCCGGTCGGGGCGATCGAAGCTCCCGCCGGGGACGAGCTGCTGGTACTGCTGCGGGGCCGCGGCATCACCGCGGGTTACCCGGTGCTGGCCGTGCTCACCTCGGCCGCACAGGACGTGGCCGGGCAGCTGCGGCCGGGACAGCGCATCCGCTTCCGCCGGACCACGGCCGCCGCCGCCACGGCCACCCACCTCGAACGCAGGCGGCTGCTCGACCGGATCGCCGCTCGCGCACAGTCCGCCTTCGCCGCGCACGTGCGTACCCCCGTCACGAAAGGACGCTGAGAGATGACCGTTCCCGGGATCCGGCCGCAGCCCGAACTGGCCGAGCGCATGTCGTGGGTGAAGGAGAGCCCGAGTTCGCGGGTCGCGGACCGGGTCCGCGCGTTCCGGGCGGCGGGCAAACCGGTGCTCCCGCTGACCATCGGCGAGCCCGACTTCGACACCCCCGAGCACGTCAAGGACGCCGCGATCGCCGCGATCAGGGCCGGGGAGACCAAGTACACCTCGGCGAACGGCACCCCCGCGCTGCAGTCGGCGATCCGGGCCCGGCTGGAACGCAAGACCGGCCGGCCCTACGGTCCCGGCGAGATCGCCGTCGGAGGCGGCGCGAAGCAGCTGATCTTCCTGGCGTTCCTGGCCACGCTCGACGCGGGCGACGAGGTGATCGTGCCCGCCCCGCACTGGGTGTCCTATCCGGACATGGTCGCGCTCAACGGGGGCCGTCCGGTGCTCGTCCCGGCGGCCGCGGACACCGGGTACAAGCTCACCCCGGAGCTGCTGCGCGCCGCGGTCACCGACCGGACGAAGTGGCTTGTGCTCAACACCCCGAACAACCCCACCGGCGCGGTGTACAGCAAGGCCGAGCTGGCCGCGCTCGCCGAGGTGCTGCGCGGGCATCCGCGGATTTCGGTGCTGTGCGACGAGATCTACGACGAGATCAACTTCGGTGCCGAGCCCGTGCCGAGCCTGGTCTCCGTCGCACCCGAGCTGCGTGAGCGGGTGTTCCTGGTCAACGGCGTGTCGAAGGCCTACGCGATGACCGGCTGGCGGCTCGGGTACGCCGCCGGTCCGGCCGCCCTGTGCGCGGCGATCTCCACGCTGCAGTCGCAGAGCTCGTCGTGCCCGTCCTCGGTCAGCCAGGCCGCCGCGGCCGCCGCGCTCGACGGCGACCAGACCTTCATCCGCGAGACCGTCGCGGTCTACGCCGAGCGCCGCGAAGTGCTGGTGTCCGGCCTCGCCGCGATCGACGGGCTCCGCCCGGTCCGGCCCGACGGCGGGTTCTACGTCTGGACCGATGCCGCGCGCCTGATCGGGGCGCGCACGTCCGGCGGCACGCGGATCACCACCGACGCGGATCTGGCCGAGCACTTCCTGGAGACGTCCGGGGTCGTGGTGATCGCCGGGGATTCCTACGGCTGCCCCGGGCACTTCCGGGCGAGTTTCGCCCTCGATTCCGAGACCATTCGAAAAGCGATCGCAGGGTTGGCCGCATCGATTTCCAAACTGCGTTTCCGATGATCGCCCGGCCGGGCCGGACCGCTGTGTGCGGAAAGATAAGCAATGCCGATGGGGGCAGCGCGAAAACCACTCGATATGGTAACCGAGGGGGCAACCACGGTAATGTCACGGCAACAACGGAGGGCCACCGTTATTGGGGTAATTGACCAGGCGCAGCGCGAAGAAGCGCAGCTCTTCCGGTGACGACGACGTCACCCGTGAGAAAGGCAGTCCTCGTGAACAGTGCTCCTTCCGGGGTCGTGGTGCCCGCACCGGCCCGTGCCACGAAGACCTCCATCTTCGGCGGTCTCGTGGGCGTCTTCATCGAGTTGTACGACAACGCCGTCTACGGTTTCGTGGCCGGCACCCTGGCAGTCGTGTTCTTCCCCGGCGACGAACCTGCCACCGGGGTGCTGCTGACGTTCGTCGCGTTCGCGATCCCGTTCTTCTTCCGCCCGCTGGGCGCCGCGGTCGCCGGATCGTGGGGTGACCGCTTCGGCCGCAGGCGGGTGCTGCTGGGGCTGATCACGCTGATGACCCTGTCCACCGGACTGGTCGGGGTGCTGCCCAGTTTTGCCGGGGCCGGCGTCTTCGCCCCGGTCGCGCTGGTGGTGCTGCGCGTCGTGCAGGGCTTCGCGATGGGTGGCGAACCGGGCAACGGCAACTCGTTCCTCGCCGAGCACGCCGGTGACGGCAGGCGCGGGCGCGTGGTCAGCTACGCCAACGCCGCCACCTTCATCGCGATGCTGCTGGGCACGCTGTTCACCGCGATGCTCAGCGCGGTGCTCACTCCCGCGGCGATGGAGAGCTGGGGCTGGCGGCTGCCGTTCCTGCTCGCCCTGCCGATGGGCGTGGTCGGGCTCTTCATCCGCCGGGCCGCCGACGAGTCCCCGGAATTCACCGCGGCCAAGGTCGAGGGCGAGGTCACCCGCAGTCCGCTGCGGGAGGCGTTCAGCTCGCGCGAAACCGTGCGCGGCATGCTGATGGCCATCGTGCTGCCGCTGTTCAACAGCTCGGGCTACTTCATCCTGTTCATCTACATGCCCTCGTTCATGAACAACGAAATGCACTTCTCCGCGGTGCAGGGCCTGCTGGTGACCGGCATCATGCTCGCGGTCGGCACGTTCGGCGTGCTCTACGCAGGCAGGCTCTCGGACCGCCTCGGCCGCAGGAAACTGCTCGCCGCGTCGGCGTTTGCCATGGTGGTCATCGGGTTCCCGTGTTACTGGCTGCTCACCCAGGGTTCGTTCCTGCTGGCCACGATCGGCGCGGTGCTGATGGCGCTGTGCTTCGCCGGGACCAACGGCGTCATGCAGGTGACGCTCGCGGAGCTGTTCCCGACACGGGTGCGCACGGTGGCCTACGGGGTGGGTTACAACGCAGGTACCGCGATCTTCGGCGGTGCCGCGCCGCTGCTCGTCTCGGCGCTGATCGTGGCGACCGGCAGTACCTGGGTTCCCGCGTTCTACCTCGTGCTCACCTCGGTGTTCGCCGGTGTTGCGGCCCTGCGCATCCGCGAAACCGCGTTCGATCCGCTCAAGCGCTGAAGCCGCCTCGATCCCGAAAGGACGGTGCGTCCGTGGCCCCAATCGCCACCGCACAAGCCAGGCCCGCTCTCGATCGGCTCCGCGGCGTCGCGGAGCAGGCCGGTTTCGAGGCGTTGCTGCTCACCTCGGAGGCCGGCCGCCGGTATGTCCTCGGGCGCGACACCGGACCGGTCGGCGCGGCCGTGGTCCTCACCGTTGCCGGCTCGGTCGCCGAAGGGCCCGATGCCGTCGAGGCGCTGAGCACGGCGGGCGTCGGCACCGGCCCGGTCGGGGTGGAGGACGACGTGCCGTGGGCGTTGTCCGGGCGGCTCTCGGACGGAGGCGTGTCGCTCCGTTCCGCCTCGGACGTCGTCTTCGCGGAGCTGGTCCGCTGCACCCCGGAAGAGCGCGCGGCGTTCGGCGAGGCGGCCGAACTGGCGGCGGTGGGCTACACGGCGGTGATGGACCACCTGCACGTCGGCATGGACGTCCGGGAGATCACCGCCAACGTCGACCGGTCCGTCCGCCGGGCAGGCGGCCTGCTCGGCTGGTACCCGCCGGGCGCGGGGGCAGGCTCGGATCTGGTCACGGTGCACGGGCACGATCCGCGCACCGCCCGGCTGACCGCCACCAGCCCGATCCGCTACACCCTGCACCCCACCGCGGGCGGCAGCCAGGGCCTGGCCACGGCGACCGCAGTGCTCTGCAAAGCCGGGCCCGCGCTTCGTGCGGCGGCGGAATCCTGTTCCGCGGCAACGGAAGCGCTCATCACTGCACTGCGTCCCGGTAAGCCGCTGCGGGAAGGCCACGCGGCGGCCGCCCGGGAGCTCGGCGACCGGCCGGGGACCAGCCGGATCCTCGCCCTGCGGGGTGGCAGCGCACGGTGTTCGCCGCCGTCCGGCGAGGTGTGCGCCGGACCGGACACGGTCCTTGGCGTGCACGTGACCGTCGGGGTACCCGGCGGCGCAGCGGTGGAACTGGCCGAAACCGTGCTCGTCACCGGGGCCGGACCGGAGCCGCTCGCGAAGACCCCGTTGCGGCTCGTCGAGCTGTACTGACCCCACGACCGCAGGAGGAGAACCCCGTGACCGCAGGACCGCAGCCCGGACTCGGCCGCGTGCCGTCCGCCGACCTCGCCGGCCGTGCGATGCCGCTGATCGGCTACGGCACCCACCCGATGCGCGGCGGCGAGGCCACCGAGGCGGTGCTGGCCGCGCTGGAGGAGGGCTACCGGCTCGTCGACACCGCGACGAGGTACCGCAACGAAGCGGCCATCGGCGCCGCCCTCGCCCGGACCGGGGTGCCGCGCACGGACCTGTTCGTCACCACCAAGATGCCGCCGGACCGGGTCGGGCTCGAACGGCGCACGCTGGAGGAGAGCCTCACCGCGCTCGGTACCGGCCACCTCGACCTGTGGCTGATCCACTGGCCGCCCGGCGGGTACCCGGGAGTCACCAGCTGGGGTGAGTTCGTCCGGGCGCGGGAGGAAGGACTCGTGTCCGCCATCGGCGTCAGCAACTACTCGATCGAACTGATCGACGCACTGCACGAGGCGACCGGCGAGTACCCGGCGGTGAACCAGTGCCAGTGGGGCCCCGGCGATTACGACCCCGCCTTCGCCGAGGCACTCGCGGCGCGTGGCGTGCTGCTCAGCGCGCACAGCCCGTTGCGCAGCACCGACCTGGCCGATCCGACCCTGGTGTCGATCGCGCAGGCGCACGACCGCAGCGTGCAGGAGATCGTCGTCGCTTGGAACCTGCACCACCGGGTCGCCGTGACGGTCAAATCCGCGCACCGCGACCGGATGGTGCGCAACCTGTCCGCCGCCGACCTCACGCTGACCGAGGACGAGGTGACCGCGATCGATCGCCTCGGCCCCGCCTGACCGGCGCGGCACCGCACGGGACGAAACGCTGCGGTGGGTGGGTCGGTACGGGCACCATGGTCAGGTGGCGGGCGGACCCGTCGCCGCCGTGGAGGAGGAGCTGCCGTGACTGATCTGCCCACTACCGCCGAAGGGCTGGGGGAGCTCGCCCAGGAAGGCGCCATCGCGCTGGTCGGGGCGATGGCCACCGGTGCGTTCCGAGCGGCCCGGGACGGCATCGGGCGGCTGTTCGGACGGCTGGGGCCGGCTCGCCGGGCCAGGGCCGAGGAGCAGCTCGACGAGGAGGAGGGCCTGGTCGTCGCGGCCGGGGAAGACGAGCGCGACCAGGCACGCAAGGCGCTGGCACCGGGATGGCAGCTGCGGCTCGGGCGGCTGCTGGAGGACCAGCCCGACATCGAAGCGGAGCTGCGGGACCTCATCGCCCGTGTGCAGGACGAGCTGCCGGAGGCGCAGCAGCACTGGCTGCAGACCAACGTCGCCCGTGACCACGGCACCGTGCTCGCCGCACAGGGCGGCAACGTCATCCAGTACCACGCAGCGGGGAAACCGGCGCCTCCCGCACCGGAGGACGGCGCGGACCCGCAGCGGTGATCGGCGAAGAGGAGCCGCCGCAGGTGGTCCGCCAGGAGGTACGGGCCGAGGGCGGGCACGCCTACGGTGCGGTCGGCGCGGACATCCACGTGTTCGGCGACGGGACACCGCTGTACTTGCTGTTCGAGCACCGCCGGGCGGCCGAGCGGGATCCGGGGTGGCTGCGGGCGCAGCCCAGCCGGATGCTCGACGCGCGTGCCGGGCTCGTCGGTTTCACCGGCAGGGACGGTGAGTTCGGCGACCTGGTTTCGTGGCTGAACGCCGAACCGGGGTTCGCGGTGCGGTGGCTGCACGGCGAGGGCGGCCAGGGCAAGACGCGGCTGGCGAACGAGCTCGCCGCCGCCGCACTGGCGGCAGGCTGGAAGGTCGTGGACGCGGTGCATCGCACGGACGCCCATCCGCCTGCACCGGGTGGCCAGGATCTTCGCCTGGCCGGGAAGAACGGCGTGCTGGTACTGGTCGACTACGCCGACCGGTGGCCGCTGTCGGATCTGAGCTGGTTGTTCCACAACCGCCTGCTGCGGCAGCGGGTGCCGGCGCGGGTGCTGCTGATCGGCCGGTCGGTGCGCGGCTGGCCGGCCCTGCGCGGCAAGCTCGACCGGCTCCGCGAGAACATCGACACCTCCGATCAGCACCTGGCACCGTTGCCCGAAGACGGTCCCGCGCGGGACCGGATGTTCACCGCCGCGCGCGATTCCTTCGCGCGCCACTACCCGGCATTCGGCCGGCCGGACCTGATCGGGCCACCGGAATCGCTGGGGCGCCCGGACTTCGGGCTCACGCTGGCGGTGCACATGGCCGCACTGGTCGCGGTGGATGCCGCCGCCCGCGGTCGCCGCCCGCCCGGCGACATGATCGGCTGCACCGTCTACCTGCTGGACCGAGAGCACGAAAACTGGCGGCAGCTCTACGAAAACGCCGACGGCGGGCTGGACTTCCGCACGGACGACCGGACGATGGCGCGCGCGGTGTTCACCGCGACCCTCGCCGGGCCGGTCGACCGGCAGACCGCCGGCGGGATCCTGGCACGGTTCATCCCGGAGGTGCCCGCCGAGCAGCTCCTCGCGGATCACACCGTCTGCTACCCGCCCGCCGATCCGGAACGCGGCAACCGGCTCGAACCGTTGCTTCCCGACCGGCTCGCCGAGGACTTCGTCGCGCTGTCCGTGCCCGGTCATCCGGTCACCGGTTACCAGCCGGATCCGTGGACCACCGCGGTCCCCGCCGCGTTGCTGACCTCCCCGGAGACCGGCAGCTGCGCTCCGCGGGCGGTCGCCCTCCTGGCCGCGGCCGCGGACCGGTGGCCGCACCTCGGCGACACCGTGCTGTACCCCCTGCTGCGCACCCGGCCGGACGTCGCCGTCGACGCAGGCGGCTCTGCCCTGGCCGCGATCGCCAGGATCACCGCGATCGACCTTTCCGTCATCACCGCGGTCGAGAGCGCAGTGGAGGCGCGGTTCGGCGACCGGACGTTCGTCGGTGACCGGACCCCGGCCGATCTCGGTGCCGGGTTCGCCGCGATCACCGGACGGCACGCCGGCCTCGCCGCACCCGGCGCGTCGGATGCGGAACGAGCGTGGCTGCACCTCAAGACCAGCCGACGGCTCGGCGTCGCCGGCGAAGCGGCCGAAGCGGCGGAGTTCTCCGGCCTCGCGGTCGAGCACTACCTTTCGCTGGCGCACCGTGAGCTGACCGGCAGCGGCCGGATCTCCGGCGACGAACTCTCCGCATTGGCCGAGGCGGTGAACAACCACCCCGCCTGTCTCGCCGCGGCAGGGCGGTGGGCGGAGGCGGGCGAGTTCTCCGCCGACGCGGTCGCCATCTTCGGTGAGCTGACCGAACTCGACCGCGCGAACTACCTGCCGTGTTTCGCGCAAGCGCTGAACAACCGCGCGCTGTTCCTGGCGAAATCGGTGGAGCTGGTCGAGGAGCGAGACGGCCGGGCCGATCCCGTCACCCGTGCGGAGTGGCTGGAGCAGGTCCTGGACCACGGCGCCGGTGCGCTCGAATGCTATCGGGAACTGGTCGGGTCGGACCGCGAAGCCCACCGGCACCGGCTGGCGGCAGTGCAGAGCAACTGGGCCGGCTGGCTCGGCCAGGCGGAGCTGTGGAAGGACGCCCTGGAGGCCTCGGCGGCCGCCACGGCCCGCTACGAGGAAGTGGCCGAAGCCGACCCCGCCTATCGCCGGCACCTCGCCCGCGAGCTGACCCGGCACGCGGATTTCCTGATGCAGGCGGGTTATCATCCCGATCCGTGGGCCGCCGTGGTCGACGCAGATGCCGGGCAGGACACCCAGGCAAGGCGGGCGTGGGAAGCGGAGGTGGTGGCTGTCTCCCGCCGCGCGGTGACCGTTTTCCGGGAGCTTGCCGAAGCCGAGCCGTTCGCTTACCTGCCCGACTTGTCGACCGCGTTGCAGCGAACCTCCTTCCGGCTCACGGAGGTGGGATGCGGTGCGCCGTGGGCGGCGGTGTGGGAGTCGGAGGCCGCGGCGAATCCGGTGTGGGGGACCTGGATGCGGCAGGAGTGCGGTGCGGAGGTGCTGGAATTCTCCCGGCACGCAGCGGACATCGTCGGTGAGCTCGCCGAGGCGGCCCCTGCCGTCTATCGCGAGGAACTGGCCTTGACGCTCAATGGATTCGCGTGGATCAGGGCCACCCTGCACACGGAAATCGAGGAGGCGTGGGCGGCGGCGGGCCGGGCCGTGCAGATCTTCGAAGAGCTCTACCGCGACCGGCCGAGCACCCTGGTGAACGCCGCGTACAGCGTGCTGCTGCAAGTGGATGGGCTCAGAGGCGGTGCCGAGCACGACCGGATTTTCCACGCGCTCGCCAGCCGCCCGCGGTCACCGCGATGACCGGGTGCCTGCCTCAGTCGTCGCCGGCCGTCGTGATCCAGTAGCGGCGTACCGGGCCGTGCTGCGTGTGCCGGATGCCTTCCAGCGCGCCCCCGCAGTGTTCGATCGTTTTCGCCGAGGCGACGTTGTCCTCCTCGCAGACCACCAGTACCCGGTCGAGGCCGACGGCACGTGCTTCGGCGAGCATCCGGCCCAGCGCCCAGCCGGCCAGCCCGCGCCGGCGTGCGGACGGCCGGATCCCGAAGCCGATGTGGCCGGTCCGCGCCACGTAGTCGGCGGGCCCGCGGCGCAGTGCGATGCCGCCCAGCACCGCAGCTTCCTCGACGATCCACCGGTAGGTGGCCAGCTCGGACTCCGCGGCCAGCCGGGCCACCCAGTCCGCGAATCCGGCAGGCGAGCCGACGTCATCGGCTGGTGCCAGCCCGAAACCGTCTTCGTGCAGGCCCGGACCCCATTCGGCGTGTGCGGCGAGCCAGGCGTCGTGCAGCTCGGTGGTGGGCGCGATCAGGTCGGGCATACCACGATTTTATCGACCGGGGCCCGGTACGACGATGGGGTCAGCCTGCCGCGGGCCGCCGTCGGGAAGGGAAGTCCGGTGCCCGGCGTTCGGCGAACGCGGTCAGCCCCTCCCGGGCATCCGGTGCGGTGAAGGCCTTCTGCCCGTAATGGGCTTCGTGGTGGAAGGCCTGGTCCTGCGGCAGGTCGCCGAGCCGGAGGACGGCCTCCTTGATCGTCGCCAGCGCGGTGCCGCTCTTGGCTGCGAGCCGGTGGGCGTGCCCGAGTGCGACGTCCAGGAGCTCGGACGCCGGCACGACTTCGTTGAGCAGGCCGTAACGCAGCGCCTGCGCCGCGGGGATCCGGTCGCCGTGCAGCATCAGCTCCATCGCCCACACGTACGGGATCTGCCGCGTCAGCCGGGTCAGCGTGCCTCCGGCGGGTACCACGCCGACACCGCTTTCCGGCAGCCCGAATTCCGCGGTGTCGGCCGCGATGCGCAGATCGGTGGAAAGCATGATTTCGAAGCCGCCGCCGAGGCACAGTCCGTTCACCGCGGCGATCACCGGTTTGAACAACGTCGTGTGCTTCTGGTGCGCGGGATCCCACTCGGAAATGTCGAACCGGCCCTCGGCGAGTGCGGGGATCGATTCGGTCAGGTCGGCGCCGACGCAGAACGCCCGCCCGCCCCGGCCGGTGAGGACCGCGACGGCAACCGCGTCGTCGTCGCGGACCTCGGCGAAGGCCGCGCCGAGCTCGGCATACATGGCGAGGGTGAGGGAATTGAGCTTCTCCGGACGGTCGAACCGGATGATCGCCACCGCGCCGTCTCGTTCGAGCGTGATACCGCTCATCAGATCGCCCCTTTCGCGCGCAGTTCGGCGATGCCTTCGTCGTCGAGGTCGGCGAGTGCGCGCAGCACCGTGGTGGTGTGTTCGCCGACTTCGGGCGCGAGCCCGCGCGGCTGGGTCGGGGTGCCGCCGAGTTTGATCGGGGAGCCGAACATGCGCAGTTCGCCGAACTCCGGGTACTCGACGTCCACGATCATGTCGCGTGCGGCGATCTGCGGGTCTTCGACGACCTCCCGGATGTCCTTGACCGCGCTGAGCGGAACCGCGTCGCCGGCGATCTCCTCCAGCTCCACCTTGGTCTTGTCCTCGAACCACCGGTGCAGCACCGGCCGGATCCGGCGTTCGTAGACCGCCGGCACGAATCGCTTGGCCATGGTGTCGATTTCCGGGTCGTCGGCGAGTTCCGGCGATCCGAACAGTTCGCAGGACAGCCGCCAGAACTTGTCGGTGTACCCGCCGAAGAAGACGAATCCGTCCCGGCACGGATACAGCTCGTAGGGCTTGACGAACGGATGCTCGTTGCCGAGCGGGCCGGGCACCTTGCCCTCGACCGTGTAGGACACCACGGCGTTCTCGGTGAGGCTCAGCACCGAATCCTGCTGCGACACGTCGACCAGCTGGCCCTCGCCGGACTTCTCGGCGTGCCGCAGTGCAGCCAGGGTGCCGATGACCGCGTACAACGTCGCGGACAGGTCACCGATGATCGTGCCCACGCGTGCGGGCGGCCGATCGGCGAAGCCGTTCATCGACCACAGCCCGCCGGTGGCCTGCGCGCTGTTGTCGTAGGCCGGACGGCGCCGGTACGGGCCGGTCTGCCCGTATCCGGAGATCGCCGTGTACACCAGCCGCGGGTTTTCCTGCCGCAGCACGTCGTGGCCGACGCCGAGCTTGTCCATCGTCCCCGGCCGGAAGTTCTCGACCAGCACGTCGGCGCGCCGTGCCAGTTTCTTCAGCAGCTCCTTGCCCTCGTCGGTGGACAGATCGATGGTCAGCCCGAACTTGTTGCGGTTGAACTGCGCGAAGAACCCGCTGAACTCCCCGGCCGGGCCACTCGCCAGCTTCGGCGGGAAGTCCCTGGCGTAGTCCGGATCCCGCGGGTTCTCGATCTTGATCACGGTGGCGCCGAGGTCGGCCAGCAGCATCGAGCAGAACGGCCCCGCCACGACCCGGGTGATGTCCAGTACCACGATGCCGCGCAGCGAGCCGGGGGACAGCCCGCCGGGCAGCATGCCCGCGATCCCGCTGTCGTCGTTGATGGTCATGTTCGCCTCAGATCCGGTAGATGACGCTCGTCAGCTCGCGGCCGCGTCCACCCGGACGCCGGCTTCGAGCAGTGTGCCGCAGGCCGGGCTGTAGTACTCGTCGATCAGCACGCGGGCGCCGTCCTTGCGGGGCCGGACCCGGACGC
The DNA here is from genome assembly GCF_039536925.1 of Amycolatopsis ultiminotia. Taxonomy (NCBI): domain Bacteria; kingdom Bacillati; phylum Actinomycetota; class Actinomycetes; order Pseudonocardiales; family Pseudonocardiaceae; genus Amycolatopsis; species Amycolatopsis ultiminotia. The sequence goes on along the minus strand of NZ_BAAAZN010000015.1, from coordinate 192,154 downwards.
CGTGCCCGGCGAGCCGGTCGGCTGCCACGTGGGTGACCTTCCGCGCCGCGTCGTGCCAGTCCTCGCCGGTTCCCAGCCGTGCGCCGCTGGCGGGCACGTACCAGCCGTCGTTGTCCCGGCGCGGTGCCGAGGCTCCGGGCGCGACCGCGGCCGGCACCTGCTGCGTGGGTGTGGCACCGATCCGGTCCGCACGCAGCGCGGCACGGGCCTGCCGGGTGGCGGCTTCGTCCACAGTGCCGTCGGTGATGACCACGCCGTAGGTGTGCCGCGCGGTTTCGGCGGTGACGTAGTCGTCGCGGACATCGGTGGCGACGAGTTGCGGGTCGCGCAGCAGCGGGTCACCGTAACCGCCGCCACCGGCGATCCACTGCACCAGCACGTCGTCCTTGCGGATGGTGACCGATTGCTGGTTGATGGCAAGCAGTTCCCGGTTCGTGGTGTGCAGTGAGTCCCGGGTGGGGACGGTGCCGCCGGAGAGCGGGCTCGCCACGTCGGTCTCGTGCCAGACCTCGTGGCCACTGCCGCCGCCGGGGAGACCACCACCGAAACCGTCCGCGACGACCTGTGCATTGGGCGCGAAGACCGTCTGCGTGACCTCCTGCGCTCCGTGCAGCGTCCAGGCGAACCGGAGCCCGAGGCCACCGCGGTGCGCGCCGTGCCCGGCGCTGTCGAGGTTGAGCTGCTTCCACAGGTAGAGCACCGGATAGAGCATCTCGTTCATCTCCACGTCCGGCAGCATGTTGTTGACCTGCGTCATCATCCCGGCGCAGTCGAGGCCGTCGCTTTCGGGCTGGGCGCCGGCCCCCATCCCGCCACCGTCCATGTTGAACAGCACGAAGTAGTCGCCCTCGTCGGTGGTCCCGGCGGAGATGCCGCCGGTCCACGAGTCGCCCCACACGCCCTGCGTGCGCTCGCGCAGGGTTTCCTCGGCGCTGCCGCGGCAGGCCTGGTTCATCAGCTTCGTGACGACCCGGCTGACCCGCGCGCCGGTGGTGAGGTGCCCGTTGCTGATCGGCGCAGGCGGCCGCGGGTTCACGATCGATCCGGGTTCGGCGACGATGCCGAACGCGGTCATCACCCCTTCGTTGAACGGCACGTCCCAGGCGAGGATCGGCACGATCGCCGAGGCGACGCTGCCGACGAGCGCGCCGTAGCTGCAGTTGACGAACCCGTCGGTCTGTTCGCTGGAACCGGTGAAATCGAAGGTGATCTCGTCGCCGCGTTTGGTCATCGCGCACGCGACGCGGTAGAGGTCGTCGACGTGCCCGTTGTGCTCGGTCCACTCCTCGGCGGTGTAGACGCCGTCGGGGATGCCGGAGATACGGTCGCGCACCACCTGCTCGGCCAGCTCGAAAGACAGCTTCGTGTAGTCGCGGAACCGGTCGAGGCCGAATTCCCCGACGGTGCCGAGCAACCGCCGGATCCCGGTGTTGTTGCTCGCCACGAGGCTGCGCACGTCGTTCCAGAACAGTGCGGGCACCCGGACGTTGTTGAGCAGGATCCGGCGCACCCACTCGACCGGTTCGCCGCGTTCGAAGACCTTGACACCGGGCGGGAGCCGGAGGGCTTCGGCGTAGCAGTCGTGGGCGCCGGGCGCGAATCCGCCGGGCGTCATGCCGCCGACGTCGACCAGGTGCGCCTGCGACTGCGCCCACCCGATGAGCTCGTCGCCGTGGAAGATCGGGGAGATCACGTTGGTGTCCGGCGGATGGCTCGCGCCCGCGGTGTGCGGGTCGTTGCTGATGAACGCGTCACCGGGTGCGAGCGGCTCGTCTTCGATCGCCTTGACCAGGTTCTGCACCGCCACACTGCCGGAGCCGATGTGGAACTGGACGTAGTCGGAGTAGGCGTAGATGCGCCCGGCCGGGTCGAACAACGCGGTGTTGAAGTCGCCTGCCTCGGTGATCACCGGGGACCCGGACGAGCGGATCATCGCGATGCCCATCTCCTCGACGATGGAATCCAGGCGCATGCGGATCACTTCGAGGGTGACCGGATCGTAGCCTTCTGGCAGCGAATGCGGGGTGCTGGTCATGGTCGTCTCCTTTGACGGACGGGTCAGCGGTCGGCGAGGCGCAGCAGGAAGTCGCCGCTGCCGGTCAGCTCGACGGCGGCCCCGGTGGGCACGTAGACGGTGGTGTCGGGCTCCTCCAGCAGGCACGGGCCGTTCGCCCGGCCGAGCGCGCCGAACCCGCGGTGCACGTCGAGCTCCGCGCGTTCGCCGGTGAACGGCTCGATCACGCTGCGGCGGCTGAGTTCGTGCTGTTCCTCACCGGCGCCGGAGACCTGTTCGACGGTCTGCACCTCACTGCGGCCGATCGCCCGCACCCGCGAGTTCACCAGCAGGATCTCGGCTTCGGTCCAGGCAGTGCCTGCGCCGAATTCCTCCTCGTAATCGGCGATGAACCGGGCACGCAGGACTTCCTTGTCCGCTTCGCCGAAGGTGCCCGCCGGAAGCCGGGTGGTGACCTCGAAGATCTGGCCGAGGAACTTCATGTCGGCTTCGCGGTGCAGTTCCCGCCGGTCCTCGGGGATCCCCTCGGCTTCGAACCACGCCTGCGCCCGCTCTTCGAGCACGGCGAACTCCTTGTCCAGTGCGGCGGCGGGCTGGTCCATCGTCCACGGACTGGTTTGCACCGCGGAAAACACCGAGTCGGCGTGCATCAGCCCGTATGCGGAGAACACCGCGGCGTTGCGGGGGATCACCACCTCGCGGACACCGGCCTCCGCGGCGATGCTGGCGGCGAACAGCCCACAGGCGCCGCCGAAACCGACCAGGGTGAACTCGCGCGGGTCGTGCCCGCGGTTGACGGTGATCTTGCGCAGTGCGTTGGACATCTGGGAAGTCGCCAGCCGGTACACGCCTTCCGCCGCGGCATCTTCGGTGATGCCAAGCGGTTCGGCGACGTGCTCGCGCAACGCGGCGCGGGCCTGGCCGGGGTAGAGCGGTACCGCGCCGCCGAGGTAGTAGTCCGGGTTGATCAGCCCGAGCACGAGCGCCGCGTCGGTGACCGCGGGTTGCCTGCCGCCCTTGCCGTAGCAGGCCGGACCCGGGGTGGATCCCGCGCTGTGCGGGCCGACGCGGAGCAGGTTCCGCCCGTCCACCCAGGCGAGGCTGCCGCCTCCGGCGCCGATGGTCTCGATGTCCACCGCGGTCAGGCTGGTCGGCAGGCCGCCGATCTCGGCACGGGGGAGCAGCCGGAATTCGTCGTCCAGGATCGCCGCGGCGTCCAGGCTGGTCCCGCCCATGTCCGCGGTCAGCACGCGCCGCCTGCCGAGCTGCTTGCCCAGCAGCCGCGCGCCGGTGACCCCGCCGACGGGGCCGGAGTTGAACATCGAGATCGGTGCCTTGCCGGTTTCCTCGACCGAGAGGAAACCGCCGTGCACCTGCATGATCTGCACCCGTGCGCGCAGTCCTTTGTGGCGCAGTTCGTGGGCGAGGTGCTCGAAGTGGGACGCCACGATCGGTTTCACCGCCGCGTCCAGCGAGGTGGTGACCATGCGCTCGTACTCGCGGTAGACCGGGGTCAGGCTGCTGGACAGCGTGTAGGGAACGTCGGGGTGGTGCTTGTCGAGGTACTCGCCGATGGCCCTTTCGTGCGCGGCGTTGCGGAAGGACCACAGCAGGCAGACCGCGATCGTCTCGGCGCCGGTCGCCAGCACCCCGTCCACCGCGGCGGCGATGGCGTCCTCGGTGAGCGGGACGAGGACCGCACCGTGCGCGTCGATCCGTTCGGGGACCTCGACGATCCGGCGGCGCTGCACGATGTCCGGCGGTGCCGCCATCTCGTGCGGGTCGCGTTCGTCGGTCCTGGCCGAGCGGGCGATCCGCAGGGTGTCGCGAAAGCCCTGGGTGCTCAGCAATCCCACGGCCGCGTACTTCTGCTCGTCCACGGCGTTCGTGACGATGGTGTTGCCGAGGACGAAGCGGTCGACCGCGGCGAAGAACTCGTCCTCGGCCATGCCCGCGCGTTCCCGGAGCACCGCCAGCGCGCCGAGGATGCCCGTCGTCACGTCCTTGGTCGAGAACGCCTTGCCGCGGATCGCTCGCCCGTCGGCGATCGCCACGGCGTCGGTGAACGTGCCACCGACGTCGATGCCCACGTGAAGGGTCATGTCGCTGTCTCCTTTGACTGCGTCGAGGTGGTCGGATGGGGCGGGTCAGCCGCCGGTCAGCGCCCGCACACTGCGCGCGGTGACCGGGCGGCCGATCCGCTTCGCCAGCCAGGCACTCGTCTCGGCGAGCTTGGCGAGGTCGATTCCGGTGTGGATGCCGAGTCCGTCCAGCTGCCACACCAGGTCCTCGGTCGCCAGGTTGCCGGTCGCGCTTTGGGCGTACGGGCAGCCGCCGAGCCCGCCTGCCGACGCGTCGACCGTCGTCACGCCTCGTTGCAGTGCGGCGAGAGTGTTGGCCAGTCCCTGGCCGTAGGTATCATGGAAGTGCACCGCAATCTGTCCGATGTGGACACCGGCGGCGGTCAGCGCGTCGAGCAACGCCACCACCCGCCCGGGGGTGGCCACGCCGATCGTGTCGCCGAGGCTCAGCTGGGTGCAGCCGAGGCCGAGCAGCCGGGTGGCGGTCGCGACGACCTGGCGGATCGGTACCTCGCCTTCCCACGGATCGCCCCAGCACATCGACAGGTACCCGCGGACGTCCAGCCCCGCCTCCCTGGCCCGCGCGACCACCGGGGCGAACATCTCCAGCGATTCGTCGACCGTGCGGTTCAGGTTGGCCTTCGCGAAGCTTTCCGTGGCCGAGGCGAACACCGCGATGTCGGTGACGCCGAGGTCGAGTGCCCGGTCCAGGCCACGCCGGTTGGGCACCAGCACCGGATACCGCACCCCGGGCCGTCGTTCGACGCGGCGCAGCACCTCTTCGGCGTCGGCCAGCTGCGGCACCCACTTCGGATGCACCATGCTCGTCGTCTCGATCACCGTATGGCCCGCGTCGGCGAGCCGTTCCACCAGCTCGACCTTGACCTCGGCCGGTACGACGGACTTCTCGTTCTGCAGCCCGTCCCGCGGGCCGACCTCGCAGATCGTGACCGCACCGGGCAGACCGGGCAAGGTGTCGACTCCGTAGGAACTCATGCCGCCACCTCGATCCGGCCGGTGCGCCGGACGGCGGCAATCGTCGGACTCGACGTCGCGGCGGTGCAGCACACCACCGCGCCGGAGGCGAGCATGCCGACCGCGAAACACGGTTGCGACGTCCGCACAGTCTCCCGTACCCGGCCGCCGGCCTCGACGAGTACCGCCCCGCCCGCGGTGGGGTCGGAGACCCAGATCCGGTCTTCGCCGTCGCCCGCGATGCCGTCCGGCAGGAGGCGGCCGCCGTCGACGCCGCTGGCCGAGAGGTCCGCCCAGATCCGGCGATCGGTGAGCCCGCCGTCGGCGTCCGGGGTGAACGCGGTCAGGCAGCCGCCGACGGTTTCGGCGACGGCGAGCGTGCCGTCGGACAGCTGGGTGGTGCCGTTGGGGAACCGGAGTCCGTCGGCGACGGTGGTGACCGTGCCGTCGGTGTCCACCCGGGTGATCGAGGCGGTGGGCGGGTCGGTGCCGGGACCGAACAGCGGATCACTCCCGGGGTCGCGTTCGAGCAGACCGTAGAAGTCGAAGCCGAAGTCGCCGACCCAGGCCCGCCCTGCTGCGTCGACCCACATGTCGTTGGCCGCGCCGGTGGTGACCTCGCCCAGGTCCGCGTGCGTCACCACGGACCCGTCCGGTTCCCGGCGCAGCAGCCGCCGATCGCGCATCGACACGACCAGCATCCGGCCGTCCGGCAGCCAGCCCATGCCCGACGGTTGCCCCGGCACGCTCAGGCAGGGTCGGGCCCGCCAAGTCGACGGATCGATCCGCAGCACCTCGCGAGCGTAGAAATCCGAGACGTACAACGCGCCGTCCGGCCCGGCGCAGGGTGATTCGCCGAAGTGGAGATCCCGCACCACGGTCGCAGCTTCCATCGCGGCCACCTCAGGCCCTCCCGCGCAGTTCGGCGAGGACCCGTTCGGCGTGGTCCGCGCGAACGGCCCGGTCGGCGATCAGGCGGGCCACCACGGCGGGTACTTCCTCCGGCGTTGCCCCGGCGGTGCTCGCGATGTTGCGTGCGTGCAACGACATGTGCCCGCGCTGGATGCCCTCGGTGGCCAGTGCCCGGAGGGCCGCGAAATTCTGGGCCAGCCCGACCGCCGTGACGATCTCCGCGAGCCCGGCCGCGGTGCTGACCCCGAGCAGTGCGACGCAGGCCTGCGCAACCGGGTGCACCTTGGTGGCGCCACCGACGAGGCCGACCGGCATCGGCAGTTCCAGCGTGCCGACCACGTTGCCGTCGGCGTCCTTTTCGAAGCGCGACAACGAGGTGTACTGCCCGGCAGGGGAAACCGCGTGTGAGTGTGCACCCGATTCGACCGCGCGGGTGTCGTTCCCGGTCGCCAGCACGACCGCGCTGATCCCGTTCATGATGCCCTTGTTGTGCGTGGCCGCCCGGTACGGATCGGCCTCCGCGAGCGCGGCGGCGTGCACCAGATCGTCCACGACCTGCGCGCCGCCCAGCTCTGCGGCGCCGAACACCGCGCGCGCCCGGGACAGCCGCAGATCGGCTTTGTTGGTCAGGATCCGCAGCAGCGGACGGCCACCGGCGATCTCGCCCGCCCGGGTGGCGACCGCCTCGGCCATCGTGTTGACCGCGTTGGCCCCCATCGCGTCCCGCACGTCGACCTGCAGGTGCGCCACGACGTAACGACCTGCGCGCGAGTCCACCACGCGCACCGAGATGTCCCGGACCCCGCCGCCGAACTCGACCAGCTTCGGGTCCTGCGCGTCGGCCAGCGCGATGAGTTCCTCGCGGGCCTCCAGCAGCCGGACCCGGCCGGCCTCCGGGTCGGTGACCTCGACGATCTGGACCTGCGCCTGCATGATCGGCGCGGTCGAGGAGGTACCGAACCCGCCGTGCACGCGAGCCAGTTTCGCGGCGTTGCTGGCCGCGGCGACGACGGAAGCCTCTTCGGTGGCCATCGGTACCAGGACGTCGTTGCCGTTGACGACGAAGTTGGTCGCCACCCCCAGCGGTACCCCCAGCACCCCGATGACGTTCTCGATCAGGTGGTCGGCGAGCGCGGTGCCCATGCCCTGTTCCGGATCGAGCACCGCGAGCACGGCCGGATCGAGACCGGCGGCTTCCGCGGCCGTCTCCCGCCGGGACCCGACCGGAAGGTCGCGGAACCCCTGAATACGGCTGGTGCGCGCCATGACGCCCCTCCCACTTCGACGTGGTTGCGAATACGGAGCACGACGCTAGGCGCGACCGATCCGGGCAGGAACGGACCGACCGTCCAGGACGGGGCCGGCGGTTATGTACCGATCGTCAGGTGGGCGAGGCGGACCGCGACGGTCAGCCGGAACAGCCGATCGGTCTCCTGCCAGTCCGGTCCGAGCAGTTCGGTGACCCGTTCCAGCCGCTGGAGCACGGTGTTCTTGTGCACGTGGAGGGCACGCGCAGCGGCGATCGGGCTCATCCGGTGGTCGAGGTAGGCGGCCAGCGTCGGCACCAACGTGCCGGCGTGCTCGGCGTCCCAGTCGAGGACCGGGCCGACGACGCGTCGCACGAAGGCCGACACCCGCGCGTTGCCCGAGCCGAACAGTGCGGCATAGGGCAGGTATTCGTCGGTGGTGACCGCGGTGTCGGACACCCCGAGTGAGGGCAGGATCCGCGCGCACGCCCCGGCCGCGTCGACCTCCGCGGACAAACCGGCGGGCAACTCGTGCACCGTGGCGGCCACGGCGATCACCGGTGAGCCGAGTGCTTCGCGAACCACCGCGTGCACTGCACGGCCCGCCGCGCCCGGGTCGTCGATCGCGGTCAGCGCCACGATCCGATCCGCGTGTTCGCCGACGAGCGCCGCGGCCCGCCGGGCCGCGCGTGCCGCCTGCCGCTGCTGGTCGGCGGGCACCGCCAGCACGACCACGGAACGCAGCTCGTCGATCCGGATTCCGCGGGCACGGGCCCGGCTCGCGATGTCGGCCACCCGGTCCGGATCGCCGGAGACCAGATCGGCGAGCAGATCACCCCGCACCCGCTGTTCGGCTTCGGCCAGCGCGTCCTGTTTGAGCCGCAGCAGCGCGGTGATCTGGGCGGCGCGTTCGGCGGTGCGGCGTTCGACCGGTCCGAACTCGAGCTCACCCGCTTCCAGCCGCAGCGCGCCGAGCAGGGTCGAGCCGGCCACCACCGCGACCGCCACCGCTCCGCTGCCGGCGGCCACGCACCGGCCGCTGCGCCGGCTTTGCCGCACGGCTTCGTCCTTCGCCGCGGCACTTTCGTCCAGAATGGACACCCGGCAGCGCAGCGCGCGGCCGAGTGCGGTCGCGACCTCACCGGCGTCGCCACCCTGCAGCACCAGGCTGGTCAGGTCGCTGTGCACGCCGCTGGCCCGCTCCATCGCCTCGACGTGCCGGGCCAGCTCGCCGTACGCGCGCCGGGTCTCCTCCGCGGAGGCCTGCGTGCGGGCCAGCAGCCGCGCGGTCTGCAGGACGACCGCGGCGTGGTCGGCGAAGGCGGAAAGCAGGGAGATCTCCTCGGGCGAAAAGGCGTGCTCGAAACGGTTCGCCGCGAACAGCACGCCGATCACCTCGTCCCCGGCGAGCAGCGGAACTCCGAGCAACGACACCAGACCTTCGGCGTGCACCGCGGCGTCGATCCCGGATTCGTGCGGTGCCTGCGTCATCGCGTCGTAGCTCGACGTCCAGCATGGCCTGCGCCCTTCGACGACCATGCTGGCCAGTCCCATCCCCGGGGGCACCCGCAGCCCGAGGAACGTGGGCGCGACCGTGCCGAGCGTGGTCCGCACCCGCAGCTCGCGGCTGTGCACGTCGAACTCGGACAGGTAGGTCACGTCGGTGCCGACGAGGTCGTGCGCGCGCTCCACCAGACGGGACAGCAGCTCGTCGACGTCCCGCAGTTCGGCCAGTTCCCTGGCCGAGGAAAACAGCGCCGCGAGCTCCTGGCCACGCCGCCGCCAGCGTTCCGCCCCCGCCTTCAGCCGGCGCACCTCGGCGGAGATCCGGGCGACGTCCTCGGCAGGCAGTTCGGTGCCGGCCAGCAACTCGCGCACCTCGTCCGCCCGCTCGGGACGGTGGGCCGAAGCCGCACCCAGCAACCCGACCACGACGTCGACCGGTACCGCACCCGCCATGCCCGCTCACCTCACCCGAACTGTGCCGATCGTCCATCCGATCCGGGGCGCCAGTGGGTGCACCATACATAAACCGTGGCGCGAGTCCCGGCCGGAAGTCGTCCCGGCTAGCCGGATACGACGAGCCGGAAGCCCGCGTCCCACTGCTCGAGCCCGAGCAGGTCGCGGTGGCGCTCGTGCCAGCGGCCGGTGCGGAGGTCTTCGCGGAGGTGGCCGATGCCTCGGTCCACGGCGGCGGGGTCGGTCTGGGCGAGCGCGGAGCAGGCGCGGCGGACGCGAGGGTCGAGGTAGCCTGCCGGGCGCCGCCACCAGGCCGGGAAGACCCCGTCGGTGAAGTCCCACGGCAGGGGCAGCGGGATGACGCTCTCCGCGCCGAGTTCGTGCGCGATGTCGTCGGCAGCGGGCCGCGAGAGTTCCAGCGCGGCGATCTCGGGTACGTACTCGCGGACGAACCAGAACTCGGCGTGCCGCCGTGGATCGTAGGCGAGCACGATCCGGCGGGGCGCGATCCGCCGGAGTTCGGCGAGGCCGGCCCGCCAGTCGGTCCAGTGGTGGACGGTGAGCACGGCCAGCGCGGCGTCGACGGCGTGCGTGCGCAGTGGCAGGGCCTCGGCAACCGCGCGAACGGCGGGACTCGCGCCGGCGGGTCGTTGCCGGATCATCTCCGCGGCCGGTTCGACGGCGATCACCGGCCGGTCGTCCGGCTCGTAGGAACCGGTGCCCGCGCCCACGTCGGCGACGGTCCGTGCGGTGCCGAGTGCGGCGAGGACCGGGTTCATCCATCGCGGGTCGGTGCGCCTGCCGAGGGAGTAACCGCTGCCGATCCGATCGTAGAGGTGTTCTGCTCCGGGCACGATTCCGTTGTCCCTCCGGTCGTTCAGCTCGCGGGGACCAGTTCCTCCGGTTCGTCCGAGGGCGCGTTCCTGGCGTAGCGCCGGGCCATCGCCGCGCAGACGATCAGCTGGATCTGGTGGAACAGCATCAGCGGCAGCACGATCAGCCCGACCTGTGCGTGTCCGAACAGGACGGTCGCCATCGGGAGGCCGCTCGCCAGGCTCTTCTTCGAACCGCAGAAGACGATCGTGATCCGGTCCGCCCTGCTGAAGCCCAGTAGTTTCGCGCCGGCCGCGGTGGTGGTCAGCACGACGGCCAGCAGGACCACGCACACCGCGAGCAGTACGAGCAGCGGGCCGAGGTCGAGGGTGTGCCAGATGCCCTCGGTCATGCCCGCGCTGAACGCGGTGTACACCACCAGCAGGATCGAGCCGCGGTCCACCAGCTTCAGCGGGGCGGAGTGCCGGCTGACCCACCCGCCGATCCAGCGGCGGGCGAGCTGACCGGCCACGAACGGGACCAGCAGCTGCAGCACGATGTCCAGCACGGCCGTACCGCTCACCCCGGGGCCGCCGGTGGACAGCAGCACTGCAACCAGCAGCGGCGTCAGCACGATGCCCAGCAGATTGGACAGTGACGCACTGCAGATCGCCGCGGCCACGTTGCCCTTCGCGATCGAGGTGAACGCGATGGACGATTGCACGGTCGAGGGCAGCAGGCAGAGGAACAGCACACCGGTGTAGAGCGGGGTGGTGAGCAGGCCGGGGGAGAGGACCGAGGTGGCCAGGCCGAGCAGGGGGAACAGCACGAAGGTGGCGCATACGACGGTGCTGTGCAGCCGCCAGTGCCGGATCCCGTCCAGTGCCTCCTGGCCGGAAAGCCGTGCGCCGTAGAGGAAGAACAGCAATCCCACGGCGACGTTCGAGGCGACGCCGAAACCGGTGGCGGTGGCACCGGTGGCCGGAAGCAGCGACGCGACGCCCACCGTGGCGAGGATCGCCGCGATGAACGGGTCGATCCGCAGCTTCGCCAGCAGTGCGGTGACGGGGCGGGTCAGCGATGCGAGCACGGTGGTCATGGAACTCCCTTCCGGCTCATTCTCGGTGCCGAGCCGGTCATTCGGAACCCCGATGACCGCACTGACTGTCATTGCGAATACCGATAAGATGGACCGTATGCTGGATCCTCGTCTGTGCCGTTCCTTCCTCGCGGTCGCGGAAACCCGCAGCTTCACCGCGGCCGCGCGGCGGCTCGGGGTGGGTCAGCCCACCGTCAGCCAGCACATCCGGCGGCTGGAGAGCGCGGCGGGCGGGCTGCTGTTCGCCAGGGACACGCACACGGTCGAGCTGACCGCACGCGGTGAGGCGATGCTCGGGTTCGCACAGGCCATTGTGGACACCGACGAGCGTGCGGCCCGGCACTTCCGCGGCGCACAGGTACGCGGCCGGGTCCGGTTCGGTGTGTCCGAGGACTTCGCGCTCGGCGAACTGCCGGAAATCCTGCGCCTGCTCCGGCAGAGCCATCCGCTGGTGGACGTGGAACTGCACGTGGAACTGTCCGATGTGCTGGCCCAGCGGCTCGCGGGCGGACGGCTGGATCTGGTGCTCGGCAAGCGCAGGCCGGGTGCGCCGGGGCCCGGCCGGGTGCTGCACCGCGAGCCGCTGGTGTGGATCGGTTCCCCGGCCACGGTGCTGACCGCCGGTGAACCGGTACCGCTGGTGCAGTACCCGATGCCCTCGGTGACCCGGCAGCTGGCCGTCGAAGCGCTGGAACGCGCGGGCCTGGAATGGCGTGCGGCCTGCCTGACCTCCAGTCTCACCGGACTGCGCGCGGCGGCCGCGGCCGGGCTGGGCGTCACGGTGCACGCACGTCGCCTCGTCCCGGCCGATCTCGCGGAGCTGCCCGCCGGCCTCGGGCTGCCCGACCCGGGGGACGTCGACTTGGTGCTGCTGTCCAGGGACGCGGCGGAAGGACCGGTGGCCGCGCTCGCGGAGTTCGTCACGGCGCGGATCGGGGACCGCAGGGACCGTTAGCGCGCGAGTTCGGACCGCAGCCGCAGCAGGGCGCGGTGTTGTGCCACGCGGACCGCGCCCGGGGTCGAGCCCACCGCCTCGGCCGTCTCCTCGGCGGAAAGGCCGACCACCACCCGCAGCAGCACGATTTCCCGTTGCCGGTCCGGCAGGATCCGCAGCACCAGGGCCAGCAGCCGGTTCAGCTCGCCACGCAGCACGCGGTCCTCCGGGCCGTCGGCGAGGTCGGTGGCCTCCGGCGGTTCCGGGATCGGCTCGGTCCGGTCGCGGGCCGCCGCGCGGTGCGCGTCCGCGACCTTGTGCTGGGCGATGCCGTAGACGTAGGCGAGGAACGGCTTGCCCTGTTCGCGGTAGGTGGGCAGCGCGAGCAGCAGCGCGAGGCACACCTCCTGCGCGACGTCGTCGGCCGAGGCGTAACCGCCGGCCAGTCCGCCGATGCGCGCACGGCAGTACCGCACGACCAGCGGGTGGACGGCCGCGAGCAGCTGGGAAACCGCACGCTGGTTGCCGCGCGTCGCAGCGGCCACCGGGCCGTCGAACCGGTGACTGCCGTCCGGCAGCCGTGGCTCGGCGCTCTCGCACCGGACGCGGGCGAGAATGCCTTCCACGTCGAGGGTGGCGCGCAGCGCACCGGTGAGCGCGGCGTCCGCTTCGCGCAACGCGGTCATCAGAGTTTCCTCCTGGTGGGCGGGGCCGAGCCGGCGTTTCAGCCGTTCCCGTGCGTGCCGCAGGTTGGACCGGACCGTGGCGCCGGGCATGTCCAGCGCCGCGGAGACGGCGGCGTTCGGGAACCCGCCGAGCGACAAGGCCAGCACCAGGCGCTGGGTGTCCGGCAGCGTCGCGAGCAGCTCGACCCCCAGTGCGTTCCGCTCGACGACCGCGGCCAGCAGGCCGTCCGGCGGGTCCCCCGGCGGCCCGCTTTCGGCGGACCACGGCTGTTCGGCGGCGCGGCGGACGGCGGCGAGCCACACCGTCACCCGGGGATCGCCATCCGGCGGCCAAACACCGGCGATCCGGGCGAAGGCGTCCGCGGCCACCTCGCGTGCCGGGTCCGGCAGCAGGCCGACGGCGCACAGGAACGCCACCAGCCGTGGGTACTCGCCACGGAAGAACTCGTCGAACCCCGTCACGCGCACCCCCTCCCGAACCGGACCTGTGGGAACAGGTGCGGTGAACCGGCCGCGGGATGTAACGATCCGGTATCGACACTGTGTGTGATGCGTCGGGTACCGGGTACTCGGGCCGGATGACCACGAACGAGAAGCCCCGCACGGTGGTCCGGCGGCTGCTGCGCGCCGGGCTGCCGACGTACGCCGCGGAAGCGGGCATCACCCTCGCGGACAAACCGGCGCCGCTGTACCGGCTGCTTGTGCTGTCGGTCCTGCTCTCCACCCGGATCAAGGCGGACATCGCGGTCGCGGCGGCGGCCGAGCTGCACCGCGCCGGGATGGGTACCGCCCGGCGGATGGCAGACGCCTCGTGGCAGGACCGCGTCGACGCGCTCGGACGGGCCCACTACAAGCGCTACGACGAACAGACCGCTACCGCGCTCGGTGAAGGCGCCCGGCTGCTGCTCGACCGCTACCGCGGCGATCCGCGGAGGATCCGGGTGGCTGCGGACGGTGACGAGGCGGAACTGCGGCGCCGGATGCTGGCGTTCCCGCGGCTGGGCCCGGTCGGATTCGATGTGTTCGCCCGTGAGGTACAGGCGGTGTGGCCGGAGCTGCGCCCGCACCTCGACGGAAAAGCCTTGCAGGGCGCGGAAAAACTCGGCCTCCCGGCGGACGGTGCCGAACTGGGCAGGCTCGTGCGCGGCGACGAATCGGCCCCGCTCGCGGCCTCGCTGGTCCGGGTGGCGCTCGGCGGCCGGGCGGTCGGCGACACCCCGGTGGTGTGACCTGGATCGAAAATCCGCGCCTCCGCGGTGATCGGTGGTAAATTGGACAGTCGGTCGTCGCGCTGCCCCGCGTGCCGGGGCGGTATGGCCGAAAGCCACCGAGTGCTTCACGAACTGCGGTTCGTCGCGCGCCCGGACAACTCGATTGACCGTGATTCGACAATGGAGACAGGAGGTGAAACGCGAAAATGGAACTCACGACCACCGGCTGGCTCGCCCGCGCGGCGTGCCAGGACGAGGACCCGGAACTGTTCTTCCCGATTTCCGATGTGGGCCCCGGGGCCCGTCAGGTCGAACGGGCCAAGGCCGTCTGCGCGCGCTGCCCGGTCCGTCAGGAGTGCCTGTCCTACGCCCTCGGCAACGGCCTGACCAACGGTATCTTCGGCGGAACCACCGAGCTGGAGCGGCGCAAACTGGTCCGCACCGGATCCCCCGCCGAGGGACATCGAGCCGCCTGACCGCGTGCCGGTGACCATTCCCGGCGGCGAGGGCGAGAGCTACTTTCACCGGAAACCGGAAAGCGAAACCGGCCCCGGTGCGCGCCCGGACGGCGACCTGCCCAGGTCGCCGTCCGGGCGTTTTCCTGCGCTCGGCATTCCGGGCCCCTTCGCCGGTTCCCCTTTCCCGGCAGGTCAGGGCAGACCCGGCAGCCCCGGCCCCCTCGGCGAACCGCGGACGTGCTCGGCCGCATTGGTGTGCCGCGGAGGTGCTTGGTTCCGTGGGCAACTCGTGGAGGTGCTTGGTCCTGTCGGTGAGCCGTGGACGTGCTCGGCTGCCCGTGCGCGTCGGCGGGTGAGGTCGGCTCGAGGGTCCTCTTTGGACGGACAGTCGGCGAGCGAGGTGCGGGCGGAGTCCCGGCCGCTGGCGTGAGCTCCTCCGCCGGCTTCTGGTCCAGACCTCCTTTCGCGCGCCGGTCGACCCCGGTGCATTTCGGGAGACGGCCCGGCCGGGACGCGACCGGGCGGTGCTGGCAGACTCACCGCCCGTGAGCGGAACGGTGCTGGTACTCGGCGGGCGCAGTGAAATCGGCACGGCGGTGGCAGTGCGGCTGGCCCGCGCGGGTGCACCGTCCCGTGGGACACGGTCTGGCGGGGCGCAGCCCGGCGGGACGCAGCCCGGCGGGACCCGGTCCGGTGAGGGGCCGCCCGCCGCAGTGCAGCCCGGCGGGCAACAGCCCGGTGCAGTGCAGCCCGGCGGGGCCCGGCGGTTCGTGCTGGCCGCCCGGCCGGGGACGGATCTGACCGGGCCGGTCGCGCAGCTGCGCGAGGCCGGCGCGGAGACGGTGGTGACCGAGGACTTCGACGCCGACGACCTCGACGGGCACCGCAGGCTGCTCGACCGCGTCGTGGCGGAGCACGGTCCGCTGGAGGTGGTCGTGCTGGCCTTCGGGATTCTCGGTGACCAGGCCCGCGCGGAAACCGACGCCGCGCACGCCACCGCGATCGTGCACACCGACTACGTCGCCCAGGTCTCCGTGCTCACCCACACGGCGGAACTGCTGCGAGCACAGGGTTCGGGCAGCGTGGTGGTGTTCTCGTCGGTCGCCGGGATCCGGGTGCGCCGCGCGAACTACGTGTACGGCTCGGCGAAAGCCGGGCTCGACGGATTCGCCGGCGGGCTCGCCGACGCCCTGCACGGCACCGGGGCGCACCTGCTGCTGGTGCGGCCGGGATTCGTGATCGGCCGGATGACCGAAGGCATGTCGCCTGCGCCGTTCTCCAGCACCCCGGACCAGGTCGCGGACGCGACGGTGGCCGCCCTGCACCGCCGCCGCGCGGTGGTGTGGGTGCCCGCGGTGTTGCGCCCGGTGTTCACCGCACTGCGCTTCGTACCGCGCGCGCTCTGGCGCCGGATGCCCCGATAACCCGGACCGCTCGGCAATCCCGGCGGTGCGGTGGTCCCGGTGGCGCCGTCGTCCCCGGTGCGGTGGTCCCGGTCGTGCCAGGGCTCCAGGCTTTCGGTAGCTGCTCGTGTCCGCACTGGTACCTGGGGTCGCGGATCTGCGCCGGAGCCTCGGCCGAATGGGCGCCATGACATCTTCACGACAGGTTTCTCAGGCTTTTCCCAGCTAACGCGGTGATCCTCGGAAGAGGGGCATCGAGACTCCGGCGGGAAGCGAGGGGAAACGGTCGTGCTGCGCACATCCCGGATACGCCGCGTGAGCGGGCGGGTCGTGCTGGGCGTGCTTTCGACGCTGGTGGTCGGGATCACCGGATACGCCTGGACCCAGCTGCACCGGCTCGACACCGGGCTCGTCACGGCCGACGTCATCCCGCCGTCCGCGCAGCTGCCCGGGGTTGCCGGGCAGCCACTGCAGGTCCCGCAGAACATCCTGCTGGTGGGTCTCGACTCACGCACCGAGCCGAACGGCGAAGCACTGCCCCAGAACGTGCTCGACTCGTTGCACGCGGGCAGCGACGACGACGGCGGGGACACCACCGACACCATGATCGTGGTGCACGTGCCTGCCGGCGGGACGGCCGCCACCGCCGTCTCCATCCCGCGGGATTCCTATGTGGACGTTCCGGGGTTCGGGAAGCACAAGATCAACTCCGCGTACAGCCGGGCCCGCGCGCAAGCACGCGGGCAGTTGCAGGCAAGCGGACTGCGCGGGCCGCAGCTGGAGGTGGCCGCCGACGCGGCGGGCGCGAAGTCCTCGATCGCCACCGTGGAGAAACTGACCGGGCTCACCATCAACCACTACGCCGCGGTCAACCTCGCCGGGTTCGCCGCGCTGAGCCAGGCGGTCGGCGGCGTTCCGGTGTGCCTCGAGGCACCGGTGCACGATTCCTACTCCGGCGCGAACTTCCCGGCCGGGGAGCAGACGCTCACCGGTGCGCAGGCGCTCGCGTTCGTGCGCCAGCGGCACGGGCTGCCGAACGGCGACCTCGACCGCATCGCCCGGCAGCAGGCGTTCCTGTCCGGGATGGCGAAGAACGTGCTCGGCTCCGGCATGTTCACCGATCCGGGGCGGCTGTCCTCGCTCGTCGACGCACTGCAGGGTTCGGTCGTGCTCGACCACGGCTGGGACCTGCTGGCTTTCGCCCGGCAGCTGCAGGGACTCACCTCGGGCTCGATCGCGTTCGCGACCATTCCGGTGCAGAGCCTGTCCCTGGCCACCCCGGGCGACGGCGACGCGGTCCAGATCGATCCGGCACAGGTGAAGGAGTTCGTGCGGCACCAGCTCAACTCCGCAGCGTCGTCGGCTTCCGGGGACACCACGGCGGGCACCCCGGCGCGCGGCGGCGTCCGGCCGATCGCAGTCACGAAACCCGCGGCGCCGCCCTCGTCCGGAACGCCGGAACCGCCGGTGGCCTCCGGTGCCATCGGCTGCGTGCACTGACCGGCCGGCGGAACGCGGCAGGCCGCTGGATCAGGACGCACCGAGCCGGTGCAGCACGGCGGCCGCCAGCGCGGTCCGCTCCAGCATCCCGGTCACGCTGATGTGCTCGTGCCGGGCGTGCGCGCCGTCGCCGATCGCCCCGAAACCGTCGAGCACCGGATGGCCCAGTGCGGCCACGAAATTGCCGTCACTCGCGCCGCCGACCGAGCATTCCCGCAGTGTGCCGCCGAAGCCGGCGGCGAGGTCCCTGGCGACGCCGTACAGTTCGGCAATGGCCTCGGAGCGCTCCATCACCGGCCGGTTCCAGCCGCCTTCCACCCGGATCGTGGAGCGCGGGTCGTGCGCGGTGAGCGCGGCGAGTCCGGCATCGATGCGATCGGCCTCCTCGGAGCTGGACACGCGTACGTCGATTTCGCCGGAGGCCGCGCCGGCGATCACGTTTTGCCTGCTGCCACCGGAGATCACGCCCACGTTGACGGTCGTGCCCGCGTCGCGATCGGACAGTGCGTGCAGTGTCAGGATCGCCCGCGCCAGTTCGTCGATCGCGCTCGCGCCCTTGGCCGGATCCAGTCCGGCGTGCGCCTCGACGCCGGTGGTGTGGACCTGGAACAGGCCGACGCCCTTGCGTGCGGTCTTCACCGCACCGTCCGCGCTCGCTTCGAACACCAGCGTGGCCCGTGTCCCGGCAGCGGCCTCTTCGATCACCGGGCGGGAGGCCGGGCTGCCCAGCTCCTCGTCGCCGTTGAGGACCAGCCGCACCGGCGGACGGGGGAGCCCGGCGGCGTCGAGTGCGCGCAGTGCCCACACCGCGTGCACGAGGCCGGACTTCATGTCGAAGATGCCCGGCCCGGTTGCCCGGTCACCGTCCACAGTGAACGGCCGGCCGGCGAGCGTGCCCAGCGGCCACACCGTGTCGTAGTGGCAGAGCAGGAGGATGGGCCGCTCGCCGTTACCAGGGTAGTCGTAGACCTTGATGTCACCGTGCGGGCCGCCGTCGACGTGCCGGGTGCCCGCCGGTTCGCCCAGCCGTTCCCGCAGCCATCCGTCCAGCCAGTACAGTCCGCGATCGAGGCTTTCCTTGTCGTCGCTGGGAGTCTCGATCCCCACGTAGGCGGCGAGGTCGGCCAGCAGCTGCTCGCGGTGGGCCCGCACCCACTCGTGCAGCTCGCGGATCCCGGTCACAGTTCGCCCTCCAGTTCCCTCAGGTGGTGCTCGGACATCGGCACCGCACCGGTTTCGACCTCGTGCAGCCGGTTCAGCATCGCGCGCAGCAAGCGAACCGGGACACCGCGGGTGTCGGCGTCGGCCAGCACCGGCGCGTAGTGGTGGTGCACTTCGACCGGACGGTGCCGTACCGCGATGTCCCGCCAGATGCCGCTGCGGTCCTTCGGCTGGGTGCGCAGCCAGGCCACCAGCCGGTCGGTCGCCGACTCGCGATCGGCTGCGTCCGGCAGGTAGGCGGCCGGATCGAACTGGTCGAACGGTTCGAGGACCCGATCGCCCGCGGCGGCGAAAACCTCCGCGGCCAGCGCGTACATGAACCGGCGGTGCCGGTCGATCAGGTCGGCCATCGGTGCGTCGGCCAGTGCGGTGGCGGTGAGCATCGCACCGAACCCCAGCTTCGCCCACAGATAGCCCTCGACGTTGGCAGTCGCCTTGGCCGGGCCCCAGGCCTGGAGATCCGCGACGACTTCTTCGACCCGCCCGCTGATCCGGCCGTCCGGTTCCCCGACCACGAGCGCGCCCGGCCCGCCGTCGCGCACCACGCCGGGCTCGGCCACGTCGGCGAACAGATTCACGAAGGCGCCCACGGTGCGGCTCTCGCCGACGAACGAGGCGATCAGCTGCTCGTTCAGGCCGTTCTGCAGGGAGACCACGAATCCGTCCGGCGCGAGCCGGGATTCGAGCCAGGGTAAGACGTCCTCGGTCGTCTGCGCCTTCACCGCGAGCAGCACCCGGCCCAGTTCCGGGGGCGCTTCGCCGGGGACGAACGCGGGCAGCTGCACGCTTTCGTCGCCATCGGCACGGCGCAAAGTGATCCCTCGGTCGTTGATCGCGGCGACGTGTGCGGCGTCGGCGTCGACAATGGACACTGGATGGCCTGCCCGCGCGAGGTGGAAGGCGATCGTGCCACCGATCGCGCCGCCACCGACCACAGTGTAGGTACGGCGGGCTTCAGGCTCGGGCATCCGTTTCCTCTCCTTGCTGCACGGGGGTTTCGCCGGGCCAATGCAGCGGAAGGCCGGCCGCGCCCGCGGTGGACCCGCCGTCCACACGCAGCACAGCGCCGGTGATCCAGGCTGCTTCCGGTCCGGCGAGCCAGAACACCGCGTCGGCGATCTCGCGTGGCTCACCGCGACGGCCGAGCGGGTTCACCGACACTGCCGCTGCGTAGTCGTCGGTGACCGGGTTCGCGGAACTGTCCACTGTGACGAAACCCGGGCTGACGGCGTTCACCCGGATCCCGTGCGCGCCCAGCTCTACCGCGCACGCCTTGGTGACCATCTCCAGCGCGGCCTTCGACGTGGCGTAGTGCGAGGCACCGGGTCGCG
Organism: Amycolatopsis ultiminotia; assembly: GCF_039536925.1. Lineage (NCBI taxonomy): Bacteria > Bacillati > Actinomycetota > Actinomycetes > Pseudonocardiales > Pseudonocardiaceae > Amycolatopsis > Amycolatopsis ultiminotia. The sequence goes on along the minus strand of NZ_BAAAZN010000015.1, from coordinate 172,310 downwards.
CCCGGGTGGCCGCTCCCGAGGAGATGTTGACCACGGTGCCAGTGCTCCCGGCGCGCACGTGGGACCGTCCGAACGCGACAGTCGTGAGCATCGCCGCACGCACGTTCACGTCCTGCACCCGGTCCCAGACCGCCGCGGTCATCTCCAGCAACGGCGTCGCCGGGTAGATCCCGGCTGCGTTGACCAGCACGTCGACCGTTCCCGCGCGGGGGACCAGTTCCTCGGCGAACTGCGCGCCGGCCAGGTTTCCGGGCAGCTCGGTGACCTCGGTGCCGTGGTGGTCCCGGAGCCTTCCGGCCACAGTGGACAGCTCGGCCGAACGGAGATCGGAGAGCACCAGACGCTCGCCTGCCGCGGCGAACCGCTCCGCGATCGCCGCGCCGATACCGCCACCGGCACCGGTGACGAGGACAGTGCGCACTACAGTTCCTTCCCCTTCGTCTCGGGCATGGTGAGGTAGACCGCGACGCCGATCACCGCGGCGACCGCCACGTAAACCCACACGAGATTGCCGAGGTCGTTGGCATTGAGCCAGGTGGTGACGTAGGGTGCGGTGCCGCCGAAGATCGCCACGGCCAGCGCGTAGGGCAATCCGATTCCGGTGGTGCGCACCTCGGCCGGGAATTGCTCGGCCATGATTACCGCGCAGTTCGCGGAGTAGCCCACGATCAGCACCAGCCCGATCAACTCGATCACGAAGACGCTCCAGAACCCGTTCACCAGGAAATGGAACGCGGGCCAGGCGAACACCACGAAGCCGGCCGCGAACGCGGTCATCGTCGCCTTCCGCCCGATCCGGTCGGACAGCAGCCCGCCGAAGGGCAGCAGCACGATGAACACGACCATGGCCAGGGTGTTGGCCAGCAGTGCGGTCTTCAGCGGGATCCCGGTGGCAAGGTGCGCGTACGTCGGCATGTAGGTGACCCACACGTAGTAGATCAGCGTGCCCGCGATGGTCACCCCGGCCACCCGCAGCGCGGCACCCGGGTGGTCACGGACCATCGCGACCAGGGGGTTGCGCCGCGGCCCGGAACCGATCCTGCCGAACGCTTCGGTCTCGTGCACCGAACGGCGCAGCCACAGCCCGACCAGCCCGAGCAGTCCGGCGGCGCCGAAGGCCAGCCGCCAGCCCCAGCCCTGCAGAGCCGGCTCCGGCAGCGTGCTGTTCAGGATCGTGCCCAGCAGCGCCGCGATCAGCGAGCCGAGACCCACCGAAACCTGCTGCCACGAACCGGCGAACGCGCGGCGCCCGGCGGCCGCCGATTCGATCAGGAACGCCGAGGACGAGCCGAACTCGCCACCGGCGGAGAAGCCCTGCACGAGCCGGGCCAGCAGCAGGACGATCGGCGCGGCCACGCCGATCTGCGCATAGGTCGGGCACACCGCGATGACGATCGAAGCCCCGGCCATCAGCGAGATGGTGAGGGTGAGGCCCTTCTTGCGGCCGTAGCGGTCGGAGTACGCGCCGAGCACCGCACCGCCGATCGGCCGCATCACGAATCCGACCGCGAACACGGCCAAAGTGGACAGCAGCGCGGTGGTCTGCCCGCCGCTGGTGAAGAACTGACCCGCGAAGATCGGCGCAAAGGTGGCGTAGACGGCCCAGTCGACCCATTCCACCGTATTGCCGACCGCGCCGGCGACGATCGCCTTGCGCTGCTGCGCGGTGAGGCGGTGCGAGACGACAGGGTCCGAAGTGGACGATGCGGTGGTCATGGCTGCTCCGCGGAGGCGAGGACGTGGTCCACGACCTGGGCGTGGGTGGCGAACCACACGCCGTCGTGGCCGCTGATGTGGTCGAGCAGTTCGGTGAGCACGGCGATCCGCGACCGGTGCCCGATGATGTGCGGGTGCATGGTGAGCTGGAACAGCCCGCCCTCGGCGTAAGCCTGGTCGAACTCGTCCTGCCACACCGAAAGCACTCCGCGCGGCGGCGTGTAGGGCCGCAGCGAGGCGAACCGGTCCATCATGAAGTACGGTGCGTCGTCGCGGATCCACTCCACCGGCAGCTCCACGATGCCGGTCGGTTCGCCGTTCTCCAGCAGTTCGTAGCAGTCGTCGTCGGCCATCAGCGACGAGTCGTAGGTCAGCCCCAGTTCACGGGTGATGGCCAGGGTGTGCGCGGAGAAGTCCCAGGACGGCGTGCGGATGCCGACCGGGCGGGTGCCGGCCAGTCGCTCCAGGACCTCGGCCGCGCGGAAAGCCAGGTCACGTTCCTCGGTTTCGGTCAACGCGGTGTTGCGCTCGTGGATCCAGCCGTGCAGCGCCACCTCGTGCCCGGCGTCCACATACGATCTGACTTCGCCCTCGTGCAGCAACGCGGAGACGGCAGGCACGAAGAACGAAGCCGGAGCGCCGTAGCGGGACAGCAGCCGCAGCAGCCTCGGTACGCCGACGCGGGCGCCGTACTCGCCTTGCGCGAGCTTGCCGGGCAGTACCTCGCCGTCACGCAGCGCGGGCGTCTCGTGGTCGGAGTCGAAGGACAGCGCGACGGCGACTTTCGCGCCGCCGGGCCAGCCGGACGGCCGCAGCGGACGGCCGGCGCGGACGTGTTCCACGTGTCCGCGCCAGGTCGCTTCGTCCCACAGCCACGGTTGTCCGGTCATGGTTCCTCCCTGCTGGGTGCGGAGACGGGGGTCGGTGCCCATGCGCGCTTGAGCGTCGAAACCTGCAAGGTCACGTCGGCCTCCCGCAGTCCGGGCAGTGCGCCGACGACATCGGTGGTGTGCCGGTACAGCTCGCCGTAGTGCCGGAGCACGAGCTGGCCGACGAGGTTGAACCGGCCGGTGGTGGCGGACAGGTATTTGGTGCCGGGGTGCGCGGCCAGCTGCTGCCCGGCCCGGTCCAGCTCGGCGGGCAGCACCGACAGCCAGAGCATGAATTCGACGGCGTAGCCGAACATCGCCGGCTCGGCCAGCGTGCGGAAGCGCAGGCAGCCGCGCCGGACCAGGGAATCCACCCGGCGGGCCACAGTGGACTCACTGGTGCCGGTATGGCGCGAGACCTCCTTGAACGACAACCTGCCGTCCTCACCGAGCGCGGCGCAGATCGCCAGGTCCAGCTCGTCGAGCTGCTCCGGCGGGCGTTCCCAGTGCTGCTCCTCGAACGGCCGCACGTCACCACCGCGCAGCTGCGCCACGGCGTCCGCGGTCAGTTCGCCGGAATCCCAGTCGTGGTTGGAGGTGAACGTGCGCATCACCGCGAACGTCTCCACCTCGAGCACGTCCGGTGCGGACGGCAACCCGGCGACCTGCAGCCGGGCCAGCTCGCGGTAGGACGGGAGCACGAACTCGGCCGAACAGTCCGCGCTGCCGGACAGCACGCTCGCGTAGCGCACCTCCGGCCGGGCGGCCAGCGCGTCGGCGACCTCGGGCGCGGTACCCGGACGGCACCGCAACCGCGCGAGCACCGGCACGCCGAGGCCGCAGCGCAGCACGTCGACCACGCCGATCACCCGCAGCTGCCCGCTCTCGGTGAGCTGCCCGGCCCGGCGCAGGACGGTGGACTCGCTCGCGCCCACCTGCCGGGCGATGGCACCCCACGAGGCGCGCCCGTTGAGCTGCAACGCCGCGACAATCCGCCGGTCGAGGTCGCTGCTTCGACCCTCGTTCTGCATGCGGCTCATCTTTGGTGGCGGAAATCGTCATGTCAATGGTGTCTTTTGCAGGAAATCTGCATCGACACCGATTTCTCACTGCTGGGCGGGCCTGTTACTCTCTATCGGAAAGCGAGGAGGTCGCCGTGCTGGGAAATCCGTACGACCGGGACTGCCCGACCCGTCAGCTGCTCGACCGGATCGGCGACCAGTGGACGGTGCTGATCGTCGGCGCGCTGCGGGAGGGTCCGCTGCGGTTCACCCAGATCGGCAAGCAGGTGGAGGGGATCTCGCAGAAGGTCCTGACCCAGACCCTGCGCAGCCTGGTCCGCGACGGCATCCTCGTACGCACCGCGTACCCGGTGATCCCGCCGAAGGTGGAGTACACGCTCACGCCGCTGGGTCGCGATCTGGCGGAGCCACTGGACATGCTGGACCGCTGGGCCCGCCACCACATGGACCAGGTGACCACGGCGAGGGCCGCTTTCGACGCGGAGCACACCCCGGCCTCGGCCTGACCCGGTTCCGGCTGCGTCAGGCCTGCCGGCTGCGCAGCAGGTTCGTGAGTGCGTGTGCCTCCTTCAGCAGCAGTGCGCCGAGTTCCCGGCGGCGGTCCGGGCGGAAGCGGGATTCCACTCCGGTCAGGGTGAGCGCCCAGGCCGGTTCGCCCGCCGGGGTGAAGACCGCGGCGGCCATGCCCCAGCTGCCCTCCACGACCAGTCCGGGGTTCGTCGAGTAGCCGTCTTCCCTGGTGCGCGCCACCCGGGCGTGGATCTCCGTGGCGCGGTGCGCCGCACCCCATTCCCCGGTCAGATCCACTGTGGACAGATAACCGTGCACCTCGCGGTCGGGCAGCATGGCGAGCAGGACCAGGCCGGCGGACACGACGCCGAGCGGGAACCGGGCGCCTTCGTAGAGCACGAACGAGCGGATCGGGAAGTCGCCGTCCTCGCGGAGCAGGCACACCGTCTCGTTGCCACGGCGGGCGGAGAAGAACGCGCTCTCGCCGGTCGCGGCGGCGAGCCGGTGCACGCTCGCCCGCGCCTGCTGGGTCACGTCGTAGCGCGGCGCCGCGGCCTCGCCGAGCAGGTACAGCTCCGGCCCGAGGTACCAGCGTCCGGTGTGCCGGTCGCGGTCCACGTACCCCTCTTCCGCCAGCGCGGACAGCAACCGGTGGACGGTCGGCCGGGCCAGGCCGCACAGCCGGGAGATGTCCGACGTCGACGCACCGTCGCCGCGGGTGGACAACGCGCGCAGCACCGTCGAGACGCGGCCGACGACGTGGTCAGGAGGAGCGGAAGCCATTCCAAGACGATACGTCCATTCAGTGAACGCTGATCCCGAGAGTGTTCGATGTGCGAGAGGTTTGCCCCACATTTTCGCCCATTCGTTGACCGGTGTGCCGTCCGATGGTTGGGATTCCAGTACTGACCACTCAACGGACGAAAGGAGCGGATGTCGTGCCGGTGGCCTACCGCGGCGCTGCGGAAGCACTCGACGGGGTCCTCACGGACGGGCTGACGATCGCGGTCGGGGGGTTCGGTCTCACCGGAAACCCGTACGACCTGATCGAAGCCGTCCGGGATTCCGGAGTCCGCGAGCTGACGATCGTGTCGAACAACATGGGCGTGGACGGCCTCGGGCTCGGGATCCTGCTGGAAAGCCGGCAGGTGCGCCGGGTGGTGGCCTCCTATGTGGGGGAGAACAAGCTCTTCGCCAAGCAGTACCTGGACGGCACCGTCGAGGTCGAGTTCGCGCCGCAGGGCACGCTCGCCGAGCGGTTGCGTGCCGGTGGTGCGGGCATCCCGGCGTTCTACACCCGGGCCGGCGTGGGCACTCCGATCGCCGAAGGCAAACCGCACGCCGACTTCGACGGCGTGACCTACGTGCAGGAGCGCGGCATCGTCGCGGATCTCGCGCTGGTGCACGCGCACACCGCGGACCGGGCCGGCAACCTCGTCTACCGCTACGCCGCCCGCAACTTCAATCCGCTCGTGGCCACCAGCGGCCGGATCACCGTGGCGGAGGCCGAGATCGTATCGGCGGACTACCTCGATCCGGAACGGATCGTCACGCCCGGCGTCTACGTGCAGCGCCTGATCCAGGCCATCCCGCGGGAGAAGCCGATCGAGAAACGCACGGTCCGGGAACGGGAAGGGGCGAGCGCATGAGCTGGACCCGAGACGAGATGGCCGCACTCGGCGCCGGTGAGCTGCGCGACGGCGATTACGTGAACCTCGGCATCGGCATCCCGACCCAGGTGGCCAACCACCTGCCCGACGGCGTGGCGGTGACCTTGCACAGCGAGAACGGCATCCTCGGCCTCGGCCCGTTCCCGTGGGCAGGCGAGGAGGACGCCGATCTGGTCAATGCGGGCAAGCAGACCGTGACCCTGCGCCAGGGCGCCAGCTTCTTCGATTCCGCCGAGTCCTTCGCGATGATCCGCGGCGGGCACCTCGACCTGGCGCTGCTGGGTGCGCTGCAGGTCGGGGCGAACGGGGATCTGGCGAACTGGACCGTGCCGGGTGCGCTGGTCAAGGGCATGGGCGGTGCGATGGACCTGGTCGCCGGTGCCCGGCGGGTGGTGGTCCTCACCGAGCACACCGCGCGCGACGGCAGCCCGAAGATCGTCGAGCAGTGCACGCTGCCGCTGACCGGGGCGGGCGTGGTGAACCGGATCATCACCGACCTCGCGGTACTGGAGGTCACGCCGGACGGCCTCCGCCTGGTGCAGACCGCGCCCGGCGTCTCGGCCGACGATGTCCGGTCCCGGACGGGCGCGCCGGTCACCGGGTGATCCGGGTGCCGGGCCGGCCGGGCCCGGCACCCGGATCAGCGGGCGGGCAGGATCCGGCCGCGGACTTCCCCGAAGCCGAGCTTCGTCCCGGAGCCGGTGGTGGCCGTGCCCTCGACGACGACCTCGTCGCCGTCCTGCAGGAACGTGCGGGATTCACCGTTGACCGTGAGCGGGTCGCGCCCGCCCCAGGACAACTCCAGGAACGAACCCCGTTCCGCCGGTTCCGGGCCGGAAATCGTGCCGGAGCCGTAGAGGTCGCCGGTGCGCGCGGAGGCGCCGTTCACCGTGAGGTGCGCGAGCATCTGCGCCGGCGACCAGTACATCTCGCGGTACGGCGGGCGCGCGACCTGCTGGCCGTTCCACCGCACCGCCAGTTCGATGTCCAGCCCCCACGGCCGGCTCTCGCGCAGGTAGGGCAGTGGTTCCGGATCGTGCTGGCCCGGCAGCGGGATCCGGGCCTCCGCCAGCGCGAGGATCGGCACCACCCACGGCGAGACGGAGGTGGCGAAGCTCTTGCCGAGGTTCGGGCCGAGCGGCACGTACTCCCAGGCCTGGATGTCGCGGGCGGACCAGTCGTTGAGCAGCACCGCGCCGAACACGTGCCGGGGGAACTCGTCCGGCGAAACCGGGGTGTTCGCCGGCGTGCCGGTGCCGACCACGAAGCCCAGCTCCGCCTCGATGTCCAGCCGCGTGCTCGGGCCGAACACCGGTGCCGGACCGTCCGGGCCCTTGCGCTGCCCGCTCGGGCGCACCACGTCGGTGCCGGAGGGATACACCGTGCCCGCCCGGCCGTGGTAACCGACCGGGAGGTGTTTCCAGTTGGGCAGCAACGGTTCCGCGTCCGGCCGGAACAGCCTGCCCACGTTGGAAGCATGGTGTTCGGATGCGTAGAAGTCCACGTAGTCGGCGACCTCGAACGGCAGGTGCAGCGTGACCTCGCCGACCGCGTGCAGTGCTTCGGCCGGAACGTCGCCGGCGATCAGCTCCTGGATCCGGCCGCGCACGTCGACCCACCGGTCGTAGCCCTGCGCCATGAACGCGTTCAGCGACGGCTCGGCGAACCCGGCGTCGCCGAGCGCGACGGACAGGTCGAGCACCTGCTCGCCCACGCGCACGCCGATCCGCGGGCTGCCGCCGCCGGTGGAGAACACGCCGTAGGGCAGGTTTTCGGGGCCGAAGGGGGAATCGGCGGGCACGATCATGCGGGGGCTCCGATCAGGCCGAGGTCGGTGAGGTCGATGAGCGGGTCGGTGATGCTACAGGTGCCGAACGAGGTGAACCGGGACCGGGCGAGCGCCAGCCGGTCCGCTGCCAGCTCGCGTACCCGGGTGGCGACCGTCGAGGCATCGCGTTCGGCAAGCAGGGCAAGGACTTCCTCCTCGCCGGCGGTGCGTGCGACGGCCTCGGTGGCGAGCAGCAGGTTCAGGAAACCGTGTTGTTCGAAGCCGGTTTCCGGATCGGTGTTGCGGACCGGATGGTGCAGTCCGGCAGTCGCCTTGAACGCGACGCCCGCCTCTGCGGCCGCACGGATCGCCGCGGCGAGTTCCGGTTCGTCCGGATAGGACTCCGGGGACGTTCCGCCGGTACGGAACTTCGCGCGGTGCGTGGTGCCGGACAACGCCTGCAGCAATGGGACGCGCCGATCGTCGCGCGGGATTTCGACGGCAACCGGAACCGGGCAGCTGTCCACAACGGACCGGAGCTCCGGCACGCCGACCTCCGGCGGCACGGCGACTTCCAACGCCGCCACGGTGACCGGCAGTTCGGCGGCAGCCGCGAGCACGGCCGGGATGCCGGCCGGACCCGCGGGCAGGGTGACCACGATCGGCAGCGGTGTCTCCCGTCCGGCGAGTACCCCGGCGAGGTCCCCGAGCGCGGTCGCGGAGATCACCAGCGGTCCCACCATTTCGGCGTACCACGAGGCGAGGTGCCGGTCGTGTGCGGCAACGGCCTCGGGCAACGGAGCAAGCCCTGGTGGGAACACTGCCGCGTCGTCGAACAGGCCGCGGGTCAGCGTGGTGACTTCGCCGGTCACTGCGGGCCCCGCCCGGCCCAGGTCCAGGCGTAGCCGGGGTCCTCGCTCGCGAAGCCGCCTTCGCCGAGTGCCAGCGGGCGGAACGTGTCGACCATGACGGCGAGCTCGTCGAAGAACTCGGCGCCGAGCGAGCGTTCCACCGCGCCGGGCTGCGGTCCGTGGCTGTGCCCGCCGGGGTGCAGGCTGATCGAGCCCTGGCCGATCCCGGAGCCCTTGCGGGCCTCGTAGTTCCCGCCGCAGTAGAACATCACCTCGTCGGAGTCCACATTGGAATGGTAGTACGGCACGGGTACCGCGAGCGGGTGGTAATCGACCTTGCGGGGCACGAAGTTGCAGATCACGAAGTTGTCGCCGGCGAAGACCTGGTGTACCGGCGGCGGCTGGTGCACCCGCCCGGTGATCGGTTCGAAATCGGCGACGTTGAAGGTGTAGGGGTAGAGGTGCCCGTCCCAGCCGGCCACGTCGAACGGATGCGTCGGATAGACGTAGCGGGTGCCGGTCACGCCGTGCGTACCGCGGTGCTTCACCAGCACTTCCACGTCCGTGCCCTCGGCCAGCAGCGGCTCGGCCGGACCGTGCAGATCACGTTCGCAGTACGGCGCGTGCTCCAGCAGCTGGCCGTAGCGCGACAGGTAGCGCTTCGGCGGGGCGATATGCGAATTCGCCTCGATCACGTAGGCACGCAACGGTTCCGGCCCGGTCGGCACCCAGCGATGGGTCGTGGCACGGGGGAGGAGCACGTAGTCCCCGGCGCGCGCGGTCAGCGTGCCGAAGACGGTCTCCACGATCGCCTCGCCGGACTCGACGTACCCGCATTCGTCGCCGATCGCGTTGCGGTACAACGGCGATGCCTCACCGGCTGCGACGTAGGAGATGCGCACGTCGCCGTTGCCCAGCACCAGCCGGCGCCCGGTGACCACATCGGCGCTCTTCCAGTCCTGGCCCGGGAACAGCGTGTGCAGCTTCAGGTGCCGCGGCTTCAGCGGACGGTTCTCGGTGAGCGTCTGGTCCGGCAGCTCCCAAGGGGTCGCGTCGACGATGGCCGAGGGCACCCCGCGGTGGTAGAGCAGGGACGAATCGGAGGAGAACCCTTCCTCGCCCATCAGCTCCTCGGAGTACAGCCCGCCCTCCGGGGTGCGGTGCTGGGTGTGCCGTTTCGGCGGGACACTGCCGACACTGCGGTAGTAAGCCATGGATCGCCTCCGCACGGAGATCCGGCCCGGGTGGATCCGAGCCGTAAACTAGTTAAAGTATGTACTAATTTTCGGGTTCAGCGTAGCTCAGCCCGCCGGTGCAGGGAAGGGCCGCGGACGGCGCACCCGGGTGCCGGAGCTCAGTGCCGGGTCTCGAACCCCGCCCGCGCGGTGATGAGCTTGTCCAGCAGCAGCACCAGTACCCGCTGCTCGGCCTCGGTGAGCACCTCCACCCAGCCCGCCTCGCGCTCGTTCTGCGCGGCGAAGACCTCGACCATCTCGCGGTGTCCGGACCCGGTCAGCGACAGCTGCACGGACCGGCCGTCGTGCTCACCGGGGGTGCGGGCCAGCAGTCCGTCCGCGACCAGCGTCTTGGCCAGGTTCGACACCGCGGCACGGCTCATCCCGGCCAGCCGCGCCGCGGCCGACGGCTCGAGCGGGCCCGCCAGCCACACCACGAACAGCACCCGGAACGCCGACCACGACCGCCCGCGCGGCCGGTGCACGGCCGCCTCCAGGTCGTAGGTCACCACGTTCGACGCCCGGTTCAGCGTGAGCAGCACCTGGGTGGCCAGCTGGTGGCGGAAGCCGTACTCCTGCGACAGCCGGTGGTTGGCCAGTGCGATGAACGACCAGAAGTCGAGCGAATCCGGATCCGGCCGGGCGGGCTCCTGCATGATCGGCACCCTAAACCGGCGAGGCGGAAAGTCAAAGTCGAAACTACTTTACTGCACCTCGCGTGCCGGCCTCGCGCGGCACCTTCAGGAACGCCAGCATGATCGCGGACACGATCAGGCAGCCGATCGGGAAGTACAGCCCGATCGTGACGTCCGAATCGGTGGCCGCCAGCCCGATCGCGTACGGCCCGAAGAATCCGCCCAGCGCGGCGATGGAGTTGATTGCGGCCAGCCCGACCGCGGTGTGCTCCTTCGACAGCACGCGGGCCGCCATCGCCCAGTACGGCGCGAGGTAGCCGAGCACCCCGATCGCCGCGAGCGAAAGGCTGATCAGCGACATCACCGGCACCGACTTGAACTGGATCGCGCCGAAGAACCCGAGCGCGGCCACCAGCACCAGTGCGATGACGTGCCCCTTCCGTTCGCCGGTTCGATCGGAACTGCGGGCCAGCACCAGCATGCCGACCGCGCCCACCAGGTACGGGATTGCGCCGAGCAGGCCGATGTTGGTGGCCGAGTACTTCGGGTCCAGCTGCTTGACGATCAGCGGCAGGAAGAAGGTCAGCCCGTACAGCCCGCACGCGATGAACAGGTTCGACACCGCCAGGTGCAGCACCGTGCCGTTGCGGATCGCGCGCAGCTGGCCGAGGAAGGTCTCCTTCTCCTCCGGCACGTATTCGCGGTCGATCTCCGCCTGCAGCCACGCGCTCTCCTGCCGGCTGAGGAACTTCGCGTCCGCCGGTTTGTCCGGCAGCCACCGGAAGGCGGCGATGCCGATCAGTACCGCGGGCGCGCCCTGCAGGATGAACACCCACTGCCAGCTGCTCATCCCGAACCAGTGCACGTGGTCGAGGATCCAGCCGCCGAACAGGCTGCCCAGGATCAGCGCGATCGGCTGGGCGAGGGCGAGCGTGGCGATCGCCCGGCCGCGTTCGCGGCCGCGGAACCAGAACGTGAGGTACAGCAGCAGCCCCGGGAACAGCCCGGCCTCGGCGATGCCGAGCAGGATCCGCGCGATGATCAGGTGGGTCACGTTCGCCACGAACCCGGTCAGCACGGTCACGATGCCCCAGCTGACCGCGATCCGGCTGAGCCACAGCCGGGCGCCGACCTTCTTCATGATCATGTTGCTCGGTACTTCGAACACCACGTAGGCAAGGAAGAAGATCGCGGACGCGACGCCGAAGGTGGCTGCGGTGATGGTCAGTTCGGTGGCCATGCCGAGCTGGGCGTAGCCGATGTTGGCCCGGTCCATGTAGTTGAACACGTACAGCAGGCCGATCAGCGGCATGATGCGGGCCCCGACCTTGCCGACGATGCGGCGGGCCGGCGCCGGATCCGCCGTGCCGGCGGCCGGTACTCCGGTGGGAACGGACATGGGGTTCTCCTCGGGCGGTGGGTGAAGTCCGGGACGCGGGTCAGCCCGCGGCGGCGCGGCCGGCGATCCGGCCCATGGTGACAGCGTTCGCGACGGCGTTGCCGCCGCCCACATAGCGCAGCCCGAGCACTCCGGCGCCGGCCTCGCCGGCGGCGAACAGCCCTGGCACGCGGTCGCCGAGTGCGTCGAGCACCGCCGCGCCTGCGTCGATTTCGAGACCGGCGTGCGTGCAGACCAGTTCGGCGGGCAGGGTGCGCGCGGCGTAGAACGGCGCGGTGGCAATTTCGTCGGGTGGCTCGGTGACACCCTTGGCGGCAAGGGTTTCGTGCCGGAGGAACTCGGGATCTCCGCGGCCGGCCGGAAGTTGCGTGTTCCAGCGGTCCACAGTGGCCTGCAGCGCGGACGCGGGCACCGCCATCTTCCCGGCGAGTTCGTCCAGTGAGTCCGCACGCAGCGTGCGGCCGGCGTCCGCTTCGGACCGGACGTGCTCGGCATCCCAGTGCGCATAACCCGGCGGCAGACAACGCCGGGCCAGGTCGTCGAAGACCATCCACACCGGACCGTCCTGTGCGGAGATGATCCCGCTGGACACGGCGTAGGAGGCATCCTCGTCCATGAACCGGCGGCCGTGCGCGTTGACCAGCACCCGGGAGCGCGGCGGGAAGCCGGACTGCCAATGGTGCAGGCGCTGGAAGTACGCCGTGGGCAGCAGCAGACCCCGGCCGTCGCCGGTGATCGAGGCGTGCACCTGCGCGCCGAAGGCGAAATGGTCGCCTCGCGAACCCGGTGCGGCGACGACGAAGAGATCCTCGCCCGCCGCGTCGGCATCCGGGTAGTACCGGCTGCGCAGTGCCGGATCCCGGGCGAAACCGCCGCTGGTCACCACCACCGCGCCCGCGCGCACCTCGATACCGTCGGCGACCACGCCGGCCACCCGGCCCGGTTCGACCAGCAGCCGTTCGACGCGGGTGTTCAGCACGGTCTCCACCCCGGCTCGCCGCGCGGCGCGGCCGAGGACTTGCACCAGCCCGTAACCCTGGTCCTTGGGTACGTGCCCACGCCAGACGTCCTCGACGCCCGCGCGGGTCAGACCCGGGGTGTGCGCGTCGTGCGAGAGCTTCGCCGGGATTTCCGCACCGAGCCCGATCAGCCATTCCACGGCCGCACCCGCCTGCGTGCAGAAAGCCCGCACCAGACCGGGTTTCAGCTGCCAGTGGTTGAGATCGAGGTAGTGCTGGAAGAACCGTTGCGGGGTGTCCTCGACGCCGAGCGCGGCCTGCACGCTGGTCCCTGCGGCGGTCAGCATGCCGGCGGACAGTTGCGTGGAACCGCCGAGTTCCTGTTCCGCCTCGAACAGCAGCACCGAAGCACCGTGCTCGGCTGCGGACACCGCGGCGGCCAGTCCCGCGCCACCGCCGCCGATCACCACGACGTCGGCCTGTTCGTCGTCCGTGCTCATCCGAGGTCACCTCCGGCGTCCGCGACGATGCGGTGGTAGAGCCCGTTGGAGACGAGGCCGCCGTCGACGGTGACCTCGCTCCCGGTCAGGTAGCCGGAGCGGTCCGACAGCAGGAACAGCACTGCGTCGGTGATTTCCCGCGGGGTGGCCATCCGGCCCATCGGGACGCTGTCCATGCAGGACTGGACGAAGGCGTCGGCGCCGGCGAGCAACCCGGTGTCCACGAGTCCAGGGTGGACGGAGTTGACCCGGATGCCCCAGCGCGCGAAATTGCCGGCGGCGGACTTCGACAGCCCGGTCAATCCCCATTTGCCGGACGAGTAGGCGGGGGAGAAGTAGCCGATCTGCCCGGAGATCGAGGAGATGTTCACGATCGAACCACCGCCGGAGTCACGCATCAGCGGTGCGAGCACGCGCATCCCGTGAAACGGCCCGGACAGGTTGACCGCGAGCACCTGGTCCCAGACCTCGGTGGTGGTGTCGAGGAATTCCAGCCGCCGTGAGATGCCCGCGTTGTTCACCAGCCCGCCCAGCTGCCCGTGTGCCGAACGGATCCGATCGGCGACGTCCGTCCACTGTGCTGGGTCGGTGACGTCGAGCCGGTAGGCGGTCGCCCGGCCGCCTGCCGCGGTGATCTCGGCGGCGACCTCGTCGCCGCCGGCGAGATCCGCCACGCATACGTGCACTCCGCGTTCGCCGAGGGCGCGTGCGTGTTGCCTGCCCATCCCGTTCGCCGCCCCGGTGACGAGCACGACGCCGGGGTAGCGCACGGCTTCGACGGTTTCAGACATGCCGGGAACCGCCGTCGACGGCGAGACTGTGCCCGGTGACGTATCGCGCGCTGTCGGAAAGCAGGAACAGCAGGGCGCCGAACACCTCCTCCGGCGAGCCGATCCGGTGCAGCGGGACCGCGGCCAGCGCCGTTTCCAGTGCCGGTGCGTCGTCCTGGATCCAGCGCGTCATCTCGGTGTCGATGTAGCCCGGCGCGATGGCGTTGACCCGGATGCCCCGGTCGCCCAGTTCGACCGCGAGCGATTCGGTGAGGTGCGCGACGGCGGCCTTGGAACTGCAGTACGCCGCCCGTCCTTTCCGGACCCGGACTGCGGAAACCGACGCCATGTTCACGATCGCGCTGCCCGGTTGCATGTGCGCGGCGGCGGCCTGCGCGCCGAAGAGCACCCCTTCCACGTTCACCGAAAGCGTCGCGCGGATCTGCTCCGGCGTGATGTCCGGGACCTCGGCGAACGGGAAGATGCCGGCATTGTTGATCCAGAAGTCGATCCGGCCGAACTCGTCGATCGCCCGCCGCGCCAGCACTTCGTGGTCCTCGGCGCGGGTGACGTCGAGTGCGTACGCCGCGATCCGGCCGGGCTTGTCCGCGACCGATTCCGCGGCGAGTGCGGCGCCGAGCTCGTCCGCGGTGGCGCTCATCGCGGCGGAGTCGAGATCGCCTGCCACCACGTGTACCCCGCGGGTGGCGAGGCCGGCGGCGAACTGCGCGCCCATCCCGCGGGCCGCGCCGGTGACCACGGCGACCTTGCCCGGCAGTTCCGGGTAGTGCGCGGTCATCTGCCGGTGCAGCACCCGGCCGGGGCCGGTGGGCTCGGGATTGTTCATGGTGCTCCTCTTTCGGTGAATTCAGCCGTCGCGACGCACGGTGCGGCGGCGTACGCGCCAACCGCCGGTGGTGCGGGCCAGTTCGTCGTCCAGCACGGTGATCCGGTGCAGCCGCGGGACGCCCCCGGCAGGGGTTCCCACGATCTGCAGGTAGGCCCGTGCGTGCAGGGTGTCCTGCGACTGTCCGGTTCGGACTTCCACTGTGGACACCACATGCCGCAGCTGTTCCCCGGACTCGACACAGCCGGCGTGGAACCGCCCGGCGAACGCGGTGAGTTCGACGGCTCCGGTGGCCGGCTCCGGGTAGCTGGGCGAATGGAACTGCCCGTCCGGTGTAAAGGTGGCGGCCCAGGCGACGGCCCGGCCGGAGTCGATTGCGTGACTCTGTCGTCCGTACAGCTGGTGCACGGCCGCGATGTCCGCGACGGAAACCTCCGCGCCGTCCGCAGCCGGAACGTTCCCGGCGGAGTTGTCCACAGTGTCTTTGGCGGGGTGTGCGATCGCCTTGGCTGGAACTTTCCTTGCGGAGTTGTCCACAGTGTCTTTGGCGGGGTGTGCGATCGCCTTGGCTGGAACTTTCCTTGCGGAGTTGTCCACAGTGTCTTTGGCGGGGTGTGCGATGCCCGTGGTCGGAACGGTTCGGGCGGAGTTGTCCACAGTTTCCTCGGCCGCAGTGTCCCCGGCAGTGACCTTCGCGTCGTCGCGTGGGCTCTCCGCCATTTCCGGAACCTCCGTTGTCCCGTTCTGGTGCGCGTGCTATATTCGCACGCACCGTGCGATATAAAGAAACAGTAGGTCGCGCGTCGAGTCGTAGTCAAGGGAGTGGTGTGTCCGAGACCGAAGTGCCCGTGCCGTCCGGCGGTCAGTCGAAGACGTTGCACCACGGGTTGCAGGTGCTGGAGTTGCTCGTGGATCACCCGCGCGGGCTCACGCTCACCGAGATCGCCGAAGGCATCGGGGTGCACCGCACGGTCGCGCACCGGCTGGTGCGCACGCTGGAGGTGCACCATCTGTGCCGGCGCGACCGGTTCAAGCGGATTTCGCTCGGCACCGGGCTGGTGCGGCTGGCCGAGCCGGTGGAACAGGACCTGCGCACGCTCGCGCGGCCGGTGCTGGAAGAACTGTCCGACGCCGGGGGTGCGTCAGCGCACCTGGTCGTGCGCGAGAACGCCGAGCAGGTACGGATGCTGATGATCGTGGAACCGAGACAGGCGCGGATGCACGTGTCGTTCCGCAGCGGTCAGCTCGATCCGATCGGCCGCGGTTCGGCGGGTCTCGCGATGCTCGCCGCCGAACCGCCGTCAGCCGGGGAACGGGAGGAGGTCACCCGCGCCCGCGGCCGTGGTTATGCCGTGTCGAGCGGGGAAATCGCCCCGGGTATCACCGGGATCTCCGCAGTGGTCCCGGCCGGCCGCGAGGCACCGGCCACGAGCATCGGGCTGTCGCTGTTCGAGGCCACGGACGCGGCCGGGCTCGGCGCACTCGTGGTGGCTGCGGCCCAGCGGCTCGGGACCTTGCTCCGATAACCGGCGGTCAGACGGTCGGGAGGATTCCGCCGTCCACCCGGAATTGCGCCCCGGTCAGCCAGCCGGCGCGGGCGGAGGCGAGGAATGCGATGAGTTCGGCCGCGTCCTCCGGTGTGCCGGGGCGGGCCATCGGCACGTCGAGCGTGGTGGCCAGGTCGCGGTGCACCTGCTCCAGGCTGACGCCCCGGTTTTCGGCCATTTCCCGGTGGTGCGCGAGCGCGCCGGGGGTGGGGATGAACCCGGGCAGCACGCAGACCACCCGCACGCCTTGCGGGCCGACTTCTGCGGCCAGTGCACGGCTGTAGGCGTTGAGTGCGGCCTTGGCCGCTGCGTAGGACGTCTGGCCGGGCCGCGGGAAGTGCGAAGCGATCGAGGAAACGTGCACGACGACGCCGTCTCCGCGCTCGGTCATCCCGGGCACGAGGTGCTGGTCGAGCCGGACCGCGCTGAGCAGGTTGATCTCGAGATCGGCCGTCCAGGAGGAGCCGGGCCGTTCGAGTGTGCTCGCCGGAGCCGAGGCCGCACCGGCGTTGTCGACCAGGATGTCGATGCCGCCGACGCGCTCGGTGACCTCGCGGGCGAGGTGCGCGGCGCCTTCCTCGGTGGAGAGATCGGCCGGTACGAAGGTGGCAGGCAGGTCGTCGGGTGGCTCGGAGCGTGAGGCGGCCAGGACCGTGGCGCCCGCGGCGGCGAACCGGCGCACGGTGGCTTCGCCCAGTCCGCGGCTTCCGCCGGTCACCAGGACCCGGCGTCCGGAGAGTTGTTCGGTGTCCATACCGGCCAAAGTACCTTACTTACGTGTAAGTCAGCTATCCTGGGTGGCATGGCACCCACGGCGGACGGCAGGCGCACCGGCACCAGGGCCCGCATCCACGCGACCGCACTGGAGATGTTCACCACCCACGGCTACGAGCGGACCACCCTGGCCCAGGTCGCGGACCGGCTCGGCATCACCCGGCCCGCGCTCTACCACCACTTCCGCAGTAAGGAAGACCTGCTCACGAGCGCCTACGACCGGCTGGTGCCCGAACTCGACGACCTCACCGGGCGGCTCCGCCCGGCCCCGGCGCCGTGGCGGACCCGGCGTGCGGCGCTGGACCGATTCGCCACACTGCTGTCCGGTGCGGACGGTGCAGTGCTGGTGTGCGCGCGGGTGAACGAACACGCGCTGCAAGGCTTGCCCGCCGCGGCGGAGGTGCTGAGCCGGCTCGACGAGATCGCGCAGCTGCTTGCCCCGGGTGCGGACGTGGAAAGCCGCATGCGCGCCCGTCTGGCACTGAGCGCGCTGACCATGGCCGCCGCCAGAGCTCCCCAGCTGGGCGGCACCGACGAAACCCGGCACCTGGCCGCCAGGACCGTCGCCCGCGAACTGCTCGCCGCGAACCGGAAGCCCGATGACGGCTGAGCGCGGTCCCCGGATTCACCCGGGGACAGCTGCGTATTCGGCTTTGCCGCAGGGAAACCGACGAGTCCAAGGGCCGCTCGCCACCAACGACCAACGACCGACCACCGCCACCGACCACCACCGATCGCCACCGACGACCGACCGCCGCCACCGACGACCGATCACCACCACCGACCGCCAACGACGACCGACCACCGCCACCGATCGCCGCCACCGACCGCCAATCACCGCCACCGACCACCACCGACCGCCAACGTCGGCGGCCGCCGCCCCCGCCCGGCGGCCGGCGGGCGAGGGCGGGGTTCTACCCGCCGCCGGAGGTTCGCTGCCTCCCGCGCGATCCCGCGCCGGGTCGGCCGTGGTGTCCGTCTCGTTCAGCCGACCAGGCCGGCCTCGTGGGCGAGGAGGCCGGCCTGGGTGCGGTTGGTGCAGCCGAGTTTGACCAGCATCCGCGACACGTAGCTCTTCACCGTCGCCTCGGCCAGGTGCAGCTTGTTCGCGATGTCCGCATTGGACAGTCCTTCGCCGAGGCCGGACAGCACGTCTCGTTCGCGTTCGGTCAGGCAGGCGGTGCGGCGGCGGGCGTCGTCGCTGCGTTCACGGGTGTCCGAGGACAGCGTGACCAGCCGGCGGGCCGCCGAAGGCGACAGCACGGTGTGCCCGTCGGCGGCGACCCGGACCAGGCCGATCAGGTCCTCCGGCGGGGTCGACTTCACGAGGAAGCCCGAGGCTCCGGCACGCAGCGCGCGGATCACGTACGTATCCGCGTCGAACGTCGTCAGCGCGACCATCGCGGGCGGTTCCGGCAGTGCGGCGATGCGCTCGATTGCGGCCAGCCCGTCGACACCCGGCATCCGCAGATCCATCAGCACCACCGCGGGACGGTGCCGGACCACCGCCTCCACCGCTTCGGCACCGTCCTGGGCCTGCGCGACCACCTCGATGTCGCCGGACGAACCCAGGATGGTGCGCAGGTGCGCGCACACCATCGGCTCGTCGTCGGCCACCACGACCGTGATCACCGGGCAGCACCTTCCGTGGTCGGGACGTAGGCGGGCAGTATCGCACCGATCCGGAACCCGCCGCCCGGCGCGGCGCCCGCTTCGAAGGTCCCGCCGACAAGTTCGACCCGTTGGCGCAGCCCGTTCAGCCCGGCACCCGAGCCGCTGCCGGCCAGCGCCGGATCCGGCGGACCGACCGCGCCCGTATCGGCCACGCACACCTCCAGCCCGCCCGGGTGGTAGTGCAGCGAGACGGTGGCCGACGAGCCCGGTGCGTGCTTGCGCACGTTGGTCAGCGCTTCCTGCACCACGCGGTACGCCGTGCGCGCGACGGTCGGCGACACCACGGCCGGATCACCGCGCACGGAAAGCTCGGTGCCGATGCCGACCGCGGTGGACTCCGCGACCAGGTCGGCCACATCCCCGGCCGGCGGCGGGTTCGGTGCCTTCGGTTCGCCGGTGGAGTTGTCCCGCAGCACGCCGACGAGGTCACGCAGTTCGTCGAGGGCGTGCGCGCCCTCCCGCCGGATGTTCTCGGCCGCGGAGCGGACCTGCTGATCGGCGGAGGTCACGCCGAGCGCGCCCGCGTGCAGCACCATCAGGCTCAGCCGATGGGTCACCACGTCGTGCATCTCGCCCGCCAGACGACGGCGTTCGGCCGCGCGGGCCCGTTCGGCGAGCAGGTGCTGTTCGCGTTCGGCGCGTTCGGCCCGGTCGCGCAAGGACCGCAGCAGCTGCTTGCGCGCCTCGAAGTACAGCGAGATCGCCACCGGCAGCGCGGTGCTCAGCAGCCCGAACGGGGTCGTGTTCCACGCCGGGTCCCACGGCCGGGCGGCCAGCAGCGCGAGAAGCCCGGCGATCCACAGCAGCCGTCGCCGGTCCAGCAGCCGCGCCAGCTGGCTCAGCACCACCGGGGTGATCGTGGGCACGGTCATCAGCGTCGGCTTCTCGACCGGGAGCAGCAGTCCCGGCGCGAACAGATCGGAGGCAAGCATCGCCAGCGCCGCCGCGACGAGCAGCCCGGCGACCGGATTCGGGAACCGGAACAGGAACAGCAGCGCCAGATCGCAGGCGACCATCAGGGTCAGCGCGGCGTACGGGCCGAGGAACCCGGTCGTCGGACCGGCGGCGAGGAACAGGCCGACGTCGATGCCGATGAACAGCAGGGAGCTCGCCGTCAGCCAGACCCCGTCGGACGGCTGCCGCCAGAGGCCGCTCCTGCCCGCGGGTCCGGTCATCAGGCCACGGTAACGGCTCGGACGGCCGATCGTGGCGCAGAGCGCATCACCCGGGTAGCGGACGTCGACGAAAGTTGCGGCGCCGCGCCTCGGCACTCACTTTCGTCGCGCCGGAGGGCTACTGATCACGCTTACCCGCGCCCGTTCCGGCGCGGTGGACTGAGCACCATGACGAGCCAGACAGCCACCGGCACCGAAACCGGGGACACCCCACCGTTCGCGCGGGTACCGGTACTGGCGGTCGCGGTGTGCCTCGCCGCGGTGCTGGTGGCCACGAGCGTGCGCTACGCACACGGGTTCGACGAGTTGTATTTCCTCGTGGCCGGTCGAGATCACTTGACCTGGGGGTATTTCGACCAGCCACCGCTCGTCCCGCTGCTGGCAGGCACGCTGGAGCGCTGGTTCCCCGGTTCGCTGCTCGCGTTCCGGCTGCCGATGGCGATCGCTGCCGCCGCGGGTGCGGTGGTGACCGCGCTGATCGCCCGTGAACTGGGTGGCGGACGCGGGGCGCAGGTGATGGCGGCCGGGGCGTACGCGACGTCCGGGCTGGTGATCATCAGCCACTGGGTCGCCACCTACGGGCTGGACCCGGTCTTCTGGACGCTCGTGGTGTTCCTCCTGGTCCGCTGGACCCGCACCCGGCGTGACGGGTTGCTGGTCTGGGCCGGGGTGGTCACCGCGGTGTCACTGGAGACGAAGTTCCTCATCCCGGCGTTGTGGGGCGCGGTGCTGGTGTCCGCGCTGGTGCTCGGCCCGCGGCAGCTGCCCGGCCGGCCGAAACTGTGGCTGGGCGCGGCGATCGCGGTGGTGGTGACGATTCCGGCGCTGGTCTGGCAGGCCACGCACGGCTGGCCGTATGCGCAGATGGGGAACGTGGTCGCGGCCGAGTTCCCCGGGTACCTCGCCTTCGCGCGGGACGGGCTGCTCGGCGCCGGCATCGGGATCGGCGTACTGGCCCTGCTCTACGGCGTGTGGCGGCTGCTGCGATCGGCGGAGCTGAAGCCGTACCGGTACCTCGCGGTCGCGCTGCTGCTCGTGGTCCTCGTCGTGGTGCTCACGCACGGGCGGTCGTACTACCTGACGAGTCTTTACGCGTTGCCGTTCGCCGCGGCCGCAACCGAACTGTCCCGGCGGAACCTGGTGTGCTGGTGGAAGATCCCGGCCTGGCTCGCGTTCGCGGTCTCCGCGGTGATCACCGCGGCCGGGCTGCCGGTCTGGCCGTCTTCGGTGCAGGCGACGTCGTTCGGGCCGATCCCGCTCGGCACGACGTTCGCCGCGGGGGAGACGGTGGAACAGCAGCTGGCCGGCGGGGTCGGGCAGACCTACCGGTCGCTGCCGGAACCGGTGCGACGGCAGACCGCGGTGTTCGCCGGGATCTATCCGTTCGCCTCGGCCGTGGAGTATTACGGTGCGCAGTACGGCATCGACGACGTCTATAGTGGACACCGGGGGTACTGGTACTTCGACCGGCCGCCGGAATCGGCGCGGAACGTGCTCTACGTCGGCGACGAACCGGAGGCGCTGCGCCGGTACTTCTCCTCGGTGACCGAAGTGGCGCCGGGGCTCATGTGGCTGTGCACTGGGCGGAAACAGTCCTGGGAAACGATCTGGCCCGAGGTGAAGACACAATGACGCTTTCCCTGCCCGCGGGTGCCTACCTGCTGGCGTGCGATCCGGACCGGGGCCGGATCCGCAACCGCCGCGGTACCGCGCTGCTGATCCGCGCGGCGGCGGCCACCGATCTCGTGCTGCGGGACCGGCTCCGTGACACCGGCGGGCACGCCGAATCGACCGGTCTCGGCCCGACCGGCGACCTGGTGCTCGACGATCTGCTCACCGAGGCGGCCGAACGCGGGCCGTGGTCGTGGCGTGCCCTGCTGCGGCGCGACGCCATGGACACCTTGCGGTCACTGGAACTCCAGATGTCCGCGGCCGGGCTGCTGAGCGAGCAGACCACCGCGCTGCTGCAGCGGAAGGTACTGGTCGCCGACGACCTGACGCGGGTACAGGCGGTGCACGAGCGGGCGACTGCCGCGCTGACCGCTCCACTGTCCGAAGTAGACGCTTCGGATGCCGCGCTGGTCTCGCTCGCCGCGGCCGCGCAGATCGGCGTGCGACGGCGTACCACGCGCCGGTACTCGGCGCGGCTGGACGAACTGGCCGAGCGCGCCGGTCCGATGGTCCCGGTGCTGCGGAAGCTGGTCCGCAGCCTGCGCGCCGCCCGGATCGCCGCGGCGAGCAGCGGAGGCGGCTGATCGACACTTCCACCGTGGTGGAAGTGTCGCGGCGGTAGGTTCGCCGGATGACCTTCGCTTCTCTGCATGTACCGGGCCGGCCGTTGTTGTTGCCGAACGTCTGGGAGTTCGGCCTGGCCGCCGCACTCGCCGCAGCCGGGTATCCGGCCGTCGGGACGACCAGCCTGGGGGTGTCCGCGGCCGCCGGATTCGCCGACGGAGCACCGGGTACGCGCGCGGCGACGGTCTTGCTCGCACGGCGCCTCGCGCCGCTGGACGTGCTGGTCAGCGTCGACCTCGCGGACGGCTTCAGCGCCGATCCGGCCGAGGTGGCGGACCTGGTCGCGGAACTTGCCGAAGCCGGGGTGGCGGGGGTGAACCTGGAGGACGGCCGCGCCGACGGCACCCTCGCACCGGCAGACGTCCAGTGCGCCCTGCTGCGGACCGTGCGGGAGAGGGTGCCGTCGGTGTTCCTCAACGCCCGCACCGACACGCATTGGCTGGGCGCCGGTACGACGGCGGACGCCGCCGATCGAGCCCGCGCGTACGCGAACGCCGGTGCGGACGGGGTCTTCGTGCCGGGGATCGCCTCGCCGGAGGACGTGTCGGCGATCGTGGCCGCGGCGGAGGTGCCGGTGAATGTGCTGTACCTGCCGGGCAAAGTCACCCTCTCGGGCCTGGCTTCCCTCGGGGTCGCGCGGGTGAGCCTGGGATCCACGCCGTACCGGGTCGCGCTGGCCGCGGCGGTGGCGACCGTGGACGCGGTACGAGACGACGGGCCGCTTCCCCTGCAGCCGCCGTCCTACGGTGCCGTGACTGAGCTGCTGCCGGAGCACGGGTGAGCTGACTGCGCGGCTGCCGGAATGCGCTGCCGCGTCCCGGTAATACCGTGCCGTGCCCCGGTAATGTCGGCGCCATGCTTGCCTTCGGAGCCGAGTTCGCCGCGCCCGCCGGATATCTCAACACGCCCAGCATCGGGGTACCGCCCGCGCCGGTGGCGGACGCGGTCGAGCGGGCGGTACGGCGGTGGCGAGGTGGGCAGGACACCCCGGGCGGGTTCGACGACGTCGTCACGCGGTCGCGCCAGGGGTTCGCCCGGCTGGCCGGGGTGCCTGCCGAACGGGTCGCGATCGGCGCATCGGTGTCCCAGCTGGTCGCCTGCGTCGCCGCCGGGCTGCGGCCGGGGGCGCGGGTGCTGACCGCCGGCCGCGAGTTCACCAGTGTCACGTTCCCGTTCGCGCAGCGTGGCGAGGTCACCGAGGTACCGCTCGATGACCTGCACCGGCAGGTGGCCGGCCACGACCTGGTGGCGGTGAGCCTCGTGCAGTCCGCCGACGGCGCGATCCTCGACGCGGCCGCGCTGCGGGCCGCTTCCGAGGCGGCCGGGGTGCCGGTCCTGATCGATGTCACCCAGGCCGCCGGATGGCTCCCGCTCGACGTCGCGTGGGCCGACTGGATCGTCTGCGCTGGCTACAAATGGCTGTTCTCGCCCCGCGGCTGCGCCTGGCTCGCCGTGCACCCGCGCGCACACGAGCGGACCCGGCCGGTCGCCGCGAACTGGTACGCGGGCGACGACCCCTGGTCCACTGTGTACGGAATGCCGCTGCGGCTGGCCGCGGACGCGCGCGCGTTCGACCTCTCGCCCGTCTGGCTGGCGCACACCGGAGCTGCCGAAGCACTGGACTACCTGGGCAAGCTGGACCTCGCGGCGGTGCGTGACCACAATGTCGCCCTCGCCGACACCCTGCGCACCGAGCTCGGACAGCCACCGCAGGGGAGCGCGATCGTGGCGCTGGAGGCCGACGCCGCGCGGATCGCCGAGACCGGCGTCGTGGCGAGTGTGCGCGACGGCCGGGTGCGCGTCGGTTTCCACCTCTACAACGGGCCTGACGACGTCAAACGGGTTCTCCGTGCATTCGGCTGAGCGGGCCGGCAGCGGTGAACTACCGTATGTGCCCGTGGCCAACCCGCAATACCCCGCCAGTCCCTCGGACACGGCTCCGCTCGCGGCGGTGCCCGCCCGGCCGGGCCCGCCGCCCGGTCCGCCTCCCCGGGACCCCCGCACCCCGCTGCTGCGCGGTGCGGGCCTGGTCGTGATCGCCGTCGTGGCCGGGCTGGTCTGGTACCTGATCCGGCACGACAGCACGCCGGCGGAGCCGGCCGCCCAGCCGCCCTCGGCGAGCTCGGAATTCGCCTTCAAACTCGCCGAAGGCCCGGTGAAGGCCACCGACTGCGCGGCGAACTCGTACTCGGGTGCGCAGAAGTACTTCCAGGGCAACCCGTGCACCTCGCTGTCGCGCGCCCTGTACACCGTGCAGTCCGGCACCGCCAAGACACTCGTTTCGGTGGCACTGGTCACCATGCCCACCGCCGCACAGGCCGTTTCGCTCAAGCAGCTGACCGACCAGGACGGCACCGGCAACGTGAGCGACCTCGTGCGGGACGGCACCTACCACGCCGCCGGGGCGCCGAAGCTCAGCAGCGCCGACGCCGAGTACGCATCGGAGGTCACCGGGACCGACGTGACCATCGTGCTCGCCGACTTCTACGCCGGGCACAAGGATCCGGCCAAGCTGCAGCGCATCGCGAAGGACGCGCTGAAGCTCTCGGCCAAGCAGCGCTGAGCGTCAGGAGGCCTGGCCGGGCATCGCGATCGCGGTCGGCTTCTCGCCCGCTTCCTGGCGCCACGGCGTGCCGCGACGGGCGGCGGCCACCAGCGCCTGCGCCGCCACGGTACGCAATCCGCTGTCATCCGTGCGGGTGATGACGCCCTGCCAGGCGGCTGCCGAATCCGCTTCGGCGCTCGCCACCAGCGCGGCCGCGGACGCGGTGTCCGTGACCGGCTTCGGCGGCACGTACGCCGCTTCGGGAGCGACCGGAGTGCCCTTCGCCGCGGTGATCATCTGCGTGACGACGTCGCGGCGAGCAGTGTGCTCGGCACGTCCGGCTTTCAGCGCGTCGCCGAAATCGCCCGGCAGGAACGCCGTGACCAGCCCGTACACCCACAGTGCGGCGTGTTCGGTGGCCAGTGCCTTCTGCAGGGGGTCGACCGCTTCCTCGGGCACGGTGCCGGACGGCGCCGCGATCGGCTTCGCGTCGTCGCCTGGTCCGAGCGACGGGGCGAGCCGCTGCAGGCTCGCGCAGCCGGCCGCGACGGCCGCGACCAGCCCGGCCCGGTAGGCGGGCAATTGGGGGACGAGGCTCTCCGCCTGGACCCGGGCCGACGCCAGCCGCTGCTTGAACCCGGCCAGGTCGGCAGGGGCGGGTGCGGGGGCGGCGTTCGCCTTCGGCCGGTTCAGCCGGTCCACCTCGGCTTTGAGCGCGCTCGCCTGCGCCGCGCGGGCGTCCGCGAGCTCGCCCGCGGTGGCCCCGCCGGAGCCGCCGGCCAGCTGCCGGGCCGCGGCGGCGCCGGCGTCCGCGGCGGCCAGCAGCGGCGCGAGCGGATCGGGGTCCTGGTCGTAGCCGCCGGAGCAGGCGGTGAGCCCCGCGGCGGCGACGGCGCTCAGGGCACCCAGGCGCAGCACGGCACGCCGGGAGAGGTCGGTCGGTGTTGCGGTCACGGCGGACCATCCTGCCAGGCCCGCCCACGGCGCTGCCGCTCGCGCGTCCCGGCGGGGGCGCAGGATAAGCTGGTCCCTCACCGACCACAGTCGTGACCAGCCCGTGTCACCTCGGCCGAACAGGAGTGCTCCACGTGCCCAACGAACTCGCCAGCCGGTTGGAGCCGATAGTGGCCGCAGCCGTCACGACCGCGGGTTTCGACCTCGACTCGCTCGAGGTGCAGCAGGCAGGCCGCCGTCAGCTGGTGAAGGTCGTCGTCGATTCCGACGACGGGGTCGGGCTGGACGAGGTCGCCGAGGTCAGCCGCACGGTATCGGCGGCGCTCGACGAGAACGAGCACGTGCTGGCGAGCGCCTACACGCTCGAGGTCACCTCGCCGGGACTCGACCGGCCGCTCACCCAGCCGAGGCACTGGCGGCGCGCGCGGTTCCGGCTGGTGCGGATCACCCCTGCCGAAGGCGCCGAGTACGTCGCGCGGGTCGGGCCCGCGGGCGACCGGAGCGTGCGGGTGCTGGCCGACGGCCGGCTGAAGGACGTGTCCTACCAGTCGGTCGCGAAGGCGGTCGTGGAGGTCGAGTTCAAACAGCCGCCCGCCGACGAGCTGAAACTGCTGACCGCGCAGGAGCCCGGCCGGACCGAGGCGGAAACCCAGGGGGAGGAGCAGAAGTGAACGTGGACATCGCCGCACTGCGGACGATCGAGCGGGACAAGGACATCCCCTTCGACACGGTGATCGAGGCGATCGAGACGGCGCTGCTCACCGCGTACAAGCACACCGACGGGCACCAGCCGCACGCCCGCATCGACATCGACCGCAAGACCGGGCTGGTCCGGGTGCTCGCGCACACCCTCACGCCGGAAGGCGAGGTCGACGAGGAGTGGGACGACACCCCGGAGGGCTTCGGCCGGATCGCGGCCACCACCGCCCGCCAGGTCATCCTGCAGCGGCTGCGCGACGCCGAGCACGAGAAGACCTTCGGCGAGTTCTCCGCCAAGGAGGGCGAGATCGTCGCGGGCGTGGTGCAGCGCGACACGCGGGCCAACGCGCGCGGCATGGTCGTGGTCCAGGTCGGGGACACCGAGGGTGTGCTCCCGCAGGCCGAGCAGGTCGCGGGGGAGTCCTACGAGCACGGCACCAGGGTCAAGGCGTTCGTGGTCGGCGTGTCCCGCAGCAACCGCGGCCCGCAGATCATGCTGTCGCGCTCGCATCCGAACCTGGTGCGCAAGCTGTTCGCGCTCGAGGTCCCGGAAATCGCCGACGGCACGGTCGAGATCGCCGCGGTCGCCCGCGAACCGGGGCACCGGTCCAAGATCGCGGTGCGCTCCACGGTCGCCGGGGTGAACGCCAAGGGCGCCTGCATCGGCCCGATGGGCGCGCGGGTGCGCAACGTGATGAGCGAGCTGGCCGGCGAGAAGATCGACATCATCGACTGGTCGGAGGATCCGGCCAGGTTCGTCGGGAATGCGCTGTCGCCGTCGAAGGTTGTGTCGGTCACGGTCGTGGACGAGCGGGCGAAGACCGCCCGCGTCGTCGTGCCGGACTTCCAGCTCTCGCTCGCCATCGGCAAGGAGGGCCAGAACGCCCGGCTCGCGGCCCGGCTCACCGGCTGGCGGATCGACATCCGCAGTGATGCCGCGCCCGGCGAGCCGCAAGGTGAGCAAGACCACGCCGGTCCGGTGCGGCCCGCCGCGGCCACCGGTTCTTCCGAGTGAAGACGCAGGCGCTAGACTCGACAGTGGTTCAGCGCCCGCGGCGGGCAAGCGTCAGCACAGCCGAGCACCAGCGTGACCGGTCTTTCCCGGTACGTACGTGTATCGGTTGCCGGCAGCGGGCACTGATCGGTGAACTGCTGCGCGTGGTCGCGGTGGACGGACGGCTGGTCCTCGACGAACGTCGGCGGCTGCCGGGCCGGGGAGCTTGGCTGCATCCCGGACCGGGCTGTCTGTCCCGGGCCGAGCGGAAACGGGCGTTCCCCCGGGCCCTTCGGGCCACGGGCACGCTCGAGGCCGCCGGCCTGCGCGAGCATCCGGCGTTCACCGCGGACATCGGCTCCGGGACCTCCCCGGGGCCGTGGGAACAAGGAAGCAGGTCGACCCGTCATGAGTCAGCCGTGAAGCTGAAGCCATGAACGCGCGACGATAAGGACGAGGTCAGCGGGTCCCACCGCCTGGCCTCCCCTAGATGAGGAGAGCTGTGCCAGGCAAGGCCCGTGTACACGAGCTCGCGAAGGAGCTCGGCATCACCAGCAAGGAAGTTCTCGCGAAGCTCAAGGAGCAGGGCGAGTTCGTGAAGTCCGCGTCGTCCACCGTCGAGGCGCCGGTCGCCCGGCGGCTGCGGGACGCGTACCCCGCCAAGGGCGGGAAGAAGTCCGGACCCACGCCGGGACCGCGGCCGGTGCCGCCGCCCGCCCCGGCCCCGCCTCCCGCTGCGGCGCGCACGCCTGCGCCGCAGCAGGACACGACGCAGGCACCGGCGGCGTCGGCCACCCCGGCCGAGCCCGCCGCGAAGCCCGCTCCGCAGGCGGCCAAGCCGGCCGGACCGGGCGCTCGCCCCGGCCCGCGTCCCGGCCCCCGGCCGGCCACGCCGTCCCCGGCCGAACAGGCCCCGGCCGCGCAGTCCGGACCGGCCCCGTCGAAGCCGGCCCCGGCGCCTGCCTCGAACCCGGCCGACGCGAACCCCGGCGGTTCGGTCGTGCCCCCGAAGCCGCAGGGCCCCAAGCCCGGCGGTCCGAAGCCCGGTCCGCGCACGCCGCGGGTCGGCAACAACCCGTTCGGCGTCGGTTCCGGTTCCCCGGCCCCGCGTCCGCCGTCCTCGCGTCCCGGACCGGGGCAGGGTGGCGACACCCGGCCGCGTCCCGGTGGTTCCGGCGGCGCCGACCGTCCGGCCCCGCGTCCCGGCGGTGGTGCGGGCGGCAACCGGCCCAGCCCCGGCAACATGCCTCCCCGGCCGAACCCCGGCATGATGCCGGGCCGCGCCCGTCCGGCCGGTCCGGCCGGCGGCCGTGGCGGTCCCGGTGGCGGCGGTGGCGGTCGTCCCGGTGGTGGCGGCGGCGGTCGCCCCGGCGGCGGTGGCGGCGGTTTCCGCGGTGGTCCCGGCGGCGGTGGCGGCGGTGGCGGCTTCCGTCCCGGTGGCGGCGGTGGCGGCGGCGGTTTCCGTCCCGGTGGTGGCGGCGGTGCCCCTGCCGGTGGCGGCGGCTTCCGCGGTGGCGGCGGTCGCGGTGGACCCGGTGGCCGTGGTGGTACCGCGGGTGCCTTCGGCCGCCCCGGTGGACCCTCGCGCAGGGGCCGCAAGTCGAAGCGGCAGAAGCGCCAGGAGTACATGGACAACATGCAGGCGCCCAGCGTCGGCGGCGTCCGCCTGCCCAAGGGGCAGGGCGAGACGATCCGGCTGCCGCGCGGTGCCTCGCTGACCGACTTCGCCGAGAAGATCGACGCCAACCCGGCTTCGCTGGTGCAGGTGCTGTTCCACCTCGGCGAGATGGTCACCGCGACGCAGTCGGTGTCGGACGACATCCTCGAGCTGCTCGGCGGCGAAATGAACTACACGGTTCAGGTCGTCTCGCCCGAGGAGGAGGACCGCGAACTGCTGGAGACCTTCGACATCACCTACGGCGAGAACGCCGGTGACGAGGAGGACCTGCAGGTCCGGCCGCCGGTCGTGACCGTGATGGGTCACGTCGACCACGGTAAGACCCGGCTGCTGGACACGATCCGGAAGACGAAGGTGCGCGAGGGCGAGGCCGGCGGCATCACCCAGCACATCGGTGCCTACCAGGTCGAGACCGAGCTCGAGGGCAACCCGCGGCTGATCACCTTCATCGACACCCCCGGTCACGAGTCGTTCACCGCCATGCGTGCGCGTGGTGCGAGCTCCTCGGACATCGCGGTGCTCGTGGTCGCGGCCGACGACGGCGTCATGCCGCAGACGGTCGAGGCGATCAACCACGCGCAGGCGGCGAAGGCGCCGATCGTGGTGGCGATCAACAAGATCGACAAGGAGGGCGCGAACCCGGACAAGATCCGGCAGCAGCTCACCGAGTACGGCCTGATCGCCGAGGAGTACGGCGGCGACACGATGTTCGTGGAGATCTCCGCACGCGAGAACATCAACATCGAGGGCCTGCTGGAAGCGATCCTGCTGACCGCGGACGCCGCACTGGACCTGCGGGCCAACCCGGACATGGAGGCACAGGGCGTCGCGATCGAGGCACACCTCGACCGCGGCCGCGGCCCGGTGGCCACCGTGCTGGTGCAGCGCGGCACGCTGCACGTCGGCGATTCGGTCGTGGCGGGCGACGCCTACGGCCGCGTGCGCCGGATGGTCGACGAGTACAACGAGGACGTCACCGAGGCAACGCCCTCGCGTCCGGTCCAGGTCATCGGGTTCACCTCGGTGCCGGGTGCGGGCGACACCTTCCTGGTGGTCGACGAGGACCGCGTCGCGAGGCAGATCGCCGAGCGCCGGTCGGCCCGCACCCGCAACGCGCTCAACGCGGCGCGGCGCAAGCGGGTCAGCCTCGAGGACCTCGACTCCGCCCTGAAGGAGACGAGCAGCCTCAACCTGATCATCAAGGGTGACAACTCGGGTACCGTCGAGGCGCTCGAGGCGGCGCTGCTGCAGCTGGACGTCGGCGACGACGTCGAGCTGAACGTGGTGCACCGCGGTGTCGGTGGAGTGACCGAATCGGACATCGACCTGGCGACCGCGTCCGACGCGATCGTGCTCGGGTTCAACGTCCGTGCGCAGGGCAAGGCAACCGAGCGGGCCACCCGCGAGGGCGTCGACGTGCGCTACTACACGGTCATCTACCAGGCGATCGAGGAGATCGAGCAGGCCCTCAAGGGCATGCTCAAGCCGGAGTACGAAGAGGTCGAACTGGGCCGCGCCGAGGTGCGCGAGGTCTTCAAGTCCTCCAAGTTCGGCACGATCGCCGGTTGCCTGGTGATGTCCGGGGAGATCCGGCGCAACGCCAAGGCCCGCCTCCTGCGCGACGGTGCCGTCGTCGCGCAGAACCTGCCGATCAGCTCGCTGCGGCGGTTCAAGGACGACGCGGTCGAGGTCAGGGAAGGGTACGAGTGCGGTCTCACGCTGGGCTCGTACAGCGACATCAAGGTCGACGACGTGGTTGAGACCTACGAACAGCGGGAGAAGCCGCGTGCATAGCGGCTAGTCGGAGAGTGCTCGTCGGAGGAAGAGGCGTGCTCGCAGGCTGTGCTCGCCTCTTCCTCCTTCGCGGTGTCTCTTGGGGGTCGAACCCCCAAACCCCCGCCAGGGGGCAAGCCCCCTGGACCCCCGGCGGTCGTCGCGGTTGGCTCGGAGGGTCACCATGTTCGTCGGAGCTCTCGAGCTCGATCTGCTGCTCGACGATGTGCATTCGTTGAAGGAGAAGCGGTCTGTGGTTCGGCCGGTGGTGGCCGAACTGCGGAAGCGGTTCGCGGTGTCGGTTGCCGAGGCCGGGTATCTGGACCGGCATCGGCGTGCCCTGATCGGGGTCGCCGCGGTGGCTGCCGGTGGCGAGCACGTCCGGGACGTGCTCGACTCGTGTGAGCGGTTCGTGGCCTCGCGGCCGGAGCTCGCGCTGCTCTCGGCGCGCCGCCGGCTGCTCGGCCCGGACGATGAGAACTAGGGATTTCGAAGAAGGAGACCTCAGCCATGGCCGATCCCGCTCGGGCCCGCAAGCTCGCCAAGCGGATCTCGCAGATCGTGGCCTCGGCGATCGAACACGACGTCAAGGACCCGAGGCTGGGTGCGGTGACCATCACCGACGCCCGCGTGACCGCGGATCTGCACGACGCCACGGTGTACTACACGGTGCTCGGCGAAAGCCTCGAAGCCGCACCCGACTTCGCGAGCGCCGCGGCCGCCCTCGAGGCCGCCCGCGGAGTCCTGCGCACCAAGGTGGGACAGGGTACCGGCGTCCGCTACACCCCGACGCTGACCTTCGTCGCCGACAGCATCCCGGACGACGCCCGCCGCATCGAGGAACTGCTGGCGAAGGCCCGCGAGGCCGACGCGGAGGTGGCCCGCCGGGCAACCGGTGCCTCGCCCGCGGGAGAAGCGGACCCGTACAAGCCACCGCGCACCGCGGAGGACGACGAGGAACCCGCAGAAGAGGAGACCAGGGGCTGACGGACGGCAACTGGGGCCCGAGGTCACCCGGCGCGGCACGCTGTCTGGTGGTGCCGCGGCGCTCGTCGCCGCCTGCTCCGGGCGCCCCGCCGCGCTGGGTCCGCCGCCCCCGCATGCCCCGCCCACCCGGCGGCCGACCTTAACCGGACCGCTGACCCTGTGGTCGGCCGTGTCCGGAGCTGCGTGCCTGGTGGTCCGCGGTATCCGGATCGTTTACCCGACGGTCGCCGCAACCGGGCCCGCCCTGGCGGTCGGCGTAACCGGACTGCTGACCCTGCGGTCGGCCGTGTCCGGGCCCGCCCGCCTGGCGGTCGGCGTAACCGGACCGCTTACCCCTGCGGTCGGCCGTGTCCGGAGCTGCGTGCCTGGTGGTTGCCGTATTTGGATTGCTGACCCGGCGGTCCGCCGTGCCCGGACCTGCCTACCCGGTGGTCGCCGTAGCAGGACGCGTACGCCGGACAGTGTCGTCAGGCGCTGCGTACGGGGACCGGCAGGTCGGCGCGATACCGGGCAGTGCTCCAGCCGCGGGGTGCGCGGGGGCTCAGGCCGGTTTCGCCGCCACCACGAGATCCCGCACGATCGCCTGGTCCACCCGGTGCGCGAGTTCCTCGTACGGGCCACCTTCGCGCACCTGCAGACCGGCGTGCGTCAGGATCGCCGTCAGCTCTTCTCGCGGCAGCACATGCGTGTTCCACGAAATCCCCATCGCACCGCCAGGGCGCAGAACGCGAGTCCACACCGGAACCGCGGCGGCGAGGAGGTCGCGCGGGCTGCGGGCGAGCCCCGCGTCGCGGTGGCTGCCGTGTTGCACGCCGTACGGGGCGTCGGTGACCACGAGATCCACCGAAGCCGGGCGAAGCAGTTCGTCGGTGGTGAGGGTATCGGCGTTGAAGTAGCTGACCCGGCGGGTCCGTCCGGCCTTGTAGTCGTCCTTGTCGAAGGCGTACTCGACGTCGAGGCGACGGCCCAGGCGCACCTTGTTGCGACGCAGCTGGCCGGAGTCGGCCGTGTGCTTCACCCGCTTCGTGCGCAGCCAGGTCTTCAGGAACTGTTCGTAGGCCTCGAAATCGCGGCTGTCGACGTCGAGTCCGGTCGCGTCGAAGCCGTACATCATCGCCTGGTTCAGCGTGGTCCCGCGGCCGCACAGCGGATCGAGCAGGTGCTGTGGCCGTCCCGGCCAGTCCCCGGGTGCCGAGGTGGCGAGCAGGGTGAGATTGAGCAGCAGCTTGGTGAACTGCTCGTTGGTCTTGCCCGGGTACTTCTGGATGGTGAGCAGGTCCGAGTCCGTCTCCGCGAGCGGTCGCACGGGTACCGGAGCCAGCAACCCGTCGCGCAGTTCGAAGAGCGCGTACAGCGACGACAAGTTCGACAGCAGCGTGAGGTCGGCTTCGTCCAGTGGCTCGGCGCAGGAGAACCGCACGTAGCTCACGCCGCCCAGCTCGGCCTCCCCGATGTCGGACACGGTGGCGCGCAGTCCGGCCGCGCCGAACACCGCCAGCTCGGCGCGCAGCAGCGCCGGTGACGACGCGGCGTACACGCGGTTGGCGGAGGGAAGAACGAGGATCGCGTACTCAGGCATCCCGCAGAGCGTAGCGTGACGCACTGTGACAGCTTCTCTGGTGCAGGACATCGAGGCCGCCGCCGTGCTGCTGGCCGAGGCAACAGACGTGACTCTGCTCGGGCACGTACGCCCGGACGCGGACGCGCTCGGCAGCGCGCTGGCCCTCGGCCATGTGCTGCACCGGCGCGGGGCGGCGGTGCGGGTCTCCTTCGGCGAACCGGACGAGACGCCGGAAACCCTGGCCTGGCTCGACGAGGACGGCTTGCTGACCCGGGTTGCCGACCTGCCGCCGTCGGACGGCCTGCTGGTCGCCCTCGACACCCCCGTCCCGGCGCGGCTGGGCAGGCTGGCACCGCGAGTGGCCACGGCCGGTTCGGTGCTCGTCGTCGACCACCACGCGACCAACACCCGTTACGGCACCCACCACGTGGTCGACGAGACCGCGGAGGCGACGGCAGTGCTGGTCACGCGGATCATCGAGGCGATGGGTGCCGAGCTCGACGAGCCTGCCGCGCGCTGTCTGTACGCCGGGATCGTCACCGACACCAGCGGCTTCCGCCGGGCGAGCCCCGGCACCCACCGCATCGCCGCCCGGCTGCTGGAAGCAGGCGTCGATCCGGCGGAGGTGGCGCGGCGGATCATGGACGACCATCCGTTCGCCTGGCTGCCGATGCTGTCGGCAGTGCTCGCGCAGGCCCGGCTCGAACCGGAAGCCGCGCAGGGCCTCGGTTTCGTGCACACGGTCGTGCCCGTCGCGGCCGCGGCGACGGTGCGGAGCGAGGAAGTCGAATCGGTGATCGACGTGGTGCGCGGCACCCGGGAGGCCGGTGTGGCGGCCGTGCTGAAGGAAACCGGGTCCACTGCGGACGGTCCGGTGTGGACGATTTCGCTGCGCTCGGCGGGCGGGATCGATGTGTCCGCGGTGGCGACGGAACTCGGCGGCGGCGGGCACCGGATGGCGGCCGGCTGCACCGTGGCCGGCGCCGCGCAGGACGTGCTGGATCGCCTGCGGGAAGCGCTGGAACGGGCACCGTTGCTGCGCGTGTCCTGAACCGGCGGTGCCCGCGCGGCGGGAATTGTCGGGGGTGGTCGTTAGGCTGCTGCGGTGTCCGAAAACGCCCCGCCCGCCGTGGAATCCGGTGAACGCGTCCCTGCACGCCGAGTGCTCGGTCTCGCCGTGCCCGCGCTCGGCGTGCTCGCCGCCGAGCCGTTGTACGTCCTGGTCGACACGGCCGTGGTCGGGCACCTCGGCGCGCTGCCGCTGGCCGGGCTCGCGCTCGGCGGGGTGGTGCTGTCGCAGATCTCCACGCAGCTGACCTTCCTGTCCTACGGCACCACCTCGCGCACCGCCCGGCTGCACGGCGCGGGCCGGCGTCCCGAGGCGGTCCGCGAGGGGGTGCAGGCCACCTGGCTCGCCATCCTGGTCGGGCTGGTGTTGCTGGTGGCAGGGCAGGCGCTGGCCGGGCCGATCGCCCGCGCGCTGTCCGGCAGTGACGAGATCGCCGCCGCCGCGGTGTCGTGGCTGCGGATCGCGTTGTTCGGTGCGCCGCTGATCCTCGTCACGATGGCGGGTAACGGCTGGATGCGCGGGGTGCAGGACTCCGCTCGTCCGCTGCGGTATGTGCTGGCGGGCAACGGGATCTCCGCCGTGCTGTGCCCGCTGCTGGTGTACGTGGCGGGGCTGGGGCTGGAGGGCTCCGCGATCGCGAACGTCGTCGCGCAGGTCGTGTCGGCCGTGCTGTTCTTCGCCGCGTTGGTCCGGGAGCGGGTGCCGCTGCGGCCGGATTTCCCGGTCATGCGGGCGCAGCTGGGCCTCGGGCGGGATCTCGTGCTGCGGAGCCTGGCGTTCCAGGCGTGCTTCGTGTCCGCCGCCGCGGTCGCCGCCCGCACCTCCACCGAGGCGGTCGGTGCGCACCAGGTGGTGCTGCAGCTGTGGACGTTCCTGTCGCTCGTGCTCGATTCGGTGGCGATCGCCGCGCAGTCGCTCGTGGGCGCGGCACTCGGCGGCGGAGCCGCGCGGCAGGCGAGGGGAGTCGCCGGGCAGATCACCGCCTACGGTTTGGCATTCGGCTGTTTCCTGTGCGTGGTGTTCGCCGCGCTGTGGAACACCCTGCCGCACGCGTTCACCTCGGATCCGGGAGTGCTCGGCGAAATCCCGCACGCATGGTGGTTCTTCGTGGCACTGCAACCGATCGCCGGAGTGGTCTTCGCACTGGACGGCGTACTCCTCGGCGCAGGCGACGCCGCGTTCCTCCGCACCGCGACACTGGTCAGCGCAGGCCTGGGATTCCTGCCGCTGATCTGGCTGTCGCTCGCCTTCGACTGGGGCCTGACCGGCATCTGGAGCGGACTGTCGCTGTTCATGGTCTTCCGCCTGGCCACCGTGGTCGCCCGGTGGCGCTCCGGCCGCTGGGCCGTGACCGGCGCCGTCCGCGCACCCTGACCGGCACCGCACCGCCCATCCCGGCCCCGGCTCGGCTTCGCGGCAGCGAGTCGGGAGATCGCCGGGCTCCCGCGGCAGACCGTGCCTGCCGGGCGGGACCGCGTCTGCTGGCTGGACCTTGCCTGCCGGGCGGACCGTGTCTGCCGGGCGGGACCGCGTCTGCCGGCTGGACCGTGTCTGCCGGGCGGGATCGTGCCTGCCGGGCGGACCGTGTCTGCCGGGCGGGACCGCGTCTGTCGGCCCGGCCGCGTCTGCTGGCCTGACCGTGTCTCCCGGGCCGATCGTGCCCCACCGCGGCGACCCGCCTCGCCGGGGCCGGGGAGGCGTTGCCCGGCGGATCGCTGCCGATCCGGCGGCCGGGCCGGGGCATCCGGATCCGGGTTGTCCCCGCTGTCCGGTGCCGGCCGGCGGGGCTGCCGGATCGTCCGGGCCGGGGTGGTGCGGTTCTGCGCTCGTCCGGTCCGGGAAGGTCCGGTCTGCCGCTGATCCCGCCCCCGATCCCGGGTGGCTGCTGCCGATTCCGGGGCCCGGCCGTCCTCCTCGGCCCATGCGGCCCCGCTGCCGGGATGACGGCGCACCCGGCCGGCCGCCGGGATTCCCGCCTGCTGCCGGGAATCCGGCTTGCCGCGGCCGGGCTGTGGTGAAGAACACCCAGGTAACGGCTATGTATCGCGGTTGCCGAGGCGATACAACCATCGAGGCGGCAGCGTCGTCGTCTTCTTGTGTCCGACGCCTGTCTGCTTCCTGGAGGAACCCTTGTCGCCCGCCGGTCGTGCTTCTGTCCGGTCCTGGCTGATCTGGCTCACCGCCGTCTTCGTCTACCTGCTCGCGGTGTTCCACCGGACTTCGTTCGGGGTGGCCGGGCTGCAGGCAGCGGATCGGTTCGGGGTCGGCGCCGCGGCTCTCGGTACCTTCACCGTCCTCCAAGTGGGCGTGTACGCGGCCATGCAGATCCCCACCGGTGTACTGGTCGATCGCTACGGTCCCCGGCGGGTGCTTCTCGTCGCTGTGGTCGTGCTCGGCAGCGGGCAGCTCCTGCTGGGTGTCGCGAGCACCTACGGTCTCGGGTTGCTCGCGCGCGGGGTGCTCGGGCTCGGCGACGCGCTCACCTTCGTCAGCGTGCTGCGTCTTGTCGCCGCGCATTTCCCTGTGCGCCAGTACGCACTGCTGACCTCGTTCACCTCGGCCGTCGGCTACGTCGGCAACCTCGCCGCCACGGTTCCGCTCACCCTCCTGCTGAACGGTCCCGGGTGGACCTTCACGTTCGTCGCCGTCGGAGCGATCACCCTGCTGTACGCGGTGCCGGTCGCGGTGCGCGTGCGGGACATCCCGGCCGGTGAACCGGAACCGGTGCGGGAGCCGGTGCGAACGGCCGAACTGGGCCGGCAGGTCCGCGCCGCCTGGGCGGTGCCCGGCACCCGGCTCGGCTTCTGGGTGCACTTCACCACGATGTTCGCGCCGAACGTGCTCACCCTGCTGTGGGGAGTGCCGTTTCTGGTGCAGGGACAGGGATTGCCCCCGGCGACCGCGAGCGCGCTGCTCAGCGTGTTCGTCTTCGGCTCGATGGCGGGCGGCCCGGTGCTGGGCACGGTGATCGGCCGCCACCCGTCGCTGCGGATGCCGCTGGTCGGGGCTTACCTCGGCGGTGCGGCGGTGGTCTGGGCGGTGCTGCTCGGCTGGAGCGGCCCGGTGCCGACCGGGGTGCTGGTGCCCGCGTTCGCGTTCCTGTCGCTGGGCGGTCCGGCGTCGATGATCGGCTTCGCGCTGGCCCGTGACTACAACCCGCTCGCCCGCGTCGGCACCGCGACCGGCGTGGTGAACGTGGGCGGTTTCGTGGCCACCACGGTCACCGCGCTGGTGGTCGGCGTCCTGCTCCAGCTCACCGGCGGCAACTTCCGGCTGTCGCTGCTCGCCGTGGTCGTGGTGCTCGCGCTGGGCACCTGGCGGATGCTGACGTGGTGGCGCCGTGCCCGTGCGCACCTGTTCGCCGCCGAAGCACGGGGCGAGTCCGTGCCGGTCCGGATCCGGCGGCACCGCTGGGACCGCACCCCGGTGGCGGCTTGACCGGATCGCCCGGTCGGTAGGGTTCCGGCCGTGTCTCGCCCGAAGGAACCGCGCCGCCCCGCGCCGCCGCCAGGACTGCTCGTCGTCGACAAACCGGCCGGGATGACGTCACACGACGTGGTGGCCAGGGCTCGCCGGATCATGGGCACCCGCAAGGTCGGGCACGCCGGCACCCTCGACCCGATGGCCACCGGCGTGCTGGTGCTCGGCATCGAGCGCGCCACCAAGCTGCTCGGCCACCTCGCGCTCGATCGCAAGACCTACCTGGCCACGCTGTCGCTCGGGCAGTCCACCACCACCGACGACGCGGAGGGCGAAACCCTTTCCGCCGCCACCCCGGACGCCGTCGCCGCGGTCACCGACGAGCAGATCACCGGTGGGGTCACCGCGCTGACCGGTGACCTGCAGCAGGTGCCCAGTGCGGTGTCCGCGGTGAAGATCGACGGCAAGCGCGCCTACGCCAGGGTGCGTGCGGGGGAGGAAGTGGTCCTCCCGCCGCGGCCGGTGACCGTGCACCGTTTCGACGTGCTGGCCGTGCGCCGCGAGGACGACCGGATCGAACTGGACGCCGTGGTGGAGTGCTCGTCGGGCACCTACGTCCGCGCGCTCGCTCGTGATCTCGGTGCCGGTCTCGGCGTCGGCGGGCACCTGAAAGCCTTGCGCCGCACCACAGTCGGACCGTTCACGCTGGCAAGGGCACGCACTCTCGACCAGCTGGCGGCCACCCCGGAGCTGTCGCTCGACCTCGACGAGGCGGTCGCCACGGCCTTCCCGCGCCGCGATCTCGACGCGGTCACCGCCAAGGCGATCCAGTACGGCCGCCGCATCCCGGCCGCCGGGATCGAGGGCACCTACGGTCTGTTCGCCCCGGACGGGCACGTGCTCGCGCTGGCCTCGGACACCGACGGAGTGACCCGTTCGGTAGTGGTCCTGCTGCCCGCATAAGGTGGGGCCAAAGGGTACCGGTGCGGGGAGAGTTGACGGCAGTGCAGCGGTGGCGTGGGCTCGGGGATCTCCCGGGCGGCTGGGGACGATGCGTGGTCACCATCGGCGTGTTCGACGGCGTGCACCGCGGGCACCAGGAACTGATCGCCCGCACGGTGGAAGCGGCCGCCGGGCGCGGCGTGCCGAGCGTGGTGGTCACCTTCGACCCGCATCCGTCCGAGGTGCTGCGCCCCGGTACCCATCCGGCGCAGCTGACCACCTTGCGGCGCAAGGCCGAACTGGTCGAGAGCCTCGGCGTGGACGTGTTCTGCGTGCTGCCCTTCACCCTGGAACTCTCACGGCTGAGCCCGCACGAGTTCGTGCACGAGGTACTGGTGGACCGGCTGCACGCGGCCGCGGTGCTGGTCGGTGACAACTTCACCTTCGGCGCCAAGGCGGCAGGCAACGTCGCACTGCTGCGCGAGCTCGGCAGGCGCTTCGGATTCGTCGCCTACGGCGCGGAGCTGCAGGGCCGGTCCCTCGCCGGGCACAGCGACGACCCGATCAGCACCGACATCACCTTCTCCTCCACCTACGTGCGCTCGTGCATCGACGCGGGTGACGTGGTGGCCGCGGCCGACGCGCTCGGCAGGCCGCACCGGCTGGAGGGCATCGTGGTCCGCGGCGACCGCAGGGGACACGACCTCGGCTACCCGACGGCGAACCTCTCCACGGCCCGGTTCGCCGCGGTCCCCGCAGACGGCGTCTACACCGCGTGGTTCACCCGGTTGTCCGATCCGGACCGGCGGTTGCGTGCGGCGGTGTCGGTGGGCACGAACCCGACCTTCTCCGGCCGCGAGCGCACCGTGGAGGCGTTCGTGCTCGACGTGGACGAGGACTTCTACGGGCAGCACGTGGCGCTGGATTTCGTCAGCAGGCTGCGCGATCAGGAGCGGTTCGGCCGGTCGGCGGACCTGGTCAAGCAGATCGACGAGGACGTGGTGCGCACCAGGGACGCGCTCGGGTGAACCGCCCCCCGGACGGACCGCGAGGACCGGATCAAGGGGTGGAAAAGGACGTTCCGGCCCGCGCAGCGGGGTCCGGATGGCAAGATGACCCGGGCGGCACCGACCGCACGGGCCGGTGGCGAGCACCGCGGACACGGGGCTAGGGGAGCGGAACTGGTGGAGGACCACAAGATCGTCCAGCGGAACATCGCGCTGCAGCGGGAGTGGTACGGGGAACCGCTGGGGGATCGGGTGCGCCGGCTGGTGGTGGCCTTCGACGTGTCACAGGCCTTCCTGGCCGAGGTGCTGGGGATCAGCGCGCCGATGCTGAGCCAGGTGATGAGCGGGCGGCGGGCGAAGATCGGCAATCCGGTGGTGCTGGCCCGGATGATCATGCTGGAGCGCAAGATCCTGGTACCCGAGGTGGCCGCGGGCGACCGCGACGCAATGCAGACCGCACTGGAGGACGTGCGCGACTCCCGGCCCACGGTCGGACGCGACAACATCCCGGTGGGCTCCGACGAGCAGGCCGTACTGGCCGTGCTGCGCGATATCGCCGAGGACGAGAACCTCGGCGAGGCCGCCAAACTGCTGGACGAGGGCTTCCCGGCGATCGCCGACCTGCTGCGCCGCGCCGGCGCCGCACAGTAGGCGGCGTGCGGCTGTTCTCCGCGCTGCGCCCACCGGCCGATGTGATCGCGGCGGTGCTCGAAGCACTGGGCCACCGCGCGGAATCCGGGCCGGACCGACCCGCCGATGCCGGCTCCGACCCGCGCGGAACGACCCGCCCGGCCGGTGCCGGACCGGGCCCGCTTGCCGGTGCCGGGCCAGGCTCGCTTGCCGGTGCCGGACCGGATCCGCTTGCCGGTGCCGGGCCAGGCCCGCTTGCTGATGCCGGGCCGGATCCGCTTGCCGGTGCCGGGCCAGGCCCGCTTGCTGACGCCGGATCGCATCCGCGCACCGGTGCCGGGCCAGGCCCACTTGCCGGTGCCGGATCGCATCCGCTCGCCGGGGCCGAAGCGGCGGAGGCGTCCGGACCAGGACTGCGCTGGACCGAACCGGCAGGCTGGCACGTGACCCTGGCTTTCTACGGCGAAGCCGATCCGGCCGAGCGCGCCGCGTTCCTCGGCGCGGCGCTGGACGGCTGTGCGCCGATCGACCTCCGGCTGGGTGGTTCCGGAACCTTCCCCGGCGTGCTGTGGCTGGCCGCCGAAGGGGAGGGGCTCGCCGAGCTCGCGCGCGTCGCGGGGGCCGGGGACGAGCGGCCCTACCGTGCGCACCTGACCCTGGCGCGCCATCCCCGCGACCGGCCCGGCCCGGCGCGGCCGTGGGCGGAACGGCTGGCCGGTTTCCGCAGCCGGGTGTGGTCCGCCCGCGAGGTGGTCCTGATGTCCGGTGGCGGGCAGCCGTACCGCACGGTCGGCCGGTTCGGCCTGCACCGCGCGTGCGGACCGCCCCCGTACGGCTGGTAACCTCGGCGAACGGGTCCGGCTGCAGTCCGTGGCGGCCGTGACCGTCTACCCGGCCGCGTGGCGCGGTGCGGGCCCCACGGCACTGAACACACAAGGAGCACCACCAGTGGCGCTGTCCACCGAAGAAAAGAAGACGATCCTTTCCGAGTACGGCTTGCACGACTCGGACACCGGATCCCCCGAGGCCCAGGTCGCCCTGCTGACCAAGCGCATCACCGGCCTCACCGAACACCTCAAGACGCACAAGCACGACCACCACTCGCGCCGTGGTCTTCTGCTGCTGGTCGGCCGTCGCCGCCGGTTGCTGAACTACACCGAGAAGGTGGACGTGGCGCGCTACCGGGAGCTGATCAAGCGTCTCGGCCTGCGCCGATAGCGTCCTGACGAGGGGGAGTGACCGTTCGGTCGCTCCCCCTCGCTGCACTACGACC
This sequence comes from Amycolatopsis ultiminotia, assembly GCF_039536925.1. Classification (NCBI taxonomy): domain Bacteria; kingdom Bacillati; phylum Actinomycetota; class Actinomycetes; order Pseudonocardiales; family Pseudonocardiaceae; genus Amycolatopsis; species Amycolatopsis ultiminotia. The sequence continues at coordinate 130,562 of NZ_BAAAZN010000015.1, read as the reverse complement.
ACAACGGCGTGAGCGCGCTGGAGGACCCGTCCGCCGGTCCTCGGTAGTGGTTCCCGGGTGTGTACCCGGGGGCTTCGATCGAAGACCGGCCTGCATCCTCGAGCGTCCTCGGGCGAACCGGGTCCCAGGGTGGGAGACTCGCGCCTTACGAAGGCAACAAAGAGGAGAATGACCCCATGACCGACTCCACCGGAGTCACCGTGCACGAAACCGAGGCCGTGCTCGACAACGGCCGGTTCGGCACCCGCACCGTGCGGTTCGAGACCGGCAGGCTGGCCAAGCAGGCCGCCGGCGCGGTCGTCGCGTACCTGGACGAAGAGACCATGCTGCTCTCGGCGACCACGGCGTCGAAGCACCCGAAGGACCACTTCGACTTCTTCCCGCTGACGGTGGACGTCGAGGAGCGCATGTACGCCGCCGGGCGTATCCCCGGCGCGTTCTTCCGCCGCGAGGGCCGCCCCTCGACCGACGCGATCCTCACCTGCCGGCTGATCGACCGGCCGCTGCGCCCGTCGTTCGTCGAGGGCCTGCGCAACGAGATCCAGGTCGTCATCACCGTGCAGAGCCTCAACCCGGACGACCCGTACGACGTGCTGGCGATCAACGCCGCGTCCGCCTCCACCCAGATCTCCGGTCTGCCGTTCTCCGGCCCGGTCGGCGGCGTGCGCGTCGCGCTGATCGAGGACCAGTGGGTCGCGTTCCCGACCTGGTCGCAGCTGGAGAAGGCCACCTTCAACATGGTGGTGGCCGGCCGGATCGTCGGTGCGGACGTCGCGATCATGATGGTCGAGGCGGAGGGCACCGAGCACACGCTCGACCTGATCGCCGACGGCAGCAAGGCGCCGGACGAGGTGTCGGTCGCCGAGGGCCTCGAGGCTGCGAAGCCGTTCATCAAGGTGCTGTGCGAGGCGCAGCAGCGCCTCGCCGCGGACGCCGCCAAGCCGACCGGCGAGTTCCCGCTGTTCCCCGCCTACGAGCAGGACGTCTACGACGCAGTCGCCGCGATCGCCACCGACGACCTGGCGAACGCGCTGCAGATCGCCGGCAAGCAGGACCGCGACGCCGCGACCGATCAGGTCAAGGCCGCGGTGCTGGAGAAGATCGGGCTCGGCGAGGGCGAAGCCTTCGAGGGCCGGGACAAGGAGGTCGGCGGGGCGTTCAAGGCGCTGTCGAAGAAGGTCATGCGCAAGCGGGTCCTCACCGACAAGATCCGGATGGACGGCCGCGGGCTCACCGACATCCGCCAGCTCTCGGCCGAGGTCGCGGTGATCCCGCGGGCGCACGGCTCGGCGCTGTTCGAGCGCGGTGAGACCCAGATCCTGGGCGTCACCACGCTGAACATGCTCCGCATGGAGCAGCAGATCGACTCGCTGTCCCCGGAGACGCACAAGCGCTACCTGCACCACTACAACTTCCCGCCGTTCTCCACCGGCGAGACCGGTCGCGTCGGCTCGCCGAAGCGGCGCGAGATCGGCCACGGCATGCTCGCCGAGCGTGCGCTGGTGCCGGTGCTGCCCAAGCGCGACGAGTTCCCGTACGCGATCCGCCAGGTCTCCGAGGCGCTGGGCTCCAACGGCTCCACCTCGATGGGCTCGGTCTGCGCGTCCACCCTGGGCCTGTACAACGCCGGTGTGCCGCTGAAGGCGCCGGTCGCGGGCATCGCGATGGGCCTGATCTCGGACGAGGTCGACGGCGAGGCCCGCTACGTCGCGCTGACCGACATCCTCGGTGCCGAGGACGCCATGGGCGACATGGACTTCAAGGTCGCCGGCACCAAGGACATCATCACCGCGCTGCAACTGGACACCAAGCTCGACGGCATCCCGTCGGAGGTGCTCGCGGCCGCGCTGAAGCAGGCCAAGGACGCCCGCTACACCATCCTGGACGTGCTCGCCGAGGCGATCGACGGCCCGGACGAGATGAGCCCGTTCGCCCCGCGCGTGACCAGCGTGAAGATCCCGGTGGACAAGATCGGCGAGGTCATCGGCCCGAAGGGCAAGATGATCAACTCGATCACCGAGGAGACCGGCGCGGACATCTCGATCGAGGACGACGGCACGATCTACGTGGGCGCGGCCGACGGCCCGTCGGCGGAAGCCGCGATCGACAAGATCAACGCGATCGCCAACCCGCAGCTGCCGAAGGTCGGCGAGCGTTTCCTCGGCACCGTGGTGAAGACGGCCGCGTTCGGCGCGTTCGTCTCGCTGCTGCCGGGCAAGGACGGCCTGGTGCACATCTCCAAGCTGGGCAACGGCAAGCGGATCGCCAAGGTCGAGGACGTGGTCAACGTGGGCGACAAGCTCCGCGTCGAGATCGCCGACATCGACAACCGCGGCAAGATCAGCCTGGTCGTCGTCAAGGACGACGAGGCGGAGCAGCCTGCCGACGGCGCGGACCAGTCCGAGCAGGCGGATCAGGCGGACAAGGCCGAGGCCAAGTAGGACCGGGTTCGCCCGGCGAATCCGGCAGGCCCGCAGCAGAAGGCCCCCTCTCCGCCGGGGAGGGGGCCTTCCGCGCACGTACAGCGAAGGAATCCATGGCACGGCAGGTTTCCGGGCACGAGCAGCCCGTCGGCAGCACCCGCACGCTCGAGTCCACTGCGGACGGTGCGATCGTCCGGCGGAGCGTGCTCCCCGGCGGGCTGCGGGTGATCACCGAGCACGTCCCTGCCTCGCGTTCGGCCACGGTCGGGCTGTGGGTCGGCGTCGGCTCGCGGGACGAGCCGCCTGCGGTCGCCGGTGCCGCGCACTACCTGGAACACCTGCTGTTCAAGGGAACCCGCACGCGCGACGCCACCGGGATCGCGGAGGAGATCGACGCGGTCGGCGGCGAGTTCAACGCGTTCACCGCGAAGGAGCACACCTGCTACTACGCGCAGGTGCTCGATGCGGACCTGCCGCTCGGTCTCGACCTGGTCACCGACGTGGTCTTCGAGGCGCTGTGCACCGATCAGGACATGGACACCGAACGCAGTGTGGTGCTCGAAGAGATCGCGATGCGCGACGACGATCCCGAGGATCTGCTGCACGAGACGTTCGTGACCGCGATCCTCGGTGACCACCCGCTCGGCCGCCCGGTGCTGGGCACCGAGAAATCCATCACCACGATGTCGCCGGTGGCGCTGCGCGGGTTCTACCGGCGCCGCTACACCTTGCCGCGGATGGTGCTCGCGGTCGCCGGGAACGTCGAGCACGGCCAGGTGCTGCGGCTGGTCCGGCGCGCGCTGCGGGACCGGCTCGGCGGTACCGGCACCCCGGTGGCGCCGCGGTCCGGCCGCGCCCGGGTGCGCACGGCGCCGAAGCTGGTGCTGCATCCGGACGACACCGAGCAGGCGCACGTGATGCTCGGATTCCACGCGCTGGCCCGGCACGACGAACGGCGGTTCGCGCTGTCGGTGCTGAACGCCGCGCTCGGCGGCGGCATGAGTTCGCGGCTGTTCCAGGAGATCCGCGAACGGCGCGGGCTCGCCTACCAGGTGTACTCCTCGGTCGCGAGCTACGCCGATATCGGCCACCTGTCGGTGTACGCGGGCTGTCAGCCGGAGCGGCTGGGCCAGGTCGCCGGCGTGATCAGGGAGGTGCTCGACGGGGTCGCCGCGGACGGGCTGAGCGAAGCCGAGGTGGCGCGCGCGAAGGGCCAGCTGCGTGGCGGGCTCGTGCTCGGCCTGGAGGACACGTCGTCGCGGATGTCCCGGATCGGCAAGAACGAGCTGAACTACGCCCGGTACCTGGGCGTGGACGACACGGTCGCCAGGATCGACGCGGTGACCACCGAGGACGTGTGTGCGCTCGCTCGCACTCTGCTGCGGCGTCCCGGCGGGGCGCCCGCCGCCGCCGTGGTGGGGCCTTACGCTCACGCCGACGACCTGCCCGACGATCTGCACGAGGTGATTGCGTCATGACCGAGTCCCCGATCCGCGTCGGCGTGCTGGGTGCACGCGGCCGTATGGGCGCCACGGTGGTGAAGGCCGTGGAGGGGGCGCCGGGCCTGGAGGTGGCGGCCGCGCTGGACGCAGGCGACGACCTGGCCGGCCTCGGTGCCGCACAGGTGGTCGTGGACTTCACCCACCCGGACGCGGTGATGGGCAACCTGCGGCACCTGATCGCCCACGACGTGCACGCCGTCGTCGGCACCACCGGCTTCACCGACGAGCGGCTGGCCGAGCTGCGGGAGCTGCTGGCCCCGAAACCCGGGCTGGGTGTGCTGATCGCGCCGAACTTCGCACTCGGCGCGGTGCTGGCCATGCGCTTTGCGGCGCAGGCGGCGAAGTTCTACGCCTCCGCCGAGGTCATCGAGCTGCACCACAACCGCAAGGCGGACGCACCGTCGGGCACCTCGGCGCACACCGCGCGGGCGATCGGCGAGGCCAGGGCGGCGGCCGGCCTCGAACCGGGACCGGACGCCACCACGTCCGAAGTGGACGGTGCGCGCGGCGCGAGCGTCGGCGGCGTCCGGGTGCACTCGGTCCGGTTGCCGGGACTGGTGGCGCACGAGGAGATCCTCTTCGGCGGCGAGGGTGAGACGCTGACCATCCGGCACGACTCGATCGACCGCTCGTCGTTCATGCCAGGGGTGCTGCTCGCCGTGCGCACCGTGGTGTCCCGCCCCGGCCTCACGGTCGGCCTGGAGAACGTGCTCGAGCTGTGAGGGCCCGTAACGTCGCGCTGCTGCTGACCGCGGCGCTGGTGGTGTACCTGGTGCTGCTGGCCGACCGGGCGGTGGCGCTGATCGGCACCGGTACCGCGGCCGGGATCGCGCTCGGGATCGGGGTTTTCCTGCTGCCGCTGCTCGGCGTGTGGATCATCGTGGTGACCTGGCGCTCCGGAACGCAGATCCAGCGCCTGTCGCGGCGGCTCGACGCCGAGGGCGCTCTGCCGGACGTGTCCGACCTGCCGCGCCGCCCGTCCGGCCGGGTCGACCGCGAGGCCGCCGACGCGTGGTTCGACCGGCGCCGGGCCGAGGTCGAGGCCGACCAGGACGACTGGCGCGGCTGGTACCGGCTGGCCTACGCCTACGACATCGCCGGGGACCGCCGCCGCGCCAGGGCCACCATGCGCAAGGCGCTCGAACTGGAAGCTGCGGAACGGAACCTGACGGACCGGAAGTGAGGGGTACCGCGCGGAACAGGGGTTGACGCGCGGCCCGGTCGGTGCGGGTCCGGGTAACCGCAGGTCACGCGGGTGCCAGTCCCCGGCAGGCTCGGTCGGGCTCAAGTGGCGCCGTGGTGGTGCCACGCAGCCTGGGCAGCGCTGTCCGGTGGCGTGCAGCCGGTTCGGCACCGTGCGGTGAGTCCGGCGTCGCGGAGTGAGTCCGGCGTCGCGCAGTGAGTCCGGCGTCGCGGAGTGAGTCCGGCGTCGCGGAGTGAGTCCGGCGTCGCGGAGTGAGTCCGGTGCCGTGCAGTGAGTCCGGCGTCGCGGAGTGAGTCCGGCGTCGCGCAGTGAGCCCGGTGCCGTGCAGTGAGTCCGGTGTCGCGCAGTGTCGACCGGACCCGTCCCGCGCTGCTCAGGGCTGTACCGCCCCGTTCAGTGCAGCCAGCCGGCGAACACCGCGGGCGCCGCGGCGAGCAGGCTGAACCGCACCCAGCGGCCGGCCAGCCCGGCCGCGAGGAACGTGGCCAGCCGCATCCGCACCACGCCGGCGAGCACGCTGGTGGCCATGAACGGCGGCAGCCCGACGATCGAGCTGACCCCGTAGGTGGTGGCCATCCAGTGCGGATGCCGCTGGCAGCGCTCGCGCAGCGCCTCCACCTTCGACCGGATCACCTTGGTGCGCCGTTGCCAGCGGACGCGCCGCGGGGTGAGCGGGCGTTCCCGGTGCACCCGGTCGTGCAGGAACTGCGGCAGCCGGATGCTGCCGCGAGCGGCCAGGTAGTACAGCAGTTTCCCGGCGATCTGGCCGATCGCGACCGCTCCGCCGAGCCACAGCCAGTGCGGGTTGTGCTGGCTGGCGCACAGCCCGAGCACGAACAGCTCGGCGTTGACCAGCGGCACCAGCGCGGAGCCGAACGCGACGCCGAACGTCACGAGCAGCCAGCCCATCGCGCCTCCCCCCGCCGAGTGATCCTGGTCATTCACGCTAGCAGCTGTCACGAAAAGGTCACGGGGGCTAACCCCCGTATTCCGGCGGCGGCAGACCCCAGAAGATCACCTGCCCGTCCGATCCCGGACACCTTCCGCTGCCAGGATCGTGGCGTGCCGGACGTGCGCCTCGCCGATCGCTTCGCCGGATTCTGCGCGGCTGTCGTACGGATCCTGCCTTTCGGACTCTCCCGGATCGTCGCGCCGAGCTTCCTCGGCTTCGCGCTGATCAACGGCTGCACCTTCGCCGTCGACCTGGTGCTGCTGACGCTGTTCCACGGCGGGCTCGGCTGGCCGGTGTGGCTGGCCATCAGCCTGTCCTACGTGCTGGCGTTCGGACTCAGTTTCCTGCTCAACCGCGCGCTGAACTTCCGCTCGCACGCGCCGGTCGGCCGGCAGGCGGTGCAGTACGCGGTGGCGATCGGGGTGAACTACGCGGTGTTCCTGCTCGGGCTGGGTGCCGGGCTGTCCGCGCTCGGGATGGAGTACCGCCTGTCGCGGCTCATCGCCGGCGCTTGTGAGGGTGTGTTCATGTACTCGGTGATGCGCTGGGTGGTGTTCGCGAAGCGGGAGGAGCCGGTCAGCGCGTGAGCTCCAGCTCGAGCGTGCCGGTGAGCCGGACTTCGCGCAGCGTGCCACGGCCGGTGTCGAGGGTCCGGACGGTGCCGTCCGGAGCCCAGCCTGCCCGGCGGTAGAAGCCGAGTGTGGCGTGGTCGGACTGGGCGACCCAGGTGATGCCGCGGGACAGGCCCTGCGCGCGCAGTCCGTCCGCGGCGGTGGCGAGCAGCCGCCCGGCGTGTCCACGGCGGCCCCAGCGCGGTTCGACCACCAGCGAGGCGATCAGGCCGGTCGCGCCGGCGTCGGTGGGCAGGCTGCCGTCGGCTGCCGCGGCCTCGTCCTCCGGTGCCGGGCCGGCCACGCAGTAGCCGACCGTGAACGAGCCTTCGGTGGCCAGGTACACGGCCGAGGCCGGGTAGCCGATCGTCTCCGCCCAGGTGCCCTCGAGATCCGCCGCGTCGAGGCTGTCGATGGCTTCGGCACCGAGCAGATCGGTGTAGGCCTCCCGCCAGGCGATTCTCTGGATACGGGCGATCTCGGCGGCGTCGGATGGACTCGCGGGACGGACTTCGGCGGCACTCACGCCGGGCAATGTACCGAAACTGTCGGGGGTGGCTGGCACCATGGCGGCACCATGCAGACGATCAGCCTTCCCCTCAGTCTTGCTGCTGCCCGCCGCACTGCGCTGGCCGCCCAGGGGTTCGCCGACCCCCGGCCCGCCTCGCCCCCGACCCGCAGGCACCTGTCCAGGGTGCTGTCGCGGGTCCAGCTGCTGCAGCTGGATTCGGTCAACGTCGCCGTGCGCGCGCATTACATGCCGTTGTTCTCGCGGCTGGGTGCCTATGAGCCGGCACTGGTCGACGACGCGGCGTGGGAGCACCGGCCGCGCCGCCCGCGGCTGCTCGTGGAGTCGTGGGCGCACGAGGCGAGCCTGTTGCCGGTCGAGGACTGGCCGTTGCTGCGTTCCGGCGCGAAGCGCGACGGCTGGTGGCGCCACTACGCCCAGGAGGTGGAGACCGTGCCGGGGCTGGTCGAGGACATCCTGGCGGTGGTCAAGGACCAGGGCCCGATCGGTGCCGGGGCGATCGAAAAGGCGCTGGAGACCGAGGCGGTACGACGCGGACCGGGCGCATGGTGGGAACGTTCGCTGGTGAAGAGGGCGTGCGAGTACCTGTTCGGGCTCGGACAGCTCACCACCGGTACGCGCCGGTCGTTCGAGCGGTTGTACGACCTCACCGAACGGGTGATTCCGCCGGAGGTGCTGTCCCGCCGGGTGAGTGTGGAAGAGGGCGCACGGGGTCTGATCGAGCGTTCCGCGCGGGCGTTGGGCGTCGGTACCGAACCGGATCTGCGCGACTACTACCGGCTGGGCCCGGACGTCAGCCGCCGGGCGGTCGCCGATCTCGTCGAGGCAGGCACCCTGGAACCGGTCCGGGTCGACGGCTGGCGCGCGGTCGCCTACCGGCACAGCGCGGCCCGCACCCCGCGCACCATCCGGGGGAGGGCACTGCTGTGCCCGTTCGACCCGCTGATCTGGGAACGCGCCCGCACCGAGCGGCTGTTCGGATTCCGCTACCGCATCGAGATCTATGTACCGGAACCGAAGCGGGAGTACGGGTACTACGTGTTCCCATTCCTGCTCGACGGTGCCCTGTGCGCCCGTGTGGATCTCAAGTCCGACCGGGCGGCCGGCGTACTGCGCGTGCAGGGCGCCTTCGCCGAACCGGACGTCGACACCCCCCGGGTGAGCGCCGAACTGGCCGCGGAACTCCGGCATATGGCGGAATGGCTCGGCCTGGACGGCGTCGCAGTAGGAAAACGAGGCGACCTGGCAACCCCGTTGCGTCGCGCGCTCGCCTGACCCCGGCTGCGCGCGACGGCAGCGCGCGACGGCAGCGGGTTTTGGCGGCCGGATAGCGGGTGTGCACAGGGGAGGGGCCGTCGGTCGGGCACTTGAGCCGGTGACCGTGGTGAGGAGTCTTTGGCGGGCAACGGGTTTGGCGGCCGGGTACACGCAGTGGTCGGACCTCCGAGCCGGCAACCGTGCCGATGGGTTGAGGGCCGGGTGCCTGTCTGGTGCCTGGACACCCGTTGGCGACCGCCCGGTTGCTGACCGGATAACGCCGGTGTGCCGGTATACCGGCAGCCACTGCGGTCGTGGGCCTCGCGGCCGGCAGGCCCACGACCGAGCGGACTCGGCGGAGAAGGCGGCTGTCCGGCCGGATTCCCCTGCTGTGCGGACGTTTCCGGAGACCGGCGGGCGAGGCGGCCACCGGTACCGTCACTCCTGCGACTGCGACTGCGACTGCGACTGCGACTGCGACTGCGACTGCGACTGCGACTGCGACTGCGACTGCGACTGCGACTGCGACTGCGACTGCGACTGCGACTGCGACTGCGACTGCGACTGCGAC
>NZ_BAAAZN010000015.1:0-121414 GCF_039536925.1 Amycolatopsis ultiminotia | reverse complement strand
ACTGCGACTGCGACTGCGACTGCGACTGCGACTGCGACTGCGACTGCGACTGCGACTGCGACTGCGACTGCGACTGCGACTGCGACTGCGACTGCGACTGCGACTGCGACTGCGACTGCGACTGCGACAGCGACAGCGACAGCGACAGCGACAGCGGCTCCGGTGGAGTGTGGAGTCCGTTGCGAGACAACGGGTTTGGCGGCCGACCGGGACCGGCGGTCCGGGCACCGCCATGCGGCGGCTGTGCGTCGCACGGTTTCGCGGAGAACCGTGTGGAGGGAACTGCGGTCGCGTCGTTGCGTCGTCGGGTGTTGTCGTGGCACTGCGAAGTGGGGGAGCCCATGCGGGACACCGCGAAGCCGTGACGGCTTGCCGGTGGGCGGTGAGGGAGCACCGCGGGGCCGTGTCGCCAGTGCCTGCCGCGGGCGTCGCGGGGCAGACGCGTCGGTGGGTGTTCAGGCGGGGTGTGCTGGTGGGCGTCCGACGGTCCGGGGGCTGCCGGGTGTGCTGGTGTGTGGTGGTCGGTCCGTGGGGCTGCCGGGTGTGGTGGCCGGGCTGTGGCGCCGGTGGGTGTGCTGTTCGACGGGCGCGACGGGGCGGCCAGGTGTGCTGGTGGGTGGTGGCGGGGTGTGCGGGAGAGAGGCGGGGCGGTGCACGCTCCGCGTACAAGAGGCCGGGTGTGCGGGAGCAGGGCGGGAGGTGGCACGAAGCGGCGGGCCGACCGGGTGCTCCGGTCGGCCCGCCGCCTCCCCCTGTGGCCGTCCGCGTCGTTTGTCCCTGGGGTGCGGACGGGTGTAGTTCGGGTGTGGGTCAGCCGGCGGCGCGGGTCACCACGGCGTTGCCGGTGCCGGTGCGGGCTCGTACCCGCAGGCTGACCTCGTCCTGCGGCGGGATGTCTGCCACGTCCAGTTCGCTCGACACCCGGCCCGCCGCGGAGGCCAGTTCGACCTCGGCGCGTACGCCTTCGCGGATGCCCACCCGGACCTCGCCCGAGCCGGTGATCAGTTCCAGCGATCCGGACGCCCCGTCGGCGACGGACAGGTCGCCACTGCCGGTCCGGGCCATCACCTCACCCGCGACGGTGCCGAGCCAGACGTTGCCGGTGCCGGTCGCGACGGTCGCCGCTCCGCCGATCGACGTCGCTTCCACCGAGCCGCTGCCGGTGCGCAGCTGCAGACCCGCCAACGTCGGGCCGAGCTTCACCGCGCCGGTGCCGGTGCGCACGATCGCCGCGCCGTCCGCACGGTCCAGCGCCACCTCACCCGAGCCGGTGAGGATGTCCGCGCGGCCCGCGGTTCCGGTCACCGTGACGTCCGCCGAACCCGCGCGCACCTCGACGTGCGTGCCGATCGGTGCGTGCACCGTGACCGCGATCGGCACGTTGCGCAGCTGCCACGCCTTGGCCGAGTGCACCACGAGCCGGTTGCCGGTCTTCTCGATCCGCGCCTGCCGCACCGCGTCCGCCGCCGAGGTCTGCGGAGCGACCCCGAGCTGATCGCCGAACCGCTCGCCGACCCACGACAGCAGGCTGCTCACGCCGTTCACCCACGACGGCTGCTCGCCGGTGTCGTGCTGCAGCCGCACGGTGGCCCCGGACTGTCGGTCGAGCATGACCTCGACGCGCCCGATCGTGACGCTCAGGTCCAGCTCCAGCGGGCCGTCGGCCTCGAAATCCTGAAGACGCGCATACGGGCCCGGATCCGGTTTGGTGTCCGAAGTGGACTCCGCCGCCCCGGTCCCGGCAGCATCCGCGGCCCGCGGCCCTGCGCCCGCACCGTCACCGGCAGTTTCGGCACCGGCGCCAGCGTTCTCAGTACTGCCGCCTGCGGCCCCGGCGCTCCCGCCAGTGGCCCCGGCACTCCCGCCTGCGGCCTCGGCACTCCCGCCTGCGGCCTCGGTACTGCCACCCGCAACCTTCTCGCCGGTGGCCTCTGCACCCGTGCCAGCGTCCGGGGCTTCAGCACCAGTGCCCAGGCCCTCGCTGTCCCCGGCCCCGGTGCCCGACCGCTCGGCATCGGTGGCCTTCGCGTGCATGCCATGCCCCGTCGGCTCGGCGGCGGGCCGACTGCCTGTCCCGGCAGCTGCACTGTCCTCGACCGCCGCGGACCCGGTGCCCGGGTCCGTCCGCGGGTCGGTGTTCTTCCCCTGGTCTTCCCGGTTCTCGCCCATGGTGGTGCCCCCTTCTAGCCTTCGACCCAGCCGTGCAGCTTGGTCTCGTTCCGGCTTCCCTGGTTCCAGCGCTGATGGCGCTGCTGGTGCTGCTGCGCCTGGCCGAGCGCCCCCTGCACGGCCTGCGCGACGAACGTGTTCAGCGAAACCCCCTGCGCGGCCGCGGCCTGTTCGGCCTGGCCCTTGATCTGCTCGACGAGCCGCAGCGTGATCCGCGAGATGTCCCCGCCGTCGCCGAGCGGCGGTGGCGGCGGCGTCGTCGTGTGCGGCTGCCCGGCCGGTTCCTCCTCGGCGCCGGTGACGACCACCCGCACGTCGCGGCCGTCCAGCCGGACGTCCACCACCTGCCCCGGCAGCGCGGCGGTCACCTCCGCGGCGAGGTCGGCCAGTGCGTTCATCAGCGTGAGCCGGACCGCGGGTTCGAGCGCGGAGGACAGCAGGGCGGCCGCACGCCGGGTCTGCTCGTCCCCGGCGGAAGCCGTGTTCACGAGGTCTTCGCGAAGGGTCGCGATGTACGGCGTCAAGTCCATGACACCACTATGACGTCAGCTGTGGCGTCACGTCAAGTCGTGGTGGTGTCACGGCGCCCGCTCCCGGGTCGCGGCCGTCCCGGCGGTTAGGCTGCCCGGGGAGTCGCCGAAGGAAGAGGGAGTGTCGTGGCCGAGACCGTGTCGCCCAAGGTGCAGCTGATCGCGAAGACGGAGTTCTTCCCGCCGGAGGACGTGCCGTGGTCGACCGATGCCGACGGGGGCCAGGCGCTCGCCGAGTTCGCCGGGCGGGCGTGCTACCAGTCCTGGAAGAAGCCGAACCCGAAGACCGCCACGAACGCCGGCTACGTCGAGCACATCATCGACGTCGGCCACCTTTCCGTGCTGGAGCACGGATCCGTGAGCTTCTACATCACCGGCATCTCGCGCTCGCTCACCCACGAGCTGATCCGGCACCGGCACTTCTCCTACTCGCAGCTGTCCCAGCGCTACGTGCCCGAGCGCGACGCCGCGTTCGTCGAACCGGACGTGATCGCGAACGATCCGGAGCTGCACGAGAAGTTCGTCAAGGCCGCGCAGGCCAGTGCCGACGCCTACACCGAGCTGCTCGCCGGTCTCGAGGACAAGTTCGCCGACGCGCCGAGCGCCACGCTGCGCCGCAAGCAGGCGCGCCAGGCCGCCCGCGCAGTGCTGCCCAACGCCACCGAAACCCGCATCGTGGTCAGCGGCAACTACCGCGCCTGGCGGCACTTCATCGCCATGCGCGCGACCGAACACGCCGACGTCGAGATCCGCGAGCTGGCCGTGGAATGCCTGCGGCAGCTGCAGAAGGCGGCGGCCAACGTGTTCGCCGACTTCACCATCTCGACGCTGCCCGACGGCACCGAAGTGGCTTCCAGCCCGAAGGTCCTCGAGGGCTGATGAAACGTCTCGCGATCGACGTCCGGCCGGGCGATTACTCGGTGGTGCGGCTGGCGGGCGACGCGCCGGTGCCCGCTGAGCTGTTCACCCCGGCGGACTCGGCGCTCGTATCGGTGACCAGGACTCCGCACGAGCTGTCCGTGATCTGCCCGGCAGGGCGCGAGCCCGGTGGCGGCGTCATCGAGCGCGGCTGGCGGCTGCTCAGTGTGCGCGGGCCGCTCGAGTTCACGCTCACCGGCGTGATTTCCGCGCTCGCGTCCGAGCTGGCCGCGGCAGGCGTCGCGCTGTTTTCCCTGTCCACCTTCGACACCGATCACATCCTCGTCCGCGGGGACGAGCTGGACCTCGCCGTGCGGGCCTTCCGCGACAGCGGGCACGAGGTCGCCCTTCCCGGCTGACGCTCCGCCGCCACGTGGTGCGGCACACCCTTGCGGGCTAAAGTTCGGCATGCCTAAACTTCGTTTTAGGAGACCCGACAGCACGGGATGGGTGGCGACATGGCGGTGGCGGAAGCGGCCCGGCCGCGCCGGTTGTCGCGGCTGCGCGCGAGCACGGCGCTGCTCGGCCCGGCCTTCGTCGCCGCCATCGCCTACGTCGATCCCGGCAACGTCGCGGCCAACGTCAGTGCCGGTGCGGGCTACGGTTACCTGCTGGTCTGGGTGATCGTCGCGGCGAACCTGATGGCCGTGCTCGTGCAGTACCTCTCGGCGAAACTCGGCCTGGTCAGCGGGCGGTCGCTGCCGGAGGCGCTGCGCGATCGGCTGTCCCGCCCGGCCCGGCTCGGGTACTGGGCGCAGGCCGAGGTCGTCGCGGTGGCCACCGACCTGGCCGAGGTGGTCGGCGGCGCGATCGCGCTGAACCTGCTGTTCGGTCTTCCGCTGCTGGCGGGCGGGCTGATCACCGGGCTGGTTTCGCTGGTGCTGCTCGTGGTGCAGGACCGCGGCGGCCAGCGTCCGTTCGAACGCGTGGTGACCGGTCTGCTCGCGGTGATCGCGATCGGCTTCCTGGCGAGCCTGTTCGTGGCGCCGCCGTCGGCCGCCGGGCTCGTGCACGGGCTCGTGCCCCGGTTCAGCGGGAGCGACAGCGTGCTGATCGCCGCGGCCATGCTCGGCGCCACCGTGATGCCGCATGCGGTGTACCTGCATTCCGGACTGGTACGGGACCGGCACGGCGCGGTGGAACCGGCACGGCAGCGGCGGCTGCTGCGCGCCACCCGTTACGATGTCGGCTTCGCGATGCTGCTCGCCGGCGCGGTCAACCTCGGCATGCTGCTGGTCGCCGCCACCAACCTGCAGGGCCGGCAAGGGGTCGATTCGATCGAAGGGGCGCACGGTGCGGTCGCCGCGGCCCTCGGACCGGGTGCTGCGTTGCTGTTCGCGATCGGGCTGCTCGCTTCCGGGCTCGCCTCCACGTCGGTCGGCGCGTACGCGGGCGCGATGATCATGCAGGGCCTGCTGCGCAAGCGAGTGCCGATCGCGGTGCGCCGGCTCGTCACGCTGGTCCCCGCGGTGGTGGTGCTCGCGCTCGGCGCGGACCCGAGTACCGCGCTGGTGGTGTCGCAGGTGGTGCTGTCGTTCGGCATCCCGTTCGCACTGGTCCCGCTGATCCGGCTCACCGCCGACCGCGGGCTGATGGGCGAGCAGGTCAACCGGCGGGTCACCACGGTGCTGGCCGGCGCGGTCGCCGCGGTGATCATTCTGCTCAACGTGGTGCTGGTCGGACTCACCGTCGGCGGCTGAACGGACGGGAACCGGTGGCGGCCACGCGCGGTCGGACTAGCATCTGCGCGAACCCGACCGAGGAGCCCGACCCCGTGACCGACGAACAGACCCGCCCCAACGACCCGGCCGCGGGCGCCCGCGTGGTGGCCGGCCGCTACCTGCTGCTCGCCGAACTCGGCCGGGGCGGCATGGGGGTGGTCTGGCGGGCCCAGGATCAGGTGATCGGCCGGCCGGTCGCGATCAAGGAGCTGCGGCTGTCCCCGGAACAGGGCCATGACGGGGCGGCGATCTCCGAACGCGTGCTGCGCGAGGTCCGGGCGGGTGGCCGGCTCAACGATCCGGCGGTGGTCACGGTGTTCGACGTGGTCAACGACGGCGGCGCCACGTGGATCGTCATGGAGCTGGTGGAAGCGCCCACGCTCGCGGACCTGGTGCGCCGGTTCGGCCCGATGCCTGCGCAGCAGGTCGCGGTGATCGGGGAGCAGGTGCTGTCCGCGCTGCAGGCCGCGCACGCCGCCGGAATCGTGCACCGCGACGTGAAGCCGGCCAACATCATGGTCGCCCAGGACGGCCGGGTGAAGCTCACCGACTTCGGCATCGCGCACTCGATCGACGATCCGCGGCTCACCGTCACCGGCACCCTCGTCGGCTCCCCGGCTTTCATGGCCCCGGAACGGGTCGAGGGCCGCGAGGCGATGCCCGAATCGGACCTCTGGTCGCTCGGCGCCACGTTGTTCTTCGCGGTCGAGGGCATCGTCGCTTTCGAACGTCCTACCACCGCCGCGACGCTGCACGCGGTCATGACCGAGACGCCCTATCCCACCCGGGCGCAGGGCCCGGTCGCCGCAGTCGTGGCCGGTCTGCTCGTGGCACAGCCGGAAGCGCGGCTCACCGCGCCACAGGCCCGCGCGCTGCTCGCCACAGCGACCGGGCACGATCGGCGCACCCCGCCGCCGGGCACCGTCGCGATACCGCAGCCGCCCGCCCGCAAGGCCCACCGCGACCGGTGGGTCGCCGCGGGCGCGGTGCTCGTGGTCGCGGCGCTGGTCGGCGGGTTCTTCCTGGGCCTGCCGGTCTGGTCGCCTGCCGAGGACGCGCAGCAGCTGGAAACCGTGACCTACGGGCCGGACGGGTACCTCAAGACTTCGATCTCCACGACGGACCTCTGCTACAACGTGGTGATCCAGCCGGGAGTGGTGATCAGCAGCGACAGCAGCGGGGACTGCGACAAGAACCACACGCTCGAGGTGTACGACAACGCCAAGGCGCTGCCGAGCGACAGCAGTTACGGCAGCGACGACAGCGAACTCGCCGCGTACCCCGGGGTCGAGGAGCTGAGCAAGGCCGCCGAGGCGCGCTGCGAGATCGCCTTCCACTCCACCGTGGTGCCCGAGAAGCAGCGCGGGGACCTCGTGTACCGGGCGCTCGTGCCGTCCCAGAAGGAGTGGGAGCTGGCGCCGGAGAACGACACCAGCAGCCCGGTGCGCGACTTCTACTGCGTGCTCACGCGTGCCGACAACGGGCAGATCCCGGCGCAGATCACCACCAAGGTCAAGTAGCCGCACGCGAGAAGTTCCGCCGCCCGCGTCCCGGCAACGGAAATTCTCCGCATCCAGCAGGTCCGGGCCGGTTTCGGGGTCCGCACGGGGTACCGTCTTGGCTATGTCCACCCCACCCTCCGCCGCGCCCGGACGCCCCTTCGGCCGCGTGCTCACCGCGATGGCCACGCCCTTCGACCGCGACGGTGCGCTGGACGTGAAGCGCGCGCAGGAACTCGCCGAATACCTCGTGGATCTGGGCAACGACGGCCTCGTCGTGAACGGCACCACGGGGGAGAGCCCGACCACCACCGACGCGGAGAAGACCACCCTGCTCCGGGCCGTCGTCGAGGCGGTCGGTGACCGGGCCACGGTGGTCGCCGGGGCGGGGACCAACAACACCGCGCACAGCGTCGAGCAGGCGAAGGCCGCCGCGGACGCGGGTGCGCACGGGCTGCTCGTGGTCACCCCGTACTACTCACGGCCCAGCCAGGCCGGGCTGTATGCGCACTTCACCACCGTCGCCGACGCCACCGAGCTGCCGGTGCTGCTGTACGACATCCCGCCGCGTTCGATCGTGCCGATCGAGGTCGACACACTGCAGCGGCTGGCCGAGCACCCGCGGATCGTCGCGGTGAAGGACGCCAAGGGCGACCTGATCGCGGGTTCCGAGGTCATCGCCAGTACCCACCTCGCCTACTACTCCGGCGACGACGGCCTCAACCTGCCGTGGGTCTCGGTCGGCGGGGTCGGCGTGGTCAGCGTGATCGGGCACGTGGTGGCGGGCCGGATCGGCGCGATGATCGACGCCTACGAGAGCGGCGACACCTCGACCGCACGTACGAACCACCGCGCCATGCTGCCGGTGCTGCGGGCGATGTCGCGCGTGGGCGGGGTCACCTTCACCAAGGCGGCGCTGCGGCTGCGCGGGTTCGGCATCGGCGACCCGCGGCTGCCGATCGTGCCCGCCACCGACGACCAGCTGCTGGCGATCGCGGCCGACCTCGGACAGGGCGGGGTGCCCCTGGAGGACACCGCCGCCTCGGACTGGCACGGCGCCAGGGTGGCCCAGGCGGATTCGCAGGCGGCCTACGTGGCCCCCACCTCGCACACCAGCGTGGGTACCCTGCCCCGGTGAGCTCATTACCCCTCGGCCCCGGCCCGACCCACCTCCCGCCCGCCCTGCCCGACGGCGCACTGCGCGTGGTCGCGCTGGGCGGCATCGGCGAGGTCGGACGCAACATGACCGTCTTCGAGCACGACGGGCGGCTGTTGATCGTCGACTGCGGCGTCCTGTTCCCCGAGGACGACCAGCCCGGCGTCGACCTGATCCTGCCCGACTTCCGCACGATCGAGGACCGGCTCGACGACGTCGACGGCCTCGTGCTCACCCACGGGCACGAGGACCACATCGGCGCGGTGCCGTTCCTGCTGCGGCTGCGCCCCGACCTGCCGATCTACGGTTCGCGCTTCACCAACGCGCTGCTCGCGGCCAAGGCCAAGGAGCACCGCCAGCGGCCGAAGCTGACCGAGGTGCGCGAGGGCGAACGGCGCAAGGTCGGCGGGTTCGACCTGGAATTCTTCGCGGTCAACCACTCCATCCCGGACGCGCTGGCGGTGGCCATCCGCACCCCGGCGGGGGTGGTCCTGCACACCGGAGACATCAAGCTCGACCAGCTGCCGCTGGACGGCAGGCTCACCGACCTCGCCGGCTTCTCCCGGCTCGGGGACGAGGGCGTGGACCTGTTCTGCGTGGACTCGACCAACGCCGAGGTGCCCGGGTTCGTGACGCCCGAACGCGACATCGGCCCGGTGCTCGACGACGTGATCCGCAAGGTCGGCCAGCGGGTGATCGTCGCATGCTTCGCCAGCCACGTGCACCGCGTGCAGCAGGTGCTGGCCGCGGCGCAGCGGCACGGCCGCCGGGTGGCGTTCGTGGGCCGGTCGATGGTGCGCAACATGGGCATCGCGGCCGAACTGGGCCTGCTGGACGTGCCGGAAGGTCTGCTCTTGGACCTCGACCAGGCGAGCAACCTGCCGGAGAGCAAGGTGCTGTTCGTCTCCACCGGTTCGCAGGGCGAGCCGCTTTCCGCGCTGTCGCGGATGGCGCGCGGCGAGCACCGGCAGATCTCCATCCGGGCCGGGGACACCGTGGTGCTCGCCAGCTCGATGATCCCCGGCAACGAAACCGCGGTGTTCGGCGTGGTGAACGGCCTGACCCGGCTCGGTGCGAACGTGGTGCACCAGGGCAACGCGAAGGTGCACGTGTCCGGGCACGCGTCCGCGGGCGAGCTGCTCTACCTGTACAACGCGGTGCGCCCGAGCAACGTGATGCCGGTGCACGGCGAGTGGAAACACCTGCGTGCCAACGGAGAGCTGGCCGTGCGCACCGGCGTGGCACCGGACAACGTGGTGATCGCCGAGGACGGTGTGGTGGTGGACCTGGTCGACGGCAAGGCCACCCGCACCGGCCGGGTCGAGGTCGGGCACGTGTACGTGGACGGACTTTCGGTGGGCGATGTCGGCGAGTCGACGCTGTCGGACCGGCTGGTACTCGGCGAGGGCGGGTTCATCTCGATCAGTGTCGCGGTGGATTCCAGCACGGGCCGCGCGGTGAGCAGCCCGACCGTGTCCGGCCGTGGTTTCTCCGACGACCCGAAGGCACTCGACAGCGTGCTGCCGCTGGTGGAGATGGAGCTGGCGCGCACCGAGGCCGAGGGCATCACCGACACGCACCGCATCGCGCAGGCCGTGCGCCGGGTGGTCGGACGGTGGGTGGCCGACACCTACCGGCGCCGTCCGATGATCGTGCCCACGGTCATCCCGGTCTGACCCGGCGCCGCCCGGCCGCCAGCGCCAGTGCCAGCACGGCGGTGGCGGCCTGGCGGGCGAGCGCGTTGCGGGCCCGGCGCTGTTCGGCACGGTTCGGTCTGGACACGGCGGCCTCCCGGTTCCGGTCGATTGCCGTCATCCAGTGTCCGGGGCGGAGCGGGCGCGCACATCCCGCTCAGGTCTGGTGCCGGCTCATCCGTGCGGACGACTCAGGTGACCCCCGCGGAGTTGCGCTGGACGAGGAAGGCCCCGCCGAGCAGCAGCACCGCCCCGAAAGCCTGTGGCCAGGCAAGGGATTCGCCCAGCAGGGCCCAGGCGAACGCGGTGGTCGCGAGCGGCTCGACGAGACCGAGCACGCTCGCCACCGAAGCGGGCAGATGGCGCAGTGCGGAAATGCCCAGCAGGTACGACAGCACTGTGGACAGCACCACGAGCGCGGCCAGCAGCAGCCACACCGGCGGCGTCCACGGTCCGAACGCGACATTGCGCGTGGTGAGCGACCAGGGCAGCGTCCACGGCGGCGCGAGCACGCCCACGATCACCGCACCGATCACCATGCCCCAGGTGACCAGGCCGAGCGGATCCCGTTGCGCGACCGCGCGTTCGCCGAGCAGGAAGTAGCCGGCCGAGCAGATCGCCGCGCCGAACCCGGCGAGCAGTCCGACCGCGTCCAGCCGCAGCCCCTGCCACACCTGCGCGACGAGCGTCAGGCCCAGCATGGCCAGCCCGATCCCGCCCCACATCGCGCGCGGCAGCCGGGTCCGCCGCACCACCCGGACCCAGAGCGCGATCAGCACCGGTGCCATGAACTCCAGCAGGATCGCGACGCCGACCGGGATCCGGTCGGCCGCGATGAAGTACATCAGCTGGGTGCCTGCCACGCCGAGCAGCCCGTAGGCGAGCAGCATCGGCCATTCCCCGCGCCGCACGCGCAGGGACCGCGGGGCCAGGATCGCGGTACCGGCCAGCAGCAGGAGCCCGGCGCAGCCGATCCGCACGGTGGCCACCTGCTCCGGGGAGAGCCCCGCGGTCATCGCCGGTTTGCCCAGCGAACCGGACGTGCTGAAGAAGAGCGCGGCCAGCAGCACGAGCAGGACGCCGCGGCCACGGCGGGTGTCCCGCGGTGGCGCGGCGACGGGCAGTTCGGTGGTCACGCCGGCGACGGTACGGCCCCGCGGTCGCGGGCCGGAACCGGTTTTCCTGCTACTGCACGGCTTTCCGCCCGGCGGTCAGGTTCGTGGTGATCGTCGCGAGCCGGGTCCCCTGCCGCCGCAGCGCGCCCAGCGCCGGCTCGTCGGGGGCGGCGGACTTGCGCGAGACGAACGAACCGCCGTACGGGTTGCCCGACTCCAGCAGATGCGGATCGGCGTAGCCGAGCGGGACCACGATCGCGCCCCAGTGGTAGAAGATGTTGTTCGTGGCCAGCACGGTCGACTCCAGCCCGCCGTGCGCGGTGGACGCCGTGGTGAACGAGGTGGCCACCTTGTCCGCCAGTTTCCCCTGTGCCCAGAGGCCGCCTGTGCTGTCCAAAAAGGACTTCAGCTGGGCGGCCGGGCCGCCGAACCGGGTCGGGCTGCCCACCGCCAGCCCGTCCGCCCACTCCAGGTCGGCCAGTGTCGCGTACTCGTGGTGCGGGCCGGAATCGACCCACTCCTGCCAGCGCGGATTGCTCGCGACGGCGCCGTCCGGCGCGGTTTCCGGCACGGTGCGCAGACGCACCTCCGCACCGGTCTCGGTGGCGCCCTCGGCCAGGGCGGTGGCCAGCGCGGCGGTGTTGCCGGTCGCGCTGTAGTAGACGACGAGAATGCGAGTGCTCACGCCGGGCGACTCTAGCGGCGCCGCCCCACCGGTCTCAGGATCCGGACGCCCGCACGGGTTTCCAGGGGCTGACCGTGTCCGTCGGCCGGGTCGGATCGTGGAAGCGGGGCCGGACCGGTTCGTCGCGCCGCAGCGGAACCAGCCCGTCAGTGACCGCTTGCATGATCTTCGCGTGCGCGCGCACCCCGGCGCCCGGCCGTTCCGGCTCCACCCCGGACAGGTCCACCGGCTCGCCGAAGTGCACCTTGAACCGCGGACGGCGCAGCGGGGCACTCAGTCCGGAGCGGGCGAGCGGCACCAGGTCGGCCGGCCCGTTGACGGTTTCGGTGCCCCAGTACACCGCCTCGTGCGCACCCCACTGGCTGATCGGGAGCACCGGCACCCCGGCGGCGAGCGCGAGCCGGGCGGCGCCGGTCTTGCCGCGTTCCGGCCACAGACCGGGGTCGTGGCTGATCCGGCCCTCCGGGTAGACGATGATCGGCTCCCGCGTCGTGCGCAGCGCCTCGGCGGCCTCGGCGAACTGGCCGACCGCGGTGGCCGCCTGGCTGCGGTCCACCCGCAGGTGCCCGCTCACCCGCAGCGCCGGGCCGATCACCGGGGCGTCAAGTATCCCGCCTGCCAGCATGAACCGCGGGTTGATGCCGATCCGCTTGCACGCCGCCATCAGCACGAACGCGTCGAACACGCCGATGTGGTTGGCCACCATGAGCAGCGGCTGCGCGCGCAGTCGCGCCGGTACGGATCCGGTGACCACGAGCTTCCCGACGAGGTTCACCAGCCCGCGGTCGACGTTCAGCATCGTCCGCCAGATCGCCGGGGCCCGGCGCACGGCCGGAAGATCGTCCTGATGCGGCGCGAACATGCGCAGAGCATGTCATGACCACGGTCACCGGGAGCGCCCCGGTCGTGGCCTGCGGCGCGCCGCCGTCCCGGGGACCCGCCGGGGTGGACGGCGCACGCTGAACCGCATCCGGGCAGCACGCCGGTCGTGCTTTACCGGTGCGCGGTGGGTGGCGAACTCGCGCTCGACGGCCCGAATCCCGGCCGGCCCTCCGGAGGCCGCACGGGCACTTGCCGTCACTCCGGGTGACTACCGGAGGGATCCGGCCGTGACGATTGATTCGGCTGCGGTGCGAGTGGCGCATGGGACTATTGCGGTTCGCCGGTTACCGTGGAGGCATGGCTGGGTCGGCGACGAGGAAGCGGAGCACGGCGAGCGGCGGGAAAGCGCCTGCGCGGGGTTCGCGCACGCCGTCGAAGGCGGCCGGCGGCCGCTCGACGGGGGCGAAGTCGTCCGGGAGCCGTTCGTCCGCGGGCCGGTCCTCCGGCAGCCGCCCGGCGAGTTCCCGTGCACGCACGCCGGCGCGCCGTTCCGCGGCCCGGCGCGGCCGCTCGTCCGGTGCCTTCGGGCGCGGGGTGCGCGGCACCTGGAACCTGATGGCCAAGGGGATGGGCACGCTCGCCCGCACGGTCGGGCGCACCCGGGAGCTGGAGCCCGCGCACCGGCGTGACGGCCTGGCCCTCGGGCTGATCGCGCTCGCCATCGTTGCCGCGGTCGGCGTGTGGTGGCGGGGCGCAGGGCCGATCGGTTCCGCGGTGGAGGTCGCCACCCGTACCGTCCTCGGCGCCGGTGCGGTGACGCTGCCGCTGGTGCTCGTGGTGGTCGCGGTCGCGCTGATGCGGTCCGAACCGCAACCCGAGACCCGGCCGCGGATGGTCATCGGCACCCTGCTGGTGGTGCTGTCCGTGCTCGGGATGCTGCACATCTTCACCGCGCTCCCGGAAACCAACGACGCCAGGATGTACGCGGGCGGTGCGCTCGGCGCGTTCGCCGGCGGCCTGCTCACCAAGGGCGTGACCATGTGGGTCGCGGTGCCGTTGCTGATCCTCGCGCTGCTCTTCGGCGTGCTCGTGTTCACCGGTACGCCGGTGCGCGAGATCCCGCACCGGCTGCGCACCTGGGGTCTCGACGAACAGGAGCTGGCCGACTACGACGCCGGGCACCCCGAGACCACCGCCGAACCGGACGCGGTCACCGAGGCCGATCCGAAGGCGGTGCGGCTGCGCAAGCCGTCCCGGCGCCGCCAGTCCAGCGCCGGCGACGGCGAGCAGCTCGACCTCGACGCCGCGCTCGCCGAACCGCCCACGCCGATCCGGCCGCCGAAGCCTGCCGCCAAACCGGCCGAGGTCCCGGAGAAGAAGCCGAAGAAGGAGGCCGAGCCGGCGCTGTCGGTCACCCGGACCGTCGAAGGCGACTACCAGCTGCCGCCGCCGGACCTGCTCCAGCTCGGCGAAGCGCCGAAGTCCCGCAGCAAGGCCAACGACGCCATGATCGAGGCGATCACCGGCGTGCTGGACCAGTTCAGCATCGACGCGCAGGTCACCGGGTTCACCCGGGGGCCGACGGTCACCCGGTACGAGGTCGAGCTGGGCCCCGGCGTGAAGGTCGAGAAGATCACCGCGCTGACCAAGAACATCGCCTACGCGGTGGCCACCGACAACGTCCGGCTGCTCGCGCCGATCCCGGGCAAGTCCGCGGTGGGCATCGAGGTGCCGAACTCCGACCGGGAGATGGTGCGCCTCGGCGACGTGCTGCGCGCGCCCACCACGGTCAAGGACACCCATCCGATGCTGATCGGGCTGGGCAAGGACATCGAAGGCCAGTTCGTCACCGCGAACCTCACGAAGATGCCGCACCTGCTGGTGGCCGGGTCCACCGGTTCCGGTAAGTCCAGCTTCGTCAACTCGATGCTGGTTTCGCTGCTGGCGCGGTCGACGCCGGACGAGTGCCGGATGATCCTGATCGACCCGAAGATGGTCGAGCTGACCCCGTACGAGGGCATCCCGCACCTGATCACGCCCATCATCACCCAGCCGAAGAAGGCCGCGGCCGCGCTGGCCTGGCTGGTCGAGGAGATGGAACAGCGTTACCAGGACATGCAGGCCAACCGGGTGCGCCACATCGACGACTTCAACAAGAAGGTGCGCTCCGGGGAGATCACCGCGCCGCCGGGCAGCGAGCGCGAGTACCGGCCCTACCCCTACATCATGGCGATCGTCGACGAGCTGGCCGACCTGATGATGACCGCACCGCGCGACGTGGAGGACGCGATCGTGCGGATCACCCAGAAGGCCAGGGCCGCCGGTATCCACCTGGTGCTGGCCACCCAGCGGCCGTCGGTGGACGTGGTGACCGGCCTGATCAAGACCAACGTGCCGTCCCGGCTGGCGTTCGCCACCTCGTCGCTCACCGATTCGCGGGTCATCCTCGACCAGCCGGGCGCGGAGAAGCTGATCGGCATGGGCGACGCGCTCTACCTGCCGATGGGCGCCGGGAAACCGGTGCGCATCCAGGGCGCGTTCGTCGGCGACGAGGAGATCTCCGCGGTCGTCAATTTCGCCAAGGAGCAGGCGCAGCCGGAGTACACCGACGGCGTCACCGCGGCGAAGGCGGGCGAGAAGAAGGAGATCGACCCGGACATCGGCGACGACCTCGACGTGCTGCTGCAGGCCGCGGAACTCATCGTCACGTCGCAGTTCGGCTCCACCTCGATGCTGCAGCGCAAGCTGCGGGTCGGCTTCGCCAAGGCCGGACGGCTGATGGACCTGCTGGAAAGCCGGGGCGTGGTCGGCCCGTCGGAGGGGTCGAAGGCCCGCGACGTGCTGATCAAGCCCGAGGAAATGGAATCGGTGCTGTTCATGATCCGCGGTGGTGACGCGCCCGCCGACGAGGACGGCGAAGACGGGTGAACCTGCGGTGCAACCGGGGGCCGGGGCCGTGCCGTCCTGGCTCCATGGACGCCAGGAGATTCGCTCTGACCGTCGGCGCGACCGCGGTGCTCGCCGCAGGTGCCGGTGGCTCCGTCGCGCTCGCGCAGACCCACCAACCGCGCACCGCCGAACCCGGCCGTGACGTCGTGCTCGGGAACGGCGAAGAGACCTGGTTCGCCGGCCGGGACCTCACCGTGCGCTATACCGGGCTCGTGTCGGATTCGCGGTGTCCGCGGCAGGTGCAGTGCTTCGCTCCGGGGGACGCCGTCGTCTCCGTCGCGCTGGCCCAGCCCGGGAGCGGCGAGCGCACCAGCTCGCAGCTGCACACCGGCCACCCCGGCCCGCGCGAGACCACCTACGCGGCGACGACCGTGCAGCTGATCGGCGTGAGCACGGCGGGGGACCGGATCACGCTTCGCCTGACGGACTGAGCGGGCCGGGGTTCAGAACTCCAGCAGCATGCGTGCGTTGCCGAGGGTGTTGGGCTTGACGTAGGGCAGGTCGAGGAATTCCGCGACGCCCGGGTCCAGCGAGCGCCGCATCTCCTCGTAGACCTCGTGCGACACCGGCGCGCCGTCGATCTCCACGAAGCCGTGGCCGGCGAAGAACGAGGTCTCGAAGGTGAGCACGAACAGCCGGCGGAGACCGAGTTCGTGGGCCTCTTCGACGAGCCTGCCGACGAGCGCGTGGCCGACCCCGCGCCCGCGGGCGGCCTTGTCCACCACGACCGTGCGCAGTTCGCCGATGTCCTCCCACAGCACGTGCAGTGCGGCGGCACCGAGCACGTCGTCCGACCCGTCCGAGGCGATCCAGAACTCCTGCACCGCCTCGTACAGCGTGACCAGGTCTTTTTCCAGCAGAACGCGGCCGGCGTCGGCGTCGACGAGGGCTTTGATCTTGCGGACGTCGGCGATCCGGGCACGCCGGACGGACGGGGGAGCGGGATCGAGGGACACGTCTGTCAAGATATCGAGTGCCGCGCCTGGGTGATCGGGGCGGCTCCGCCGGGGGACCCCCGCGTGCCCGCGGTTGCGAGCTGTCACGTATAGCTCATACCGGCACGTGCCCGTTGTCCGCCGTCTCCGGCCCGCCCCGGCCCCTTGGAGGAACAAACAGATGTCCGGGACCACCGCGGTCGCGCCCGCCCGGCCGGGGCCGCCGGCTCCGTCCGAGGCACAGGCGAGGTTCCGCCCCGAACTGCAGGGCGTTCGTGCGCTGGCCTCGGTGCTGGTCGTGGTCTACCACGTCTGGCTGGACCGGATCTCCGGTGGCGTCGACGTGTTCTTCCTGGTCTCCGGCTTCCTGATCACCGGCCAGCTCTACCGGGCGCTGCTGCGCGGACGGATCCAGCTGCGCAGCACCTGGGGCCGGATGATCAAGCGGCTGTTCCCGGCCGCGATGACCGTGCTGCTCACCGTCGTGGTGGTCTCGCTGCTGCTGTTGCCTGCGGACCGCTGGTTCCAGACCATCCGCGAGGTCTTCGCCTCCGCGCTGTTCTACGAGAACTGGCAGCTCGCCGCGGACTCGGTGGACTATTTCGCCCAGCACAACAGCGCGAGCGTGGTCCAGCACTTCTGGTCGCTGTCCATCCAGGGCCAGTTCTACCTGCTCTGGCCGATCCTGTTCGTCGGGCTCGGCCTGCTCGTGCGACGGCTCGGCTGGTCGCTGCGGCACACCGTGACCCTGCTGCTGGTGGTGTTCTTCGCCGCGTCGCTGGCGTACTCGGTGTACCTCACGAACGTCGACCAGCCGCTGGCCTACTTCCACGGCCTCACCCGGGTGTGGGAGTTCGCGCTCGGCGGGCTGATGGCGATGTTCCTCGACTCGTTCACGCTGCCCAGGGTGCTGCGCATCCTGCTCGGCTGGATCGGCGTGGCCGGGCTCGTGCTGTGCGGCATCCTGCTGCGCGTCGACTCGGTGTTCCCCGGCTGGATCGCGCTGTGGCCGACGCTGTCCGCGGGACTGGTGCTGGTCGCGGGCCAGACCGGGAGCAAGCTCGGCGCGGACCGGTGGCTCAGCTCGAAACCGCTGGGCTACCTCGGCAACATCAGCTTCTCGCTGTACCTGTGGCACTGGCCGGTGCTGGTGTTCTACCTGGTGGCCCGTGACCGGGTGGCGGTCGGGCTGCTCGGCGGCGCGGTGGTGCTCGGGGTGTCCTTCGTGCTGTCGGTCCTCACCTACCACCTGATCGAGAACCCGATCCGGCTGTCGAAGATCGGCACGGTCAAACGCTGGGGCGCCTACCGGTTCGGCGTGCTCGCGCTCGCCCCGGTGCTGGTCGGGGCGGGCATCTGGGGTGGCGTGAGCAGTTCCCAGGCGAACTTCACGATCACCGCCGACGACCAGGACCACCCCGGCGCGGTCGCGCACACGCCGGGATTCGTCTACCGCGGTTCGGCCAACCCGTCGATCGTGCCGCCCACGCTCAAGCTGCCCGAGGACTGGGCGGGCATCACCGACGACAAGTGCACCACCTCGCCGCGCAACCAGGAGCTGAAGGTCTGCACGCAGAAACCGCAGGGCACGCCGAAGAAGCGCGTGGTGCTCGTCGGGGACTCGCACATGCAGCAGTACCTCGCGGCGTACCTGCCGCTGGTCGACTCCGCCGGCTGGGAGGTCACGTCGATGCTCAAGGGCGCCTGCCCGTTCTCCACCGACGCCGACCTGATGCCCGGTGACCAGGGGTGCATCGACTGGAACAAGGCGGCCGCGGACGAGGTCGTGGCGATGCACCCGGACGCGGTGGTGACGCTGGGCAGCGTGAACACCCGCGCCGGGATCACCGAAACCACGCCGCAGGGATTCGTGAACCAGTGGTCGAGGATGGACCAGGCGGGCATCCCGGTGGTGGCGCTGCGGGACAACCCGCGGTTCGCGTTCAACATGGCCGCCTGCGTGGCACAGCGCAGCCCGCAGGACCCGGCGTGCACCCTGCCGCGGGCTTCGGTGCTGCCGCCTGCCCCGACGTACCAGACGGCCAAGGGCGTGCCGCCCAACGTGTCCTTCCTGGACTTCACGGACTACTTCTGCACCGGGGACAGCTGCCCGGCGGTGGTCGGCAACGTGCTGGTGTACATGGACGACAACCACCTCACCGCGACCTTCCTGACCACGCTGGCACCCGTCGTCGGCAAGGAGATGACCGACGCGCTCCGGTGGTGATCACGGTGTGTCCCGGGTCCGGCACAATGGGAGCGGGGCAGGCCCACTGCCCGTGACGCACGAGGGGGAAGCGGGGTTCCATGACGGGCGCAGGGTGGGACGCATTCCAGGCCGCACAGTCCGCTGCGGCAACAGGCCGTACGACCGCGCTGACCGGCCCGGACGGAACGGTGTGGCTGCTCGCACCCGGCCAGGCGTGGCAACGGCGGCTCCCTGACGGGAACTGGCAGTACACCCAGCCTCCCGCCGACCCCGGCTACCGCGCGGCGGCCCGCCCCGCGCCACCCGCGCCGGGCACCCCCACCCCACCCGCACCGGCCGGATACCCCCCACGACCGGGCGGCGGGCCCGGATTCACCGGACCGGACACCGGCCCCGGCGGTGCGCCGGGTCAGCCGGGCGGCTTCGCGGCTCCGCCGGGCGGGGCGGTTCCGGGCCGGCCCGGTGGCTACCCGGCTCCGCCGGGCGGGCCGGGACCGGGTCAGTCGGGTGGTTTCCCGGGCCAGCCGGGTGGTTCGGGCCCGGGGCAGTCAGGCGGCTTCCCGGCTTCGCCGGGCGGGCCGGGTCCAGGCCAGTCGGGTGGTTTCGCGGCTTCGCCGGGCGGACCGGGTCCAGGTGAGCCTGGTGGCTATCCGGCTCCGCAGGGCGGATCGGTTCCGGGCCGGCCAAGTGGTTTCCCGGGCCAGCCGGGTGGTTCCGCGCCCGGTCAGCCGGGTGGGTTTCCCGGCCAGCCGGGCGGTTCGTCGGCAGGGCAGCCGGGCGGGTTTCCGGGTCAGCCGGGCGGTCCGGGCACCGCGCAGCCCGGCGGATTCCCCGGGCGGCCGGACGGGCCGGTTCCGCAGGCCTACTCCGGCCAGCCGGGTCCCTACCCGCCGCAGTCCGGGTTTGCGCCGGCGCCGCAAGGGAGTTCCGGGCCGCAGGGTGGTTCCTGGTCCGGGCAGGCACCGGCGCCGCAAGGGCCGTCCGGTGGGACGCAGCAAGCGCCCGCCGGAGGGGCGTGGCCCGCGGCGCAGGGCGGGGCTCCCGGACAGGCGAACGCCCAGCCCGGTGGCTTCCCGCAGGGCACGCCCGCCGGTGCCGCGCCGAACCAGGGCGACCGGGCGCCGGTGCGGGTGGACGACGTGGGCCAGGAGGGTGCGTTCGTCTGTGGCACCGAGTCCGTCGCCGAGTTCCTCGCCAAGGCCGCCCGGGTGATCGGCTGGGCGGACGCCAGCAGGCACGGCACGCAGAACGGGCCGGGCGAACCCGCCCCGCCCGAGCCGAAGGCCCCGGTCAAGCCGAAACCGCCCTCGTCGCGCCCCAAACGCGGCATGCTCGACGACCTCGCGCGCAACACCCGCTCGGCCACCATCGACCTGCTCGCCGCGGGCAACCGGATGCGGCAGCGCAACGGGGACCGCGAAAAGCACGAGCGCGCGATGGCCGAGTACGAACGCGAGTACGCCCAGTACGAACAGGCCCGCGAGGCCTGGCGCACCGCCTACGCCGAATGGGAGAAGCGGGAGGCGGTCCGCACGTCGTCGGGCACGAAGCAGCCGAACCCGCTCATCCTGCTCGTGGGCGAGCCGAACACCGGGCAGCGCAGGTTCCAGCGGTCGCTGGGGGCGGCGCTGAAACAGGCCGACATCGGATTCGACGGCACGGTGTGGTTCGACAGCCCCGGGATCGTCGCCGACTCCGGTGACGATCCGGTCGAGCAGGTCATCTCCCGCGTCGTCGGGGACCTGGAGAAGGGCGGTTCGCCGGTCATCCTGGCCAAGCAGGTCGACGCCCTCTTCGCCAAGGATGCCGCCGGGACGGCGCGGCTGTTGCGCAACTACGCGCACGACCAGAACAGCTGCCGGGTTCTCGTGCTCGACTGCACCGAACGGGTGCTGGAACAGCTCTCCACCGAGGCGCCGGACCTCCTCCAGAACGTGCTGCAGTACCGGCTGCCGCGCTTCGACCGGCCGGCCCCTGCCGCCTCGCTGCTGGACGTGCTCGCCACCGAGCGGTCGTTCGCGCTGCCGCCCGACGTGCGCGACCGGCTCGCGCAGATCGTGCGGGAGCCCAGCGCACGCGGCGTCGAAGCGCTGCTCGACGCCGCGGGACGGCAGGCCATCGTGCGGGGCGCGGCGCCCGGCGGGCGGGTCACCATCACCCACGAGGACGCGGCGCCGATCATCGCCGCGGCCGGGCAACGTGGCGGCACCCCGCTCGAAGACCTGCTGGCCGAGCTCGACGGGATGATCGGCCTGGACGCGGTGAAACAGCGGGTCCACTCGCTCGCCTCGGAAATGGCGATCGACGCGCGGCGCCGCGACGCGGGCATGAAGGTCGCGGTCCGCAGCCGTCACCTGCTGCTCACCGGCAACCCCGGCACGGCCAAGACGACCGTCGCCCGCTTGCTCGGGAAGATCCACCAGGCACTGGGCGTACTGCCCAAGGGCCACGTCGTCGAGGTGACCCGTACCGACCTGGTGGGCGAGTACACCGGCCAGACCTCGCCGAAGACCCGCGCGGCGTGCGAACGGGCCGTCGGCGGCGTGCTGTTCATCGACGAGGCCTACAACCTGGTCACCGACGAGGACGACGACTACGGCCGCGAAGCCGTCGCCGAGCTGCTGGTGCAGATGGAGGACCACCGCGACGACCTGGTGGTGTTCGCGGCCGGGTACCCGAAGGAGATCGACACCTTCCTCGAATCGAACCCCGGCCTGCGCTCGCGGTTCGCCGGCCGGATCGAGTTCCCGGACTACTCCAACGACGAACTGGCGCAGATCTTCCGCGCAATGGCGAAGAGCCAGGGCTACGAGCTGACCGACGACTTCGTGACCGCGCTGCCGGAGGCGGTCCGGCGGATCCCGCGCGGGCGCGGCTTCGCGAACGGCCGGTCGGCGCGGGTGCTGCTGGAAGCGGCCATCGGCAAGCAGTCCAACCGGCTCGCCGCCGAAGCGCACCCCGCCGACGAGGAGCTGGCCCGGCTGGTCGCCGCCGATCTGCCGCAGCCGGGCGAGTCCGGGGTGTCCGC
The DNA here is from genome assembly GCF_039536925.1 of Amycolatopsis ultiminotia. Lineage (NCBI taxonomy): Bacteria > Bacillati > Actinomycetota > Actinomycetes > Pseudonocardiales > Pseudonocardiaceae > Amycolatopsis > Amycolatopsis ultiminotia. The sequence continues at coordinate 99,984 of NZ_BAAAZN010000015.1, read as the reverse complement.
AGTGGACGACGCCGGGCCGCGGCGGAGCCTCGACGAGCTGCTGGCCGAGCTGGACGCGATGATCGGGCTCGATCCGGTGAAGCGGCGCGTGCGGTCGATGGTCGACGAGATGGCCGTCGACGCGCGCCGCCGCGAGGCCGGGCTGCAGGTCGCGGTGCGCAGCCGCCACCTCGTGTTCACCGGGAACCCGGGCACGGCGAAGACGACCGTGTCCCGGCTGGTCGGGCAGATCTACCGGGAGCTGGGCGTGCTGCCCTCGGGGCATCTGGTCGAGGTCGGCCGGGGTGACCTCGTGGCCGAGTACTCCGGCCAGACCGCGCCGAAGACGCGTGCGGTGTGCGAGCGGGCCGCCGGCGGCGTGCTGTTCATCGACGAGGCCTACAACCTCGTGCGCGACGACCACGACGACTACGGCCGCGAAGCCGTCACCGAACTGCTCGTCCAGATGGAGAACCACCGGGACGACCTGGTGGTCTTCGTCGCCGGCTACCCACAGGAGACCGACGAGTTCCTGGCGTCGAACCCGGGTCTGCGCTCGCGCTTCTCCGGGCGCATCGAGTTCCCGGACTACTCCAACGAGGAGCTGGCCGCGATCTTCGCACTGATGGCGAAGAGCCAGGGCTACCGGCTCGACGACGGGCTCGCCGCGGCGCTGCCGGAGGCGATCCGGCGCATCCCGCGCGGCCGGGGCTTCGCGAACGGCCGGTCCGCACGGGGTCTGCTGGAGTCCGTGATCGGCGTGCAGTCCGGCCGGCTGGCGGCCGCGCCGGACACCCCGGCCGACGAACTGTCCGTGCTCGTGGCCGCCGATCTGCCGAGCGAGTCCGGCGTCGCGGTGACCGACGCGGCCGGACCACGCCGGGGCCTCGACGAGCTGATGGCCGAGCTCGACGGCATGATCGGACTGGACGAGGTCAAGGAACAGGTCCGCGCGCTGGTCGCGGAGACCCGGCTGGACGCCCGTCGTCGCAAGGCGGGGCTGCCGGTCGGGGCGCGCAGCCGGCATCTCGTGTTCACCGGCAATCCCGGCACCGCCAAGACGACCGTCGCCCGCCTGATGGGGCAGCTGTACCGCGAGCTGGGCGTGCTGCCCTCGGGACACCTGATCGAGGTGGCCAGGCCGGACCTGGTCGCCGAGTACATCGGCCAGACCGCGCCGAAGACCCGTGGGGTGTGCGAGCGGGCGATCGGCGGGCTGCTGTTCATCGACGAGGCCTACACCCTCGTCCAGGACTCGGCGAACGATTTCGGCTCCGAGGCCGTCGCCGAACTGCTCGTGCAGATGGAGAACCACCGCGAGGACCTGATCGTGATCGCCGCGGGCTACCCGGCGGAGATGGACCGCTTCCTCGATGCCAACGCGGGCCTGCGCTCCCGATTCGGTGCCACGGTGCACTTCGCCGACTACGACGACACCCAGCTGGCGGCGATCTTCACGGCCATGGCAGGCAAACAGGGCTACCGCCTGGCTGCCGACCTCGCCGAGTCGCTGCCCGGGATCATGGCGGGCCTCGACCGTGGCGCGGGCTTCGCCAACGGCCGCTCGGCGCGTGGCCTGCTCGAACGGGCCATCCGCGCGCAGGCGATGCGGCTCGCCGGCGACGACGTCGACCTGGAGGCACTGGCGGACACGGAGCTGACGCTGCTCACGGTGGCGGACGTGCCCGCGGGTTCGTGACGCGGCCGCGGGGGTGCCGAGCGGCCGTACGGCGCCCCCGTGCGCCGATGGTCGGCCGTCGCCGGGGCGCCCGGATGCGGCGGCTACCCTGAACGTCGTGCCTTCTCCCACCACAGAGCCAGCCGGTAGCCGACGTGTTTCCCTCGTGACCTTGGGCTGCGCCCGCAACGAGGTCGACTCCGAGGAGCTGGCGGGCCGGCTCGCCGCCGGGGGATGGGAACTGGCCGCGGAGCCGGAGGACTCCGACGTGGTCGTGGTGAACACCTGCGGCTTCGTGGAGTCGGCGAAGAAGGATTCGGTCGACACGCTGCTCGCCGCGGCCGACACCGGCCGCAAGGTCGTCGCCGTCGGGTGCATGGCGCAGCGGTACGGCACCGAGCTGGCGGAGAGCCTGCCCGAAGCCGACGCGGTGCTCGGCTTCGACCACTACGCCGAGCTGTCCGACCGGCTCGACGACGTGGTCGCCGGCCGCGCGCTCGCCTCGCACACGCCCTCCGACCGGCGGAAACTGCTGCCGATCAGCCCGGTGCAGCGGCCCGCCGCATCCGATGCGGTCGAGGTGCCGGGGCACGCCCAGCACGGCTGGGGCCCGCGCGTGCTGCGCACCCGGCTGGACGATTCACCGGTCGCCGCGCTGAAGGTCGCCTCCGGCTGTGACCGGCGCTGCTCGTTCTGCGCGATCCCGTCGTTCCGCGGGTCGTTCGTGTCGCGGCAGCCGGACGAGATCGTGGCCGAGGCCGGCTGGCTGGCCGAGCACGGCGTCAAGGAGCTGTTCCTGGTCAGCGAGAACTCCACCTCCTACGGCAAGGACTTCGGCAGGGACGGCTCGAGCGCGCTCGAGCGGCTGCTGCCGCGGCTGGCCGGGGTCGAGGGCATCGAACGGGTGCGGGTGTCCTATCTGCAGCCCGCGGAAACCCGGCCGCAGCTGGTGCAGGCCATCGCGGGCACGGCCGGCGTCGCGGACTACTTCGACCTGTCCTTCCAGCATTCCAGCGAGCAGGTGCTGCGCCGGATGCGCCGGTTCGGCTCCACCGATTCGTTCCTCGCGCTGACCGAGCAGATCCGCGAGCACGCGCCGGAGGCGGGCATCCGGACCAACGTGATCGTCGGCTTCCCCGGCGAGACCGAGCACGACCTCGCCGAGCTGGAGCGGTTCCTCACCGGCGCCCGGCTCGACGCGGTCGGCGTGTTCGGCTACTCCGACGAGGACGGCACCGAGGCCGAGACGTTCGCGGACAAGCTCGATCCGGCCGAGGTCGCCGAGCGGGTCGCGCGCGTTTCGGCGCTGGTCGAGGAGCTGACCGCGCAGCGTGCCGAGGACCGCATCGGCACCTTCGTGGACGTGCTGGTCGAACAGGCCGCCGGGGACGGCGACGACGCCGTGGGCCGGGCCGCGCACCAGGCGCCCGAGGTCGACGGCGAATGCGTGCTGCTGGAGGATCCGCAGGCCCCCGCGGTGGCGGTGGGCGAGCTGGTCCGCTGCGCAGTGGTCGACTCCGCCGGCGTCGACCTGATCGTCCGTCCGGTACGGGAAACCGACCGGTGAATGCCGCACCGAGCGACGCCGGCGAGGGCCTGCCCCGCGCCGCTGCGGCGTCCGGCGCCGTCGAAGGGGGTGCCCAGGTGCCTGCAGCGACGCCGGTGCCGACGCTCAACCTGGCAAACCTGCTGACCATCTCGCGGCTGGTGCTGGTGCCGCTGTTCGTCGTCGCGCTGTTCATGGGCGAGGGCGCGGACACCACCTGGCGGGCGATCGCGACCGGCCTGTTCGCCATCGCCTCGGCCACCGACCAGGTCGACGGATGGGTGGCCCGCCGCTACGGACTGGTCACCGATTTCGGCAAGATCGCCGATCCGATCGCGGACAAGGCGCTGATCGGGGCCGCGCTGATCGGGCTGAGCGTGCTCGGCGAGCTGCCGTGGTGGGTGACGATCGTGATCGCGGTCCGGGAGATCGGCGTGACCCTGCTGCGGTTCTGGGTGATCCGGCACGGCGTGATCCCGGCCAGCCGCGGTGGCAAGGCGAAGACGATGACCCAGATCGTCGCGATCGTGGGGTACCTGCTGCCGCTGCCCGCCGGCGCGGACCCGGTGCGCTGGGTGCTGATGGGCCTGGCGGTCGTGCTGACCGTGGTCACCGGCGTGGACTACCTCGTCCGCGCGATCAGGCTGCGTGCCGCCGGCCGTCGTGCGACGGGTGCCTGATGACCGGCGCGCGGGATCTCGTGGCGACTCTCACCCGCAGAGGGGAGACCGTGGCCGTCGCCGAATCACTGACCGCGGGGCTGGTGTGCGCGACGCTGGCCGAGGTACCCGGTGCCAGCGCGGTGCTGCGCGGCGGACTGGTGGTCTACGCCACCGATCTGAAAGCCGTGCTGGCCGGCGTCGACGAACGGCTGCTGGCCGAGCACGGTGCGGTCCATCCCGAGGTCGCGGCCCAGCTGGCGGCCGGTGCGCGGGAGCGCTGCGGGGCCACCTGGGGGCTGGGCCTGACCGGGGTCGCCGGGCCGGATCCGCAGGACGGGATCGCGCCGGGCACCGTGCACCTCGGGCTCAGCGGTCCGGGCACCGAGGTGGTCCGTGAACTGGCCGGGGAGGGTGACCGGGCGGCGATCCGGGTCGCCGCGGTGCGCGCGGCGTTCGCCCTGCTGGGGGAACATCTACACTGATCGGAGCGTTCGCCCTTGGCGTACGCACGTGTCAAGTCCTGCACCCGGGCCGCCGCTCTGGGTAACGTAGGAGGCACCAGTTCGGGAAGGGAGGCGCGTGATGACCGTGCTGTTGCGTGAGGCGATCGGTGATCGGCTCCGTCATGCCCGCACCAACCAGCGTCGAACGCTGCGTGACATCTCCCGCGCCGCCAGAGTCAGCCTCGGCTACCTGTCCGAGGTCGAGCGCGGTCAGAAGGAAGCCTCCAGCGAGCTGCTGGCCTCCATCTGCGAGGCTCTGGAGCTTCCGCTCGGCGAGCTGCTGAACAAGGTCGCAGCGGACGTGTCGGCTCTCGACACGGTCGCGGTCACCCCGGTCGAAGAGGTGGAGACCGTGCCGCGGGAGACCGTGCCGGAGCGGGAGAGCGCCGCTGCCGGGTTCGAGGGCGGCAGGCTGGTCTCCGAGCTGGTCGGCGACGACCTCTCCGACCTGCGGCTGCAGCCCGCGCCGCGGATGAACACGACGTTGCGGACCACGATCGGCGCGCCCAAGCTCGCGTCCACGATCGCCGCTTAACCGCACACCGCGTGTACCGACGGCCCCGGGAGCTCCCCGGGGCCGTCGGCGTCTGCGCGGGACGGCTCAGGGCCATCCCTGAATTCCCCCGGGGTCGCCTGGAACACCCGGAGCCGACCTGACACGATGGAACCCGACGCCGGGGTCGGGACGTTGTACAGCTGGGGAGCGACGCCCCACCTCGAGGTAACTCAGGGCCCGTGGGACGCAAGAAGGCAGGCGGAGGAGATGGCCAACCCGTTCGTGAAGTTCTGGAAGTACATGATGGCGGCGTTCTCGTCGAAGATCGACGAGCACGCCGACCCGAAGGTACAGATCCAGCAGGCCATCGAGGAGGCGCAGCGCAACCACCAGGCGCTGACGCAGCAGGCCGCCTCCGTGATCGGCAACCAGCGTCAGCTGGAGATGAAGCTCAACCGGCAGCTCGGCGAGGTCGAGAAGCTGCAGGCGTCCACCCGCCAGGCGCTCGTGCTGGCCGACGAGGCCCGCAGCAAGGGCGACGAGGCGAAGGCGACCCAGTTCGAGACGGCGGCGGAGAGCTTCGCCGCGCAGCTGGTCACCGCCGAGCAGAGCATCGAGGACCTCAAGACGCTGCACGACCAGTCGCTGCAGGCGGCCGCGCAGGCCAAGCAGGCCGTCGAGCGCAACGCCACGATGCTGCAGCAGAAGCTGGCCGAGCGCACCAAGCTGCTCTCGCAGCTGGAGCAGGCGAAGATGCAGGAGCAGGTCTCCTCGTCGCTGAACCAGATGAGCCAGCTGGCCGCGCCGGGCAACACGCCGTCGCTGGAAGAGGTCCGCGACAAGATCGAGAAGCGCTACACCACGGCGCTGGGCTCGGCCGAGCTGGCGCAGAACTCCGTGCAGGGCCGGATGATGGAGGTCCAGGAGTCGGCCACGCAGATGGCAGGGCACTCGCGGCTGGAGCAGATCCGCGCCTCGATGCAGGGGAACTCGGTCGCGCAGGTCACCGACGGCGCCGCGGCGGCGAACTCGGCGGGTGCGGCGAACTCGGGCGCGGCGAACGCGCCCGCGAGCCCCGACATCCAGCGGGAGATCCAGGCTCGCGTGCAGGCCGAACAAGGCAAGAACCCGGCCTGACCCGGTCCGGGGTCCCGGGGCAGTGAGCGCAGGGGGGCTCGATGAACAGACGGCGGGACTTCGACGAGTTCAACGCCCGGATCGAGAAGTACGTCGAGCGGTTACCCGATTACGCGCAGCGGGCCCAGGCAAAACTGCAGCGGTACTTCCCGCCGTCCGAGGAGACCGGCGGGAAGGCCGCGGAGCAGCCGGGCCGGTTCCAGCACCGGCCCGCTCCGGCGAAACCTCCCGTACCGCGCCGGTCCGCGGTGCCTGCCGCCTTCGGTTCGGTCGCCGACCAGATCCCGGCGATGGCCGAAGCCAGGGCGAAGTGGCAGCGCTGGAACGAGCCTGCCGCCAAGCACCAGCGGCGGATCCGCCGCACGTCGCGGGTGCTCACGGTGTGGGTGCTGGTCACCATCCTGCTCGGCGTGCTCACCGTGCTGGCCGGAACCGGCCTGCTCGGCGGCGTGGCCGGCCCGGACATCGGGCAGACGGTACTGGCCGGCTTCGGCACGCTGGTGTTCGGCACCTTCAGCGTCCGCACCGGCCTGCGGCTGCGGGAGCTGAAGAAACACGAGCTGACGGCAGCGCCGAGCGCCGCCCCGCCGCCACTGCCGGCCGCGGGCTCGGCCGCCCGTGAGCCGATGGAACGACTCGCCGAATCGGAAGCCTCGCTCGGCGAGCTGCTGCGCCAGCTGTCGGTGCCGACATCGCTGGGCACCACCGCGGTGTCCGAGGTGTCGGTCGCCGACGCCCGCGCGACCGCCGACGAGGCGGCACAGGCATTGCGTGCACTGGCCACCCGCGTCCAGGCCATCGAACGGGGCCGCAACTCCGCACCCCAGCGCGAGCGTGCCGCCCTCGACGCGGCGGTCACCAAACTGCGCAGCCAGCTCGACGACGGCGTGGAGAGCTACGGCGGCCTGGTCGCCGCCGCAGGCCGGGCGGTCGCGGCGAGCAGCGCGGGAATCGGCACCTCGCGCGAGGCACTGACGGACGCAACGGACCGGCTGGCAGGCCTGGCAATGGCACTCAAGGACCTCGGCTGACGCTGCCGGGCGCGGCGGATCGGCCGGCGGTGGCGTTCGGGGTCTTGGCTGAGGCTTGCGAAGCGGGTCGGCGGGCCATGGCGCTCAGGTGCTTCGGTGGACACTGCGGGCTGGTTGGCCGGTGGCACTGAGGGATCTCCGCTGACGCCGGCTTGCGGATCGGCCGGCGATGGTGCTGCGGGAACTTCGGCGGGTCGGTTGGTGTGGCGCTGAGGGATCGGTGCGGGCATGCCGGTTGACCGTGGCGCGGCGGGAACGGGGCCGGCGTTGCGCGGCTGCGGCGGATCGGCCGGCGGTTGCGCTCGAGGACCTCGGCTGACGCTGCCGGTGCGTGCGGGCGGGACGCCGCTTTCGGCGGTCTCCTGCGGGTGAACTTCGGCTGGCCCGTGGTGGTTGCGCGGCGGGGAAAGCCGTCCGGATGGCCGAGTTTCGGATTCCGGCCGGCCCAGTGCACGGCAGCCGGTGCGACGGTGCGTGATGGCCGCCGGGTACCGCAACAATCGCGTAATCTCCCGCGGCTGGTGGCGGAAACGTATGCGGTTTACCGTTTTTCCCAGGACCTCAGTGGTGGCACCGTCAGTTCCGGCGCCGTGGGCCGAGATTCCGCGGAGCCGGATGTACACAGTGGACTCATCCGATCCCGCCGAGGAAAGGACTCCCCGTGACCACGCTTCCGCCGGAACCGCAACCCGTGCCCGCCCCGCCGCCCAGCGCGCATCAGCGGGTGCTCGCCGCCTTCGAGCGGATCGCCGAGGCCGACCGGCCGGAGGCCTGGATCCGCTTGCGCACCATGGCGGAGGTGCTCGTCGACGCGAAGGCGGTGGACGAACGCGTCCGGGCGGGCGAGGACCTACCGCTCGCCGGAACGGTGCTCGCGGTCAAGGACCTGATCGACGTGGCCGGGCTGCCGACCACCGCGGGCTGTCCGGGTTTCTCGCGATCGCCGGTGCGCAGTGCCACGGTGCTCGCCCGGCTGACCGGCGCCGGTGCCGTGGTGCTCGGCAAGACGAATCTCGACCAGTTCGGGTCCGGGCTGACCGGGACCCGCAGTCCGTACGGCGCGGTCGGTTCGGCACTCGACCCGGCGAAGGTGGCCGGCGGTTCCAGCAGCGGATCGGCGGTGGCCGTCGGCCTCGGGATCGCCGATCTCGCACTCGGCACGGACACCGGCGGATCCGGCCGGGTACCCGCGGCGCTGAACGCGGTGGTCGGCCTGAAGCCCACCATCGGCCTGGTGCCGCGCACCGGGGTGTACCCGGCTTCGCCGTCGTTCGACTGCGTTTCGGTGTTCGCCCGCAGCCTGGCTCTCGGCCAGCGGGCCCTCGCGGTGATGACCGGCCCGGACGGCCAGGACCCCGCGGTACGCGAGTGGCCGGGGGACGTCCGGCTGGGCGCCGGAGCCCGGCCCCGGGTGGCGATCCCCGACGAGGCCGGGCTCGCCCCGCTCACGGCGCCCGCGAGGAAGGCTTTCGACGTGGCTGTGACGTCGCTGGAGGCGTCCGGAGCCGTCGTGCAGACCGTGGACATCAGTGTGTTCTTCGAAGCCGGGAAACTGCTCTACGGCAGCGCGTTGGTGGCCGAGCGGTACGCCTCGGCGGGGGAGGTGCTCGCCGCCGAGCCGGAGGGCGCTGACCCCACCGTTGCGGCAATCGTGGCTGCCGCGGGCCGGTACCGGGCCCAGGCGCTGGTCACTGCCCGGACGAAGATGACCGAGCTGCGGTCCGCCGCGCGGGCCGTGCTGGCCGGCTACGACGCGCTGCTCCTTCCCACCGTGCCCGACCATCCGGACCTCGCCGAGGCGCTGGCGGATCCGGTCGGCGTGAGCGAACGCCTCGGCACGTACAGCACGTTCGTGAACGTCCTCGACCTGGCGGCGATCACCGTGCCGGTGTCGCCGGGGGACCGGCGGCCGTTCGGGGTCACCGTGGCCACGCGGGCGTTCGAGGACCAGATCGGGATCGACCTCGCCGCGGTGCTGACCGGGGAGCAGGCCGCCGAACCGTATCCGTCCGAAGGCGCCGACGTGGTGGTGTTCGGGGCGCATCTGCGCGGCCAGCCGTTGCACGAGAAGCTGCGTGACGCCCGGTTCGCCGGACCGGTCCGGACCGTCGAGCACTACCGCATGGTGCTGCTGGACGGGACGGCGCCCGTGCAGCCCGGCGTGGTGCCCGGCGCGGCTGCGCTCGACGGGGAACGCTGGCGGCTTTCCCCTGCCGCTTTCGGCCGGTTCGCCGCGGAGCTGTCCGCGCCGTTCGTGCTCGGCAGGGTGGCGCTGGAGGACGGGAGCACCCCGCTCGCCGTGCTGTGCGATCCGGCCGCGGCCGAGGGTGCCGAAAGCCTGGACCGGTACGAATCCTGGCGCGGCTACCTGCGTTTCGTCAGCACGGCCGTCCCGCGATCCCCCGGCTGACCCGGCGCACCAGACCGGGGCCGTGCAGGGCGAACCCGGTGTAGAGCTGCACCAGGCTCGCGCCGGCGTCGAGCATCCGGCGCGCGTCGTCCGGCCCGAGGATCCCGCCGACGCCGATGATCGGCAGCCGTCCGCCGGTGTGGTCGTGCACGAATCGCACCACCTCGAGCGAACGCGCGGTGAGCGGACGCCCGGACAGCCCGCCGGTCTCGGTGGCCAGCGTCGCTTCGGCCGGGTCGACGCCGGTGCGGGCGAGCGTGGTGTTGGTCGCGATGATCCCGGCCACGCCGTGCTCGAGGCAGACCTCGAGCAGTTCGGCGAGGGCGTCGTCGGTGAGGTCGGGGGCGACCTTCACCAGCAGCGGGGTGCCGCCGCCGAGTTCGGTCCCGGTTGCGCGCAGCTCGCCGAGGAGTTCGGCGAGCGCTGCTTTGTCCTGCAGCGCGCGTAGTCCCGGGGTGTTGGGGGAGCTGACGTTGATCGCGAAGTAATCGGCGTACGGGTGCAGGGCGCGCTGCGACCAGCGGTAGTCCTCGACCGCCTCCTCGAGCGGCGTGACCTTGGACTTGCCGATGCTGATACCCAGCGGAACCGGGGGTTTCCCTTGTGCGGCAAGGCGTTCGGCGAGCGCGTTCGCACCGTCGTTGTTGAAGCCCATCCGGTTCAGCACTGCGTCGCTGGCGGGCAGGCTGAACAGCCGTGGTTTCGGGTTGCCCGGCTGTGCGTGCCGGGTGACCGTGCCGACCTCGACGAACCCGAACCCGAGCGCAGGCCAGGCGGCGAGCGCGCGGCCGTTCTTGTCCATCCCCGCGGCGAGCCCGACCCGGTTGGCGAACCGCAGCCCGAGCACGGTCACCGGATCGTCCGTGCGGTACCAGCGTGCGGCCGGCCCGAGTCCCGGCCCGAAGCGGCTCAGCATCGTGACCGTGCGCTCGTGCACGAGCTCGGGGTCGTGGTAGGCCAGCCGGTACAGCGAGGGGCGGACGATCCGGTCGAAGAGCACGCGCCCATGCTGCCGCATCGGTGCCGGTGCTGCTTTCGGACCCGCCTGCCGTGTGGCGCCGGTCGCTCGCCGGGCTTCGCACGCTCAGCTGCGTGCGAGCCGCCATTCGTCCTCGAGGACGGCGTAGACCAGTTCGTCGGTCCACACGCCCTTGACCATCTCGTTCTCCCGCAGGTGTGCTTCGCGGCGCATGCCGAGCCGCTCCATCAGCGCACTCGACGCCTGGTTGCGCCCGTCGCAACGGCCGACGATGCGGTGCAGGCCGAGCTCCTCGAAGCCGAGCCGGAGCAGTTCCCCGGCGGCCTCGAGGGCCAGGCCCCGGCCGTGGTGGTCGGGGTGGAAGACGAAGCCGATCTCGCCCTGCCGATGCTCCGCGCTGACATATTCGAGGGTGAGATCACCGATCAGCTGGCCGGTCTCGGTGAGCTCGACCGCGACGGCGAGGAACTGCCCCTCGTCCGAGACCGTCGAGCTGTGCACCCGCTTCGCCAGCGCGGCCGCGGATTCGGCCCGGCTGCGCGGACCCCAGTAGAGGTAACGGGCGACGTCGGCGCGGGACTGGAACGAGTTGAGCGCGTCGAGGTCCTCCGGCCGGAACGGACGCAACACCAGCCGCCCGGTGACGATCGGGTAGTCCGGCTTGAGCATGGGCATCAGCCTAGCGCCGTCCGCACCTGCAGCGCCGCCACACCGAAGCCGAACCGCAGAAGACGTCGGAGCCGTCCGGGCAGCGCCGGACCGGAACGCCGCATACCCACCCGCCGGAGGCAGGTCGCGTGGCCCCCGGCGGGGTTGCCGCCGACCGGTCCCGGCGCGGCTACGCCGTGTTCATGGCTAGCGGTGAGTGCGGCCACACGACGTTCAGTGGGTCTGTGTACGGCCGGACCCCGCCCGATGCGACCGCTACGGCTGCACAGTTCCGTCGCGTTCGGCTGACCGCAGATTGACCTGGCCGGCTGATGCCCGGTGGAAGTGGGCTGCCCTGGTACTCGGCGCATGCGGTGCCGCGCCAGGGTTGCTGCGATGGGCTGGCGTGCTCCGGACCCGGCCCTGCGCGCCCGCCCGGTCCTGGTAGCCGGTAAACCGCGGTGCCCGGTCGAGCTGGACAGACACTGTGCCGTCACAGTGTCCGTGCGATGCTGCGCTGCCACGGCGATGCTGCGCTGCCACGGTGCCCGTGTGCTGTAGCGCCGTCACGGTGCCCGTGTGCTGCGGCGGGGATTGTTACCGGTAGGCCCTTTTGCGGACCAGAGCCCGCGCCGGCTGACACGCCCGCCGGCGCGCGGCGGAAGTACGTTACGGCGGAGTCGCTGCCGTGGGCTCGCCGTAACCGGACCTGGCCCCGGCTGCACCGCACGGCGGAAGATGCGTCGCGGTACCACCGTGAGCTTGCCGCAGTGGCCTACCCGGACCGAACCCGGCCGATCTGACCGGCTCCGCGGCGTGGTGAGGGGCGGGTTGCGGTCCTGCGGTGGCATTGCTGCGGTGGCTTGTGGGCCCGGCGGGTCTGTCCCGGCTGTGTTGCGCGGTGGAGGATTGCGTTGCCGCGTTGCGGTGGGGTTGCCGCAGTGGCCTACCCGGGCCGGATCGAACCCGGCCGACCTGACCGGTGCAGCTGTGTGCTGGCGATCGGCCGTGGTGGCCGCAGCCGGACGGTCTCCCGGCCACGGCTCGTGGACGGGTTCCGCGGGGGTATCGGGCACCGGGGCGTGCCGGCCGGTGCTTGTCTCGATGTCCTCCGGAAGAGATGGGTAACTCCCGGGGTGTCTCCTGGACGCCGTCCTGCGTCCAGGTCCGAGCCGGACTGGTGCTCGGAAACCCCGGGAGCCCGGTGACTGCCTGGTATTCGCTCTCAGGCAGCACGCGAAGCAGGCGATGAGCCGAAGGTGGCTCGGGTTGTATCCCTGCCCAAAGTCCCTTACGCGCGCCATCCGCTAGCGGACAGCCACCTCACGAGTCCTGTGTGAATACAACTTAGGACCACCTCCTTTCCCGTGTACTGCCACGCTAACCGCGAACCGCGCCGTCCGGCAACATCATTTCGGGGATCTCTGCGCCACACTTCGGCGGCGTTCGCCCGGCGCGAACACGGACGTCGCCGGGGTGGGCCGGCGCCCCCAGCAGAACCACGTCGGCCACTGGTACGCCCCGCCCCATCGGGCGCCGACGCCCGTGCCGGGTCCACTTCGGACACTGGCAGCCACGAGGAACCGCTGAGCAGCACCTGCAGCAGGCAACGCGGATGCCGATCGCGCAGTCCCGTGCCGAGGATGCCGCCCTGGCCTGCGAGCCTCCGTTGCCCGGCGTCTGCGAACGGCCGGGAAGCGTTGAAGCGTTCAGCGGGCCGGCGCGGGACCGGGCTGGCAGTGCGGGCAGTACCAGGTGGGCCTGCCTTCGACGCCGGAACCCTGGGTGCGGACGAGAACCCGGCCGCCGCAGCGGAAGCAGCCCTGACGGGTGCGTTCGTAGACCCAGGTGCGCCGTCCCCGGCGCGGATCGCCGGTGGTCACCTGCTCGTGCCGCCACGCGTTCGCGAGCAGCAGCTTCCTGGCGAGCGCCACCACCCGTGCGGAGTCCACTTCGGACACCGGGGTCCACGGGGAAACGCCGAGCAGGAAACAGATCTCGGTCTTGTACAGGTTCCCCACGCCGGCCAGTACTCGCTGATCCAGCAGTGCGTCGCCGAGTTCCCGGTCCGGCCGTGCACGCAGGTTCGCCGCCGCGGCCGCCGCCAGCTCATCCGTCCACTGTGGATCGAGCAGGTCCGGGCCCAGGTGTGCGACCAGTCCGGACTCCTCTTCGGTGGGCAGCAGGCGCAGGTCGTGCAGCCGGAAGCCGACCGCCTGCACGTCCGCGGTCTCCAGGATCACCCGCGCGTGGTGTGCGGCCATCGGCCACTTCGCGCCCACCGGGTGGATCCGCCAGCTGCCGTCCATCCGCAGGTGGCTGTGCAGGGTGAGATCGCCGGAAAACCGGGTGAACAGGTGCTTGCCGACCGTCGCCACGCCACGCACCGTGTGGCCCGCGAGGTCCACAGTGGCCAGTTCGGGATGACGGAACTCACCGCGTACCAAGGTTTTCCCGGCTAGCGCGCGGTCGAGCAATTTGCCGGCGAGAAAGACCGTATCGCCCTCGGGCACGGCTCAGCCCGCGTTCCCGGACACTTCCGCGGGGGACTCGGCCGCCTCGTCCGTACCGTGCACCCGGTGCCGTCCGGCCCGGCTGGAGCGCAGGATCTTCGCCAGCACCATGTTGAACGTCAGCGCGATCTCCTGGGCACCGGGGGAGTGCCACTCGTGGATCGGGCTGCACGCACCCTGCGCCTGCTGGACGGCGAGCCGGTCCGGGATCGCGGTGGGCATCACCAGCGAACCGAAGTTCTCACGCAGCTCGGTGATCCGGAACTGGTGCTCGTAGGAGCGCACACGCAGCTTGTTCACCAGCACGCCGAGCGGGCGGAGCGTGGGGTTCTGCTCCTGCCTGATCCGCTCGATCGCCTCCAGCGCGCGCTGCGCACCGGCCACCGCGTACATCGTGGGCTCGGTGACGATCAGCGCGGTGTCGGCGGCCACGAGCGCGGATTTGGTGAGCCGGCCGAGTGACGGCGGGCAGTCGATCACCACCAGCTCGTAGGGGTCCTCGCCGAGCGGGTCCTGGTGCAGTTCGTCGAGCGCGCGGGACAGGTTCTCCAGCCGTCGACCGTCCGAACCGGGTTCGTTGAGCTGCTCCAGTTCCTCGGCGCCGACCAGCACGTCGATCTGCTCGCTCCACACGCTGGGTGCGATCGCCCGTTCCAGGATCGCGCGGGCTGGCGTCTCGAGGACGTCGGCGAGCGTCGCGTCGGTGAACGGCGGATCGAGGGAGGTGGTGGCGTTGCCCTGCGGGTCGAGGTCGGCGACGAGGGCGCGGGTACCCCTACGCAGAGCGGCCGACGCGATACCGAGCGCGACCGTCGTTTTGCCGACACCACCCTTGAGGCTGAGAACGGCGACCGTGTGCACTCGACACAGCCTACGGCCCGTACGTCCGGAGGGGAGCCGGGAAGGTGGCGAACGCCGCTGTGCCGCCCACGCGGATCACGGCGGGTGACCGGCGGCCACTACCCTGTCGGCCATGAAGACGGACACCGTGGCCGCCCGGGGCTTTGGCGCCGTGAGCCGGGCGCTCGAGGCGGAGCTGCGCGCTGCTCGCGCCCGTGGCGTGGAGCAGCCGGTCGTCGTCGACGTCGGCGGCGGGAGTGGCGGCTGGGCGGTGCCCTTCGCGTCGGCGGGGTGCCTGGTCACCGTCGTCGAGCCGAACCCGAACGCCCGCGCGACGCTGCTGCGGCGGGCCGAGGAGGAGGGCGTCGCGCAGCGGATCACCGTCGTCGCCGACGATTCCGACGCGCTGGCCGCGCACGTGCCGTCCGGCTCGGCCGACCTGGTGCTGGCGCACGGGCTGCTGGAGGTCGTGGACGAGCCCGCTGTCGTGCTCACCGCGCTCGCTGCGGCGGTGGCACCGGGCGGGGCGGTGTCGGTGCTGGTCGCCAACCGCAACGCGGCCGTGCTGCACCGGGCGCTGGCCGGCCGGATCGCCGACGCACAGCAGCTGCTCACCGACGCCGACGGCGTCGTGCCGGGCGAACGGGACACCGTGCTGCGCCGCTACGACAGCGCCGGGCTCACCGACTCGCTGGTCGCCGCGGGCCTGGAGGTCACCCTGTTGCAGGGCGACCGGATCATCTCCGACGTCGTGACCGGCGAGGTGCGCGAGGACGAGCTGGCCGAGTTCGAACTGGCCGCGGCCGCGGTGCCTGCGCTGCGGGACGTCGCCGGGCGGCTGCACGCGATCGCCCGCCGCGGCTGACCCCGGGCCGTGCGTTGGCCAGGATGAACGCCGTGGTGGTTGCAGTGGCGGGCGGAGCGCGCGGCGAACCGGATCGGCAATCCTTGCGGTCCGCCTGTCCGGAAACTGTCGGTGGTCGCCGGTAGCGTCGGCGGACGTGGGGAGAAACACCGAACTACCCAGCGCGATGGCCCGCTACCGCGTCGCGCCCGGAGCGCCGGCGCCGGACGACACCGGCTGCGCGATCCTGCACGTGGACATGGACGCCTTCTTCGTTGCCTGTGAGCTGCGGACCCGGCCCGAGCTGGTCAACCTGCCGGTGGTGGTGTCCGGCGGCGGTCCGCGGTCGGTGGTGGCCGCGGCCAGCTACCCGGCGCGGCGGTTCGGGGTGCGCTCGGCGATGCCGTTCGCCACGGCGAAGCGGCTGTGCCCGCGGCTGGTGTGCATCCAGCCGACGCCGGGGCTCTACGGCGAGGTATCCCGTGGCGTGATGGGGATCTTCCGGGAGCTCACACCGCTGGTCGAGCCGCTGAGTCTCGACGAGGCGTTCCTGGACGTCGGCGGTGCGCTGCGCCGGCTGGGAGCCACTCCGGCCCAGCTCGGGGCACGGATCCGGGAACGGGTCTCCGCCGAGCACGGGATCACCTGCTCGGTCGGGGTCGCGAAGGTGAAGTTCGTGGCGAAGCTCGCGTCCGGGATGGCCAAGCCGGACGGGATGGTGGTGGTTCCCGCCGCGGAGACGGTGGCGTTCCTGCATCCGCTGCCGGTGTCCGCGCTGTGGGGGGTCGGCAAGCGGACCGAGGAGCTGGTGCAGCGGCACGGCTGGCACACGATCGCGGACGTCGCGGCGGCGTCGCCCGCCCGGCTGCGGCGCGCGCTGGGCCGGGCCGTGGGCGAGCACCTGTGGGCGCTGGCGAACGGGCACGACGACCGTGCCGTGGTGCCGGAGTCCGCGGAGAAGTCGATCGGCGCGGAGCACACCTTCGACGTCGACGTGTTCAGCCGGGCCGAGCTGGGCCTGGAGCTGCTGCGGCTGTCCGAACGGGTCGGCGCCACGCTGCGCTCACGCGGGCTGCGCGGGCGGACGGTGTCGATCAAGGTCCGCTTCGGCGACTTCCGGACGATCACCCGCGCCCGCACCCTGTCCGCAGCGACCGACGTCGCACGGGAGATCCACCGCACCGCCGTGGACCTGCTGGCCGAACACGCGCCGACCGGCCCGGTCCGGCTGATCGGCGTCCGAGTGGAGAGCCTGGACACCGGCGAGGACGGGGAACAGCTGGCCTTCGCGTCCCCGGAGCCCCGCTGGCGAGACGCCGAACTGGCCGCCGACGTGGCCCGCTCCCGCTTCGGCTCGACCGCCATCCGACCGGCATCGCTGCTCTCACCCAAGGAGGAATGACCGGCCGGGCCTTCGGGTGGGATCGGGACTTCGGCCGGGGGGTGAGAGACCCGGACCCCGGGACGAGGCGCGGGAGGATCGAGCCGGACCCGGGGCGGAGCGGGATCGCCACACCACGCCGCCACTCCGCCACGCCGCGTTGCTGCTGCCCGCCTCGCCACGTAGCCACGCCACGCCACGTTCCTGTCACGCCGCCCCGCAGCCACGCCACGCCACGCCGCGTTGCTGCTGCCCGCCCCGCTGTCGCTCTGCCCCGCGCCGCGCCGCCAAGACTGCTCCCGCTCGCCACCGCACGGCCCGCAGCGCGAGGGACCCCGCACGGGGGAGCCCCGAGCGGCCCCGCCGTGGCGAAAGCGATCACACAGAGTGCCCGGTCCGGCCGGATGCGCGAGACACGCGGCACCGAGCCCAGTGAGCCGCACGATCGGGCACACAACCCAACAAGCACGAGCGGGACGAGCCCCGACCTACGCAGCGTTGCCCGCGAAACGAAGCCACGCAAGCCACGTCAACCCGAGTCAACGAAGCCGAACCGAACCAACCGAGGCCGGCCCGTGCCAAGACAGCCCGAGCCGCGCCAGGCCAGACCGGACCGGGCCAGCTGAGACCGAGCCGAGCCGAGCAGAGCTGGGCCGGGCCGGGCCTGACCGGGCCACGCCAGGCCGGGGCAGGGGGAGTCGAGCCAAGTCAACCGCGGCCGAGTCGCGCCTGGTCAGGCCGGGCCGGACTGGGCCAAGTCAGGCCCGGCCAGACCAGACCAGACCGGGTCGGGCCGGGGCAGGTCTAGCCGAGCCAACCTAGGTGTACTGACCGGAGAGGTTGGGGACGCGGCTGGCGGGTGGGTGGCCGGCGAGCGCGGTGTGGCTGCGGTGATGATTGTAGGTGTGCAGCCATCGCGGGAATGCTAGGCCGAGTCGCGCCTGGTCAGGCCGAGTCAAGTCATTGGTCATCCGGGGCAGGTCGGGAATGCCAATCTCCTCCTGGCTCTTCGGCAGGACCAGCCTCACCGTGCTGTGCGGGCCCGCGTTGCTGCCGTTGGGCTGCCAGTCGACCGACTGCCAGGCCAGACCGACCCGGGCCAGACCAACCCGGCCGAGTCTGGTCGAGCAAACTCGGGTCAGGTCGCGCTCAGCCAGCCAGGGCTGAACCACGTTGGGTTAATCCGGGTCTGTCCGAGCCAACCCGGCCGAGCCAACCCGGCCGAGCCAACCCGGCCGAGCCAACCCGGCCGAGCCAACCCGGCCGAGCCAACCCGGCCGAGCCAACCCGGCCGAGCCAACCCGGCCGACTCAATCTGGCCGAGCCAACCTGGCCCACCCAGACCCGCCAACCTGGCCGACCCGGACCTGGCCGACCCGGACCTGGCCGACCCGGACCTGGCCCACCCAACCCGGCCCACCCGGACCTGGCCCACCCAACCCGGCCCACCCAACCCGACCCGACCCGACCCGACCCGACCCGACCCGACCCGGACCCGGCCCGGCCGACCCAACCCGCCAATCTGGTCGACCTATCCCCGGTCAACCGGGCCGAGTCCCGGGTCTGTCGGTTGGTTGGGTGGGTGGCGCGGAGCCGGGTGGCGGGGTGTCCCGGGCTGCGAGGGCAGGGGGCAGGTTGCTGCGGGTTTGTCGGCGGTTGCGTCGCCGAGCCGTCTCGGGCGGGGTGGCTGTGTGGGCGGTTCGGGAGCTTGTGGTCGGTCGGGCTGGGTGCACGCTGGGCGAATGCCGTGGTCACGTGGGGTGTTCGGTCGGATCTCGGGTGCTGCCTTGGCGGCCGGGCGGTGGGCGTCGGGGGGTGGCGCGGAGCGTCGTGACCCAGCGTCAACGGCCGGCGGGCGGGATTTCCCCCAATTCGATCCCTTCCGGATACGGGATCGGGTAGTCGGACGAGCGCGGGGCTCGTATCCTGGACAGTGCCACCCCGCCTGGGGTTGGCTGTTGGGTCCAGGACGTTGCGCGGCCCGGCGCCCGCGACAGCTGTGCCGGAGGAGGAAAGATGCCACTCTCCGAGCATGAGCAGCGGCTGCTCGACCAGATCGAGCGCGAGCTCTATGCCGAGGACCCCAAGTTCGCATCCACGGTGCGTGGCACCAGGTTGCGCCGTCCCGTGCGCCGTCGGCGCATCCAGGGAATAGCCCTCTTCGTGGTGGGCGTCGCGCTGCTGGTGCTCGGTGTGGTGCTACCCGTGTTGCGGGTCGCCGACATCCCGGTGGTCAGCGTGCTGGGGTTCCTCGTGATGTTCTTCGGGGTGATGATGGCCGTCACGTCGCTACGCCAGGGCGACAGTGGCACGGACACCCCCGGAGGAGGCGACAGCGGCGGCGGGAAGCAGCCGAGCCGCAAGAGTTCGTTCACCCAGCGCATGGAAGAACGTTTCCGCCAGCGCTTCGAGGAGCAATAGCACCCTGCGTCCGGGATCCGCGCTTCGCCCAGAGGGTGGGGCGCGGTTTCTCGTGGTCACCGTCCGTCCCGGTGACGCCCCGTGCGGGTGGGCATACAGTCGCTCGCTGCTCGGGCTGCGGAGTTCAGTCCCCGGGGAAGCACCGGGCGGGTCGTCCCTGGGGGAGCGCCGCACGCGCGAGGTCCCGGGGCTGAACTGTCTGCGGTCCCGGCTCCCCGGGGAAACGCGGTTCGGCGACGATCCGAGGGCGAACCGTCAGGCGGTCCCGGCGGCGAGGAAGCGCGGTTCGTGGGCTGAACGGTCTGTGGTCGTCCTGGGAAGGCGCCGGTCGCGAAGACCCCGGGGCATCCGACGGTCAAGCGGCCCCGGGGCAACGCGGTTCGCGCGACGATCCGGGGTGCTGGAGAGTCAGCGGTTCCGGTGCAGGATCGAGCGGGGGAAGAGCCGGCCGCGCAGCGGGAGCGGGGCGGTGCGGCGGAGGCTCTCGCGCAGGCGGTCGAAGGCAGGTGCCAGCACCGGGTCCGGCTTGGTCTCGTCGCTGTACCAACTGCGTTCCACCGCACCGAGAACTGTGCGCAGGCTTGCGTGACCCTCGTCGTCGAGATGGTGGTGTTCGGCGATCTTGCCGCCCGCGACGCGGACTGTGTCGCTGTCGTGGACCACAAGACCGTGGTCGGCACATTCGGCCTTCAGTTCGCGCCACGCGGCGTCGGCCGATCCCGGTGCGTGTGTGGCGATGGTCTGCAGATGCCGGCGGCGGACCAGGTCCCGTAGCGCGGCCGGGCCGCCCGCGCCGAGGAGCACCAGCACCACCAGCACCGCGAACCACCACGCCACGAGTCCGGCCAGGAACCCGATCGCGGCCACGAACAGCACCCGTGCGGCCAGCGGCAGCCACAGCACGCTCACCCGCGCTCGAGCCGGCGCGGCCGGGGCACGGGTGAGCAGATCGCCTTCCGGGCCTGGCGGCGGGACACCGGACACCGTGCCGTCGCCGGGCGGCGGGCGCCGCCGCAGCAGGTACGAGGTCAGCACCGCGGCCCCGCCGAGCACCGCCAGCGCCAGTGCCAGCCAGCCGAGCCAGCCGTCGTGCGGGCCGTCGTCGGCAGGGGTCGCCGGAGCGGCCTGGTCCTCCGGCTGGTCCTGGGTGGCCCCGGTGGACGGTGCGGTGGTCCGTGGCGCGGTCGGCACGTCGTTCGTCGCGTCCGGCCGGTCCTGGCTCTGGTCGTTCTGCTGCAGGTACGGCGGGACGACGCCGCGCCCGTCGGCGAGCGGGGTGGGGTCGAAGCTGACCCAGCCCTTGTCCCCGAAGTACGCCTCGACCCACGCATGCGCGTCCTGCGAACCGATCGACTGGTGGTCGCCCTTCTGCACGCCCGGTGTGAAGCCGATCGCGACCCGCGCCGGGATGTGCGCGACCCGCAGCATCACCGCCATCGCGGAGGCGTACTGCTCGCAGTAGCCGCGTTTCCCGTTGAGGATGAAGTCGGTGAGCGCGTCCGAATCGGTCGCGTCCGCGGTCTTCGTGTCGTAGACGAAACCGTTCTGCGCACTGAAGAACTGCCACAACGCGGTGGCCCGGTCGAAGTTGTTCGTCTTGCCCGCGACGAGCTGGTCGGTCTTCGCGACCACGCGCTGGTCGACGCCGTCGACCCGGGTGTAGAGCCCCGGCACTTCGTCGGATTTCGGTTGTGTCACCCGCAATTCCGCCGCGGACGGCTCCTTCAGCGACGCCGTTTCCACGTACGGTGGCGCGGGTTCGCTCTTCGTGGTGAACACGGCGCCGCTGACCCGGTCGTACAGCCACTGCGGCGGGACCCCGCGCAACGCCCGCGGCGCGCCGTAGATCGGCAGCCAGTTGTCGACCCAGCGCGTCGGCTGGATCTGGATCTGCCGGGATGCGCCGGTGCCGTCGTCGCCGGGCGCGGCGGGGAGGGTGCTGTTGGCGAGCACGCCGGTCTGCGCCTGACCGCCGCTGCGCAGCGCCCAGCCCTTGTTGGGGGTGAACGTGTCGAGCGTGAAAGCGCGGAGCAGCCGCCGGTCCGGGCCAAGGCCGCGGACCTGGAACAGCTCGGTGTTCTCGCCCTGGTCGAGCAGCCCGCGCAGCTGGGTGAACGGGGCGACGCCGAAGCCGCCGGTCCCGTCACCGTCCCCGCCGGGGCCGGAGCCGAACGGGATCTTGCCGACCGTGCCGACCCAGCTGATGCCTCCGCCGAGCAGTCCGAGCACGACGGCCGCGCTGACCACCGCCACCGGCGCCTGCAACGACCTTGCCCGGCCGGGGGAGCCGGGTGCCTCCCGGTTGCGCCAGCTGCGGTGCCGGTGCAGCTCGCCGAGCGCGAGCAGGCCGGCGAACGCCGCCGCGCCGAGCAGGAACGTCCACCACGGCAGCATGTCCTCGGACAACGCGGCGGGCACCGCGTACACGCACAACAGCACGAGCCCGGTGGCCGCCGGTGCGGACGCGGCGACCGCGAGCGTGTCGACCAGGACTGCGACGAGCCCGATCGCGATGGTGATCAGGCAGAGGATCGGCTGGGTGCCCTCGACCGGCGGCAGTCCGGTGCGGATCTGCTCGGCCGACGCGGCGAGCGTGGCCTGCAGCTCCCCGAACGCGGCCGGTCCCGGCAGGATCCGGAGCACCCCCTGCGTGGTGAACGCCCCGGTGACCAGGAACAGCAGCACGAGCAACTGCGCCAGTCCGGTGGCGACGGTCGGCGCACGCAACGACCGCAGCGCGAGCCCGGTCGCGGCGACGAGCACGACCGCGACGACCAGGTACCCGAACCACGCCCACCCGGCCACCATGCTGGTCAGCGAGGTGGCCGCACAGAGCGTCGCGACCGCCGCCGCGACCGGCGGCAGCAGGCTGCTCGTCCACGCCGCCGGCGGCTCCGGCGGAAGCGGGGTGGGAGTGTGCGGAATCGGCGGCGCGGCAGGCGGCCTCGGCGCAGTGGCGGTCATCGGGTCCCCCCGACCAGGCGTCGCGGGTCCGTGCAGCCGGCCGGTGCGGTCCGGACGAGGGCGGCCCGAGCGGTGACCGGACGGCGCGGGTCGCGGCCGGGTGGCTGTGGCCGGGCCGCCGGACACCGATCGCCGCCGGGAGACGTCGGCAGCACTGTGCCCCGGTGAACCGGCGCCGGCCCGGCCCGCCGGAGGCCGACGGGCGTCGGGTGCGCGGTGGGTGGGTGCGGCTGGGTGTGTGGTGCGGTCCGGCGGGTTGCCGCGGGGTGTGGTCGGTCGGGGCTGAGCGGTGCCGGTCGGGTGGAGGTGGGTGTCCGGTGTCGTGTGGGCTCGGCCTGCCGAGCCGGCGCCGGGCGTGGCTGGTCGGCGTTGAGCGGTGCCGGTCGGGTGGAGGTGGGGTGGGTGGGTGTCCGGTGCTCTGTGGGCTCGGTCTGCCGGGGCGGGGCGGGGCGGTGCTTGGTGGGGTCGAGAGGGCTCGGCCGGGTGGGGTGGGCGCCGGTGGTCGTGATGTGGCGCCGGTGGGTGCCGGCCGGGTTTGGCGGGG
The DNA here is from genome assembly GCF_039536925.1 of Amycolatopsis ultiminotia. Lineage (NCBI taxonomy): Bacteria > Bacillati > Actinomycetota > Actinomycetes > Pseudonocardiales > Pseudonocardiaceae > Amycolatopsis > Amycolatopsis ultiminotia. The sequence continues at coordinate 77,408 of NZ_BAAAZN010000015.1, read as the reverse complement.
TGCGGGCAGGGGTGGTCACGGTGCACCGCCGATCATTGCGGTGCGGTTGGTGCCTGTGCGGCAGAGCTGGGTCCACACCTCGGGCATCGGCGTGTGCGGGCCGGCGATCACGACGCCCCAGCCTGCCGCGCGCAGCAGTTCCGCGGAGTCCTCCGTCGCCGCGGCCAGATGGTCCGGGGAGGCGGTGCCTGCCCAGCTGGGCGTGTCCAGCAGGACGGCGAGGCTGCGGATGCCGCGCGGGCGGTACCTGGTCAGCTCGTGCACGGACTCCGCGCTCACCGTGCCCAGTATCGCGATCAGCTCCTGGCCCTCTGCCGGATCGTGGCCGAGCGTGACGTCGCGCTGGTGGGCGGTCTGCAGCGCGGCCAGCGTGTCGAGCGCGACGTTGTCGTAGCCCGCACCGCCGTCGCCGGGGAGGTCGGACAGCACGAGGCCGTGTTCGGTCACGAGCCGCACCCGGTGGCCGGCACGGCGCAGGTGCAGCGCCACCGACGCGGCGAACGACACCGCCCATTCGAGGCTCGCCGCCTGGCCGCTGCCGTGGTGCGCGGCGGCCCGGTGGTCGAGCAGCACGGTCGTGCCGCCACGCCACGGGCGTTCCTCGACCCGGACCATGATCTCGTCGCGGCGGGCGGTGGAGCGCCAGTGCACCTTCCGCATGTCGTCGCCGGTGCGGTAGTGCCGCACGATGACGTCCGGTTCGCCCTGTCCGGAGTGCAGCCGCACACTCCCGTCGTCACCCGCGCCGACGCCGGAGCCGCCGGGCAGCCCCCACAACGGCACCACCTGCGGAACGACCACGAGCCGCGAGTGCCCGATCAGCTCGCGCTCGAACTCGCACAGCCCGAACGGATCGGTGAGCGTCGCGCGCAACGGGCCGACCTGGTGGATGCCGCGCAACCCCGGCTGCAGCGGATAGCGCAGCAGCACCCGCCGTTCGTGCGGCAGGCGTTCGACGACGAACCGCGGCCGGGTGCCCAGTGCGTACGGCACGCCGTCCTCGAGCAGAACCTCACCACCGGGCAACCGCCCGCTGCGCCACAGCTCCAGGTGTACTTCGCCGGTCGAGCCGACCGCGACCCGCTCCGGTCGCAGCGCCCGTGCCGCACCGAGCCGCAGCCGGGTCGCCGAGATGTAGGCCGCGACCAGCAACGGCAGCGCGATCACGAAGATCGCGACGCGCAGCAGATCGCGTTCGTTGAGCACCAGCGAGCACACCGCGGCCGCGATCCCGGCGGCCAGCAGGCAACGGCCACGGGTGGTGAGGCCGGACAGCGCGCGCAGCATGCGGTTTCTCGAATCGGATAGCGGGAACGGCTCAGCGGGCCGAGCCCTGGGGGACGGGCACGCGGTGCAGGACGGCCCGGACCACGTCGGTCGCCGACCGCCGGGCCGCGTGCGCCTCGGTGGTGAGCACCAGCCGGTGTGCCAGCACCGGGCCCGCGACGGTGTGCAGGTCGTCGGGCACCACGTAGTCCCGGCCGGACAGTGCGGCCTGCGCCCGCGCGGCCCGCACCAGGTGCAGGGTCGCCCGCGGGGACGCGCCGAGCCGGATCTCCGGCACCTGCCGGGTCGCCGCGACCAGGTCGACCGCGTACCGGCGGACCTCCGGCGCGATGTGCACCCTGCGCACCGTCTCGACGAGCCGCCGTACGGTCGCGGCGTCGGACACCGCGGAGAGCCCGGCGAGCGGGCTCGCGCCTGCGTGCTCGTCGACCATGGCCAGTTCCGCCTGCTGGTCGGGGTAGCCGATGGACACCCGCGCGGTGAACCGGTCGCGCTGCGCCTCGGGCAGTGCGTAGGTGCCTTCCATCTCGATCGGGTTCTGCGTGGCGATCACCATGAACGGCGCGCCGAGCGGGTACGTGCTCGTGTCGACCGTGACCTGGTGCTCTTCCATGCACTCCAGCAGCGCCGACTGCGTCTTCGGGGAAGCCCGGTTGATCTCGTCGCCCACCACGATGTTCGCGAACACCGGACCGGGCCGGAACTCGAACTCGCCGGTCTGCCGGTTGTAGATGGACACCCCGGTGACGTCGCTGGGCAGCAGGTCGGGGGTGAACTGCACCCGGCTGACCGTGCAGTCGATCGAGCGCGCGAGCGCCTTGGCCAGCGAGGTCTTGCCGACCCCCGGCACGTCCTCGAGCAGCAGATGCCCCTCGGCCAGCAGCGTCACCAGCGCGATCCGGACGACGTCCGGCTTGCCGACCAGGACCCGTTCGACGTTCTCGGCGATCCGGCGCGCCGTGTCGTACAGCTCGTCGAGACCGGCCGCCGGGAGACTCGCCAGCCCGTCGGCGGAGTCCACCACCTGGTGCGGCGGCTGCCCGTTCCCGTGCGGTCCGGCAGCGGAAGCGGGTTGGATTCTCGACGTCACTCGACCTCCTGGTGGGGCATGGCTGAGCGGGGTCCACCGGCACCTGCCGGATCGCTCGCTTTCCGCGCTGCGCTCAGCCTTCCACCCAGTGTGTCAAACTCGGGCGAACTCGGCGGCGCAACCCCGCGTTCGCCCGGCGATGACCCGGTGCGACCGGGTCCGCTGCGGCATCCGGGTGACGACAGCCCGTTTCCGGGGACTCCCGCTGACCGTCCGCGCTGTCGTATGCTCTCGAGCCGAGGTCGCTCGACTACGGAGAGGCGCAACCGCACATGAGCGAGTCCGACACGGCGCCGGTGCCCGGCGTGCCGGGCCTGACCGGTGCCGGTGGCCGGTTCGCCGTCGCGCCGGAGCTGGCCACCGCGACCTACACCCAGCTCGGCGAACTCGCGGACGTGGTCGGCGAGATGGCTCGTGAGGCCGCCGTGCTCGGCCGGTCGGTGCCGCTCGGCGGCGGGTACGCCGGCGAGATCGGCGCCTTCATGGCGAAGTACGGGATCGGCCGCGACGGATCGGCGGCCGACCAGCTGACCGCGTTCGGCCGGGAAATCGCCGCGTTGCGCGAACGCATCGCCGGCTCGCTGCGCAAGTACCGCGATCAGGACGAGGACGCCGCCGACGGAGTGGACTGCGCCGGTGGCTGACCCCGCGCCCGGCCGGAGGCTGCTGCTCGTGCTCCCGCTCGCCGTGCTGCTCGCCGCCTGCGGGCGCGCACCCGCCGCGCAGCGGGCGATGCCCGCGGGCATCGGACCGGAATCCGCGCCCACGTCGTCGGCGTCGCTCGCCGGGCTGGACCCGTGCACGCTGCTGTCCCCGCAGGACCGTTCCACGGCCGGGCTGACCGAGCAGGGCAAGGCCAAGACGATCGGGGAGGCGCGGGCGTGCGACTGGACCGTGCCGTCGATCTACGGCGTGACCGTCACCCTCGACGAGACCAACGGCCTGGCCAATCTCGACGTGTCCGGCGGCGTGCGGACGAAGAAGAAGGTCGGCACGCACGAGGCGCTGCAGGTGTCCGGGCGGGGCGGTGCCTGCGCGGTGCTGGTCGGCGTGCGTGATTCGGCCAGCGTGCAGGTGGACGTGAGCAACGCGAACTTCGCCGACGTCCCGCTCGCCTGTTCGCGTGCCTCGGCCGTGGCCGGCCTGCTCGAACCGAAGCTGCCCTGAACCCCGCGCGAGGAGGAATGCCGTGCCCGAATCCCCGGTCGTCCCGGAGCCGCTGGCCCGCTACGAAGCGATGAGTCACGCCACGCTGGCCGCGCAGGTTTCGGACGGCAACGATCCCGCCGCCGCGGGGTCGGCCGGCGCACGCTGGACCGAGCTTTCCGCGCGGCTGCGGGATTCCATCGGGAATCTGACCGCGCTGTCCACCGGCAGCCAGGACATGTGGCAGGGCGAAACCGGCGACGCGATGCGCGCGGTGCTCGGCAAGGCCTCCTCCTGGCTGGGTGAGACGGCCGCGGTGTCCGCCGTGGTCGGGGAGTCGGTGACCGGACAGGCCGAGATCGCCGCGCGGGCGCGGGCGGAGATGCCGGAGCCGGTCGAGTTCGACCCGGCGACGATGATCCGTTCCGCCGCGGCGAGCGGGGACGTGCTGGATCTCGCCGGGCTGTCGTCCGCCATGGACGCGCGCCGGGAGGAGGCCGAAACCACCCGGCAGAAGGCGATCGACGTACTGCGCACCCGGGACACCGCGCTGCGCGGTCTGGTGCCCCGTGCGGCATTCCCGGCCGCACCGGCACTCGGCACGGGGCCGGCTTGACCCGGCTGTCCGCGTCCGCGTTCGACATCCTGTGGGACGACCTCGGGCTGGGCCGTCCGCCGGTGCCGCTGGCGGTGCGCAGCGTCGGGGAGACCGAGGCCGACCGGGCCGCGATCCGTGCCGAGGTCTACCGCAACCTCGGCGAACGGGGCCTGTTCGACGGCAGGCTCGACGCCACCCTGGAAAACCGGCTGCGCCTGCTGGCCTCCGGTGAGGTCTACCTCTCGTGCGAGGCACTCGCGGACATGACCGACGACGAGCCGTTCCGCGCGGTGTCCGCGCTGCGGGGCCGGGAGGCGGTGCTGGCACTGCAGCCGTCCCGCACGATCGGCCTGCACCGGATCGGCGAGAGCGAACTGGCACAGGCGATCGTGGCCGTGCTGCCGGAACTGAAGCCAGGGCCCGGATATGGCGTGCGGCTGCCCGCGTCCGGCGCCGGGCAGCCACCGTCCGGACGCCAGGGCGAGGAACTGCGCGCGATCCAGGAGCGTCCGGTGTACGCCGCGGGGCAGTTCACCGTCCGGATCCGAAACCGCGACGGCCGGCTGATCCGCACCGGGGGCGTGACCTGGTTCGACACCGACGCGGGCGCCTACTCGGCCGCGCAGTCCCCCGGCGCCGGGGGAGCGGACTGGGTCACCCTCGCCCCGGTCGACGCGGCCCGGCTGGCCGAACGCGTGCTGGCGCTGGTGCCGGCCGACTGACCGCGGCTGCCGCGGCGAGTCCGTCGACCGGCGGTGAGCGCGACGAACTGCCAGCCGAGGAAGCCCAGTGCCAGCACCAGGTAGCTGTTGCCGAGCAGGTGCTCGATCGGTCGCCAGGACAGCTCCCGGAAGTCTTGGCTGGGCATCAGCGAGTGCGGTGCCACGACGAAGACCACGGCGACGGCCAGCAGCCCGGCCACCGCGCGGCGGCTGGTCGCGCGGGCACCGAGCAGGATGACCGCCGGGACGATCCAGACCCAGTGGTGCGACCACGAGATCGGCGAGCACACCAGTACGACGGCTGCGTTGAGCAGGAACGCCATCGGCGGATCCGCCCGGCGGATGGCCACCACCGCGCACAGCAGCGCGGCCAGCGTCACGAGCGCGATCAGGACGAGCGCGGACGTGGCCGGCAAGCCGAACCGGTGGACCGCGCCCTGGATCGTCTGGTTGGTGGCGAAAATCGATCCGCTCATCCCCGAAGCCCCGGTCAGGCCGCCGCCGAACCAGTAGTCCACGGACGCCCGCGGTGCCGCCGCGAACCCGGCCAGCCCGGCGACGGCGAAGGTCGCGACGGCGGTCCCCGCCGCGCGGAAATCCCGCTTCAGCAGGAAGAAGAGGAGAAACCCGGCCGGCGTGATCTTCACCGCGGCGGCGAGACCCAGCAGCACACCACGGGGGAGCCGGGTCTTCGGGCCGAGGCAGTCGAGCACCACGAGTGCCATCAGCACGAGGTTCACCTGCCCGAACCACAGGGTCTGGCGGACCGGTTCGAACGCCAGCGCGACCGCCCCCAGCGACACCGCGGCGAGCACGGCGGTGCGGCGCGTGGCGTGCGGCCTGATCACGACGTACACCGTCGTGCCCAGCGCGGCCAGTGAGATCCCCAGCATCAGCACCGAGGCCACCTGGACGGGCGGAGCCGTGAGCGCCAGGAAGGTCACCGCGGCGAAGGGCGGGTAGATGAACGGCAGCAGCATCCCGCTCCTGGTCGGCGGGAGTGTGCCGTAGACGTTGTGTCCCTGTGCCAGTGCCTGCGCGCCGAACCGGTACACCTCCAGGTCCACCGGCCACATCGTGCAGACCAGGACGGCGACGCCGGCCGTCACCGTCGTGGCGGACACGACCAGCGCGGACACCGCCCAGCGGCGCTCGCCGATGCGGTCGAGCCACCGCCGCGCCACCACGGCCGGTGTCGCCCCGCCTGCCCGTTGCCGTACCCGGATCACCGCGAGATCATCCCGCCGCGGTCTCCCGGCGTCGGCGCAGGGGCGTCCCGGGGCCGGTTCCCTGTCCCCGCTGCGGGCTCCGGGCACTGCCGGACCGGGCCCGTCCACCGCTTGCCCACTGCGTCCCGCACCGGCTCCCCACCGCTCCCCACCGTGGTGCCCCACCCGGCCCCACCACGTTCCCCACCGGCCCCCACCGCCGGGCGGTGCCGGACTGCACGCTGCCGAAATCCGGACGCGCCACCCGCTGTGCGGGTTGCCAGTGACCCCGGCACGGGGGATCTTGGCCACCGTCCCCCACTCACCCCCCACCTGGCTCCACAGCGCTGACCAGCGAAAACGCTGCACTCGACCGAGTGGTGGCGGGGTTTGGCTCGTTGACTGTGGTGAAAAGTGGGGTACGGTGGTGCTCAGTGGGGCAGAAGGGAGCCCCGGGGCCGGAACCGGGTGGTACGCCAGCCGGAACCGGTAGGGAGGTGGAGGCCGATGTTCCTCGGCACCCACACCCCGAAGCTGGACGACAAAGGGCGGCTCGCGCTGCCCGCGAAGTTCCGCGACGCCTTGGCCGGTGGGCTGATGATCACCAAGGGGCAGGACCACTGCCTGTTCGTCTTCCCCCGTGCCGAGTTCGAGCAGATGGCAAGGAAGGTCGCCGAAGCCCCGTTCACGAACGAGGCGGTGCGGGCCTACCAGCGCTACCTGTTCGCCGGAACCGACGAACAACGCCCGGACGGGCAAGGGCGCATCGCAATCGCGTCCGAGCTGCGCAGGTACGCCGGGTTGAACAAGGAATGCGTGGTGATCGGTGCGATCACCCGGCTGGAAATCTGGGACGCCCAGGCGTGGCAGGGCTACCTGGACGAACACGAGGACAGCTACGCACAGGCTCGAGAGGAAGTCCTGCCGGGCGTCTTCTAGGAAGGCGCGCACCTGCGTCGTCGGGGGACGCGGGTACGCCGCCCTCGTGGATGCCGTGAGGCCTCTGTCCGCTCTTTGGCCCTGGCGCACCTTCCCCGGTGCCAGGTCAGCAAGCGGGCGGACAGGGACCTGACGGCATCCACTGCATCTTCCCTCGGCGCGAAGCACGAAAGGGGGGAAGGGCCATGGCAACCGAGCACGTGCCGGTGCTGCTGGATCGCATCGTCGAGCTCTTCACCCCCGCGCTGGCCGAGCGCGACGCCGTGCTCGTCGACGCAACGGTCGGGCTCGGCGGTCACGCCGACGCGCTTCTCGACGCTTTCCCACGGCTGCGGCTGATCGGTCTCGACCGGGATCCCGCCGCGCTGGAGCGCTCCGGCGAGCGGCTCGCGCGACACGGTGCCCGCTTCGACCTCGTGCACACGATCTACGACGGGCTGCCCGACGCGCTCGCCGGACTCGGACTGTCCAAGGTGGACGGCATCCTCTTCGACCTCGGTGTCTCCTCGATGCAGCTGGACCGCACGGAACGCGGGTTCGCCTACGCCCAGGACGCGCCGCTGGACATGCGGATGGACCCGACCACCGGGAGCACCGCGGCGGACGTGCTCAACACCTACCCGCCGGGTGAGCTGATCCGGATCCTGCGCGACTACGGCGAGGAGCGGTTCGCCCAGCGGATCGTGCGCGCGGTCGTGGCGGAGCGGGAGAAGGAGCCCTTCACCCGTAGTGCCCGGCTGGTGGAACTGCTCTACACGGCCGTGCCCGCGGCGAGCAGGCGCACCGGCGGCCATCCGGCCAAGCGCACGTTCCAGGCGTTGCGGATCGAGGTCAACGGCGAGCTGGAGGTACTGCGCCGGGCACTGCCCGCGGCGCTGGGCGCACTCGCCCTCGACGGCCGGATCGTCGTCGAGTCCTACCAGTCGCTGGAGGACCGGCTGGTCAAGCGGGCGCTCACGGAACTGGCGAAATCCCGGACGCCGGAAGGGCTTCCGGTCGAACTGCCCGGACACGGACCGGAGCTGAAACTCCTCACCCGGGGGGCCGAGAAGGCCGGTGCGGGCGAGATCGAACACAACCCGCGGGCCGCCTCGGTGCGGCTGCGGGCAGCACAACGGATCGGAGAGCCGCGATGACCGCACCCACGAAGTCCCGCCGTACCGGCGCGGAGACCCGGCGGCGTGCCCAGGCGGGGACTACGGTCGAACCGGAACCGCAGATCACGACCACGCGGCCGGAGGTCTCGCCGCGCCGGGCCACGCGCGGGCGCACCACCGCCGCGGAACGGGCGTACGCACGCCGTGCGCAGCGTGCCGACCTGCTGCGCCAGCGTGCGCCGAAGCGGCCGGTGGCCGAACCGGAGCCACTGGCAGCGAAGCAGGTCCGCACCCGGCTCAAGCTGCGCTGGCCGCGTTCGCGTGCCTCGTTCGTGCTGGTCATGATGGGCCTGCTGGCCGTCGGCGTGGCGTCCACGCTGTGGCTGACCACACAGGCGATCGCGGATTCCTACCGGCTCGAGCAGCTGCGCACCACCAACGCCGGGCTCGCCGAATCGAAGGACCGGCTCGAACGCGACGTCGCCAAGGCGCAGTCGCCGGCCTCGCTCGCGCCCGCGGCCAAACAGCTCGGCATGGTGCCCGCCGGTGACCCGGCGCGCGTGGTGGTCGGCCAGGACGGCAAGACCCGCGTCGTCGGTGAGCCGCAGAAGGCGCAGTCCGAGACTCCGGACGACGTCACGGCACCCACCGCGCCACCTGCCGGCCCGTCGGAGGGCGGTCTCGAAGGCGACCTGGCCGGCACCCCGGCCGGTACCGGGGCAGGGCAGTGATGGCGGCCGGCGGGCAGCAGCGCCGGGTGCGGGCGGCAGGCAGCGCGCGGCGCACCTACGCCGCGGGCACCCGCCGTGCGGTCGCCAAGCGCGGCAACGGCGGACAGCGCAGCCGGTTCTCCGCGGTGCGCATCCTGCTGGTCGTGCTGATGGTCGTGGCCGGCGTGAAACTGGTGCAGGTGCAGTGGTTCGAGGCGCCCACGCTGTCGGCCGCCGCCGAACGGCAGCGCACGCTCACCATCGACATCCCCGCACAGCGCGGGTCCATTGTGGACCGCAAGGGCGCGAAGCTCGCGTTCAGCGTGGAAACCCGCACGCTGTCGGTGAACCTGCGGGCACTGCACAAGTCGATGGACGAGTACGCGAAGGCCCATCCGGGCACGGACAAGAACTTCGAGACGCAGGTGCGCGAGGCGGCGAAGTACATCGCGCAGAAGGTGCCGAACCTGACCACCGAGCAGGAGCAGCTGAAGCTGCTGCACAAGTCGCAGTCGTTCACCTACCTGGTCGACGACGTCGAGCCGTCGGTGGCCGACGGCATCGTCGAGCAGTTCCCGTGGATCAGCGTGGAGAAGCGCGCCAAGCGCGAGTACCCGGGGGACACGCTGGCCTCGAACATCGTCGGTCTCGCCAACTGGCGGATGGACGATCCCGACGTGTCCAAGCACAACCTGCACGGGGTGGTCGGGCTGGAAGGCTCGCGGGACACCGATCTCGCGGGCACGCCGGGCCGGGAGATCGTGAACACCCAGAACGGCAACAACAACCTGTACCTGCCCGGCACCGAGCACGTGCTGCAGGCCGCGGTCCCCGGCTCGGACGTCGAGCTGACCCTCGACTCCGACCTGCAGTACGAGGTGCAGCGGCAGCTGAGCGACTACGTCGCGCAGTCCAACGCCAAGGGCGGCCAGGCGGTGATCATGGACGCGAAGACCGGCGAGGTCTACGCGCTGGCCGACGACAAGACGTTCAACCCCAACGACCCGTCCACGCTGCAGAGCGATCTGCTCAACGACCGTCCGGTGACCACGCCGTACGAACCGGGTTCGGTGAACAAGGTGGTGACCGCGACCGCGGCGATCGACAGCGGGATCGCCTCGCCGACCTCGACGGTGCAGGTGCCCGGCACGATCAAGATCGCCGACCGCACGGTGCACGACGCGTGGACGCACGGCACCCAGACCTTCACCACCACCGGGGTCTTCGCGAAGTCCTCCAACGTGGGCACGCTGGAGCTGGCCCAGAAGGTCGGCCAGGACCGGTACCTGGACATGCTGAAGAAGTTCGGCATCGGGCAGAAGACCGGGATCGGCCTTCCCGGCGAGAGCCCCGGCTACGTGCCCGCGCGCGACCAGTGGTCCGCGTCCACGTTCGGCAACCTGCCGATCGGCCAGGGCCTGTCGATGACCGTGGTGCAGATGGCCGGGATGTACCAGGCGATCGCGAACGACGGGCTGCGCGTGCAGCCGCGGATCGTGAAGTCGGAGAAGAAACCGGACGGCACCGTGGTGCCCGAGCCTGCGCCCAAGACCGAGCAGGTGGTCAGCCCGCAGACCGCGAAGACGGTGCGCGACATGCTGCGCGCGGTGGTGCAGAACGCCAAGAGCCCGAACGCGGGCACCGCGCCCTCGGCTGCGCTGGAGGGTTACCAGATCTCCGGCAAGACCGGCACCGGCCAGCAGATCGACCCGCGCACCAAGGCCTACAGCGGGAGTCTCGCGAACATCACCTTCGCGGGCATCCTGCCCGCCGACAACCCGCGGTTCGTGGTGGGCATCCGGCTGGACGCACCGGACACCACGCTGCCCGCCGGGCACTCGGCCGGTCCGCTGTTCCATTCGATCGCCTCGTACCTGGCGCAGCGGTACGACATCCCGGTGTCCAACGAACCGTCCCCGGTGGTCCCGCTGGTTCTTCCCTGACCGGTTTCCGCCCGCCGGCGTCGCTTTCCCGCGGCGCAACGTCCACATGGGCTGGTGCCGGGGGCAAAGGCTTTGCGGCGTAACGGCGAGCGCCGGCCCCATAGCACACGCGCGGGGCCGGGGCGCGTTCGCCGTACCGGCTTGGGTCACCCGGATCCGGCCTCGGTAACCTCTCGGACGTGTCCGTGTCCTCGTCCCAGCCCCAGAGCGGGCCGGCCGCCGCGCCGCTGCCGGACAGCCCGGTGAAAGCGGTCGCCGCGCCGCCGCGCCCGGCCCGGATCGAACCGGTTCCGCTGGCCACTCTGCTCGCCCGCGCGGGCGCGCGGCTCATCGCCGATCGCCCGGACGCCGCCGATCTCGCCGTCACCGGCAGCACCTTGCGTGCCCAGCACGTACTGCCCGGCGACCTGTTCGCCGGACTGCCCGGCGCCCGCGCGCACGGTGCCGATTTCAGCGGGCAGGCGATCGCGGCGGGTGCCGCCGCGGTGCTGACCGATCCGGCCGGCGCCGAACGGCCCGCACTGCGCGATCCCGGCGTCCCGGTCCTCGTGCACCCGGACCCGCGCGCCGCGCTCGGCGAGATCGCCGCCTGGATCTACGGCGAGCCGTCGCTGCAGGTGTCCGTGCTGGGCATCACCGGCACGTCCGGCAAGACCACCACCTCCTACCTCGTCGAGTCCGGGCTGCACGCGGCCGGGCTCACCACCGGCCTGATCGGCACCATCGAGACCCGGATCGCGGGCGAGCGGCTGGCCAGCGGGTTCACCACGCCCGAGGCGCCGGATCTGCAGGCGCTGCTCGCGGTGATGCTCGAACACGGCGTCACGCACGTGCCGATGGAGGTCTCCAGCCACGCACTGGCGCTGGGCCGGGTCAACGGCACCCGGTTCGCGGTCGGCGCGTTCACCAACCTCTCCCAGGACCACCTCGACTTCCACCACGACATGGAGGAGTACTTCGCGGCCAAGGCGAAGCTGTTCGACGGGCGGTCCACCACCGAGGTCGTGGTCGTCGACACCGCGTGGGGGCAGGCGCTGCTGACCCCGCAGACGGTGACCGTGTCGATCGAGGCGGGCACCGCGGCCGCCTGGCGCGCCTCGGACATCGCGGCCACCCCGGCCGGCGAGCAGACCTTCACCCTGCACGGCCCGGAGGGCCTCGGCCGGGCCGCGAAGATCCCGCTGCCCGGTACGTTCAACGTGGCCAATGCGGTGCTCGCGGCGGCGATCCTCGGCAGCGCGGGCGTGGCCGTGGACGACATCGTGACCGGCCTCGCCACGGTGGAGGTGCCCGGCCGGATGGAGCGGGTCTACCTCGGGCAGGAGTTCACCGCGGTGGTCGACTATGCGCACAAGCCCGCCGCGGTCGCACAGGGGCTGGACGCACTACGGGCCCGTACCGACGGCCGGATCATCACCGTGCTCGGCTGCGGCGGCGACCGCGACACCGCGAAGCGGCCGATGATGGGCGAAGCCGCGGTACGCCGCAGCGACCTGCTGATCGTGACCGACGACAATCCGCGTTCCGAGGACCCGGACGCGATCCGCGCCGCGATGCTCTCCGGGGCGCGCGGGGTCGGCCCGGCACAGGGCGGCGAGGTGCTGGAGATCGGCGACCGGCGGGAGGCCATCGCGCATGCGGTGCGGCTCGCCGAGCCGGGGGACATCGTTTTCATCGCAGGCAAGGGCCACGAGACCGGCCAGGAGGCACACGGGATCGTGCACCCGTTCTCCGACCGCGACGAACTCGAGGCCGCCATCCGCAAGCGTCTCGAGGTGACCGCGTGATCGAGCTCAGCCTGGCCCGGATCGCCGACGTCGTCGGCGGCCGGTTGCACCGCACCGACGGTTCCGCGGTCGTCACCGGCAGCGTGGAATTCGACACCAGGGAGATCGGCGAGGGCGGGCTGTTCCTCGCGCTGCCGGGGGAACGGGTCGACGGGCACGACTTCGCCGCGCGGGCGGTCGAGGCCGGTGCGGTCGGCGTGCTCGCCGCGCGCGAGGTCGACGCACCGGCGATCATCGTGCCGCCGCTGCCCGGCGGGCAGGCACACGAGCGGTCCGTGGCGCTGGCAGGCGACACCGACGGATCCGGCGCCGCGGTGCTCGCCGCACTGGCGAAGCTGGCCCGGCACGTGGTGGACACGCTGGCCGCGGACGGGCTGACCGTCGTCGGGGTCACCGGTTCGTCCGGCAAGACCTCGACCAAGGACGTCATCGCCCAGCTGCTCGAGCCGATGGGGCCGACGGTTGCGCCGCCGGGATCGTTCAACAGCGAGCTCGGCCACCCGTGGACCGCGCTGCGGGCCGGCCGGGACACGAAGTACCTCGTGCTGGAGCTGTCCGCGCGCGGGCCGGGCCACATCGCCGAGCTGGCCGCGATCGCACCGCCGCGGATCGGTGCGGTGCTCAACGTCGGCAGTGCGCACGTCGGCGAATTCGGCTCGCGCGAGGGTATCGCGAAGACCAAGGGCGAGCTGGTGGAAGCACTGCCGCCGGACGGTCTCGCGGTGCTCAACCTGGACGACCCGCTGGTGGCCGCCATGGCGAGCCGGACCCGGGCCAGGATCACCGGCGTGGGGGAGAGCGAACACGCCACCGTCCGGGCCGTCGGCATCACCCTCGATGCCGAGGCGCGCGCGTCCTTCCGGCTGGTCACTCCGGCCGGCGAAGCCCCGGTCACGCTGCCGCTGCACGGTGAGCACCACGTCGGCAATGCGCTGTCCGCGGCGGCTGTCGCGCTCGATCTGGGCGCGACGCCGGAGCAGATCGCGCAGCGGCTCTCCGCGCTGCAGCGGCGTTCCGCCCGCCGGATGGAGGTCACCACCAGGGCAGACGGCGTCACCGTGCTCAACGACGCGTTCAACGCCAACCCCGAATCGGTGCGTGCCGGGCTCAAGGCGCTCGCGTCGATGAGCCGCCCGGCGGGCCGGCGGGCCTGGGCGGTGCTCGGCGTGATGGGCGAGCTGGGCGAGGAGACGGTGACCGCGCACGACGAGATCGGACGGCTCGTGGTGCGGCTGGGCATCGAGAAGCTCGTGGTGGTCGGCGACGAGGCCGCGGCCCTGCACCGGGGCGCGGCCCAGGAAGGGTCCTGGGGCGAGGAATCGGTGCTGGTACCCGATGCCGACGCCGCGGTCGCCCTGCTGCAGGATCAACTTCGTCCCGGGGACGCGGTGCTGGTCAAGGCGTCCAAGGTGGCCCGTCTCTGGCGGGTGGCCGAGGCACTGCTCGCCGGTGCCGGGAACCCCGGTCCCGAGACGCCTTCCACCCCCTCCTCCGAACCCTCGAACGGTGGTCACGCGTGATCAACATCCTGATCGCGGCCGCGGCGGGTCTGCTCGTCTCCATCCTCCTCACGCCCTATCTGATCCGGGTCTTCTCCCGGCAGGGTTTCGGACAGGAGATCCGCGAAGAAGGCCCGCAGGGGCACAAGTCGAAGCGCGGGACCCCGACCATGGGCGGCGTGGCGATCATCATCGCGATGGTCGTCGGCTACTTCGCGGCACACCTGATCACCTGGCTCGGCAACTCCCGGTCCGCGGCACCCTCGGCGTCCGGCCTGCTGGTGCTGCTGCTCGCGGTCGGCCTCGGCGTGGTCGGCTTCCTCGACGACTTCATCAAGATCCGCAAGCAGCGCAACCTCGGACTGAACAAGACCGCCAAGCTGGTCGGCCAGCTGGTGATCACCATCCTGTTCGCGGTGCTGTCGCTGCAGTTCGCCGACGAGCAAGGGCTCACCCCCGCGTCGGAGAGCCTCTCCTACGTCCGCGATCTGTCGCTGATCACGTTCCCGTCGATCGTGTTCGTGATCTTCTGCTACGTGGTGATCTCCGGCTGGTCGAACGCGGTGAACTTCACCGACGGGCTGGACGGTCTCGCCGCGGGCGCGTCCTCGATGGTGCTGGCCACCTACGTGGTCATCTCGTTCTGGCAGGCCCGGCTCGCCTGCTCGGCCCAGCCGCTGCCCGCCTGCTACGACGTGCGCGATCCGCTGGACCTCGCGGTGGTCGCGGCCGCGGCGACCGGGGCCTGTGTCGGGTTCCTGTGGTGGAACGCGGCACCCGCCAAGATCTTCATGGGCGACACCGGATCGCTCGCACTCGGCGGTCTCGTCGCCGGGCTGTCCATCACCACCCGCACCGAACTGCTCGCGATCGTCATCGGCGGCCTGTTCATGGTCGAGATGATCTCGGTGGTCGCGCAGATCGCGGTGTTCCGCACGACCCGGCGAAGGCTGTTCCGGATGGCCCCGTTCCACCACCACTTCGAACTCGCCGGGTGGGCGGAAACCACGGTGATCATCCGGTTCTGGCTGCTGTCGGCGATCTGCTGCATGTTCGGGCTCGGGCTGTTCTACAGCGAGCAGCTCGGCGTCGGGAACTGACCGCGGCCATGGACCGGACCGATCTCACCGACCTCACCGACCGGAAGGTGCTCGTCGCGGGCGCCGGTGTCACCGGCGCGTCCGTGGTGCCGGTGCTGCGCGAACTGGGTGCGCAGATCACGGTCACCGACGGGAACGCCGGGCGGCTGGCCGAACTGGCCGGCCTCGGCGCGGAACTGGTACCCGGACTGACCGAGCCGCCGCCGGGCAGCACGCTCGTCGTGACCAGTCCCGGCTGGCGGCCGGACGCCCCGCTGCTGACCGCGGCGGCGGCTGCGGGGATCGAGGTGATCGGGGACGTCGAGCTGGCCTGGCGGGTCGGCAGGCTGCTCGATCACCCGCCGTCCTGGCTGGTGATCACCGGCACGAACGGCAAGACCACCACCGTCGGCATGCTCGAATCGATCCTGCGCGCGGCCGGCGCGGACGCGGTGGCCTGCGGGAACGTCGGCTATCCGGTGCTGGACGCGGTGCGCGGCGGGCACGCGGTGCTGGCCGTGGAGCTGTCCAGCTTCCAGCTGCACTGGTCGGCCACTCTCGCCCCGGATGCGTCGGTGGTGCTCAACCTGGCCGAGGACCACCTCGACTGGCACGGTTCGCTGGCGGAGTACGCGGCCGCGAAGGGCCGGGTGCACCACCGGTCCCGCACGGTCGTGCACAACGCCGACGACGAGTGGTCCACCCGGATTGCCGCCGAGCACGGGCCCGCCGGCGCCCGCCGGATCGGCTTCCGGCTGGACACCCCGCTGGCCGGGGAACTGGGACTGGTCGAAGACCTGCTGGTGGACCGCGCCTTCGTGGCCGATCCGGCGACCAGCGCGGAGGAACTGGCCGAGGTCGCCGACGTGCGCCCGGCCGGGCCGCACAACGTCGCCAACGCACTCGCCGCGGCCGCTCTCGCACGGGCGCACGGGGTGGCCCCGGCCGCGGTGCGGGAAGGGCTGCGGGCCTACCGCCCGGCACCGCACCGGGCCGAGGAGATCGCCGAGATCGGCGGCGTGCGCTACGTGAACGACTCGAAGGCCACCAACCCGCACGCCGCGGTGGGTTCGCTGCTCGCGCACGAGAGCGTGGTGTGGATCGCGGGCGGGCAGCTCAAGGGCGCCTCGGTGGACGCGCTGGTGGCCGCGGCCGCCGGCCGGCTGCGCGGCGCGGTGCTGCTGGGTGTCGATTCACCCGTGATCGAGGCCGCTCTCGCGCGACACGCGCCGGATGTACCGGTGAACCGCCTGCTCCCGGGTGACGATGAGCCCATGACTGCGGCGGTGAATGCAGCCAGCGCGCTGGCTCGTCCGGGTGACGTGGTGCTGCTCGCGCCCGCCGCCGCTTCGCTGGACATGTTCCCGAACTACGGTGCGCGCGGTGACGCGTTCGCCGCGGCGGTGCGGAATCTGGCCGGCGGCGCGGTGGGGGCGGCGCATGGCGGTCGTTGACGACAAGAAGCGCGGTGCCCGCCCGGCGCGGCGGCGCCGGACGCGCACGGAGAGCCCGTTCGTCACACTGCGCACTGCGCTGACCGCCTGGCTCTCGCGGCCGCTTGCGTCGTTCCACCTGGTGCTCGCGCTCACCGGGGTGCTCACCCTGATCGGCATCGTGATGGTGCTTTCGGCGTCCTCGGTGGCCTCCTACGACCCGAAGACCGGCAGCAGCGTGTACTCGCTGTTCTTCCGGCACCTGATGTTCATCGCGCTGGGTGCGATCGTGTTCTGGGCCGGGCTGCGGGTGCGGCTGGAGACCGTCCGCCGGATCTCGGCCACCATGGTGGTGGCCTCCCTCGGCCTGCTGCTGCTGGTGCTCACGCCGCTGGGGACCACGGTGAACGGTTCGCAGGGCTGGTTCAAACTCGGGATGTTCACCTTCCAGCCGGTGGAGGCGGCGAAGGTGGCGCTGGCCTTCTGGGGCGCGCACATCCTGGTGATCAAGTACAACGTGATCCACCAGTGGCGGCATCTGCTGGTGCCGGTGGTGCCGGTCGCGCTGGTGATGTTCGCGCTCGTGATGCTGCAGCCGGACCTCGGCGGCACGATCACGCTCGCCGTGGTGCTGCTCGCGCTGCTGTGGTTCTCCGGCGCGCCGAAGCGGCTGTTCGGCGTGCTGCTGGCAGGTGGACTGGCCGGGGTGCTGGTGCTCGCGATCATCGCGCCGTACCGGCTGGCCAGGGTGATGTCCTTCCTGTCCCCGGACGCGGACACCAGCGCCGAGGGGTTCCAGGCGAACCAGGCGAAGCTGGCGCTGGCCGACGGCGGGCTGTTCGGCAAGGGACTCGGCCAGGGCGCGTCCAACTGGGGCTACCTGCCGAACGTGCAGAACGACTTCATCTTCGCGTTGATCGGGGAGGAGCTGGGCTTCGTCGGCTGCGCGGTGGTGCTGGCGCTGTTCGCCGGCGTGGCCGTGGTCGGCCTGCGGATCGCCACCCGCAACATCGATCCGTGGATCCGGATCGTGGCGGGCACGCTGACCCTGTTCCTGGTCGCACAGGCCACGATCAACATCGGCTACGTGGTGGGACTGCTGCCGGTCACCGGGGTGACCCTGCCGCTGATCTCCTACGGCGGCACCTCGCTGGTGATCACCATGCTCGTGATGGGCGTGCTCGCCAATGCCGCGCGGCACGAACCGGAGGCGGTGGCCGCACTGCGTTCGCACGGCCCGGGTAAATTCGGACGCCTGCTGCGGCTGCCCGCCCCCGATCCGTACCGTCCGCCCGCCACCCGCAAGGGATCGGCGCGCGGCAGCGGAAGCGGGACGAAGGCGGCCCGGCCGGCGCCGCGGGCGGCCCGGCCCGCACCGGTGCAGGACCGCCGGTCGGTCCGGCAGCCGGCGCGGCGCGGCGGCGCGCGCACCAGCGCGACGCGCACGACAGCGAACCGCGGTGCCCGGGGCACCGCGAACCGGAGAGGTCATTGGTGAGCAAGCCCGTCAAGGGAGCCGAGCGGTCGCCGTCCGCCACCGCGCCGGTGGTGGTGGTCGCAGGCGGCGGCACCGCCGGACACATCGAGCCCGCTCTCGCTCTCGCCGACGCCGTGAAACGGCTGCGCCCGGACGCGGAGGTGGTGGCGCTGGGCACGGAACGCGGCCTGGAGAACAAGCTGGTGCCCGCGCGCGGCTACCGGCTGGAGCTGATCCCGCCGGTGCCGTTGCCGCGCAAGCCCACACCGGAACTGGTCCGGCTGCCGCTCAAGGTGCGCGACGCGGTGCGCCGCACCCGCGAGGTGCTGGAACGGGTGCACGCGGACGTGGTGGTCGGCTTCGGCGGCTACGTCTCGTTGCCGGCGTACCTGGCCGCCCGCGGTCGCGTGCCGATCGTGGTGCACGAGGCGAACAAGTCGGCGGGCCTTGCCAACAAGGTCGGCGCGAGGTTCGCGGCACGGGTGGCGGTCGCGGTGCCGGGCACCCCGCTGCCGAAGGCCGAGGTGGTCGGCATCCCGCTGCGCCGGTCCATCACCGCGCTGGACCGGGCGGCGCTGCGGGCCGAGGCGCGCGAGCACTTCGGCCTCGACCCCGATGCGCCGACCCTGCTGGTGTTCGGCGGTTCGCAGGGCGCGAAATCGGTCAACACGGCGGTGTCCGGCGCGGCGAAGGAACTGGCCGCGGCAGGCGTCGGCGTGCTGCACGCACACGGCCCGAAGAACACCCTGGTGGTACAGGAATTCCCCGGCCCGGCGTACGTGCCGGTGCCCTATCTGGAGCGGATGGACCTGGCCTACGCCGCGGCGGACGCGGTGGTGTGCCGCTCCGGTGCGATGACCGCGGCGGAGATCTCCGCGGTCGGGCTGCCCGCGGTGTTCGTCCCGCTGCCGCACGGAAACGGCGAGCAGGCGGTGAACGCCCAGCCCGCGGTCGACGCAGGCGCGGCGCTGGTGGTCGCCGATGCGGAGCTGACCCCGGCGAAGGTGGCCGAACTGGTGATCCCGCTGGTCACCGATGCCGGCCGGATCGCGAAGATGAGCTCGGCCGCGATCGGGCTCGGCCACCGCGAGGCCGACGAGACCCTCGCCCGGATCGTGCTGGAGGCCGCCCGTGCCTGAGTCGACACAGCCCGAGCCCGCGCAGCCCGACTCGACACAGCCCGAGCTCGCGCAGCCCGGTTCGGTGTCCGGCGCGACGCGGCCGGATGCCACGGCCCCGGAACCGGCGCCGCCGGGTTCGGCGCTGACCGATGCACCGTTGCCCGAGCAGCTGCGTCGCGCGCACCTGATCGGGATCGGCGGGGCCGGGATGTCCGGCATCGCCCGGATCCTGCTCGCCAGGGGGGCGGCGGTGTCCGGTTCGGACGCCAAGGAATCCCGTGCCCTGCTGTCGTTGCGTGCGCAGGGGGCCACGCTGTTCGTCGGGCAGCGCGGGGAGAACCTCGCCGCGCTGCCGGAGCCGCCGTCGGCCGTGGTGGTGTCCACGGCGATCAAGGAGACCAACCCCGAACTGGCCGAGGCCCGCGCGCGCGGCATCCCGGTGCTGCACCGCGCGCAGGCCCTCGCCGGGCTGATGACCGGGCACCGGGTCGCCTGCATCGCGGGTACGCACGGCAAGACCTCGACCACGTCGATGCTCACCGTCGCGCTGCAGCACTGCCGGCTGGACCCGTCGTTCGCGATCGGCGGCGACCTCAACGAGTCCGGCGCCAACGCGCACCACGGCGGGGGCGGGATCTTCGTGGCGGAGGCCGACGAGAGCGACGGTTCGTTCCTCAGCTACACACCGTCGGTGGCCGTGGTGACCAATGTGGAGCCCGATCACCTCGACCACCACGGCACGGCCGAGGCGTATGTGAAGGTGTTCAGCGATTTCGCCGGCAGGCTCGAACCGGGCGGGCTGCTGATCGTCTGCGCGGACGACCCCGGCGCGAACCTGCTCGGCGACGAGGCCGCCGCCGCGGGCGTGCGGGTGCGCCGCTACGGCAGGCAGGCCACCGGTGAAGGCGACGTCCGGGTGCTGGGGTACACGCCCTCGCCGGACGGCGGCGTGGTGCGGATTGCGCTGGACAGCACGGAATCGGCGAGCACGGAACACGACGTGCGGGTTGCGGTGCCGGGGGAGCACATGGCGCTCAACGCGATCGCCGCGCTGCTCGCCGGGGTCGAACTGGGTGCGCCGGCGGACCGGCTGGCCGAGGGGCTGGCCGCGTTCGGCGGGGTGCGCCGCCGGTTCGAGTTCAAGGGCCGGGCGGGCGACGTGCGGGTCTACGACGACTACGCCCACCACCCGACCGAGGTGGCCGCGCAGCTGCGTGCCGTGCGCACCGCGGCCGGCACCGGACGGGTCCTCGTGGTGTTCCAGCCGCACCTGTACTCGCGCACGAAGACCTTCGCGGCCGAGTTCGCCGAGGCGCTGTCACTGGCCGACGAGGTTGTGGTGCTCGACGTCTTCGGTGCGCGCGAGGAGCCGGTGCCCGGGGTCACCGGTGCGCTGATCGCCGACCGCGTGCCGGTGCCGGTGCACTACCAGCCGGCTTTCGATCTGGCCACCGGGCTGGTCGCGGACCTGGTGCGGCCGGGTGATCTGGTGGTGACCATGGGCGCGGGCGACGTGACGCAGCTGGGCCCGGAGATCCTGGCCGAACTGGACCGGCGGACCGTGGGCGCATGACCGGAACCAGGCAGCGCCGTCGCCCCTCCTCGTCCGAACGGGACGAGGAGGAACGCGCTGCTCTGGTGCGGGAACGGCGGGGCCGGCGTTCCGAGGAGGACCGCCGCCGGACCCGGGCCCGCTCGCCGCGGCAAGGGCGGTCCGCCGCGAAGCGGTCCGGCTCCGCCCGGACCCGGCCCACTCGCGGCAAGGAGATCCGCCGCCGCTGGGTGGCGCTGCTGATCGTGGTGACCGTGCTGGCACTGGCGTACCTGCTGTTCTTCAGTTCGGTGCTCGCGGTGAAGACGGTGACCGTGCAGGGTGCGAAGGCGGTGCCGGCGGAGCAGATCCGGGTGGCCGCCGGGGTTCCCACCGGGGAGCCGATGCTGCGGGTGGACGCGGACGCGATCCGTGACCGGGTGGCGGAGATGTCCGGGATCGCCACGGTCGAGGTGTCCCGGTCGTGGCCGACCACGCTGGAGATCGCGGTGACCGAACGGGCCGCGATCGCGTTTTTCGACAGCGGCCCGGGTGGCGACGGGGTGCACCTCGTCGACGGCGGGGGCGTGGTGTTCAAGACGGTGAAGTCCCGTCCGGCGGGCCTGCCGGAGCTGAAGCTGCCGAAGGTGTCCGCCGACGATCCGGTGACCCGCGCGGTCACCGCGGTGCTCCGGGTACTGCCGGAGGCGATGCTCAAACAGGTCGCCACGGCGACCGCGAAGACACCCGCGAGCGTCGAGTTCACGCTGTCCACCGGCAAGACCGTGCGCTGGGGCAACGCGGAGAACACCGACCGCAAGGCGAAGGTGCTCGCTGCGCTGCTCACCCAGCCGGGCAAGGTCTACGACGTCTCCGCGCCCGAACTGCCCACCATCACCTCCTGACCCATCACCTCCTGACCCGGTTGGTCCGGTGGCGATCCGTCTCCGGCTGCCGTACGCTCAATTTATCCGTACGGCATACGAGAAGGTGGGGGTATGGCGGTTCTGGTGACCGGGGCGACCGGCAATGTGGGGCGGCTCGTCGTGGACGAGCTGGTGGCGCGGGGTGTGCCGGTGCGCGCACTGACGGTGGATCCGGAGCGGGCGGCGTTGCCGTCCGGGGTGGAAGTGGTGGTCGGCTCGATCGCCCGGCCTTCGACGGTGCCGGCTGCGCTCGACGGCGTCGAGTCGGTGTATCTCGCGCCGTACGCACGGACTGCGTCGCGGTTCTGTGAGCTCGCGCGCGAAGCGGGGGTACAGCGCGTCGTCGCGTTGTCCGGCAGCAGTGTCGGAGAGGAACATCCGGGCTCGAGCGGGCACGACTTCGCTGCCGTCGAGCGTGCGGTGGACGCAGCCGGATTGGCCCGTACCTTCTTGCGTCCCGGTGCGTTCATGATCAACTCGCTCGGCTGGGCGGGATCGGTGCGGGAGCACGGTGCGGTGCATTCGGCGTACGGCGAAGCGGCGCAGACCCCGATCGACCTTGGCGACATCGCGGCGGTCGCGGCGCACGTGTTGACCACCGAGGGGCATCAGGGCCGCACGTATGTCCTCAGTGGACCGGAGGCGATCTCGATGCGGCAGATGGCCGCGGCGATCGGTGCCGCACTGGGCAAGGACCTGCCGTTCGTGGAACTGACGCCGGAGCAGCAGCAGGCGGAGTGGGTGGCGCAGGGCATGCCGGAGCAGGTCGCCGGCTGGCTGGTCGAGACCTATGCACAGGCCGTGCCCCGCCCGCAGGTGCCGACCGGAGTGGTCGAGGACCTGCTGGGCCGTCCGGGGACCAGCTACCGCGAATGGGCGAAGACACACGCCGCGGCGTTCCGCTGAGCGGCCCCGCAACCCGGCAGGGCGAGCCGAACGGCCGCGGGATCCCTTGCCGGGACTGGCGGGCGGCATGGGTCGAATGGCCGCGGGTGCGCGGGTTGCTTGCCGGGGCCGGCGGCTCGGGTTGAACGGCCCGGAGTGCGGGGCCACTTCCGCGCTCTGCAGAGCGAGCCGAATGGCGGCCGGGTCCGGCAGCAGGACTTGAACGGTCCCGAGCGCGCGGGCCGCCTTCCGGGTCTGGCGGCATGGGTCGAATGGTCCCGAGTGCGCGGTTGTTTTCCGGGTCTGGCGGCTCGGGTTTGAACGGTCCCGAGTGCGCGGTTGTTTTCCGGGTCTGGCGGCCGGATCCGGACCGCGTCGAGGTGCTGGGGTCGCCCGGCGACCGCGGAGGGCTCGGTGCGGAGTCCTCCGCGGTGGCGGGGTCAGGCGAGTGCGGCGTCGAGGGTGATCGTGGTGCCGGACAGGGCCTTGGACACCGGGCAGGTCTTCTCGGCGGTTTCGGCGAGTTCGGCGAACTGCTCGGCGCTCACGCCGTCGAGCTTGGCGCGCAGGGTGATCGCGATGCCGCTGATCTGGAAACCGCCGCCGTCGGCCGGGCCGAGGGTGACCTCGGCGGACACGTCGATGTACTCCGCCTCGAGCTGCTGTGCCTCCAGTGTTCCGGACAGGTTCATCGCGAGGCACGACGAATGTGCGGCGGCGATCAGCTCCTCCGGGCTGGTCTGCCCGTCCGGGGCACCGGCCCGGGTCGGGAACGAGACCTCAAACGTGCCGGAGTTCGACGAGTCGAGCGTGACCGCGCCCTTGCCCTTCTGCAGTCCGCCGGTCCAGTGGGTGGTCGCGTCGCGGCTCGGCATGGCATGCCTCCTGTGCTCGGGTGTTGGTGTACTAAACATAGCGCACAATTACATTGTGCACAAGTTACCTGTCGCAACGGTGGCACGCCGCGGTGGCGGGCGGTTTACCGGGCAGCGGTCCGCTTCGGCGGCAGTGGTACGAAACCGCTGGTACGAGCCACGTAGTCGGCGTAGCGGGGCCGGGAGCGGCGGAGGCTCGCCTCCATCATCGGCTTGCCGGTGCCGCGCACGAGCAGGAACGTCATCGCGAGCGGGGACAGCACGGTTGCCGCACCCGGCCACCAGGCACAGGCCAGCAGGAACAGCCCCCACCAGACGCAGGCGTCGCCGAAGTAGTTCGGATGCCGGGTGTAGCGCCACAGCCCGGTGTCCAGCAGCCCGCCCCGGTTGGCCGGATCGGCGCGGAACCGGCGGAGCTGCTCGTCACCCACCGTCTCGAAGACGAACCCGATCAGCCAGAGCGCGATGCCGAGCCACGCGGTGACGCCGAAACCGTTGCCGTACATGGCGAACTGCACCGGCAGCGAAACGAACCACAGGATCACCGCCTGCACGAGGTACACCCGCACGAACAGCCGGGCTGCCGGACGCGGGCCCGCCCGTTCGACCATCTTCCGGTACCGCGGGTCCTCGGGTTTGCCGTGGTTGCGCAGGTGCAAGTGGACACTCAGCCGGACACCCCAGAGCACGGTGAGCACGGCGACGACCAGCCGCATCGGCACCGGTGCGGTGCCGAACGGCAATGCCACCACGGCGATCAGGGCGAAACCGAGACCCCAGAACGAATCGATGGTGTCGTAACGCCCGCGCAGGCGGGCGATGCCGAACGTCGCGACGACCGCGGCCAGCGTCACCCCGGCGGTCAGCCCGGTCAGCGGGCCGAGCCCGATCACATCCACTCCCTGGTCGCCGGCATGCCGCTGCCGCCGTCCACGGAGGGACGCACGGCGAGGATCTGGTCCACGCCCATCCGGTTCTCCTCGAACGCCAGCGCGCCACCCACCAGGTACAGCCGCCACACCCGTGCGCCGGTCTCGCCGATCAGTGCCACCGCTTCGTCCCAGTGCCGCTCCAGTGTGTCCGCCCATGCCCGCACGGTGGGCACGTAGTGCTCGCGCAGCGCGTGCACGTCACGAATCTCGAAACCGGCTGTTTCCACATGTGCCAGGGTGCGGCTCAGCGGGCGCATCGTCATGTCGGGGGCGATGTAGCGCTCGATGAACGCACCACCGCCCGGCGCGACCGCGCCGCGGGACATCTGCTGCAGCAGCAGCCGTCCGGTCGGCTTGAGCATGCCGAACAGGGTGCCCGCGTAGGTCGGGTAGTTCTCCTCGCCGACGTGCTCACCCATCTCGATCGAGGCGACCGCGTCGAACCGTTCGCCCGTCAGCTCCCGGTAGTCCTGCCTGCGCACTGTCACGCGGTCGCCCAGGTCGTGCTGCGCCAGCCGGGTCCTGATGTGCTGGACCTGTTCGGCGGAGATGGTCACGCCGACCGCCTGCACGCCGTGGTGCTTGGCCGCGTGCACCAGCAGCGAGCCCCAGCCACAGCCGACATCGAGCAGCCGCATCCCCGGCCGCAGGCCGAGCTTGGTGCAGATCATCTCCAGCTTGTCGTGCTGGGCCTGGGGGAGTCCGGCGGAATCCGCGGTCCAGTAGCCCGACGAGTACGCCATCGTTTCGTCCAGCAGCAGCTGGTAGAAGGAATTCGACAGGTCGTAGTGGTGCGAGATGGCCGACTTGTCCCGGCGCAGGCTGTGCAGGGCACCGCCCAGCCGGGCTTCCTCGACCGGCGGTTTCGGCGGCGGCCCGAGCACGCCCATCCGGACCGCGAGGCCGGCCGCCTCGGCCCGGTCGCGCGCGGACAGCCGGACGCCGCGCAGTTCGCCGGAGCGGGTCAGCGCCCAGATCCGCCGGAATCCTTCGGTCAGATCGCCTTCCACGTCGAGGTCTCCGGACACGTACGCGCGGGCCAGTCCGAGCTCGCCGGGCGAGTAGAGCAGCCACCGCAGCGCGCGGCGGTTCTTCAGGACCACCGCGGGCCCGGCGGGACCGGCCCGGTCGCCGTCCCAGGTGCGGACGGCGACCGGGAGCGGGGTGCCGAGCAGGCGTTCGACGAAGGCAGCGAGGCGGGTGGCGGTGGTGGTGTTCGGCATACCCGGTGATTCGGCGTGCACCGGCCCGCGGATGGGTATCCGGGCCCGATTGACTTCATCCGGGACCAATCCACCCCGGCCGAGGCGCCGAATCCCTGTCGTGCACCACACCACGGGACTACGTATCGCTGTCATCGGCAGCGGGGTCGCCGGCCTCACTGCCGCGTACCTGCTGCAGCGCCGCCACGAGGTACTGCTGTTCGAGGCCGACGACCGGCTCGGCGGGCACGCCCACACGCACGACGTGCCGAGTGCGCACGGCGGGACGGTCGGGGTCGACTCCGGCTTCATCGTCCACAACGAACGCACTTACCCCACGTTGACCCGCCTGTTCGGTGAACTCGGCGTACAGACCCGCGACACCGAGATGTCGATGAGCATCCGCTGTGACGGCTGCGGTCTGCAGTACGCCGGGGCGCGAGGCCTGCGTGGCCTGTTCGCGCAACCGCGAAACGTCACCTCACCGCGCTACCTGCGCATGCTGGCCGAGGTCAAGCGTTTCCACCGGCATGCGGCGCGGTTGCTGGCACACCCCGAAGCCGGCGACGTCCCACTCGGCGCCTTCCTCGCCATCGGCGGCTTCTCGCGCTACTTCACCGACCACTTCGTACTGCCGCTGGTGTCCACAGTGTGGTCTGCCGACCGCACTGACACGATGAAATACCCCGCGCGGTACCTCTTCGAGTTCCTGCACAACCACGGCATGCTGAGTGTCACGGGTTCGCCGACGTGGCGCACCGTGGCAGGCGGCTCGCGCGAATACGTGGAGCGGGCGGCGAAGCAGCTCACCGCGGTGCATCTGTCCACTCCGGTCCGCTCGGTACTGCGGACTGCGCGTGGCGTCGAAGTGCGGGACGACGCGGACACCCCGCACCGCGTCGACGGTGTCGTGGTCGCGACGCATGCCGATCAGGCACTGCGCCTGCTGGCCGAACCGACTCGCGCGGAACAGGACCTTCTCGGCGCCTTCCGTTACTCCCGCAACGAAGCCTTGCTGCACACCGACGCCACCGTGCTGCCAACGGTGCCTGCTGCCCGGTCCGGCTGGAACTACCGGACCGCCACCTGCGGCGCGGACGCCGGCGCCGTGCAGGTGAGCTACGACCTGAACCACTTGATGAGCCTCGACGAAGCCACCCGCTACGTCGTCACGCTCAACCCGCGTTCCGCGCCGACCGAGGTGCTCGCGCGGATGTCTTACGAGCATCCGATCTACACCCCGGAATCCGTTGCGGCACAACGCCGTCTCCCGGACCTCAACGATGGCGTCGTCGCGTACGCCGGTGCGTACCAAGGATGGGGATTTCACGAGGACGGCTGCACCTCCGGGGTACGTGCGGCGGCCGGTTTCGGGGTGGACTGGTGACCGCAGTGCTCTACGACGCCACCGTGGCGCACGTGCGCCGGGTCGATCCGCCGTACTCGTTCGCGCATCGGATGTACGTGTGGCTGACCGATCTGGACGACCCGCCGCGGCTGCCGTGGTGGGTCCGGCCGTTCGCAGGCTTCGACGGACGGGACCACTTCGCACCCGACGAGCTGGGGGACATCCGCAGCAAACTGGACCGCTGGCTGGCCGCCCGCGGGGTGAACCTGCACGGCGGACGGGTCGTCATGCTCGCGTCCGCGCGCTCACTCGGGTATGTCTTCAACCCGATCACCGTCTACTGGTGCCACACCCCGGACGGCGCGCTCGCCTGCGTCGTCGTCGAGGTGCACAACACCTACCGTGGCAGGCACGCCTACCTCGTGCGGCCGGACGGGCAGGCCCAAGCCCGGGTGGACAAGGAGTTCTACGTGTCGCCGTTCCAGGACATGGCAGGTCAGTACCGGATGTACCTGCCGCGCCCGGATTCGCTGCTGGCGCTCACCGTCGAGCTCCACCGCGACGAGGACACGCCGCTGGTGGCTACGCTGCGGGGGATCCGCCGACCGGCCAGGCCCCGCGTGCTCGCGCGGTACCTGCTCGGCAGTCCGCTGCAGCCGCAGCGGGTGGCCGCGCTGATCCGCCGCCACGGGATCGCACTGTGGCGGCGCAAGGCCCCGATCGCCGCCCGGACCGCGCACGCAACGGCAGGAGCCCTTCATGGATGAGAGCGCCCGGCCCCGCCCGATGGCAGCGGTGCCGTCCGGCGAACAGTCCCCGCCCACCGCCGAGGAGCTGATGGCACTCGTCGTGAAGGGCGACGAACGTGCTTTCGAGCAGCTGTACGACCGGCTCGCCGGCCCGGTGTACGGGCTGGTCCGCCGGATCGTGCGGGACACCGCGCAGTCCGAAGAGGTCACCCAGGAGGTGCTCGTGGAGCTGTGGAAGACGGCCCCTCGCTACTCCGCGGCCAAGGGCAGCGCGCTGAACTGGGCGATGACACTGGCGCACCGGCGTGCGGTCGACCGCGTCCGTTCCGCACGGGCGAGCACCGAACGGGAGCACAAGGCGACCTTCGAAGCCGCTCGCGGGCGGCCGTTCGACGAGGTGGCGGAGTCCGTCGCGACCCGGCTGGAACGCTCGCAGGTGCGGCGCTGCCTGCGCGCGCTCACCGAACTGCAACGGGAGTCGGTTCTGCTGGCCTACTACCAGGGCTACACGTATCGACAGGTGGCCGACGTGCTGTCGACACCGCAGGGGACCATCAAGACGAGGTTGCGCGACGGGCTCATCCGGCTGCGTGACTGCCTGGGGGTGATCGGGTGAGCACGCCGGACATGCACACGTTGACCGGTGCGTACGCACTCGACGCACTGTCCGACGTCGAGCGCGCCCAGTTCCGCCGGCACCTGGACCAGTGCGAGGCCTGCGCGCTGGAGGTGCGGGAGCTGCGCGAGACCGCGGTCCGGCTCGGTGCCGCGATGGACGAGGAACCGCCTGCCGAGCTGAAACAGCGGGTGCTCGCCGAGATGCGCACCACCCGTCAGCTGCCGCCGCGGACCCGGCCCGAGCCGGGGGAGCGGGTGCGCGGCCCGCGCCGCCGTCCGATACTCGCCGCGGCCGCGGCGGCCGTGGTGGGTCTCGCCGGCGCCGGGGTGTTCGGCGGGATCGCGCTGCACACCCAGAACCGGCTGGACACCGCGCAATCGCAGCTGGACCAGGCTCGTGACCGCTACCGTCCGGTGTCGGAGCTGCTGGCCGCACCGGATGTGCGGACCGAGCACGTGACCTCGCCCGGCGGGGGCGGCGGCACGGTGCTCGCGTCGCGGCTGCTCGACCGGATGATGTTCCAGGAGGCGGAGCTGCCCGCCGCGCCGTCCGGCCGGGTCTACCAGGCCTGGCTGATGGGCCCGCACCTCGAGCCGCGTCCGGCCGGCCTGCTGCCCGGCGGCCCGTCCGGGAACCTCGTGGTGGCCGACGGGCTCTCCGGTGCCGAGCAGTTCGCGATCAGCGTCGAACCGACGGGCGGATCGCCCACCGGCGCACCGACCGGAAACGTCGTGCTGGCAACAAATCTGCCCGCGTGATCGGCCCCGGCACCCCGCAGCCGGCAGGGGGCGCCGGGACCGCGCCGTCTTGCGCCGGGGTTCGCGTTGTGGCAAAACACCTTTGCCGCGCACGGCGTGCCTACTGGATTAGCGCTTGCCCGGTGCCTACCGTCCTGCCTTGACGCCGGTGGTTGACATAACTCTCACTCTCGAGTCGAGGGTGAGGGTTTCGGCCCCGGTGGGCGGCACGTGCACATCACGATCAGGAAGGCGGACCCGATGACGCCCCCGCACAACTACCTTGCGGTGATCAAGGTCGTCGGCATCGGCGGCGGCGGCGTGAACGCCGTGAACCGGATGATCGAGGTCGGCCTCAAGGGTGTCGAGTTCATCGCGGTGAACACCGATGCCCAGGCACTGCTCATGTCCGATGCCGACGTCAAGCTCGACATCGGCCGGGAACTGACCCGCGGCCTCGGTGCCGGCGCCGCCCCCGAAGTGGGGCAGCGCGCCGCCGAGGACCACCGCGAAGAGATCGAAGAGGTCATCAAGGGCGCCGACATGGTGTTCGTGACCGCGGGCGAGGGCGGTGGCACCGGCACCGGTGGCGCGCCCGTGGTCGCGCAGATCGCCCGCAAACTGGGCGCGCTGACCATCGGCGTGGTGACCCGCCCGTTCACCTTCGAGGGCAAGCGCCGCGGCAAGCAGGCCGAGGACGGCATCCAGCAGCTGCGCAACGAATGCGACACGCTGATCGTGATCCCGAACGACCGGCTGCTGCAGCTCGGCGACATCGGCGTGTCCCTGATGGACGCGTTCCGCTCGGCCGACGAGGTGTTGCTCTCCGGTGTGCAGGGCATCACCGATCTGATCACCACGCCCGGTCTGATCAACCTCGACTTCGCCGACGTGAAGAGCGTGATGTCCGGTGCAGGCTCGGCACTGATGGGCATCGGTTCCGCCCGCGGTGAGGGCAGGGCGATCCAGGCCGCGGAGAAGGCGATCAACTCGCCGCTGCTGGAGGCGTCGATGGACGGGGCGCACGGCGCGCTGCTGTCCATCGCGGGCGGTTCCGATCTCGGGCTGTTCGAGATCAACGAGGCCGCGTCGCTGGTGCAGGAGTCCGCGCACCCGGAGGCGAACATCATCTTCGGCACGATCATCGACGATTCGCTCGGCGACGAGGTCCGGGTCACCGTGATCGCGGCCGGGTTCGACTCCGGCGCACCCACGCACAAGAAGCTCGACCCGCCGGCGTTCGGCTCACGGCAGAACGGCGGCGGCACCGCCTCGGCCGCGGCAGGCCAGGTCGGCAACGGTCCGGCACCGGCCCAGCCCGCCGCCCCGCCCGCCGGGGCCACACCGGTGCCGCCCTCGGGTGGTTCCGGCTATCCGGTGCCGCCGCGGCCGCCGTTGCCGCAGCCGGGTGCGGGCAACACCCCGCCCGGCGGTCTGCCGCAGCCCGGTGGCGGTTCGCGCGGCTACTCGCCGCTCGGCTCCGGTCCGTCCTCCGGCGGGCTGCCCAGCCGTCCGGCGACCGTGCACGACGACCCGAACGACGACGAGGTCGACGTTCCGCCGTTCATGCGCCGCTGATTCCCGCCACTGGCAGGATGGCGGAGTGCGAGTACGACGAGTCGTCACGACCAGGGCGGGCGGGGCTTCCCGGCCGCCGTACGACACCTTCAACCTCGGCGACCACGTCGGCGACGACGCGGGGAACGTGTACGCCAACCGCAAGCGGCTCGCCGCGGAACTCGGGCTGACCGAGGACCGGCTGGCCTGGATGGAACAGGTGCACGGCCGGACCGCGACGGTCGTGGACGGGACCGAGCCGGCTGCCGCCGAGGCGACCGACGCGCTCGTCACCGACCGGCCGGGCCTCGCACTCGTGGTGCTGGTCGCGGACTGCGTGCCGGTGCTGCTGGCCGATCCGGAGGCAGGCGTCGCGGCCGCGGTGCACGCCGGCCGGGTGGGCGCACGGGTCGGCGTGGTCCCCGCCGCGCTCACCGCGATGCGCGACCTGGGTGCCGAACCGGCCAGGGTCGAGGCTCTGCTCGGCCCGGCCATCTGCGGCGAATGCTACGAGGTGCCCGAGGCGATGGCCGCCGACGTCGAACGGCATCTGCCCGGCAGCGCCGCGCGCACCCGCACCGGCACGACCGGTCTCGACCTGCGGGCCGGGCTGTGGCGGCAGCTCGCGGACCTCGGGGTCGGCCGCATCGGCGCGGATCCCCGCTGCACGGCCGAGGACAAGACCCTGTTCAGCTACCGCCGCGACGGCACCACCGGCCGGATCGCCGGGATCACCTGGCTCGAGGAGACGGCGTGAGCGCGCCGCCCCGGCAGCCCGGCCACGACCGGGCGTCCCGCGCGAGGCACGGCGGCGGGTACGCACTGCCGGCACGGGTGCGGATTTCCCGTTCGCCGCGGGCCTGCGGGCGCCGCGTGTGCGGGGGTGCCCGGTGAACGACGTCCGCCGGGCGGAGCTGGCCGCGTCGCTGGCCGCTGTGCGGGACCGGATCGACGCGGCCTGCGCGGCGGCGGGACGGGCCCGTGCCGAGGTGCGGCTGATCGGCGTGACCAAGACGTTCCCCGCCGCCGATGCGGCGCTGCTCACCGACCTCGGGCTGCTCGATCTCGCCGAGAACCGCGACCAGGAGGCGGGCCCGAAGTCCGCCGAGGTGGCCGCGCTGCGGCCGGTGGCCGCACCGCGCTGGCACATGGTCGGCCGGTTGCAGCGCAACAAGGCGCGTTCGGTGCTCCGCTGGGCCACCGAGGTGCAGTCGGTCGATTCGCCGCGGCTGGCCGACGCGCTCGCCCGCGCGGTCAGCGCCGCCAGGGACGAGGGGGAACGCACCGGACCGCTCGACGTGCTGATCCAGGTGAGCCTCGACGACGATCCGGCCCGCGGCGGCACGCCGATCGCCGAGGTCCCCGCACTGGGCGCGCACATCACCCACACGGGGGAGCTGCGACTCCGGGGCGTGATGGCCGTCGCGCCGCTGGGCGAGGAGCCCGCCCGCGCCTTCGAGCGGCTGGCCCGAGCTGCGGAGAGGGTCCGCGCGGACCATCCGGACGCAGTGGAAGTCTCCGCGGGCATGAGCCATGATCTGGAACCGGCGATCACCTACGGCTCCACCTGTGTGCGTGTCGGAACCGCGTTGCTCGGCGGGCGCGGTTTAGCCTCGCCGTAAGGGAGTCCGCCAGCTGGTCACGGAACGCGACCGGCCGGGTTTGGTGCGGGAGCGGCGAGGGCAAAGGGAGAGGCATGAGCGCGCTGCAGAAGCTGAAGGCCTACTTCGGGATGGTGCCCGCGGACGAGGACGACTACGACCTCGAAGAAGACGAGTACCGCCGCGACTACGCCGAGGACTACGACGACTACGAAGAGCCACCGGCGCGCGCCAGGGGACGATACCGCGACGCAGGCGACACGTATGACGAGCCGGCTCCCCGGCTTCGGTCACGGTCGGTGACCGCAGCGGAGCCGTCGACGCACGGCGCGCTCGCCGTGGACCGCCAGCCCGATCCGGTGGCCCGGCTGCGGCCGGTCGCCGAGCCCGTGCGCGATCCGCTCAGCCGGATCACCACGCTGCACCCGACGAGCTACGTCGAGGCGCGGGCGATCGGCGAGCACTACCGCGAGGGCATCCCGGTGATCATCAACCTCACCGAGATGGAGAACTCGGACGCCAAGCGGCTCGTCGACTTCTCCGCCGGGCTCGCGTTCGCACTGCGCGGGTCGATGGACAAGGTCACCAACAAGGTGTTCCTTCTCTCACCGCCGGACGTGGACGTGACCGCGGAGGACCGCCGGCGGATCGCCGAGGGCGGATTGTTTTTGCGCGGGTGAAGCACACCGGACCGCTGGGCGCAGCCAGACGTGATTTTGTCGACTCATCGCCGCGCCACGGTGCTGGTTGCGCACTTCGCCGCCGTCCCCCGCTAGAGTGGGCGCCGTGAATGCTGTGTGGCTGGTGGTCTGGTACGTGCTGTTTGCGTTCTGGCTGTTGCTGACCGCGCGTATCGTGATCGAACTCGTGCGCACCTTCGCGCGGGAGTGGCATCCCGCCGGAGGGGTTGCGGTCACGCTCGAGACCATCTACACAGTGACCGATCCGCCGGTGCGCTTGTTCCGGCGGATCATTCCCGTCGTCCGCATTGGCGGGATGGGACTGGACTTGTCGATTATGGTGCTGCTGTTGGTTGTGTTCTTCGGGATGCAACTGGCGACACCCAGGTGAACGGGGACACCAGGGTGGATCCTGCAGGCCATGGAGTGCGTGAGGTGATCTGATGTCGTTGACCCCCGCTGACGTGCATAACGTCGCGTTCAGCAAGCCGCCCATCGGCAAGAGGGGCTACAACGAGGACGAGGTGGACGCGTTCCTCGACCTGGTGGAGACCGAGCTTGCCCGGTTGATCGAGGACAACAACGAGCTGCGCCAGCAGATGGAGCAGCTCGACACGGAACTCGAATCGACCCGATCCGAGCTGGAGAGCGCCAAGGTGGCCGGCCCGCCCCCGGTGCGCGAGGAGCCCTCGCGCCGGCTGGCCCCGGTTCCGCCGCCTGTTTCGGCGGTGGAGCAGACCCAGGCGCACGCCGCGGCAGGTGCGGACAGCAGCGAGCCGAACGTCCAGGCCGCGAAGGTCCTCGGACTGGCGCAGGAGATGGCCGACCGGCTCACCGCCGAGGCCAAGACCGAGTCCGACGGCATGCTGGCGGAGGCCCGGACCAAGTCCGAGCAGCTGCTCTCCGACGCACGGGCGAAGTCCGACTCGATGGTCAACGAGGCCCGTACACGTGCCGAGACCATGCTGAACGACGCGCGCACCCGTGCGGAGACGCTGGAGCGCCAGGCGCGCGACAAGGCGACCACTGTGGAACGCGAGTCGCAGCGCAAGTACACCGAGACGATGAACAGCCTGAACGCCGAGAAGGGCGCTCTGGGCAAGAAGATCGAAGAGCTGCGCACGATCGAGCGCGAGTACCGCACCCGGCTGCGCGGGTTCCTGGAATCGCAGCTGCGGGAGCTCGACGACCGCGGCTCCGCGGCACCGGCCACGGCGTCGTCCGGCTCGAACCAGTCCTCGTCCACGAACAGTGGCCAGGGCTACTCGTTCGGCCCGCGGGCCGAAGCCGGCTGAGTCACCTGTGTCGGTCCGCCCCGCCGGGTCCTTCGTGGACCGGCGGGGCTCCGGCATGCGCGGGGCCGTCTCGGCCACGCTCGGGAGCCATTGCGGTACCGCGCGTGGGCGGGTCGTGCACCGGAACCGGGGCCGTCGTGCTGTAATTCAGCGTGCTCTACATCGTCCTCGTTCTGGTGGTGGCGGCGCTCGCGCTGCTCGTCACGGCCCTCATCACGGCTCACTCGCTGTGGGCCTGGATCTCGATCGGCCTGTCCGTGCTCGCCGGCGTGCTGCTCCTCGTCGACTGGCTGCGGCGCCGCAAGCGCCGGGCTTCCCCCGCGGAGGAAGCGGACCCGGAAGACGACGAGAAACCGGACGGCACCGACCACGGTGAGTCCGCCGATGCCGCCCACGACGAATCCGCCGGGCAGACCGAACTGCTGCCCGCCACCGGTGAGCTGGGCACCGTGGACGATCCGGCCGCGCAGCCGGAACCCGCGCCGGCCGAGGGCGCGGAGGCCGACGCGAAAGCCGTCCGCGACACGCCTCCCGGCGTGGAGGAGACGAGCGAGGAAGACCTCGAAGTGGTCAAGGGACTCGACGACGAGGTCGTGGTCGTCGACGAATATCCGCGTTACCACCTCGTCGACTGCGGCTGGCTCTCCGGCCGCGACACCATCACGATCGCCGTGGGCGAGGCCCGCCAGCTCGGCTTCAGCCCGTGTGCCCGCTGTGGCCCGGACGCGGTACTGGCCGCGGCCCACCACTGACCCCTGCTGCCGCCGCGCCCGCCGGGCACCAGCGCCGGTCCGGAACTGCGGTCAGCCGCCGATGCCGAGGACGCTCTGCAGTCCCGAACGGCCTTCGTCGGTCAGGTGGACCGCCCGGTGTCCCGTGGTGCGGCGGCGGAGCCAGCCTGCGCTCAGGAAGCGGTCGGTGAGGGCTGCCCCGAGAGCACCGGCCAGGTGGTGCCGCTGTTCACTCCAGTCGAGGCAGAAGCGCAGCAGCGGGCGGCGGCTCGCCCTCGCCGCGGCCAGATCCACGCCCAGCGCGGTGAACACCTCGGGCGCGCGTGGTCCCAGGTCGTAGGGATGGTCTTTCAACGGCGCGGAAATCCGGTCCCCAGCACGACGCCGGGTGGTCGGCTCGCCATCCACGGTGACCAACGCGCGATGCTCCAGCAGCGCCGCGGTGACCGCCACTCCCAGCCGTCCGGCCAGGTGGTCGTAACAGGTGCGGGCACTGCGCAACGCCTCCGCGCGGGTGCCTTCCTTCAACGAACTCACCGGCCGGGCCGGTGCGTGCCGCGCGAGGGTTTCCAGCAGTTCCGGCGCCCCGCCCGCCAGCCGGTAGAAGCGGTGCCGCCCGGACTTCTCGGCGGTCACCAGTCCGGCGTCGCGCAGCTTCGCCAGATGTGCACTCACCCCCTGCGCGGACAGCCCGGCCTCCCCGGCGAGCACCGAAGCGGCGAGCGACCGGCCGTCGTCCAGCGCGAGCAGCACCCGCACCCGCGCCGGGTCGGCGAACAGCGCCGCGATCCGCGCGATGTCGGCGTCTCCTTCCAGCACACCCCCAGCATGCCCGGTGGACACTTCCACCGCGACGGAAATGTCCACCGGGCCGGTCCGATGCTGCCGCTCGGCTTGCTGCGTTCGCCTCGGACGGCCATCGCGAACGGGGTGTCCGCGGCGACGGACTTCGTCGGCCTCGGCTCGGTCCTGGTGCTGATGCCGTACCTGCAAGGCGTTCCCGGTGCGACACCGATCGCCGCTCGGCATCCTCCCGCTGGCCTTGCTCGGCGCGACGCCGGGGCTAGCGCACACCCGTTCCGGGCGGCGGGCTAACCTGATGGCAGCACGGCGTCGATCCGGCCATCACCGGGGAGCCTCCGGAAGAACAGGGCGAGCTGCCCCCAGTAGACCCGGACGGGTGCGGCCCGTCATCGCCGCCGAACGAGAGGCCCTGGCGTTCCGCCGGGGCAAGCGGGGTGGTACCGCGTGACGTGCGAGCGTCTCGTCCCCGTGGGGGTGACCGGCGCAGCGCCGGTCGCCCGTACGCGAGCGACGAACGCAAGGAGCACCCGGATGTACCCCCAGGTTTCGTGGGACGGGCAGACTTCGGTCCCGGCCCAGCCGTCGTTTCCCGCGCTGGAGAGCCGCGTCCTCGAGTACTGGGAGACCGACCGGACGTTCCAGGCCTCGATCGACGCGCGTCCCGCGGGCGAGCACGGCGACAACGAGTACGTCTTCTACGACGGCCCGCCGTTCGCCAACGGCCTGCCGCACTACGGGCACCTGCTCACCGGCTACGTCAAGGACGTCGTCCCGCGTTACCAGACGATGCGCGGCCGCCGCGTCGAACGCCGGTTCGGCTGGGACACCCACGGCCTTCCCGCCGAACTGGAGGCGATGCGCCAGCTCGGCATCACGGAGAAGGCCGAGATCGAGGCGATGGGCGTCGCCAGGTTCAACGAGGCGTCCCGGGAATCGGTGCTGCGCTACACCGACGAATGGCAGGACTACGTCACCCGCCAGGCGCGCTGGGTGGACTTCGAAAACGACTACAAGACGCTCGACGTGTCCTATATGGAATCGGTCATCTGGGCGTTCAAACAGTTGTGGGACAAGGGCCTGGTCTACGAGGGCTACCGCGTGCTGCCCTACTGCTGGCGGGACGAGACCCCGCTGTCCAACCACGAGCTGCGGATGGACGACGACGTCTACCGCACCCGCCAGGACCCGGCCGTGACGGTCGGATACCGCCTGGCGGGCAACGGGAACGACCTCGACGGCACGTATCTGCTGATCTGGACCACCACGCCGTGGACGCTCCCGTCGAACCTCGCCACCGCGGTGCACCCCGAGGTGCGCTACGTCGTGGTGGAGAGCGAGAACTTCCCCGGCAAGCGGTTCCTGCTCGCCGAGGCCCGGGTGGCCGCGTACGCACGCGAGCTGGGGGAGGAGCCTGCCGTCGTAGCCCGCTACCTCGGCGAGGAGCTGCTCGGAAACCGTTACGCCCCACCGTTTCCGTATTTCGTCGGCACGGAGAACGCGCACCGGATCCTGTCCGCGGACTACGTCACCACCGAGGACGGCACCGGCGTGGTGCACATCGCGCCTGCCTACGGTGAAGAGGACAAGGTGGTCACCGACGCGGCCGGCATCACCGCCGTCACCCCGGTGAACGCGCAGGGCCGGTTCGACGGGACCGTACCGGACTACGAGGGCCAGCTGGTCTTCGACGCGAATCCGAACATCATCCGCGACCTCAAGAACGGCACCGGATCCGCGGCCGGACAGGGCGCGCTGCTGCTGCGGCACGAGACCTACGAACACCCGTACCCGCACTGCTGGCGCTGCCGCAATCCGCTGATCTACCGCGCGGTGTCGTCGTGGTTCGTCGCGGTCACCCAGTTCAAGGACCGGATGGTCGAGCTGAACCAGCAGATCACCTGGTACCCGGAGAACGTCAAGGACGGTCAGTTCGGCAGGTGGCTGGAGAACGCGCGGGACTGGTCGATCTCCCGCAACCGGTACTGGGGCTCGCCGATCCCGGTCTGGCGCTCCGACGATCCGGCCTACCCGCGGATCGACGTGTACGGCTCGCTCGACGAGCTGGAGCGGGACTTCGGCGTCCGGCTGGACAACCTGCACCGGCCCTACATCGACGAGCTGACCCGGCCGAACCCGGACGACCCGACCGGCCGCTCGGTGATGCGCCGTGTCGAGGACGTGCTCGACGTGTGGTTCGACTCCGGCTCGATGCCGTATGCCCAGGTGCACTACCCGTTCGAGAACGCCGAGTGGTTCGAGCACCACTACCCGAGCGATTTCATCGTCGAGTACATCGGCCAGACCCGCGGCTGGTTCTACCTGCTGCACGTGCTGGCCACCGCGCTGTTCGACCGGCCGGCGTTCCGGACCTGCATCTCACACGGCATCGTGCTCGGCTCGGACGGGCAGAAGATGTCGAAGTCGCTGCGGAACTACCCGGACGTCAACGAGGTCTTCGAACGCGACGGTTCGGACGCCATGCGCTGGTACCTGATGGCGAGCCCGATCCTGCGCGGCGGCAACCTCGTGGTGACCGACCGGGGGATCCGGGATGCGGTGCGCCAGGCCGTGCTGCCGCTGTGGAACTCGTACTACTTCCTGGCTCTGTACGCGAACGCCGAAGGCAAGCAGGGCACCTGGCGCACGGATTCGCAGCACCTGCTGGACCGCTACGTGCTGGCGAAGACCCACGAGCTGGTCACCGACATCGAGTCCGCGCTGGACCATTACGACATCGCCGGCGCGTGCCAGACCGTGCGGGACTTCCTCGAGGTGCTCACGAACTGGTACGTGCGCCGCTCCCGCGACCGGTTCTGGGCGGGCGAGCAGGACGCCATCGACACCCTGCACACCGTGCTCGAGGTGACCTGCCGGGTCGTCGCCCCGCTGCTGCCGCTGACCACCGAGACGGTGTGGCGCGGGCTGACCGGCGAGCGCTCGGTGCACCTGACCGACTGGCCGAACACGCTCGACCTGCCCGCGGACGCGGCGCTGGTCACCGCGATGGACCGGGTGCGCCAGGTGGCGTCGTCGGCGCTGGCGCTGCGCAAGGCGAACAAGCTGCGGGTCCGGCTGCCGCTGGCGAAGCTGCTGGTGGCGGCAGAGGACGTGGCGGCGCTGGGCGAATTCACCGACATCCTGCGGGACGAGGTGAACGTGAAGGCCGTGGAGCTGACCACCGAGGTCGCCGCGCACGGCAGGTTCGAGGTCGCGGTCAACGCGCGCGCCGCCGGTCCCCGGCTGGGCAAGGTCGTCCAGCAGGTGATCAAGGCGGTCAAGGCAGGTGAGTGGACCACGAATGCCGCGGGCGCTGTCGTCGCCGCGGGCGTCGAACTGCAGGACGGCGAGTACGAACGGCGGCTGGTCGCTTCGGGCGGCGGTGCCGCGGCCGAACTGCCCGGCAGCAGTGGTCTGGTGCTGCTCGACACCGAGGTCACCGCAGACCTCGCCGACGAAGGCGTGGCCCGTGATCTGGTCCGCGTGGTGCAGCAGGCCCGCCGGGACGCCGCTCTCGACGTGGCGGACCGGATCGCGCTCGTACTCGACGCCCCGGAGGACACCGTCGTCGCGGCGCGCAAGCACGAGCAGTTCGTCGCCGCCGAGACGCTGGCCACCGCGGTGTCCTACGGCGAGGTGCCCGAGGGCTTCGAGGGCACCGTCGGCGAGGGCGTGAAGGTCCGCGTGGCGGTCGCGAAGGCCTGACCCGGTGCCGTCGACGCCCGGCCGGGCGTGGGCCGGCCGGGCGTGGGCCGGACGCGCCGGGTCCGGGCGCCGCGGCGAGCGCGCCGGGACGCCGTCCGGGCGCTCGGGCCCCGCGCCGTCCGCAGGCCACCCCGGTCGCGGAGTTCCCCGCGGGAACGCCCTGGCCGCGGACTGTCCGGATAGGACGGAGCGGGCCGGGGAGGGTGCACCTGCTCGGGCGCGGTGACCACCTCACTATCCTGAGTGCTGCGGATCGCGGGAGGGGGAGGCGGACATGGACCAACTTCCCGTGCTCCTCGGCATCGGCGGGGTGGTGCTGCTCTCGTCCGTGCTCGCAGTCCGGGTGTCCATGCGGCTCGGGTTCCCGTCCCTGCT
This sequence comes from Amycolatopsis ultiminotia, assembly GCF_039536925.1. Classification (NCBI taxonomy): domain Bacteria; kingdom Bacillati; phylum Actinomycetota; class Actinomycetes; order Pseudonocardiales; family Pseudonocardiaceae; genus Amycolatopsis; species Amycolatopsis ultiminotia. The sequence goes on along the minus strand of NZ_BAAAZN010000015.1, from coordinate 37,723 downwards.
GCTGTACCTCGGGATCGGCGTACTGCTCGGCGAAGCCGGCTTCGGCATCCACTTCGACAACCCCGCGCTCACCCAGTCGCTCGGTCTCGCCGCACTGGTGCTGATCCTCACCGAGGGCGGGCTCACCACCCGCTGGCAGTCGGTGAAAGCCTCGATGGGCCCCGGAATCCTGCTGTCCACTGTGGCGGTGGTGGTCAGCATCGCGGTGACCGGTGCGGCCCTGCACTGGCTGCTGGGCCTCGACTGGCGGCTCGCGCTGTTGTGGGGCGCGGTACTCGCCTCCACCGACGCCGCGGCGGTGTTTTCCGTGCTGCGTGCGGCAGGTGTCGGCCGCCGGCTGAGCGGCACGCTCGAACTGGAATCCGGGATCAACGACGCGCCCGCCTACATCGCGGTGGTGGTACTCGCGTCCGGGGAAGCCATCGACTGGTCGCTGCCGCTGGTGGTGATTTACGAACTGGCAGCCGGATTGGTCCTCGGTCTGGCCTTCGGCTGGCTGGGCACGCAGGCACTGCGGCGGGCCGCGCTGCCCGCCACCGGTCTGTACCCGCTCGCCACGGTGGCGGTCTGCGTGCTCGCCTATTCCTCGGGCCAGCTCGCGCACGCCTCCGGGCTGCTGGCCACTTACGTCGCCGGGCTGGTGCTCGGCAACTCGAAGCTGCCGCACCGCGCGGACACGCGATCGTTCGCCGAAGGGCTGGGCTGGCTCGCCCAGATCGGCCTGTTCGTGCTGCTCGGGCTGTTCGCGTCGCCGTACCGGCTGCTCGAGGCGCTGGTGCCGGGCCTGGTCGCGGCCGCGGTGGTGCTGCTGCTCGCCCGGCCGCTGTCGGTGCTGCTGTCCCTGCTGCCGTTCCGGATCCGCTGGCGGGACCAGGTTTTCCTGTCCTGGGCCGGACTGCGTGGTGCGGTGCCGATCGTGCTCGCGATGATCCCGCTGTCGGAGGGGGTGCCGGGCGCGCAGCGGCTGGTGGACGCGGTGTTCGTGCTCGTCATCGTGCTCACCCTGCTGCAGGGCTCGACGTTGGGCCGGCTCGCGCGGCTGCTGCGGCTGGACGGGTCGACCGAGGCGCAGGAGATCGAGGTCGACGCGGCGCCGCTGGACGAGCTCGGCGCCGAGCTGCTGCAGGTGCGGATCCAGAAGGGCTCGAAGCTGCACGGCGTGTACCTTTCCGAGCTGCGGCTGCCCCCGGGAGCGGCGGTGAGCCTGGTGGTCCGGGACGGATCCGGGTTCACGCCGCAGAAGACGAGCAGGCTGCAGGAAAACGATCACCTGCTCGTGGTCACCACGCAGCTCGTGCGCGAAGCCGTGGAGCAGCGCATCCGGGCCGTGGACCGGGCCGGGCGGCTTGCTCGCTGGCGCGGGGAATCCGGCCGCTGACCAAGGTGTCCACTATGGACACACGGGGTGACGGCCGTCTCAGATCACGGGACGGGACTGGTCTCGTGCGGCGGTGGTCGGTTATGGTCTTGCTCAGGTCATGAGTGCCAGCGCGAAGCCCCGGCTTGCTGGCCGGCAACCCTCCTACCGCGGTGGGGTGCCCCGGGTGAGGACCAGGCCGGTCGCGCAGTGCGGCGGGCAAGCGCGGGCCCCTCGCCGGGGACCCCCGGATGCCGAGGAGGCAGCGTCATGACTCTCGCACTCGACCGGTCCACGGAAACCCCCGTCACCGCCGTGCCCACCGTGGCCGGCGCCGCACTGCGGGTGCCGCTGGTCACCGGCGGCGACATCGGGTACGCCAACCTCGACCACGCGGCCAGCGCGCCGTGTCTGGACGCGGTCCGCTCCGCGGTCGACGAATTCCTGCCCTGGTACGCCAGCGTGCACCGGGGTGCGGGTTTCGCTTCGCAGGTTTCCACCAAGCTCTACGAGCGCACCCGTGCGGTGCTGCGCCGCTTCGTGGACGCCCGCAGCACCGACACCGTGCTGTTCACCCGCAACACCACCGACTCGTTCAACCTGCTGGCAAAAGCGCTGCCACGCAAGACTTCCGTGCTCGTCTTCGACACCGAGCACCACGCCGCGCTGTTGCCCTGGCGGGGCCCGAACGTGCGCCGGCTGCAGTTGCCGCGCACCCGGCTGGCCGCGGTGTCCGTTGTGGACGAAGCACTCGCGGCGTGCCCGCAGGGACCGCGGCTGGTGGTGGTCACCGGAGCGTCCAATGTGACCGGTGAGCTGCTCCCGGTCGCCGAAATCGCCGCGGTGGCCCGGAAACACGGCGCCAGGGTGGCGCTGGACGGCGCACAACTCGCCCCGCACCGGCGGATCTCGCTGCGCGAACTCGACGTGGACTACGTGGCGCTGTCCGGACACAAGCTCTACGCGCCGTTCGGTGCGGGTGCGCTGATCGGCCGCGGTGACTGGCTGCGCGCCGCGGAGCCCTACCTCGCCGGCGGCGGCGCGACGAAGCTGGTCACCGAGGAGGCCGTGGTCTGGAACTCCGGACCGGAGCGGCACGAAGCCGGCTCGCCGAACACCGTCGGCGTCTACGCACTGGGCGTGGCCTGCGAACAGCTGGCCGCGAACTGGGATGCGGTCGGCGAGCACGAGACCGAGCTGCTCGACCGGCTTCGCAAGGGGCTGGCCGGTCTGCCCGGCTGTGCGGAACTGCGGCTGTTCGACGCCCCGGTCGACCGCGTCGGCACGGTCAGCTTCGTCGTCGACGGCTTCGACCCGGGTTGGCTCGCTGCGGTGCTGTCGGCCGAGTACGGCATCGGTGTGCGCGACGGCGCCTTCTGCGCGCACGTTGCCACGCGGCGGCTCATCCGGGAGACCGGCGGTGAGGGGCAGCAGGCGGTGCGCGTGAGCCTCGGACTGGGCAGCACCGCCGAGCACGTGGACCGCCTCGTGCTCGCGCTGCGGCAGATCATCGCCCGCGGCGCCCGCTGGGAGTACACGAAGACCGACGGCCGCTGGACGCCGGTCGGCGACCCGCGCGAGCTGCCGCCGTTCTGCGCCTGACGGCAGTGCCGGGACCGGCCCGAACGCGGACGTGGACAATGGGGGCGTGAGCACCGAGCCCTCGTCCGAATCCGACGTCTCCGAGCCGGCCGTGTCCGACCGCGCCGTGCCCGACTCCGCTGTGTCCGATCGCGCGGTGCCCGACTCCGCTGTGTCCGATCGCGCGGTGCCCGACTCCGCGGAAGCCGGTCTCGCCGGGGCCGATCGTGCGGAGTCCGGCGCTGCGGGGACCGGCCGCTCAATGCCTGATCCCGCAGTGTCCGGTGCCGTGGCGCCCGGCCGCGCGGCGGCCGGGTCCGGCCACGGCAGGCAGCCCGCGGACCCGGCCGGGCAGGCGGGCGCCGAGCCCGGGGAGCCCGCGCCGAAGCTGCCCAAGCGCCGGGTGGGCCTGGTGTTCGCGGTCGCGGTGGTGCTGTGGGTGATCGACCTGGTGTCGAAGAACCTCGTGGCGGCCAACCTTGAGGGCAAGGAGCCGCTGCGTGTCCTCGGCGGCCTGATCTACCTGCAGGTGATCCGCAACCCCGGCGCCGCGTTCTCCATGGCCACCGGCATGACCTGGGTGCTCGCGCTGGTCGCGGCGGCCGTGGTGGTGGCGATCGTATGGCTGTCGCGGCGGCTGCGCTCGGTCGGCTGGGCGATCGGGCTCGGCCTGGTGCTCGCGGGCGCGCTCGGCAACCTGACCGACCGCATCTTCCGTGCGCCGGGCCCGCTGCGCGGCCACGTCATCGACTTCATCTCCGCCTTCGCGCCCAACGGCGAGGGCTTCGCGATCTTCAACATCGCCGACTCCTCGATCTGTGTCGGCGGTGCGCTGATCGTGCTGCTGTCCCTGCTCGGCAAGGACTACGACGGCACTTCCACCCGCACCAAAAAGGAGAGTGCGTGAACGCGCGCATGCTGCCCGTTCCGGACGGGCTCGACGGGATGCGCGTGGACGCCGGGCTGGCCAAGCTGCTCGGCCTGTCGCGCACCGTGGTGGCGGATCTGGCCGCGGCAGGCGAGGTGCTGCTCGACGGCCATCCCGCCGGGAAGTCCGACCGGCTGTCCGCGGGCGGCCTGCTCGAGGTGACGCTGCCGGAACCGGAGCGGCCGGTGGAGGTCGTCGCCGAGCCGGTCGAGGGCATGCGGATCGTGCACGAGGACGACGACCTCGTCGTGGTGTCCAAGCCGATCGGGGTCGCGGTGCACCCGAGCCCCGGCTGGACCGGGCCGACCGTCGTCGGCGGGCTCGCCGCGGCCGGGCTGCGGATCTCCACCTCCGGCGCGGCCGAACGCCAAGGCGTGGTGCACCGGCTCGACGCGGGCACCACGGGCGTGATGGTGGTGGCCAAGAGCGAGCGCGCGTACACCGTGCTCAAGCGGGCGTTCAAGGAACGCACCGTGGACAAGGGCTACCACGCCGTGGTGCAGGGACATCCGGATCCGACACGCGGCACCATCGACGCACCGATCGACCGGCATCCGCGGCACGACTACAAGTTCGCCGTTGTCGCGGGCGGACGGCCGAGCGTCACGCACTACGAGGTCGTCGAGGCGTTCCGTGCGGCGTCGCTGGCGCACGTGAAGCTGGAAACCGGGCGTACCCACCAGATCCGGGTGCACTTCTCCGCACTGCGCCACCCGTGCGTCGGCGATCTGACCTACGGCGCGGATCCGGTGCTGGCCCGCAAGCTGGGACTCTCCCGGCAATGGCTGCACGCGCGGACCCTCGCCTTCGCCCACCCCGCCGACGGCAGGCGGGTCGAGTTCGAGGCCGAGTACCCGGACGATCTGGCGAATGCACTGCACATCCTGCGGGACGAGAACGCCTAGCCGGTCACCGTCCAGGTGAGGGTGCGGTCGTCGGGTTCCGGCCGGGGGCTCCAGCGCACCGCGACCACCTGGGTGGCTTCCGGCAGTACGTACACGGTGTGCCCGCCCAGCGTTTCGCCGGGCCGCACGCCGATCTTGTGCGGCGGACGGGAAGTCAGCGAGACCGGTGCCTTGGCCACCGCGGCACCGTCGTCGGTGATCAGCTCGAGGTAGTTGTCCGGCAGCGATGCGAACGGGATCGCGCCGCGGTTGGTGATCTCGGTGTGCACGACCACCGCCCGTTCACCGTCCTCCAGCCGGTAGCCCGCGGCGCCGAACAGGAAGTCGGCCGGATCCTGCACTTCCAGCAGCTGCAGGGTGAGCTGCTCGCCTTCCAGGCCCTGCGCGGCCAGCGTCTCGCCGATCCGCCCGCGCTGCCCTCCGGCAGGCGCCTGCGGGCGCGGCTCGTCACCACGCGCCCAGGACGCGGTCTGCGGCAACCCCCAGGTGCTCGCCACCGGATCGGACGCCACCGCGTACGGCCCGGAAGCGGCGCCGTACGGCCCCGATGGCGCGCCGTACGGGCCGGACGGTGCTCCGTGCGGTCCCGATGGCGTTCCGTACGACCCGGATGCGCTGCCCTGAACCCCGTACTGCCCGGACGGTGCGCCGTACGGTCCTGACGGCACGCCTTGCACCGGCCCGGACGGTCCGCCGTGGACCGGGCTCCCGGCGGGCGGAGGCGGGGGGACCATCGCACCGGGCGGCGCACTCCGGGCAGCCGGCGCGAACCCCTGCCCCGGCACGGGCTGCGGTCCCGGCCTCGACCCGGGCTGGGGCATCTGCCCGGGTTGTGGTGCCGCGCCCGGCATCTGCCCGGACTGCGGTCCCGGCGTCGCCCCGGCCGAGTACGCCGCCCCTGGCTGCGGTGCCGGACCCGGCAGCTGTCCGGATTGCTGTGCCGTGCCGGGGGCCGGTCCGTGCGGGGGTGCCGATCGCGGCAGCTGCCCGGACTGGAGCCCCGGCGTCGCTCCGGCCGGATACGCGGCTCCCGGCATCGGCCCGGCCGGCGGTCCCGACCCGGGCCCCGGCGCCGCTGCGGAGGCGGGCTGCTGCCAGGTCCCCGCTGCCCCCGCGATGGCCGCGCGCAGGCCGTTCGGATCGCTCTCCACCCCGACGAGCAGGGGCAGTCCGCTGCCGGACAGCGCGACCAGCCGGTAGGCCACCTCCCGGGGGTCCATCCCGACTTTCGCGGCGAGCTCGTGCACGGCCGTCTTGCCCAGCTCGGCCAAGGCGGCGAGCAGGCGGACATCGGCGGGATCGGACACGGCCACTCCGGCAACGCTACCGGCTCGCGGCTCGCCGGACGTGTTCCGCCCGCCCGGCGAGCCGGACTGCTGTTCGCCGCACGTGAACGGGACTCTCGTACCGGATCCGGGCGGGCCGCGCCGGGGCTGCATTAGGGTCGGCAGGGCACCGCCGCCCGCCGGACGCGGTGCCGATCGGGCCGCCGCTCCGGTCGCGCCACCGGAACCACCCCAGGAGCCCGCAGCCCATGACCGACGTCTCCGCCCTCGCCGACGAGTTCGTCGGCGAGCTGTTCGACTTCGAGCCCCTCTCCGCCGCGGTCACCGGTGTGCGGCCGGATGCGCCGGGGCTCGGTGATCCGGGCGCAGCTGCCGAGGCCGCGCACCGCGAGCGGCTCGTCGCGGTGCGGGAGCGGGCGGACGCGGCAGGCCCGGAGGGGCTCGGCGCGGCCGACCGGGTCACCCGAGAGGTGCTGATCAGTTCGATCGAAGGACGGCTGGACCAGCTCGACAGCCGATTCGCCGAGTTCACCGTGAGCGATTTCTTCGTCGCCCCGGCCGCGAGCCTGCTCACCGTGCTGCCGATGATCGCGGTCTCCCCGGGTGCGTCCGCGGAGGCGCACCTGGGCAGGCTCGCCGCGATCCCGGAGTACCTGCGGGCGTTCGCCCAGCGGCACCGCGACGGCATCGCGGCCGGTCGGCTGCCGATCGAGCGGCTGGTGCGGGGCGCGATCGCGCACCTGGACCGTTACCTGGCGGAGCCGGCGAGTGATCCGCTGCTGCGTCAGCCGCCGCCGGACGAGGAGTTCGCCGCGCGCCGTGCGCAGCTGCTGCGCGAGGTGGTGCACCCGGGGTTCCGCGAGTACCGCGATGTCCTCGAGGCCGAGGTACTGCCGCACGGGCGGCCGGACGACCGCGCGGGGGTGTCCTGGCTGCCCGGTGGTGACGAGATCTATGCCCGGTTGGTGCGCATGCACACCACCAGCGCACGCACTCCGCAAGAGCTGCACGAGACCGGGCTTGCGGTGATCGAGGGCCAGCTCGGGCAGTACCGGGAGCTCGGCGAGCGGGTGTTCGGCACCCGGGAGCTTCCGGAGATCTTCGACCGGCTGCGCACCGATCCGAAGCTGCGCTGGACGAGTGCCGAGGAGCTGCTGGACACCGCGCGTGCCGCCATCACGCGTGCCGCGGAGGAGGCGCCGAAGTGGTTCGGGCACATCCCGCAGCATCCGTGGACCGTCGAGGCGGTCCCGGAGGACGCTGCTCCCGGTGCGCCCCCGGCGTACTACCTGCGGCCCGCCGCGGACGGGTCCCGGCCGGGCACCTACTTCGCGAACACCCACCAGGCCACCGAGCGGTTCCGGCACACCGCGGAGGCCACCGCGTTCCACGAGGCGATTCCCGGGCACCACTTCCAGTTGAGCGCCGCACTGGACCTGACGGATCTGCCGCTGCTGCGCCGCGTCAACGATTTCACCGCGTATGCCGAGGGCTGGGGTCTGTACGCCGAGCGGCTGGCCGAGGAGATGGGCCTGTACTCCGGCGATGTCGCGCGGCTGGGCATGCTCACGTTGGAGTCGATGCGGGCGGGCCGTCTGGTGGTGGACACCGGTCTGCACGCGCTGGGCTGGAGCCGGCAGCAGGCGGTGGAGTACCTGGTCGAGCACACGCCGATGGCGCTCGTGGAGATCGAGGCCGAGGTCGACCGTTACCTCGGGTATCCGGGGCAGGCACTGGCCTACCTGGTGGGGCGGCTGGAGATCCAGCGCATCCGGACGGCCGCGCAGGCCCGGCTCGGCAGCCGGTTCGACATCCGGGGCTTCCACGACGCTGTGCTCTCCGGTGGGTCGCTGCCGCTGTCGGTGCTGGACACGGTCGTCGCGGAGTGGGTGGCCGGGCACGGCGACACCGTCAACGGGCTGGCCGACGAGCTGGTGGAACTCGATTTCGAGCGGAATCCGCTGGAACGCACGATCTACGGGGTGCCCGGCGACCACAGCAAGCTGCCGGATCCGAGCCTCGCCGCGGCACAGCGCCACCGCGGCGCCTACGACGCGCTAGCGCGGCGTGCCGAGGCGATCGATCCCGCCGGGCTGGACCGTTCGGAGGTCGTCACCCGGGAGGTGATCCTCGCGCATACCCGCGGGGTGATCGAGAGGATCGACTCGCGGCTGGCCGGGTTCGCGGTGAGCGACGGGTTCAGTTCGCCCGCGCTGAACCTGCTCATGGACCTGCCTCCGCTGGTGCCCGACGACGAGGACAAAGCCCGCGGCTACCTGAGCAGGCTGGCCGCGATCGGCGGCTACCTCGACGCCGTGATCGAGGCACAGCGGGCCGCCGCGGCCGAGGGCCTCGTACCGCCGGATTTCCTGGTGCGCATCGGGATCGGGTACGTGGAGCGGTACCTCGCCGCGGCCTCCGGTGATCCGTTCCTGGTCACCCCGAAGGTCGAGGTGGCAGGCTTCGCCGGGGAACGCGACCGGCTGCTGGCCGAGGTCGTCCGACCGGCCTACCGGCGCTACCGGGACTTCCTCGCCGAGGAGCTGCTGCCGGTCGCGAAACCCGGCACCGAGCCCGGGATCGGGCACCTGCCCGGCGGTGCGGAGCGGTACCAGGGCCTGATCCGCGCCGAGACGACCACCGAGCGCACCGCCGAGGAACTGCACGAAACCGGGCTCGCGGTGATCGAAGGCCAGCTCGGGGAATACCGGGAGCTCGGTGAGCGGGTGTTCGGCACGCGTGAGCTGCCGGAGATCTTCGAGCACCTGCGCAGCGACCCGGCACTGCGCTGGCGCGACGGCGAGGAGCTGCTCGACGCCGCCCGTGCTGCTGTCGAGCGGGCGGAATCCGTTGCTCCGCAATGGTTTTCGCGGACCCCGGCAGCTCGGTGCGTGGTGGCGCCGGTGCCCGAGGCGGACGCCGCGAGCGGTACCATCGCCTACTACCTGCCTGCCACGCTCGACGGTTCGCGCCCTGGCACGTACTACGCCAACACCCACGAGGCGAGTTCACGCCCGCGGTACACGAGTGAGGCGATCGCGTTCCACGAAGCCGTGCCGGGCCACCACTTCCAGCTGTCGTTCGCACAAGAACTGACCGATTTGCCGTTGCTGCGCCGAGTGGTGATGTTCACCGCGTATGCCGAGGGCTGGGGTCTGTACACCGAGCGGCTGGCCGACGAAATGGGGCTGTACTCCGGCGATGTCGCGCGGCTGGGCATGCTCACCATGGAGTCGATGCGGGCGGGCCGCCTGGTGGTGGACACCGGTCTGCACGCGCTGGGCTGGAGCCGGCAGCAGGCGGTGGAGTACCTGGTGGCGCACACGCCGATGGCGAGGCTGGAGATCGAGGCGGAGATCGACCGCTACGTGGCCAATCCGGGGCAGGCGCTCGGTTACCTGGTCGGGCGGCTGGAGATCCAGCGGGTACGGGCCGAGGCGGAGCGCGCGCTCGGCGATCGGTTCGATCTGCGTGGATTCCACGACGTGGTGCTCAGTCACGGCGGTCTGCCGTTGTCTGCTTTGGACACACTGGTCGGCGAGTGGATTGCCACGCGTGGCACGGGAACCTGATCCGGTGTGCGGCCTCGGGCCGGTGCTCCGGTACGCGCAGCGGGCCGGCGATCAGCGGTACCCGGGGTGTGACCTGCATCGCAGCATGTCGGCGACGGGCAGGCCATAATAAGCGTGCGCTCAGTCAGAGCGGACCGGTACGGAATGAGGGATCGATGAGGATCGGGACGGGCATCAGCTACTCGGGCGGGTTCGCCGAGAGCGTCGCGGACGTCGTCGAGCTGGAAAAGGCCGGGCTCGACATCGCGTTCGTGCCGGAGGCCTACAGCTTCGACGCGGTGAGCCAGCTCGGCTATCTGGCGGCGAAGACCGAACGGGTCCAGCTCGCCTCGGGCATCTTCCAGATCTACACCCGTACGCCGAGCCTCACCGCGATGACCGCGGCCGGACTGGACTTCGTGTCGAACGGGCGGTTCACGCTCGGCCTCGGTGCGTCCGGCCCGCAGGTGATCGAGGGATTCCACGGCGTGAAGTACGACGCGCCGCTGGCCCGCACCCGCGAGATCATCGAGATCTGCCGCCAGGTGTGGCGCCGGGAACGCGTCGTGCACGAGGGCAGGCACTACACCATCCCGCTGCCCGCCGACCAGGGCACCGGACTGGGCAAACCACTCAAGCTGATCAACCATCCGGTGCGCGAGCGGATCCCGGTCCTGCTGGCCGCGCTCGGCCCGAAGAACGTTGCGCTCACCGCGGAGCTGGCCGAGGGCTGGGAGCCGATCTTCTTCCACCCGGAACGGGCCGCCGACGTCTGGGGCGACGCGCTCGCCGAGGGCAGGGCCAAACGCGACCCGGCGCTGGGCGAACTGGACGTCTTCGCCGGTCCGGCGCTGGCCATCGGCGAGGACGTGGACCATCTGCTGGACCAGATGCGCCCGATGCTCGCGCTGTACATCGGCGGGATGGGCGCACGGGGCAAGAACTTCTACAACACCCTCGCGGTCCGCTACGGCTATGAAGCCGAGGCGAAGCAGATCCAGGACCTCTACCTCGACGGCAAGAAGGACGAGGCCGCCGCGGCCGTGCCGGAGGAGTTGCTGCGGGCGATTTCACTGGTCGGCCCTGCGAGCTTCGTGAAGGAGCGGGTGGCCGCGTTCGCCGAGGCCGGGGTGACCACCCTGGTGGTGAACCCGCTGCTGCCAGGGCGTGCGGACCGCGTCGCGGCCGTCTCGAAGCTGCGGGAGATCATCGGGTAGCCGGGTCCCGGGGAACGCCGCCACCGTCGAATAGCCGTAAATCCGCCGCGCGCGGGGTGCCGGTGGGTGTAGGAACGGTGGTCCGGGGAACCCGGGATGGTGGCGGAAGTGAGGTAGGCCGGACTGTGCGCAGGATCGCGGGGCCCGCGGTGGGAGTGCTGGACGTCGGTTCGTTCAGCGCGCGGCTTGTCGTGCTCGAACCCGGTGGGTCGCCGCTGGCACCCGCGCTGACCCACCAGACGCGGTTGCGCCTCGACCGTTCGCTCGACGAGGAGTGCCGGTTGTCCCCGGACGGGATTTCGGCGATTTCCGCGGCGGTTGCCGCCGGGCTGGAGGTGGCGCGTGCGCACGGTGTCACCGAGGTGTTCCCGCTGGCCACGTCGTCGGTCCGGGACGCGGCGAACGCGCGCGAGGTGGTCCGCCGGGTTGCCCGCGACACCGGCGTGAAGCTGCGGTTCCTGTCCGGACGGCGCGAGGCGGAGCTGACCTACGTGGCCGCGCGCCGGTGGTTCGGTGCCTCCGCCGGCCCGCTGCTGGCGCTGGACATCGGCGGTGGCACGGTCGAGCTGTCCGCGGGCGCGGGTGAGTGCGCGACATTCGCCCGTTCGCTGCCGCTCGGTGCACGCTCGGTGACGCGCGATTGGCTGCCCGCCGAGCCGCCGGTGCGCGACAAGCAGGTCCGCGCGTTGCGGAAACACGTGCTGGAGCAGGTGAGCGACGCGCTGGGCGACGTCACCGCCGAACTGACTCAGCATCGGGTGGTCGGCTGCTCGAAGGTGCTGCGGCAGCTGGCCCGCCTCGCCGGCGATCGCCCCGGCAAGACCCGTGAGCTGTACCCGGACGACCTGCGCGCGTGGATCCCGCGGCTGACCGCGATGCCCGCGTCCCGCCGGGCGAAACTGCCCGGCATCTCCCGGCGGCGAGCCCAGCAGGCCCTGGGCGGCGCCGTGGTCGCCGAGGCGCTGCTGACCGTCTCGGGCGGCCCGATGGCCATCTGCCCGTGGTCGACCAGGGACGGCCTGCTGCTCACCCTGCTCGACCGCCGCACGGACGGTGCGGCAGAAAAGCAGGGTTCCCGTCCGGCCGCGTGAACCCGCTGGTGCGGCCACGGAAAACGAGGTATGCCGGAACCATGACTGCGCGCAGTGACCTGTTCCCCCGAGACCACGACGACGAGGACGACGACGCCCCGCCGCCGCGCCACCGCACCAGAGTCCCAGGCGAGCCCCCGGCGCTCCCGACCCCGGACGACCTCCCGGGCGAAGTGGCGACCGCCCCCGGCCCGGACCTCACCCCGGCCCGCACCGAAGAGGTCGAGCCACCCCCCGGAGCCACCGACACACACCCGTAACCCAGCACCGAACAACACCAGCCGCGGCATCCCACCGCCCCCGCCGCACCTGCCCGCACGACCTGACCGCCACGGCCGCGCGACCCGGCTACCGCGACCGCGCGCCCTGACCCCCACGGCCGCGCGACCCGGCTACCGCGGCCGCACGACGCGACCCCCACGACCCGGCTATCCACCCGTCCCTTTCGCGACCCGGCAGCCGCTCCGGCCCCCCGGTTACTCACCCGACCGTCCGCGACCCGATTACCCACCAGGCGCCCTTTCGCGACCCGGCTGCCCGCTCGGCCCTCGCGAACGAGCCGCGACGTCCGGCCCGCAGCGACCGGCCCGCTACACCCGCGGCCGTGCTGCCACTACGCCACGCAGATCCGCTGCGCCGAAGCCGGGCACAGCGCCCACCGTCACGACACGAGGCAGCGGCGGATCCGGCAGCGCTGCCCGGCAACCGATCTCGGGCAGCGAACCGTGGCGATGATCCGGCAAAGACCTTCCGGGCCGGGCAGGGAACTGTAGCCGTGCGATCTGGGTGCGGGGCTAGGCCATGGCCCCAGGTCATGACTCCGGCCCTGGCCCCCTGCCCCTTGACCCCGGCCGCAACCCCCGGCCCTGGTCGTGAACCCGGGCCCAGTCTCGGCGCCCGGTGCTGGATCCCCGGCCCGGGAAGTCAAACCGGCCCGGGGCAGCACTACTCCCTGACGACCGTGCCCTGGGGCGGTCCCAGGTGGGGAGGACCCGAAGGCACGGTCAGGCATCCGCGATGAACTGTCGTACCTTCGACGCGTCTCGGCGGGCGGGGGCGCGGCCGGGGGGTTGGGTGGGGGCCGGGCCTGCGTCGGGTGGCGGGATCGGCAGGTGCCGGGGTTGGGCGGTCACCGTGAAGCGTTCGCCGTGGTGGATCAGGGGGAGGTCGGGGCCGTCGAGGACCTGGTAGGTCGCCGTGGTGTGGGCGATCGAGACCTGGAAACGGGTGCCGCGGAAGGTGAGCCGGAAGGTCAGCCTGCCCAGTTCCTCGGGCAGGCGCGGGGCGAACGCCAGCTCGCCGCCGTGGTCGCGCAGGCCGCCGAACCCGGCCACCGCGCCCTGCCAGGCACCTGCCAGCGACGCCATGTGCAGGCCGTTGCGCACGTTGTTGTGCACGTCGTGCAGGTCGGTCAGCGCCGCCTCGGCGAGGTAGTCGTACGCCAGCTGCAGGTGCCCGACCTCGGCCGCCATCACCGCCTGCGTACCGGCCGACAACGACGAATCCCGCACCGTCCGCGCTTCGTAGTAGGCGAAATCGCGGGCCTTCTCCTCCGGGCTGAACGAATCCCCGCACAGATGCAGTGCCAGCACCAGATCCGCCTGCTTGACCACCTGCTTGCGGTACAGGTCGAAGTACGGGTAGTTCAGCAGCAGCGGGTAGAACTCCTCGGCGGTGCCCGCGAAATCCCACTCGTCGTGCTGCAGGAATCCCTCCGACTGCGGATGCACACCGAGTTCCTGGTCGTACGGCAGCGCCATCGCGTCCGCCGCGGCGCGCCACGAGTCCAGTTCCGCGGTGTCCACGCCGAACTGTGCGGCGACGTCCGGATGCCGTTCGCAGGTTTCGGCCGCGGTGACCAGGTTCCGCCGGGCCATCAGATTGGTGTAGACGTTGTTGTCGGCCACCGCGGAGTACTCGTCCGGCCCGGTCACACCGTCGATGCGGAAGTGCCCGTGGTGGTCGAAGTGCCCGAGCGAGGCCCACAGCCGGGCCGTCTCCAGCAGCAGTTCGGTACCGCAGTCGCGTTCGAATGCGGTGTCCCCACTGGCGTTCACGTACCGGCGCACCGCATCCGCGATGTCCGCGCTCACATGGAACGCCGCGGTGCCCGCCGGCCAGTACGCCGAACATTCCGCGCCGTTGATGGAACGCCACGGGAACGCCGCGCCGCGCAACCCGAGCTGCTCCGCGCGTGCCTTCGCCTTGTCCATTGTGGAGTGCCGCCAGCGGAGCGCGTCACGGGCCGCGTCCGGCATGGTGTAGGTCAGCACCGGCAGCACGAACGTCTCGGTGTCCCAGAACGCGTGCCCGTCGTAGCCCGGCCCGGTGAGTCCCTTGCCCGCGACCGCGCGGGTCTCACCGCGGGCACCCGCCTGCAGCAAGTGGAACAGCGCGAACCGCACGGCCTGCTGCAGCTCCGGGTCCCCGTCGATCTCGATGTCCGAGGTGGCCCAGAAATCGTCCAGGAACTGTCGTTGCTCGGCGACGAGGCCGTCCCATCCGGTCTGCCGCCCGCCCGCCAGCGCGGCATCCACCTGCGCGCGCAGCGCGGGCACGGACCGCTGCGCGGACCAGCCGTAGGCCAGGAACTTGGTGATCCGCAGCCGCCCGCCCCTGCGCACGTCGACCGCGGCGGTGAGCCGGGCGAGGTCGCCTTCGGCCTGCACGTCGGTGCGCAGCCCGTTGTCCACCTCGATCTTGTGGTCCATCGCCGCGGCGACCCGCAGTCCGGACGTGCGGGTCTGGTGCACCAGCACGGCCCGGTGGTCCGCGGCGTGGCAGAACTCGCTCACCAGCGGGGCATCGAGTGCGGCGGCGACCCGGGGGTCACGGGTGTCGGACTCGATCGGTTCGTTGGCCAGCAGGTCGGACTGCACCACGAGCTGCAGGTCCTCGTCGAGCGGCTCCACGTCGTAGCGGATCGCGGCGACCGCGCGCTGGGTGAACGACACCAGCCGCTCGGTGCTCACCCGTACCCGCCGTCCGGTGGGGGAGGACCATTCGGTGACCCGCCGCAGGGTGCCGCTGCGGAAGTCGAGCACCCGGTCGTGCGCGGTCGCCGTGCCGTAACGCATGTCCAGCGGCTCGTCCTCGACGAGCAGCCGGATGATCTTGCCGTCGGTCACGTTGACGACCGTCTGGCCTTCTTCCGGATACCCGTAGCCGCCTTCGGCGTAGGGCAGTTCGTGCTGCTCGTAGAACCCGTTGAGGTAGGTGCCGGGCAGCCCGCGCGGCTCGCCCTCCTCGAGCGTACCGCGCAGTCCGATGTGGCCGTTGGACACCGCGAACGCCGATTCGGTGCGCTGCAACGCATCCACGTCGAGGCCGCGCCACCGCAGCTCCCACGGCGAGCACTCGTAGCCGAATTCCGTCTCGGTCACTGCTTTCCCCCCAGCAGGTCGGCGAGGTCGTCGACGACCACGTCGGCGCCGTGTGCCCGCAGTTCCTCGGCCTGATCCGCGCGGTTGACCCCCACGACATAGCCGAATCCGCCGGCTTTGCCTGCTTGCACACCGGATTGCGCGTCCTCGAACACCGCCGCCTGCTCCGGCGGCACGCCCAGTGCCTTCGCACCGGCGAGGAACGAATCCGGGGCCGGTTTGCCGCGCAGGCCGTCCCGGCGGATCACCAGACCGTCGACGCGCGCCTGTACGAACCGCGTCAGATCCGCGGCGTCGAGCACCTTCGCGCCGTTGGCCGACGAGGTGACCACTGCGATCTTCAGCCCGGCCCGCTCCGCTTCCTCCAGGTAACGGATCGAGCCGGCGTACGGGCGCACGCCGCGTTCGTCGATGATCTTCAGCACCAGTTCGTTCTTGCGGTTGCCGACGCCGTTGACGGTCGTCGCGTCCACGGCGTCGTCCGGGGTCCCCTCGGGCAGTTCGATGTTGCGCGAACGCAGGAACTCGCGCACACCGTCCGCGCGCGGGCGGCCGTCCACATAGGCCGCGTAGTCGTGGTCGGTGAACTCCTGGAAATCCTCGCCGTCCCGGTTGCGCAGGAACTCGTCGAACGTCCGTTTCCACGCCTCGCGGTGGAGCACGGCCGTCCCGGTCAGCACACCGTCCAGGTCGAACAGACAGGCGGTGATGGTCTCGGGCAGTCCGATCATGCCTGCAACCTACCGGTCCACCGGCTCCGGCGGCGGGTCCGACGCGTGCGGGCGCACTCGATGGATGAGCTCGTGCACCGTCTCGTCGGCCAGCCGGTAGCGCACGATCCGGCCGTCGCGCTGTGCGGTGACCAGGCCGTGTGCACGCAGCAGCCGCAGTGCCTGCGACACTGCGGTGTCCGTCATCCCGGTGACGGCCGCGAGGTCGGTGACGCTGATGCCCGGCGCGTAGTGGATCGACACGAGCAGCGCGAGCCGGGACGGGTCGGCCACCACGGCGAACCGCTCGGCCCATTCGTCGATCACCGCGCGGTCGCCGAGACCGGTGGCCGCGGCGGCCACCCGGTCGGGGTCGATCGGCCGGCGGCCGGGCTCGATGTGCACAGTCGCGATGATGACACCCCCGCCGCGGCGCGACCACCGCGGCGCGCAGGAACCGGGTGCCGCTCGCCGGAACCGGGCGCGCTGCTCACCCGGAACCAGGAGACCCGCTCGCCGGAAGCACGAGGCCTGCCCCGGAAGCACGAGGGCCGCTCGGGGAACCGGCGGCCCTCAGGCGGCGCCGACCCGCCGTTCGAACACCAGCCGTTCCGCCGCGCGCAGGCCGACGCTGATCGCGCCGGTCAGCACTCCGTCGTCGCCGAGTTCCCCCTGCACCACGGACGCCGCGAGCGGGGTGAACGAGTGCAGTGCCCGTTCGATCGGCTCCAGCAGCAGGTCGGCCGCGGTGCCGACACCGCCGCCGAGCACGATCAGTTCGGGGTCGAGCACGGCCGCGACCGAGGCGACCGTGTAGGCGAGCCGGTCGGCCTCCGCGGCCACCACGCGCCGGGCCAGCTCGTCCCCCTCGCGGGCGAGCCGGAACACCTCGCGGGCCGATTTCGCCGTGCCGAGGCCCAGTTCCCTGGCACCGCGGACCACCGACTGGGCCGCGGTGGCCTCCTCGAGGTGACCGCGGGCGGGTGGTTCGACGGGTTCGTCGGCGGCCCGGGTACGGCCGTAGGGCAGGTAGCCGATCTCGCCGGCCGCGCCGGTCGCACCGCGGAACACCCGGCCCTCGACCATCAGGCCCATGCCGACCCCGGTGCCGATGATGATGCAGCCGGCCACGGACGCCCCGCGCGCCGCGCCGCTTTCCCATTCGCCGACCGCGGTGAGGTTCGCGTCGTTCTCCACCACCAGATCCGGTCCGAGCACCTGCTCCAGGTCGTCGAGCAGACCGGCACGTCCCCAGCCGGGCAGGTTCGGTGCGTGCCGGAAGCAGCGTTTCTCCGGATCGGCCACGCCGGGGGAGCCGAGCACGCGCACCACGACGTCCTCTGCGGTGAGTCCCGCCTCGGCCACCAGTTCGGTGGCCAGCCTGCCGACCGAGGAGACCAGCGCGCTGCCCGAACGGGCGGTGTTGCGCACGTCGCGGCGGGCCACCGTGGTGCCGCCGAGATCCGCGACCGCGACCCGCAGGTGTTCCCGGCCGATGTCGATACCGAGCACGTGGCCCGCGGTCGGGTCCGCCTCGTAGAGCACCGCGGAACGGCCGGTGCCGGTCGAGGTGTGCCCGGTCGCCCGCGCGAGCCCGGCCGCCTCCAGCGCCAGCAGCGCCTGGCTGACCGTCGGCTTCGACAATCCGGTGTCCTTGGCCACCTGGGGCCGGGTCGCCGGCCCGCCGCGGCGCAGCAGGTCGAGCACCGCCCGCTGGTTGATCCTGCGCATCCCGGCCGGCGTGCCGACCGGCGGAGTCCCCGCCACCTGCTGCGCTTCCTTTCCCCGCCGAAATCCGTCCGGCCACGGTATCCGGCTTCACCGCCGCTTCGGCAGGAAACCTTCCTTTCACCGCTCAGGTGGTGGCCACGACGGTGTTTCCCCGACGATACGGACTCCCGCGCACGATCGGCAGGCGCCGCGCGGGAGTGCTCAGCCCTCGGGGAGCCAGTTCCCGTGGAACCCGGCGGGCACCCTGGCGGGCAGGTGCACGGTGGCGACCGGTGCCGCGGCCACGTCCTGTGCGTCGAGCACCACCAGGTCGCTGCGGTCCTCGGCGGCGTCGTAGACGTAGCTGAGCAGCCAGCCCGCGCCACCGGGGGTGCCGTCGGCAGGCACGAACGCCGCCTCTCCCGGCACCTGGCCGCGGGCGAACCGGTGCTCGGTGGTAGCGCCGGTGTGCAGGTCGTGCCTGCGCAGGGCGATTCGCCCGGCCGCATCGGCGGATCCGGTGAGGTGCCCGAAACGGGCGTCGAGCCCGGCCAGCCGGTCGTCGATCCGCGGGAACTCGCCGGAGCGCTCGTCCAGCCGGTCCTCGGTCACGGTGCCCGCGGCCGGATCGATCGTCCAGCGCCAGAGCTGTCCGTCCGGGGTCGGCCGGCCGGGGCGGAACATGTGGTCGTAGCGCACCACGTGCAGCACGATCCGGCCGTCCGGGGTGTCGTGCGCGTTGAGCGTGTGGAAGACGTAGCACGGGTCCACGCTCAGCCAGCGCACCCCGGCCGCCGGGTCGTCGCGGCGCAGCAGGCCGAGCCGGGCGCCGTAGCTGTCGCTCCAGCGGTAGGGCATGCCCTCGTCGGCCATCGTGCGGTCGAACACCACGGGCAGGTCGAAGAACACCACGTTCGCCCGGGTGAGCGCGAAATCGTGCATCATGGTCAGCCCGGGTACGTCGATCGGTTGCCGTACTACGAGTTTCCCGCTCGCGTCTGCGCGGTAGTAGCTCACGTGCGGCGCGGTGATGCTGCCGTAGCCGAAGAAGTGCAGTTCGCCGGTCTCCGGGCAGATCTTCGGGTGCGCGGTCATCGAATCGGCGAGTGCGCCGTCGAAGTCGTAGACGCCCACGGTGTCCAGTTCGCGGCTGATCTCGTACGGCAGTGACGATTCCACCAGCGCGAGCGTGCGCCCGGCGTGGTTGACGACGTGGGTGTTGGCGACGCTGGCCCGCAGGTTCCGCGAGCCGTCCTCGTGATACAGCAGGCGGTCCGGCCGGTCGAAGCTTTCCGTGCGCACCCAGCGGTTGCGGTACCAGGCGGCGCGGCCGTGTTCGAGCCGGACGCCGTGCACCATGCCGTCGCCGGTGAACCAGTGGCTGTTGTCCTGGCGGGGGTTCGGGCCGTTGCGCAGGTACCAGCCGGTCAGTTCCGGCGGCAGCGTGCCGGTGACCGGCAGGTCGTAGGCGGTCAGTTCGTCGTGCACCGGGGCGTAGTGGCCGGTGAGGTGGAAGTCGGTGGTGGTCACGGTTCACGCTGCTTTCTGGGCGCGGGCCCGGACGAGGGTGACGTAGCGGATGGTGAAGGCGACGGGGACGGCGAAGCCGAGGACCTTCAGCACGATCAGCGCGACGGTGGCGTGCGGGGCGTAACCGAGCAGGAACGAACCCGCCACGCCCGCCACGGTGAAGCTCGCCGCCCAGACCGTGGTGATGACGAGGTTGACCCGCCGGAACGCCGGGGTCTGCCAGAGCTCCCGCGGCGTGGTGGTTTTCGCGATCCCGAGGGTGAACGGACGGCGCAGCCCGATCGAACCCCACGCGGTCACCGCGAGCCACAGGTCGGAAAGCGCGCCCACGTAGTCCCGCAGCGGCGAATCCGGGACGCTGAACGAGAAGACGGTGAGTACCGCGAAGAAGATCAGCGCGGACAGCTCGATGACCAGGGAGTCCCAGCCCCGGCCCTGCCGCCGCGACGTCGCCAGCAGGCCGCCGGCGAGTACCAGCCCGACGAGTCCCGACCAGCGCCAGTCCGCCTGCGTGGACACGATCGCGAAGCCGATCCACGGAAGAAAGCTCTTGAGGTAGTTCATCGCCGGTTCCTTTGACGTTCCTATGTTGACATGTCGAAGCTAGAGGGTTCGTGTTGGACATGTCAATAGTGGAAGGTAAGATGAGGGCATGAGTTTGCGACACGCGGTGCTCGGGATGCTGGCAGACGCCCCTGGTAGCGGTTACGACCTGCTGAAACGCTTCGAGACGGCGATGGCGAACGTGTGGTCGGCCACGCAGAGCCAGCTCTACGGTGAACTCGGGAAGCTGGAAAAGGCCGGGATGATCAAGGTCGCCGAGGAAGGCCCGCGGGGTCGCAAGGAGTACGCGATCACCGACGAGGGCCGGGCGGAACTGCGCGCGTGGCTGCTCGACCCCGCTCCGCGGCCGGTCCGGCGCAGCGAGACGCTGCTGCGGGTGTACTTCCTGGGAGAGGTCAGCCCGGTGCAGGCGCGGGAGTACGTGCGCCGGCAGGGCGAGAGCGCCGAAGAGCTGAACCGGCACCTCGCCTCGATCGACGAGGAGGTCGACTGGGACGACAGCGACGCGGCACTGTTCGGCCGGCTCGTACTGGAGTGGGGCAAGCGCTACGCGGCCATGGAACAGGATTGGGCGGACTGGGCGGTCGGCGAAATCCGCGCCGCCCGCGGCTGAATCGGGCGGCTCAGCCGGTTGACCCGAGCGGCTGTGCCCGGCTGCGGTTGAGTCGAGCGGCTGGGCCCGGCAGTGGTTGAGTCGAGCGGCTGAGCCCGGCTGCGGTTGAGTCCGGCGGCTGTGCCCGGCAGTGGTTGAGTCGAGCGGCTGAGCCCGGCTGCGGTTGAGTCCGGCGGCTGTGCCCAGCAGTGGTTGAGCCGGGCGGCGATGGTTGAACCGAGCGGTTGCGGCGGCTGACTGAGTGATTGCGGTGGCCGAGCCGAGTGGCCCGGCCGCGCTCAACGGCCCCGCCGGGTCCAGCCGTCCCTGGGATCCCAGCAACCCGGTGGGCCGGGTGGTTCAGGCGTCCGTGGAGCGTTTCCAGATGTTGATGCCGGATTCCGTGGCGTGCCGGTCGATGTCGGTCAGTTCGTCGGCGGTGAAGGCCAGGTTGTCCAGTGCGGCCACGTTGTCCTCCAGTTGCCCGACGCTGCTGGCGCCGATCACCAGCGACGTCATCCGCGGGTCCCGCAGGGCCCAGGCGAGCGCGAGCTGGGCCAGGGTCTGGCCCCGGCCGCGGGCGATCTCGTGCAGTGCCCGGATCTTCGCCAGCCGGTCCTCGGTGAGCGAGTCCGGATCGAGTGATTTTCCTTGTGCGGCACGGGAATCCGCGGGTACACCGGTCAGGTACCGGTCGGTCAGCAGGCCTTGGGCGAGCGGGGAGAAGGCAATGCAGCCGGCACCCGCGTCGGCCAGCGTGTCGAGCAGCCCGTCGGATTCGGTCCAGCGGTTGAACATCGAGTACGACGGCTGGTGGATCAGCAGCGGCGTGCCGAGTTCGCGCAGCAGCCGCGCGGCTTGCGTGGTCCGTTCCGAGTTGTAGGACGAAATGCCGACGTAGAGCGCCTTGCCCGAGCGGACCGCGCGGTCCAGCGCGCCGACGGTCTCCTCCAGCGGCGTCTCCGGGTCGAACCGGTGTGAGTAGAAGATGTCGACGTAGTCCAGGCCCATCCGGCCCAGCGACTGGTCGAGGCTGGCCAGCAGGTACTTCCGCGAACCCCATTCGCCGTACGGACCGGGCCACATGTCGTAGCCGGCCTTGGTGGAGATCACCAGCTCGTCGCGGTATGCCCGGAAGTCGGTGGCGAGCAGCCTGCCGAAGTTCTCCTCGGCGGAGCCGTAGGGCGGGCCGTAGTTGTTCGCCAGGTCGAAGTGCGTGATGCCGAGGTCGAATGCCCGCCGGGTGATCTCGCGCTGGACCGTCAGCGGGCGGTCGTGCCCGAAGTTGTGCCAGAGGCCGAGCGAGAGCGCGGGCAGTTTCAGCCCGCTGCGCCCGCACCGGCGGTAGGTCATGGAGTCGTACCGGGTGTCCGCCGCAACGTAGGTCACCCGGCGATCCTATCCACCGTCCCGGCCGGACCAGTACAGTGCGGGTAAGCGTTTGCTTAGGGAGGTCGGATGGGCACCGGGTTCTTCTCGTCGGTCGAGGATGTGTCGGCGAAGCTGGCCGAGGCCGGCTACCTCGCGTCGACGGCGGTGGCGACCACCGTGTTCCTCGCCGACCGGCTGGGCAAGCCGCTGCTGGTCGAGGGGCCGGCCGGGGTCGGCAAGACCGAGCTGGCCAAGGCCGTCGCCCAGGTCAGCGGCTCGCGGCTGGTGCGGCTGCAGTGCTACGAGGGCATCGACGAGGCCCGCGCGCTTTACGAGTGGAACCACGCGAAGCAGCTGCTGCGGATCACCGCGGGCCGGGAAGAGACGTGGGAGGAGGCGCGCACCGACATCTTCGGCGAGGAGTTCCTGCTGCGCCGCCCGTTGCTGACCGCGATCTCCGGCACCGAGCCGACCGTGCTGCTGGTCGACGAGACCGACAAGGCCGACGTGGAGGTCGAGGGCCTGCTGCTGGAGGTGCTCGGCGACTTCCAGGTCACGGTGCCCGAGCTGGGCACCATCACCGCCACCCGCGAACCGTTCGTGGTGCTCACCTCCAACGCCACCCGCGAGCTGTCCGAGGCGCTGCGGCGGCGGTGCCTGTTCCTGCACATCGGGTTCCCCGACGAGGAGCTGGAACGAGCCATCGTGCGGCTGAAGGTGCCCGGTATCGAGGCGGGGCTGGCCGATTCCGTGGTCCGGGTCGTGGCCGCGCTGCGGGCGATGGACCTGCGGAAGCTGCCGTCCGTCGCGGAAACCGTCGACTGGGCGCGCACGCTGCTCGAACTGGGTGCCGGCGAGCTCGGCGAGCACGTGCTGCGGGAGAGTCTCGGCGTGCTGCTCAAGCACCAGGACGACATCGTGAAGGCCGGTGCCGGCCTGGATCTCGACCGGGTGCTGGACGCGTCGTGACCTTCACCGGGCGGCTCACGGAATTCGTGCGCGCGCTGCGGGCACAGGGCATCCCGGCGGGGCCGAGCGAGACAGTGGACGCCGCGGCCGCGCTGGAGGTGCTGGGTTTCGACGACCGCGAGCTGGTGCGGGAAGGTCTCGCCGCGGCGCTCGTGCGCCGGGGCGGGCAGCGCGCGGTGTTCGACGAGGTGTTCGACGTCTACTTCCCGGCAGGCGTCGGCGTGCCCGAGCTGGCCCGTGGCGATCCGCCGCGGGACCGGGACCAGCTGCGGGACGCGCTGGCCACCGCGTTGGCCGAGGGCGACGACCGGGCGCTCGCACAGCTGGCCGGGCTCGCCGTGGAGCTGCTCGGCCAGTACGGATCGCCGAACGGTGCCGGTGGCGGCTTCTCCGCGCACCAGACGCTGGACCGGGTGCAGCCGCAGACCTTGATCGTGCGCGTGCTCGAAGCGATGCGCGCGGGTGGTTTCGGCGACGGAGAATTCACCGACCGGCTGGCCCGCGACGAGGTACGCCGCCGGGTCGAGGACTTCCGGGGGCAGGTGCGGACCGAGGCCCGCCGCCGGGCCGCCGAGGTGCGGGGCAGGGAACGGATCGCGCGGCACGCCATCGCGCCCGCCGCCGACCGGGTGGACTTCCTGGTGGCCAGCCGGGCCCAGCTCGCCGAGCTGCGCCGCACGATCCAGCCGTTGTCCCGCAAGCTCGCCACCCGGCTGGCGGCCCGCCGCAAGCGCACCACGCGCGGGCAGGTCGACCTGCGGCGCACGCTGCGCCGTTCGCTGTCCACCGGCGGGGTCCCGCTGCGCCCGGCCTACCGGCACCGGCGGCCCGGACGGCCGGAAATCGTGCTGCTGTGCGATCTTTCCGGTTCGGTGGCGGGGTTCGCGAACTTCACCATGCTGCTCGTGCAGGCACTGCGGGACCAGTTCGGCAAGGTCCGGGTGTTCGCCTTCGTGGACAGCACGGATGAGGTCACCCACCTCATCGACACCGGTGCCGCCGACCCGGAACAGCTCGGCGCGCGGATGCTGAGCGAGGCGGCGGTGATCCGCTGGGACGGTCACAGCGACTACGGCGGTGCGCTGCGCCAGTTCACCGAAGGCTGGCTCGACGCCGTCGGACCGCGGACGTCGGTACTCATCCTCGGCGACGCGCGGACCAACGGGGGAGACCCCAACCTCGACGCGATCCGCGCGATCCGCGATCGCGCGCGGCACGTCCACTGGCTCAACCCGGAGCAGAAATCGTTGTGGGCCACCGGTGATTCCGCGGCGACGGCCTACGCCGAACTCGTGCCGATGCACGAATGCCGTACCGCGCACCAGCTCGGCGCGCTCGTCACCCGCCTGCTTCCGGTCTGAGCCATTCGCGGATTTCCCCGTGCAGCGCGGTTTTCACCGCCTCGGGGGCGAACGAGGCGGTGACCGCGTCGGCGGCCATCCGGGCCAGCGCGGTGTCGTCGAACCCGAAGACCTCCCTGGCGCGGCGGAATTCGCCGGTGAGGGTGCTGCCGGTGACGTCGGGGACGTCGGTGTTGAGCGTGACGGTCAGCCCGGCCTCGACGAGCCGGGGGAGCGGGTGCTCCGGCAGCGTGGGCACGAGCCCGAGCGTGACGTTCGACGACGGGCACACCTCCAGTGCGACACCCCGCTCGGCGACCTCGGCGGTCAGCTCCGGATCGTCGAGGATGCGGATCCCGTGGCCCAGCCGCTCCGCGTGGCCGATGCCGAGCGCCTCGCGGATGCTGTCCGGTCCGGCTTCCTCGCCTGCGTGGTGGACCAGGTGCAGACCGAGTTCTCGGGCGTGGGCAAGGACCTCGGCGAACGGGCTGAGCGGATGCCGTTCCTCGCCGGCCAGCCCGATCCCGGCGACCTCCGGATGCGCGGCGGCGAGTTCGAGCGTCCGCCTGGCCCGCGCCACCGGCCGGCGCCGGGAGTGATCGAGCAGCAGCCGCCACACCAGCCCGTGTTCGGCCCCGCCCTCGGCCAGTCCTTTGCAGACAGCTGCGAGCGGCATGTCCGGTTCGCCCAGCCGTTCCCCGTGCGACGCGGCGGTGAAGGTGACCTCCGCGTAGCGGGTTCCCTGCGCCGCTTCGTCGGCACAGAATTCCCGCGCGATCCTCGTGAAGTCCTCGGGCCGGCGAAGGCACGCGCGGGTGCGGCTGTTGTGGTCGGCGAACGAGCGGAACCCGTCGAACTCCGGCTGGGTGGCCGGCAGCGGTACCCCGTTGGCTTCGGCGAGCTCTCGCCGGGTGCCGGGCCGGATCGTGCTTTCGAGGTGGACGTGCAGATGGGCCTTGGGCAGGGCGGTCAGGTCGCGCACGGCCTCGATCATGCCGCCGCGCGACGGCCTTGTCGCATGAATTCCGGCTGTCCGGTATATCGGGTTTCCGGGAACTCTGCGCCGGTCACCCGCGTTGCAGGAGGGGAAGCCGCGATTGCAGGAGGACCGCCATGGCGATGATGAAGCGACTGACCGTGCTGGCCAGCGCCGCGAGCGCGGTCGGCTCGTATGTGCGCCGCAACCCCGAGAAGGTCAACCAGGCGGTGGGCAAGGCCGCCCGCTTCGCCGACGAGAAGACGAAGGGCCGTTACCACAGCCAGATCGACGGTGCGGTCCGCAAGGTCTCGGACGCGACCCACCGCCGCCCGGGGCACTGACCCGGGTCGTCTCGTGACGCGGACGACCCGCCGGTGCACTGCGGACCGGCGGCGGCCGGTCCGGTGCCCGGCACCGTTCGGAGAGGTTTGTCGACCGCGAAAGGCAGTTCGCCGCGGCGCCGCTGTTTCGCGGGCGCTGCGGCGAAACCACGTCAGGCCCGGTCTGCGACGCCGATGATGCGGAGCGCGGCGACCGCCAGTGCGCCGACCAGCTGATCCGTCTCCGCCCGCCGGTGCGGGCGGGAGAAATGCATGAACAGGTTGCGCTCGACCATCCAGCACACGATCTCGGCCGCCGCCCGCGAACCGCCGAGCGCGGCCACCGCCGCGGCGTGGTCCGGCTCCGCGTCGATGCGCCGGGCGATGGCGTCGGCGAACCGGCCCATGGTGGACCGCCAGCGGTCGGTGGTTTCGTCGGCATGGGCCGAGCGCTCCGTCGCCGCCAGGAAGACCACGCGGTGCTGCCGCCAGCCCTCCGCCGCGGCGGTGACGATCGCGCGCAGATACGACGGGAGGTCGGACGTCGCCTCCAGGGTGCGGTCGCGCTCGAACATCTGCTGCGAGGCGCGTTCGATCAGCTGGTCGACGATCTCCCACTTGCCCTGGAAGTAGAAGTACAGGCTGGACCGGGACACGCCCGCGGCCTCCGCGACGCGCTCGATGGTCAGCTCACCCGGCGCGTGTGTCTCGAGCAGCCGCTCGGCCGTTTCGAGGAGCTGCTCGCGGCGTCGATCGCCTTTGCGGGCCGAATCGTCGAACCGGCGCGTCCGTCCGGTGCGGGAACCGGTTCCGTCGCCACTGCCGCCGGCCTCCGGGGTGCGGGCTCGCGAGGTCATGGTTCGACGCTACCCGTGCCGTCCGGCGGCCGGCCCCGGACACACTCGACGAACCCTCGACAATTGTCGACGGTGTGTTGACTTTGCCTGATCGCCTGGTCAGACTGCTCGTTACGCACGTCACAGTCGACGGGATCCGGGAGGCGCCATGGCGACCAGCGGCACGCGAACCACGGAAGAGGTCTTCGCGGACCTGTTCGGCGGCGTGGTCCAGGATCCGTTCCCGCTCTACGACGAGCTGCGCGAGACCGGCGACGGCGTGCACTACTCGTCGCTGCTGCAAAGCCACTTCGTGACCCGGTACGCGGACGTGCGGCGGATCGCCACCGACTTCCGCACCTTCTCCAGTGACCTGTTCGACGTCACTCCCGCGGGCATGCACGACGCCGGTGACGCCGAGCACCGGCGGTTCGCGGAGATCGCGGGCAGGCTGTTCATGTTCGCGGATCCGCCGGTGCACACGCGGATCCGCTCGACGTTCCGTGCGGCGTTCACCCCCGAGGCGGTCGAACGCTGGCGCCCTGCCGTGCTGGACGCGACCACCGCGCTGCTCGACGAGTTCGAGCCGGGCACCGAAGTGGACCTGATGCCACGGCTGGCCGCCGACGTGCCGGTGGCCGTGATCGCCTCGATCCTCGGCGTCCCGCGCGAGGCCTGGGGCCACTTCCGCACCTGGTCCTTCGCCTACGCCTCGACCTTCGACCCGATGGTGCAGGGTGCGCGGCGCGACGAGGCGATCCGCACCAGCCTGGCGCTCTTCGACTTCCTCGCCGACCTGGCCGCGCAGCGCCGGGCGCGGCCTGCCGGCGACCTGATCTCCACCATCGTGCACACCAGGACCGACGACGGCGACGTGCTCGGCGAGGTGGAGCTGATCGCGCAGCTCGCGCTGCTGCTGGTGGCAGGCAACGAGACCACCACCAATCTGATCGGCAACGGCAGCACTCTGCTGCTGGACAATCCGGGCGCACGCGCCGAGATCACCGCCGACCCGGCACTGCTGCCGGACGCCATCGAAGAGATGCTGCGGATCGACCCGCCATTGCATCTGACCATCCGGCTGCTGACGAAGGACGCCACGGTCGGCGGGCAGCGCCTGCCGGCCGGATCGCTGGTCTCGCCGTGCATCGCGGCCGCCAATCGTGATCCGCGCGTGTTCCCCGACGCCGGGCGGTTCGACCTGCACCGCGGCGAAAACGGCAAGCATCTGGCTTTCCTGCACGGCATCCACTTCTGCGTCGGCGCGGCGCTGGCACGGCTGGAGGGGCAGGTGGTGTTCGAGGAAATGCTGCGGCGCCACCCCGGATTCCACGCGGGCACCGAACCCGCCGTGCGCCGCACGCTCAATTCCGTCTCCCGGGGGTGGGAGAAGCGGCCGGTGGTGCTGTGAGCGACGTGCGGATCACCGTGCATCCGCAGTGGTGCATGGCAAACGGCGCGTGCCGAGCCGCGGCACCCGACGTCTTCGGCACCGACGAGGCCGGCTGGGTGCGGCTGGTGGAACCCCGGCCGCCGGCCGGTCGGCTGGACGCGGTCCGGGCGGCCGCCGACTCCTGTCCGGTCGCGGCGATCGAGGTCGACGACCTGGCCAGTGATCTGGCCGAGTGATGCTGCCGCGGTGGCACCCGGGCGGCCCCTTGCCCTGATCGTCAACGTTCGTTATCTTCACGTTAATGGATGTCATTGTTGCCGGCGGCGGACCGGTCGGGCTGACCGCTGCTGCCTTGCTGGACGCGGCAGGCGTCCGCGTCGAGGTGCACGAGCGCCGGGGCGGGCCCGGTCGCGAAACGCGAGGCACCACTGTCCATCCGCGGACCCTTGAAGTGCTCACGATGCTCGGCAGCGGTGACGGCCGGCGGGTCGCCGACGTCCTGCTCGCCCGGGGGAGCCAGGTTCCCGACACGCATTTCGCGACGCTGCCGGACCATCTCGACTACCGGGACCTCGACACGCCGTTCCCGTTCGTGCTGCGGATCCCGCAGTGGCAGACCGAACTCGTGCTCACCGAAGCGCTGCGTGCCCGCGGGGTGCCGGTGCACTACGACAGTGCGGTCACCGGGCTCGAGCAGACCGGTGATGCAGTGCGGGTCCGGGCCGGCGGGGTCTGGCGTTCCGCCGGGTACCTGATCGGCGCGGACGGGGCACACAGTGCGGTGCGGCGGGCGGCGGGCATCGATTTCCCCGGTACCGCACCGGATCACCTCGGGTTCGTGGCCGACGTACAGCTCGCCGAACCGATCGAGGACTACTCCCACCACTGGAACCAGGACGCCGGGCACGCCAGTTTCCTGGTGCTGCCGGGCGACACGATCCGCGTCTTCGGGGTCCGGGCCGCCGACGTCGGGCTCCCGGCCGAGGAGGTGCGCCGCCGGCAGGCCGAGCCGTTCACCTTCGCGGAGCTGACCGAATCGCTGGTCGCCATCTGCGGCACGGACTTCGGCGTGCACAGCCCGGCCTGGCTTGCCCGTACCAGCAACTCCGGCCGCCGGGCCGCGGCCTACCGGACCGGCCGCGTCCTGCTCGCCGGCGACGCCGCGCACGTCCACCTGCCGGCCGGTGGCCAGGGGCTCAACGTGGGCGTCCAGGACGCGGTCAACCTCGCCTGGAAGCTGGCCGCCGAGGTGCACGGCCGGGCGCCGGAACGGCTGATCACCGGCGACGCCGGTTACCAGGCGGAACGACGTCCGGTCGCCGACCAGCTGGTCGCCAGCACCCGGGCGCAGGACGCGCTGATGCACACCTTCAACCCGGGTGGCGCCGCACTGCGCGACCTGTTCAGCGGTTTCATCGCCGAGGGCGGCGAGTTCGCCAGGGAGATGGCGCTCCGGCTGTCCGGGCTGGCGGTGGCCTATCCGGGCCCGGACGGTGCCCATCCGCTCACCGGCACCCGGGTCCCGGACCTGTCCCTGACCCGGCGCACCGTGCACCGCGAGCTGCGCCCGGACCGGTTCCTGCTGCTCGATTTCACCGCAGAGGGATCCTTGTCGGGACTCGGCTCCGAGTACGTCGACGTGCGCACCGCAGCGGTTCCGCGGCGCGAAGCGTGGCGCGACGTGCGAGCCGTGCTCGTCCGGCCGGATGGTTACGTCGCGCACGCCGCGCCGTCCGCCGCCGGGCTCGCCGAGGCGATCGCCGCGTGGACCGAACCGGACCACCGCGCCGTACCCTCCGGGGGATGACGATGGCGCAGCGCGATTACGTGGACCGGATGCTCGAGGTCATCGCCGACCGGGACGAACCGGAGGTCCGGGTGGCCAAGGCGCTGGCCTACCGGGTGCGCAGGCTGGCCCACCGGCTGGAGACCGAGATCAGGCGCGAGCTCGCCCCGCACGGGATCGAGCTGTGGGAACTGGAACTGCTGGCCTGCCTGGTCCGCGCGGAGCCGCAGCACCGGCTCAGCGCGGGCGCGCTGATGGCCCAGCTGCAGCTCACCTCGGGCGCGGTGACCAACCGGGTGCGCAGGCTCGAAGGCAACGGCTGGGTGACCCGGGACTTCGACCCGGACGACCGCCGCTCGGTACTGGTCGCCCTGACCCCGGCGGGCAGACAGCGCGCGATGGAGGTGTTCGGCGTGAAGAGCCGCGCGGAACATGCGCTGCTGTCGTCGCTCGGCCCGTCCGCGCAGCACCGGCTCAACGACGACCTGCGCACCGTGCTGGTCTCACTCGAAGGCCCGGCCTGACCGGCCCGCGCCACCATCCCGGACCCGGCGGTAGGGTCGCGGGGGTACCTGCCCGTCTCAACGGTTCGCCGGTGTCCGGTGTCGATGTCGAGGCGGCGGTCCGGGAGAGGCGACGGCATGGATGAGCACGCCGCGATGGAGCTGGTCGAGAGGGCACGGTCGGAGACCGCGCACCTGGCCGCGGCGCTGGCACGGCAGCGGGACGAGATCGTGGCGTCGTCGGAGTTCACCAGCGGCGACGACGAACACGATCCGGAAGGTGCCACCATCGCCTTCGAACGGGAGCAGGTCCAGGCATTGCTGAGGCAAGCCCAGGACGACCTCGCTGCGCTCGGACAAGCGGCCGAGCGGGTCCGCGCCGGCGTCTACGAGATCTGCGAACGCTGCGGCGGCCCGATCGCCGAGGGCAGGCTCACGGCCCTGCCGGCAACGCGGACCTGCATCGCCTGCGCGAACCGAAGGTGACCCGGTGCGCTGCTACCTGCCGGTGATCCATCGGTCCACGTTGTCTTCCACCGCGGTGAACGGGAGCGCGCCGGCACCGAGGATCTGTTCGTGGAAGTCGCGTACGTCGAAGGCGGCGCCAAAGGCGGTTTCCGCTCGCCGGCGCAGCTGCCACAGCTTGCGCCAGCCGAGCCGGTAACCGAGCGCCTGTCCCGGCAGGTCGGTCGCGTAGCGCAGGGTTTCGGTGCCGATCTGCTGCGGGGATTCCATCGTCTTGACCGCCAGGTATTCCGCGGCCTTGTCCAGTGACCAGCCGTACAGGTTGAGACCGGTGTCGACGACCAGCCGCTGCGCGACGAAGCGCTGATGCAGATACGCGCCGTAGCGATCCCACGGATCGGTGTACACGCCCATTTCGAAACCGAGCGACGCCGCGTATTCGCCCCAGCCTTCGGTGTAGGCACCGAGGGCCAGCGGCGCCAGTTGCCCGCGGATCGGGTGCAGGCCGGTGTCTTCGGCCTGCCTGGCGAGGTGGAAATGGTGTCCTGGAACGAGTTCGTGCAGGATCAGTGCTGCGGCACTGATCTGTGAACGGGTGTCCAGACCGGATCCGTTGTACCGGTAGCGGCCGATCGGGCGCTGTGGGGTGGGTGGTTCGTAGTATCCGAAGGACATGCCCGCTTGAAGCGCCGGATCGAGCTGTTCGACGCCGTACCGCGCTTGGGGCAGCACGCGGAACAACCGGCCGACGACCGGCGCCACCGCGCTCAGATGCCTGCGGTAGGTGTCTTCGACCACCTCCGGTGCCGGTGCGTGGAAGCGCTTGTCCGCTTCGAGTACGTGCTGGTATTCGCGCTCGCCGCCGTCGAATCCCACCTCCGCGCGCACCTCGGCCAGTTGCTCGTCCAGGAGTGCCACCTGTTCGAGCCCGAGTTCGTGCACTTCCTCGGGCGTGATGGCGAAGGTCGCATACCGTTCGACCAGCTTCCGGTACGCCTGCTCCCCGCCGGGGTACTGCGACAGGCCGACCCCGTCCACGGCGGTGTTCTTCGCCGGCCCGGTCAAGTACTCCAGCAGTGCGTCGAAAGCGGGAACGACCTCGCCGGTGAAGATTTTCTCGACGCCGTCGGTCAACCGGCCGCTGTCGGCCGGGCCGAGCTGCCGGGTATCGCCCGGCCGGAGCCACTCCCCGGCACCGGCGCAATGCCCGCGCACTGTGGCGACGAAACCGTCGAGGGCGGCCTTCGGCACACCCCAGCCCCGCTCAGCCTGGCCGGCCAGCCTTTCCCGTGCGCACCGCGCCCACGCGGCGATATCGGCCGCCAGCGAAAGGCAGCGGTCGACATCGGAGGGCTCGGTCAGCGAAACGGATCGAAGTACTTGGCTGCCGTACAGCGCGAGCTCGTGGGATTGGTAGGGCGCGACCGGGAAATGCCACCACCAGCTGTCCTCGGCTTCGCTCCATTCGGTACCGAGATGGTTCAGCAGGGCCAAGGTGTTCCGGTCGTCCGCGGACAAACCGGCCGGGTCGACCTCGCGCAACCGCGTCCGGATGGAGCGGCCCACCGTTGCTTCGCGCCGCGCCTGCTCGAGCGATCCGTGCGGCAGCTGTTCGACCCGATGGTCCCCGCGCAGCGCGAAGAACGGCTGCGTCGCCAGCACGTGGGCCCATGCGTCGTCCGCGATCTGCGTGAGTGCGGACGTGGCCGGGCCGGTCATCGGTTCCCCTCCTGCAGGTGCGCGCGGAAGAAGGCGGCGACCTTGCGCCAGAAGTAGCTGTCGTGCACCGCGTCGTAGCCGTGCGGCTGTTCGGGCAGGAGAACGAACTCGTGGTCCTTCCCCGCCCGGATCAGCGTTTCGGACATCTTGATGCTGTCGGTCCAGGTGGCGTGGTCGATCGTTCCGCAGGCGAGCAGGAATTCCGCCGACAGCTGCGCCGCGAGCGGATAGGGCGTGGCGTTGCGGTACGCATCGTGATCGGTCTGCGGAAAGCCGAGATAGCATTCGTAGAGCACCGACGAATAGGGGTCGAATCCCGGCGCGGACGACACCGCCGCGGCGTAGACGTCCGGGCGTTCGGCGGCCAGGCGGAATGCGGAGTACCCGCCCCAGCTGTGCCCGACGACGCCGACTTTCGCTTCCGAGAGATAGCCGTGCCGCTGCTTCAGCTGCTCGACGACCGCGGCGTGATCCGGCACCAGGCCGGCAGCCCAGTCCTGGGTCACCACGTCGTGGAATGCCTTCGAGCGTTCCGGTGTGCCCCGCCCGTCGACGACGAAGGTGACGTAACCGAGCTGCGCCAGTGCGTGGACGGCTTTGGCGAAGTGGCTGTTGAACGCGTGCGGTGCCACCGCGATCTGCGGACCGCCGTATACGTATTCGATGAGCGGGTATTGCTTTGTCGGGTCGAAATCCGCCGGGAAGAACTGCACGCCCCACAGCTCGGTTTCCCCGTCGGCGGCGGTGGCCGTGAACTGCTGTGGTGGCGTCCATTCCAGGTTCGAGGTATCGGCGGTGGACAGTTCGCAGATCAGGGCACCGTCCGCTCGCCGCAACACGCTGCGCGGCGCCTCGGCGGGCGTGGAGAAGGTGTCGATGAATGTTTCGCCGTTCGGCGAGAATATCGCTGCGTGCACACCCGGCTGCTCCGAGAGCCGCTCGACCGAGCCGCCTGCGAGCGGTGCTCGTGCCAGATGCACGTCGTAGGGCCGGGTCTGGTCCTGATGCGCGGTGAAGTAGACGTACTCGTCGTCGACGCGGTGCACGTAGTCGACCGGCCATTCCCCGTCGGTCAGCCAGCGGATCAGGGTGCCTTCGAGGTCGTAGAGGTACAGGTGTTTCCAGCCGGAGCGCTCGGACAGCCACAGCAGCCGGGTTCCGTCCGGGGTGCGGAAAAGGCCGATCTTCTTGCCGTAGTAGACGTCGTGGTGGATCCGCAGGAAGGTTTCGCCCTCCTCGCTGAACAGCGGCCGGGTCTGTCCGGTCCTCGCGTCGGCGAGCAGCACCTCGGCCCGGCGGCAGTCCCGGCGCAGCACGAAGACCACCAAGTGCGCGCCGTCGGGCAGCCAGGCCCCGTGCACCGGGTAGGTGTCGGTCGTGTCGCCGAGGTCGAGCTCCACCGGTGCCCCGCCGTAGACGTCGAGCACGTGCAGCGTGGTGCGTTCGAGTCGGCCGCCTGCCTGCGCGAAGTAGCGGTGGACCACCTCGTCCCCGCGTTTGAGGTGGTGGACCTGAGGAGCTTGGTACACGCCTTCGTTGTCGACGCGGTAGACGGCGATCCGCGAGCCGTCCGGCGACCAGTTGCACACCGGGAACGCCATGCCCAGCGCGGTCAGCTGCGGGTCCACCAGGTCGAAGCGGTACTCGTGTTCGGGCGTGCCGTCCGTGGTCAGCCGGGCCGTCCGGTTGTCGGCGACCGAGCGCAGCACGATGTTTCCGTCTACTGTGGACACGAACGCAGTACCTTGCGGGGAACCGAGTTCCCGCGCCTTGATCGGGTCGGTCAGCGGCGCGGTGCGCAGGAACTCCTTCGGTGTCCGGCGAACGCTGTCGGCGAGTTCCATGTGGAGGTCGATCGGCCGTTCCGTGGGCAGTTCGGCCACTTCGCCGCTGTCGAGATCGACCGTCACAGTGGCCGAGCCGACCATCGCGGACAGCTGCCGGGGACCGGCGAAGCCGATGTGCTCGAACGGCAGCCCCGTCCCGGCTGGGGTCTGCCCGGTCGCCGCACGGACCGCTTTCCGCAGCGCGGCCACATCGGCGACGAGCGGCTCGGTGCGCCCGGATTCCAGGTCGACCAGACGTCCGGTGCGCTCCTCGGCCGTGCCTTCCAGGAACGCCAGCCACTTGCCGTCCGGGGACCAGGCGGGCAGGATCGCGCCACCGGTGACGAAGGCGTCCAAACCCTCGATGAACCGATCGAACCCGGCGTGGCCAGTAGTCATCAGGCTGTTCTCCTCAGTAGCGGAAACGGGGCGAACCGGCCCGGCGGCGACGCGCTGCGAGGCGGCCGGCGTGCGTCCGATCGTGCACCACATTCCCGGCCGCCACCGCCGACAATTGTTGTCCCTTGCCCGCCACCTGCTCGACGATCGTCGCCAGTGCCTCGCCGGCGCCGGTCAGACCGGGAAAGTGGTTTCGAGCGTCGCCACCTTCCTGGCGACGGCGAACAGTTCGCCCACTGCCGCCATGAACGATTCGATGTCCCCGTCGGTGCGCAGCCCGTCCTCGACCGGCTCCTCGCCCCGCCGGCTGCGCGCCGCTGCGGTCACCACCTCGCGCCAATCACCGCGAAGCAGCACGTCCGCGTCCGGAGCGGGGGTGAGCGCGAAGGTCGGACCGTCGGTGGCAAACCGCAGCTGCCAGTGGACGGTCGCGCCGTCCGCCGGACCGTCGGTGAGCTCGTAGGCGAGCACGTACTCGCGCGGCAATTCCCTTGCCGCGGCCGACACTTCCGCGGAACCGGCCAGCAACCCGTTCATCGCGTCGATGTGCTCCTGCGACATGAACTCCACCGCAACCTCCGCGTTTCTCCGGGTCACCGGTGATTCTCACCGCCGCACCCGGCACCGCACATCCGACGATTGCCGACTCTCCGGGGACGAGGAAGCGACAACTGTCGTACTTGCGGTCGGAACGCACCACCGGTCACTCGGTCACTCGGCCGCTTGGTCACTCGGCTGCGAGGGTGGCGAGCACCCCCTCGCCGTACTTGGCCAGTTTGTTCTCGCCCACTCCGTTCACGGTGCCCAGCTCCGACAGCGAAGCCGGGCGCTGCGTGGCGATCTGGCGCAGGGTGGCGTCGTGGAAGATCACGTATGCGGGGACGCCCTGTTCCTTCGCCGTGGCCGCGCGCCAGGAACGCAGCCGTTCGAACACCGGGGCTGCCTCGGGTGCGAGTTCGGCGGCCGGCGCGCCCCGGCGGGACGCCTTGGCGGCGCGGGGCGCGCGTTCGGGTTCGCGGCGCAGCATCACCTGCTGGGAACCGTTCAGCACCCCGGTGGACCCTTCGGTCAGCACCAGCGAGCCGTAATCGCCTTCGACCGCCAGCAGGTTGCGCGCCAGCAGCTGGCGTACCACCGCCCGCCAGTCGGGTTCGCGCAGTTCGGTGCCGATGCCGAACACGGTGAGCGTGTCGTGCCGGAACTGGGTGACCTTGGGGGTGGTCTTGCCGAGCAGGATGTCGATGATCTGGCCCGCGCCGAACTGCTGCCGCCGCTCGTTGCGGAGACGGACCACAGTGGACAGCAGTTTCTGCGCGGGGACGGTGCCGTCCCAGCTTTCCGGCGGGGCGAGGCAGGTGTCGCAGTTGCCGCACGGTTCGCCGGACTGGCCGAAGTAGGCCAGGATCCGCACCCGCCGGCAGGTGACGGTCTCGCACAGCGCGAGCATCGCGTTGAGGTGCCCGGCCTGCTGGCGCCGGTGCGCCTCGTCGCCCTCGGAGTTGTCGATCATCTTGCGCTGCTGCACCACGTCCTGCAGCCCGTAGGCGAGCCAGGCGGTGGACGGCAGCCCGTCGCGGCCCGCGCGGCCGGTCTCCTGGTAGTAGCCCTCCACGGACTTGGGCAGGTCGAGGTGCGCCACAAACCGGACGTCCGGTTTGTCGATGCCCATGCCGAACGCGATGGTGGCCACCACCACGAGCCCGTCCTCGCGCAGGAACCGCGCCTGGTTCCGCGCGCGGGTCGCCTTGTCCAGCCCGGCGTGGTAGGGCAGTGCGGTGATTCCGTTCTGCACCAGGAATTCCGCGGTCTTCTCCACCGATGCGCGGGACAGGCAGTACACGATGCCCGCGTCCCCGTGGTGTTCGGTGCGCAGCAGTTCCAGCAGCTGCTTCTGCGGTGAGTTCTTCGGCACGATCCGGTACTGGATGTTCGGCCGGTCGAAGCTCGCGACGAAGTGCCGGGCGCCGTCGAGGCCGAGGCGGGCGGAGATCTCCCGGTGGGTGGCTTCGGTCGCGGTGGCGGTGAGCGCGATCCGCGGTACGTCGGGCCAGCGTTCGTGCAGTGCGGACAGCATCAGGTAATCGGGCCGGAAGTCGTGGCCCCATTGGGAAACGCAGTGCGCCTCGTCGATCGCGAACAGCGCCACCTCGCCCCGGTCGAGCAGCCGCACGGTGGACTCGACGGACAACCGCTCCGGTGCGAGGTAGAGCAGGTCCAGCTCACCCGCGACGAACGCCTCCTCCACCTCTTGGCGCTGCGCGAAATCCTGGGTGGAGTTGAGGAACCCGGCGCGCACGCCGAGGTTGCGCAGCGCGTCGACCTGGTCCTGCATCAGCGCGATGAGCGGGGAGATCACCACGCCGACCCCGGGCCGCACGAGCGCCGGAATCTGGTAGCACAACGATTTCCCGCCACCGGTCGGCATCAGCACGAGCGCGTCGCCGCCCGCCACCACGTGCTCGACGATCTCTTCCTGGTCGCCGCGGAATGCGTCGTACCCGAAGACACGGTGCAGCGTCTCGCGAGCGGGGGAACGGACGGCCTGCGCGGCCTGATCGGGGTGCGCCACCCGGCCGATTCTAGGCCGGGGGACCGACCGGACGGGCCCGCCCCACCGGATCCGGCGCGAGAGTCCCGGTCACTCCCGGACATCGCCGGCAACTCCGGCACCGGCCCACGGCAATGATCGCCGAGCGTGACCGCTCCGGCCTGCAACGCAGCGCCCGTCGCGCCCCCGGCCGGACCGAGCGGACCGTTCGCGCCCCGGGCCGGTTCCGGAGGTCGGAGACCCCGGACAGCGGTGGGACCTCGGGACGGGGTGGCCCTCTGGACGTCGGGGCGTCGGGGCGGCGGGGGCCCAGAACGACCGGACACCCGGGACGACTGGCGGCGAACGGCGAACACGGCGTCCGGGGCCGGCGGCCGAGTCGCCGGTGGACAGCGGTGGCAGGTTTGGGCTGGTGGTTGGTGGTGTACCGGCGGTCTGTGCCGGTGTGCCGGTGTGCCGGTGTGCCGGTGTGCCGGTGTGCCGGTGTGCCGGTGTGCCGGTGTGACTGGTGTGACTGGTGGCTGAGCTGCGCCCGGTGGCCGGGGTCGGCGCCGGGTGGTGTCGATGGTGGCTCGGCGCTGGGTCGTTCGTCAGCGGGTTTGCCGGTCGTATCGGGTCCGGGCTGGGAGCACTGGGAGCCAGGAGCGAGTACTACGAGATCTGCGACCCGCGCCCCACGCCACCGCCCACACGACCCGTGACCCGCGCCCGGTGACCCGCGACCGGCGACCGGCGACCCGCGCCACCGCCCACGCGCCCCGCGACCGGCGACCGGCGACCGGCGACCGGCGACCCGCGCCCCGCGCCACCGCCCACACGACCCGTGACCCGCGCCCGGTGACCCGCGACCGGCGACCGGCGACC